>NZ_JBXARL010000008.1:0-297560 GCF_058808215.1 Aminobacter sp. GW821-FHT11F06 | reverse complement strand
GCTGAAGCTGCTGCCGCGCCGGCGAAATTCGGGTGAACCACGCGGCCGGCATCGGTCAGCATCGTTGCCTTGACCAGTTCGTCGTCGCGGTTGATGGCGATCTGCTTCGATCCCTTGTCGACCATGGTTTCGAGGAAAGCGAACAGGTTCTTGGCATAAAGCAGCGAGGCTGACGCCGCGACCCGGCCCGGCACGTTGAGATGGCCAACGATCTTGACGCCATTGGCTGATGTCACGACCTTGCCGGCTTCAGCACCTTCGACATTGCCGCCGCGCTCGACGGCGAGATCGACAAGCACCGAACCCGGCTTCATCGAAGCGACCATCTGGGCCGACACCAGCTTCGGCGCAGGACGGCCCGGGATCAAAGCGGTGGTGATGACGATGTCCTGCTTGGCGATGTGCTCGGCGGTGAGCGCCGCTTGCTTCGCCTGATATTCCTTCGACATCTCCTTGGCGTAGCCGCCGGCAGTTTCGGCGGCCTTGAACTCCTCGTCCTCGACGGCGAGGAATTTGGCGCCCAGTGACGCCACCTGTTCCTTGACCGCCGGACGCACGTCGGTGGCCGTCACGATCGCGCCCATGCGGCGTGCGGTGGCGATCGCCTGCAGGCCGGCAACACCGACACCCATGATGAACACTTTCGCCGCCGGCACCGTGCCCGCAGCCGTCATCATCATCGGCAGCGCCCGGTCATATTCGGAGGCCCCGTCGATCACCGCCTGGTAACCGGCAAGGTTTGCCTGCGACGACAGCACGTCCATCACCTGGGCCCGGGTGATGCGCGGCATCAATTCCATGGCAAACGCCGTCACACCCGCCTTGGCCATCGCCGCAACCGCCGCGTCATTGCCATAGGGATCCATGATGGCGAGCACGGCCGCGCCTGGCTTGTAACCCCTAAGCTCGGCCTCGGAGGGCCGCCTGACCTTCAGCACGACATCGGCCTTGGCCGCATCCGCCGCCTTGCCGATCCTGGCGCCAACGCCGGCGAAATCAGCATCGGGAATCCGCGACAAGGTGCCAGCGCCCTCCTCGACAACCACGTCAAAACCAAGCCCGACAAGGCGTTTCACCGTATCCGGCGAAGCCCCGACACGGCTCTCGGTCGGATCATTCTCTTTGGGTATGAATATTGTGCCGGACATCCGGGCTCTCCGCGCAAATGTTCGTCCGCCGGGAGATTTCCCGGCGGCGCTCATGCCTTTATTGTCGCATTTGCCGATTTGACGGATCGGCCGAACCGACTAGTGGGCGACGAGAATACCCTTGGCCTCGAAGATTGCCCGGATCTGCCGGACATAGCCGTGATAGGCCTTGTCCTCATGCGTCTTGCTCCACTGGCGCGGGCGCGGCAGGTCGATCTTGAGATCAAGGTCGATGCGGCCGGGGCGCGGCGACATCACAAGCACGCGATCGGCGAGAAACACAGCTTCATCGATGCCATGCGTGATGAACAGCACCGTGTTGCGCAGGCGAAGCCACATCGACTGCAAATCCATGATCATCTGTTCGCGCGTCAGCGCGTCAAGCGCGCCGAAAGGCTCGTCCATCAGCAGCAGGCCCGGCTCCTGGATCAGCGCCCGGCAGATCGCCACGCGCTGGCGCATGCCGCCCGAGAGCTCGGATGGAAATTTGTTGCCGAAACCTTCGAGGCCGACCTGGGCCAGCAGTTCTTCAGCTCGCATCCGGTATTTTGCCACGTCGAGCTTCTTGATCTCGATCGGCAGCAGGATGTTGTCGAGCACCGAGCGCCAGTAAAGCAACAAATCCGACTGGAACACGACGCCGGTTTTCGGATGCGGCTTGCTGACGCCGTCGCCATCGATGGCGATGCTGCCGGTGGAGGCAGGCGTCAGGCCGGCAAGAAGAGACAAGAGCGTGCTCTTGCCGCAGCCGCTGGGGCCAACGACAGCAACGAAGCTGCCGGGCTCGACCTTGAGATCGATCTTGTCGAGGGCGAGGACGTCATCGTCCTCGCGTGTCTTGTAGATCTTGGAAAGCCGGGAAATGTCGACCGCCGCGCCCATCTGGGTAGTGGCACTCATGGGATTGCCTCACTGAACCTGTTTTCGTTGTCAGCTGCTCCGGCAGCCGGCTTATTTGGCGGAGTCGCGCTTGTAGGTGACGCGGGCCTCGATCGTATCGATGATGAAATAGAGCATCACGCCAAGCCCCGAGATCGTCACCACGGTGGCGAAATTGAGCGTCGTGTCGAATTGAGAGTTGGCCTGGAGTTGCAGGTAACCAAGGCCGCGCTCCGCGGCAACGTACTCGCCGATGACAGCACCGATGACAGCAAGCGACACTGCAACCTTGAAGCCGCCAAAGATGTTGGGCAGTGCCGCCGGCAGGCGAACCTTGAAGAAGGTCTGCCATTCGCTGGCACCCATCGAGCGGACGAGGTTGACCAGGTTCTTGTCGAGAGACTGCAGGCCAACCACCGTCGAAATGACGATCGGGAAGAACGAGATCAGGAAAGCCAGCGTGATCTTGGGCGCCCAGCCGTAGCCGAGATAGAGCACCAAAAGCGGCGCAAGCGCGACCTTCGGCACCGTCTGCAAGGCGACCAGGATCGGATAGATGGCGCGTTCGAAGGCCCTGGAATAGAAGATCGCCAGCGCCAAGGGGATGCCGACCAGCACCCCCATGGCAAAGCCGACGACAACTTCAAAAAGCGTGACATAGCCATGGGTGGCGAGCAGCGGCAGTTCGTTGACGATCCGCGTGGCGATAGCCAGCGGTGTCGGCAGAACGAATTCCGAGAGCCCAGACCATGGGACCAGAATCTGCCAGGCGCCGAGCAGCACGATCGCGAGGATAAGCGCCGAGTAGCGCTCCAGCCAAGGGCCTCGCAATTTCTTCTTGCTGCTCATGTTCTTGCCTTGCTGCTTCTGCGCCTGACCGGCGCCGATTACGTCCGTGCTCGCCACCGTTGCCTCACTGCGTCAGAAGTTCATTGGTAAAAAACGAAGAGATGGGCTTTGGTTCGCCGATATCTTCGACGCTGCCGATCAACTTAAGCGCATCAGCAATCGTCTTCTCATCGACCCAGCCGAGCGGTTTGCCTGTGGCCGCCGGAATGGATTTTGACGTTGCCTCGACCTGCTCGCGGACAACCTTGTCGGAGGGCCCGGCCTGCCACACCGCCTTCAAAGCGGCGGTCGCAGCGGCAGGATCGCTGCGCGACATTTCGATTGCCTTGCTGGTGACGGAAAGGAAGCTGCGAAGCGCTTCGCCCTTCTTCTCTACACCGTCAGCGCTAGCGACGACCGCCAGGCCCGGCACTGCGAGGCCGAACTCTTCCATATCCAGGACAGCATAATCCGTCCCGGTCTTATCTATAAGAATAGGGAGATCGCTTGTGCGGTACACACCAACCACATCCACCTTCTTCTGCACGAATTGCGGAATGCGTGTCTGGCTGTCCATCTGGATCTTGTTGATCTTGGTGCAGTCTATTTTATTCTGACTGCAGAAAACACCCATATATGCCGTCGAGGTTTCGCCTATCGCGCTGGCGATAGATTTTCCTTCAAGATCGCTTGGCTTTACGACCGGATTCTCGGGGTGCGATATAAGGACAACGGGTGCAGCCGGCTGGTAAAGAGAAATGATCTTGACCGGCATGCCCTTCTGGATAGCCGTAATGGCAAATATTCCAGGGACCACAGCCAAGTCTTCCTGGCCTTGAATAAGGGCTGCAAGGGCCGCCTGGGCACCGGCGCCTTCGCCGAGCGTCACGGTGAGGCCAGCGTCCTTATAGAGCCCCTTTTCCTGCCCCAGATAGAAGAAGCCGTATTCCCCCTTCAGCTTCCAGCTGAAACGTAGATTGACGTCCTCGGCCATGGCGCCCTGCGATGCCAGAACGGTGGTGACGGCAGTCGCGGCAATGAGTGCTGCGCTGCGAATGAGACCTGTGGCGTACAACATTTCTCTCCTCCCTAACGAGCACCACGCGGGCGCCCCCTATGGCCCGAAGGCCTGCCTCTCTCCCCCGAACGAGGCGTGACAGCTCACGCTCTCAAACCTCATTCTTGATCTCATAGTGTGATCACAATTGACCTTTGTCAAGCGACGAATCCACGCTCGCCTCTAACAAATGTCTGGCCTCCCTGCTGACACGTGAGCTCTCCCGCAAGCATCGGAAATCGCTTCGGGATTCGCCACGTGTCGTGAGGTCGCGACCAGGCGTTTGCCGGACGCGGCCTGCGCTATCGTCATGGCCAACACAAAAATGTTTGGACAAAAGTCAGATGCCGGCGAGGCTTCGGACCGTCAATGCGCGACGGCGAATGTGCTCGGCAGCGCGTTTTCGATCGCTGTGCGGCTCAGGTTGCGCGCGATGAAAACCAGCCATCCGCGCGGCATGCCTTCGGGCCAGCGCGGCAGATATTCGGGTGGATAGACGACATGCTGGACACCGTGGATGACCACGGGGCGCGGGTCGCCCCTGACCGGGAGCAGCCCCTTCACACGCAGGATCGATTGACCGCGGCCGGCCAAAAGCAATTCCAGCCAGTCGACGAATGCAGGCCAATCGACGTCCCTGTCAATCTCGACGGTGAAGGTCTCGATGCCGTCGCTGTGCCTGCCCGCCATCGGCGTATCGGCCATTTCGAAATGGCGCGGCTCCCAGGTCTCGTCATGGTCAAAAATATCTGCCGCGCTCGGCATGCTTGCGCGACTGGAGACAAGCTGCCTGACCTGCGGGTTGACCTTGCCGACTTCCTGGGCAAGCGCGTCGAGCCGCCAGGGTTCGACAAGCTCCGACTTGGTGATGACCACGCAATCGGCCAGTGCCACCTGCTGCACGGCCTCGGCGAAATTGCCGATGGAGTTGGCGCCGCTGACGCCGTCGACGGTTGCGACGATACTGCCCGCCCGATAGCCGCGACGGAGCTGAAGATCGCTCATCACAGCCTGCATGATCGGCGCGGGGTCGGCGAGGCCCGTGGTCTCAACCACGACCCGGCGGAAAGGCGCCACCTCGCCTCGACGAACCATCGCCAGAAGGTCCGCCAGGGTGGAAACGAGATCGTCGCGCACCGCGCAGCACAGGCAGCCCGACGACAGCAGCACCGCGTCTTCGGAAACTTCCCGCACCAGCAGATGATCGAGCCCGATTTCGCCGAACTCGTTGATGATCACGGCCGTATCGGCAAGATCCGGTTCGCCGAGCAAATGCCTGAGAAAGGTGGTCTTGCCGCTTCCGAGGAAGCCGGTCAGCACATGAACCGGAATTCTCTCGTCGATCGTTGATGCGGCAGGCTGCACGGTCAGTTGACCTCGAAGATCGCGTCGATCTCGACGGGCACGTTGCGCGGCAGCGAATAGCAGCCAACGGCAGCGCGGGCATGGCGTCCGGCCTCGCCGAACACCTCGACCATCAGGTCGGAGGCACCGTTGATGACCTTGGGATGATCCTTGAAGTCGGGCTCGGCGTTGACGAAGCCGCCAAGCCTGATGACGCCGACAACACGATCGAGGTCGCCGCCGAGCGCCTGCTTGAGCTGGGCCAGGATGTTGACGGCGCAAAGCCGCGCGGCCGCTTGCCCTTCCTCGACGGAGAAGTCCGAACCGAGCTTGCCGGTAAACTTGTCCTTGCCGGCCTCGCTCGGCACCTGGCCGGAAATGTAGACCTGGTTGCCCAGCCGACGCGCCGGCACATAGTTGGCGGCAGGAGCCACGGTTGCCGGCAGGCTGATGCCCAGGCGCGCGAGATTTTGTTCAGCTTTTCCCGCCATGCGGAGATCCTCCCAGATCGTTATTTCAGTAGTCGAATTGAAGTTCCGGCCCCTGCGCGAAGGGCAGCTCGATGCCTTGCGAACCGGCAACGCTGAGCAGCGCCTTGCCAGTGGTGCGGATGTCATGAACGATGCCCTTCTTGGCAGCGTTGGCGTTGCCTTCCTTCAGCGCGCCGAGAATGTCCTCGTGATCGGAGGCGTTCCACGGCATCGAAGGTATGAGCAGCGACATGTACATCGTCGGGCCGAACTGCAGCCACAGCGACTCGATCAGCGGCATCAGAACTTCGGAATCGGCCGCTTCATAGAGCGTGAAGTGGAATTTCTGGTTGAACGACAAGCAGTTCAGGATGTCGCGTTTGTCGATCGCCACAAGCAGTTGCTTGTTGATCGAGGCCAGTTCGGTGATCAGCGCTGGCGTTGCCTTCTTGGCCGCAAGCTCCGCCGCCATGCCTTCGAGCATCTCGCGCACGGCGAAAAGATCGCTGAGCTTTTCCGGCCCCAGCCTTGGCACGCGCACTGAACCGCCCTTGGTTTCCTCGAGCGCATTGGCAGCCACCAGACGGCTCAGCACTTCGCGCACCGGCATCGGGCTGGTGCCGAAGCCGGCCGCCAGCTTGCGCAGGCTCATCACCTGGCCGGGCAGGAAGGCGCCAACCATGAGGCCTCTGCGCATGTAGCGCAGCACATGCTCATGAACATGGCCGCGTTCTTTCTTGGCGGGTTCCTTGCCGTCTTTGGCGCTGTCGATTTTGTCTATCCGCATTCCGCTTCTCCGCCTCTCGCCCATGTTCCTCAAGATTTGCACTGTACGAGGAACGGCGCCATGCTGCGATCTTGCCGCAGATATACGCCGGCCGGGGGCAGAAGTTGACAGGCTGCAATCTGTGATCTCATATTGTGATCAATAAGTGAACTTTTCCTGAACGGCAACCTTTAACTACCGCCGGTCCCGGCGGGTGACCAGACGCCAGCCGCCGCAAATCCGCTCCCCTTCGCAACCGGAACGACAACCCAATCCCGCATACAATCGCTGCGGCAAGTTCTGAGGACCTATTATGGCCATTCCCGCTCTCGACCAGGCAACCTTGCGCGGGACGATCGCCGCTGCAGCACGAGGACGATATGTGCTGCGCAATGTGCGTCTCAACAATGCCGTGACAAACACAGATGCCATCGAAACCGCGGGTGCCGAGTTCTTTCTTGCTGACCTGACTGTAGAGCAAGGCAGGATATTGGCAACAACCCCGGCGGGTGATCCAGCAGGTTTACACGTGGATGACACAACGCCGATAGATTGTGGCGGCAGGGTCGTTTTGCCTACATTTGTCGATTGCCACACACATCTCGACAAGGGCCACATCTTGCCCAGGACGCCTGGCGCCGATGGCACCTTCACCGGCGCTTTGGCAGCCACGAAGGCCGATCGCACGACCAATTGGTCGGCTGAGGATGTCGCCCGGCGCATGGATTTCGCGCTGCGCTCGGCTCATCACTATGGCACCTCATCCATCCGCACGCATATCGATTCGCTGCCACCGCAGGACGCGATCTCCTGGCCGGTCTTCGAGGAAATGTGGACAGAGTGGCGCGGCCGGATCGAGCTACAGGCTGCCTGCCTGTTCGGCATCGATTTCGCCCGAGACGAGGCATTTTTGAAAGGCATGGCCAAGCGCGTGGCAGCGGCCGGTGGCATTTTGGGCGCGGTTGCCTATCCCGCACCCGATCTCGACGACCTCCTCGATCGCATGTTCGCTGCCGCCACCAGATACGGTCTCGACCTCGATTTCCATGCGGACGAGACCGCCGATCCATCGGCCGATGGGCTGCGCCGCATCGCCGAGGCAGCACTGCGATCGCGTTTCGCCGGCAAGGTGCTTGTCGGCCATTGCTGCTCGTTGGCGATGCAGGACGCCGCAACCATCGACGAGACGCTCGACAAGGTTGCTGCTGCCGGCCTTGCGGTGGTGTCGCTGCCGACCTGCAATCTTTATCTGCAGGACCGCCGCCATGATGGCACGACGCCAAAATGGCGGGGCGTGACGCTGCTGCACGAGATGAAGCGGCGCGGCATTGCGGTCGCACTCGGCTCCGACAACACGCGCGACCCGTTCCATTCCTACGGCGATCTCGACATGCTCGACACCTATCGGCTCGGCACGCGGGTTCTGCATCTCGACCACCCGACCGGCGATTGGCCAGGAGCGGTGTCGACCACGCCCGCCGAAATCATGCGCCTCGACAAAAAAGGCACCATCGCCGAAGGACAGGCGGCCGATTTCATCCTGTTTGAAGGACGCTCCTGGTCCGAGGTGCTGTCGCGTACCGAGAGCAACCGCATCGTCATCCGTAGCGGCACGCCGATCGCGACATCGCTGCCATCTTATGCCGAGTTGGACGAGGCGATTGGCTGAATACCCTGCCGGAAACAAAACAGGCGCCGGTTGCCCGGCGCCTGAAAGTCCACAATAACGCCGAAACCTCAGGCGGTCGCGCCGACCTGATATAGCTCCACCTTGGTGCCGTCGGGATCGGCGATATAGATCGTCAGCCCATAGGGCCCGTCATGCAGCTCGTTGAAATAGCGCACGCCGGCCTTCTTGAGCTTGGTATCAAGAGCGCGGACGTCATTGACCTCAAAGGCAATGTGGTCGAGCTGGCGATGATCGCTCGCCTTGCCGTGAATGAGGGCGATGCCCTGATGGAAGGCGGTGAACGGACGCCCATCCGCGAGCGGTTTGGCCGCACGGATCGTGAAACCGAGCTGGTTGGTGTAAAAGGCAACCGACGTGTCGATATCGTTGACCATGATCAGCTGGTGGCCGTAGTTGGTGACGCGCGGCTTGACCTGCTCGCCGATCCAGTCGAGCACTTCCGACGACGGTGCGATCTCGCAGAAATACTGCTTCCAGATCTGCTTGGCGGTAGCCTCCCATTCGGCATTGACGCCTGAGACGCAGTCATCGACTGCGATGACGTCGAGGTCGCGCAGATAGGCTTCGCGGATCGAGGTCTCGACGCAGGCATTGGTGGTCGCGCCGGTGATGAACAGATGCTGGGTGCCCAGCATCTTCAGCATCATTTCGAGACGGGTCTCATAGAACGCTCCGAAGCGATGCTTGCGGATGACGAAGGACGGGTCGAAATCGGCGAGCGGCTTCAGCTCGTCGATGATCTGCTCGTCCCAGCTGCCTGCCAGCGCCGACACTTGCTTGCGCCGGGCGGTGTGGCCGAGCAGCTTCTTCTTGGCGCGGTTCTGGTCGACGGCGAAGTGTTCCTGCATCGTCCAGATGACCGGAATGCCGGTGTCCTGGCAGCGCTTGATCAGCTTGGCCAGCGGCGGCACGATCGACGACAGCCGCTTGGTGTCGACGCCCGAAATGCCGAGCGTGCCCTTCTCGTGGATGAAGGCGTTCTGCAGGTCGATGACCAGCAGCGCCGACTTGCGGTAGTCGAGGGCTTCGAGGCTCATTTCTTGTTCTCCACCATGTCGATGCCGAGCACGCCGCCGCGGCCCCAGCTGTCCTTAGGGGTCTCGTGGATCACGACATGCAGGTGATCGGGCTTGCAGGCGGCCTCTTCGACCATGGCCTTGGTGATGGCTTTGACGAGGTTGCGCTTCTGCTCGACAGTGCGCCCCTCCCACATCTCAACGACGACGAACGGCATATTATTTCTCCTCTCTTTCGGTGGGCAGCGCGCCTGAGGCCCAGACGGGCACGGCGGGCGCGAAGCCCGAAACCAGATCGTTATCCGCCCGGTCGGTGCCACAGAGCAGCCACAGCGGACGGTTCGAATAATTGACCAGCACCTGCTCTTCCATGCAGGCACGGTTGGCCGGATGGTCCGGGTCGCGGTCGAAACGGCTGGTCGCCGGCATCAGCCTGACGACGTAAAGCGGTTCGGCGGCATCGAAGCCGTCGAGCGCTTCGGGGCCCAGTTCCTCCAGCCTGATCGCTTTGGCCCGAGGGTTCTCGCGGCCGACCGGCAGCAGGACGATGACGCCGGCAAGCGGGCTCACAGGCCAGTAGCGGCCTTCCCCGCCTTGCCTCAGAAACTCGCCGTAGGCGCCCGCTTCGGCGAACAGCTCGCTGTCCCACAAGATGACGTCGGGTCCGATGGCCTTCCGCGCGGCGTCGATCACGACATTGCTCTCGCACAGGTCGAGAAAGCTCCACGGATCGGTGAGGCCAATGACATGGCCCCACGGATTGTGGATCCCCGACAACCGCTCCTGGCGGATCGTTGCCTTGCGGGCAACGATGCTTGCTACCGCTTCGCGCACCGGCAAACGTGCTGGTGTCAGCGAAACCCGGCCGGCCAGGTCCAGTTGATCGAGGTCGGCTGTCGTCATGACGGCAGCGTCACGCAGCGGCCGCGGCCGTAGTTGGTGTCGGCGACCACGCCGTTTTCGTAGACCACGTCGCCTCGAGCCACCGTCATCACCGGCCAACCCTTGAGCTTCCAGCCTTCATAGATGCAGGTGCCCTTGCCGGTGTGGGTGACGGTGCGCTCCTCATCGAGGTCGACCAGCACCAGGTCGGCGTCGAAGCCGACATCGATGTGGCCCTTGCGCGGCCACAGGCCGAAGCGACGCGCCGGATTAAACGAGTTGAGCTCGACCAGGCGGCTGAGCGGCATGCCGCGCTGGTGAACGCCGAAATGCAGCATCAGCGACAGCTCCCACGGGAAGCTGACGACGCCTGGGAATTCGGTCCACAAATCCTCGAGCTTCTTGGGCAGGAACGGCACGTGGTCGGTGCCCAGACTGTAGACCGAACCGTTGAGCATGCCGGCCCACAGGCCTTCGAGTTCGTTGCGGTCGCGCAGCGGCGGCGAGATCTTGGCACGCATGTCCAGGTCGTCGTCATAGCAGGTGCGCGTCAGATAGTGCGGGCAGGTCTCGACTGTGACGTGCACGCCACGCGCCTGCGCCTCGGCGGCGAGCACCGGCCCCATGCCGACCGAAGTATGGACCAGATGCAGCGAACAGCCGGTCTTTTCGGCAAGGAAGATCATGCGACGAATGGTTTCGACCTCGCAGAAGGCCGGACGCGATTCCGTATAGGCGCCGAGGTCCTGGCGGCCGGTCGCTGCGATCTCCTTCTTGATCCACGAGGCGATCTGGGTGTTTTCGCAGTGCACGTTGATGACGCCGCCGGGAACCTTGGCGAGAATGCGCATCGCGGCGTAGACCCAGCCGTCGGTCGCCGGCACGATGCCAATCGGATTGTCGGGCTCATAGCCGAAATAGCACTTGAACGACTTCACGCCGGTCTTGGCGATGATCTCGGGGATCTCGGCGATATGCTCTTCGCGCTGGATGCCGAAGTGGAAGCCGAAATCGATGACCGAGTTCTCCTCGCCCAGCGCCTTCCGCTCCTCGTAGAACGGCAAATAGGATTCCTTGAGGTTGCGGATGTAGAGCAGTGCTGTGGTCACACCGCCGGAAGCCGCTGCCGCAGTCTCTGTACGCATGTCCTCGGCGAAGGGAAATTTCACGCCGAGATGGCAGTGCGGGTCGATCAGGCCAGGCATCAGCACGCGGCCTTCGGCATCGATGGTGCGGGTGGCGTCCGGCAGCGACTCATCCGATCCGGTCAGGACGATCTTGCCGTCCTTGACCGCGACACCGCCGTGGAATTCGCCATCGTGGCGAACCACCCGCGCATTCTTGATGACCAGATCCGCTTTCATGACTTCTGCTCCAAAATTCCTGCAATGCGCCTGACAATGCCGCTCCACTGGCTGCGGCCGACGGTGATCGGCGCGCGCGCGCCCATGCCGCGCGCCCATATGGTCTTCAGCCCGAGTTCGGCGGCAGCGTCGCGATCGATCGTGCCGGGTGGAGCCGCGACATCGACAAGCAGCGCATGCTTGGGCAACAGCGCCAGCTGTTCGCGTTCGAGCAACCGCTTGGGCACGCTGCCTATGACGATGTCCATCTTCGGCAGGTATTCCGGCAATTGTTCGAGCGTCAGCGATTCCGCACCCGCCGCATAGGCGGCAGCGCGCTGCACCGGGTTACGCGCCGCAACATGGACATGGGCGCCAAGCGCCAGAAGCGTGTTGGTCAGCAGTGAGCCGATGGTACCTTGCCCGACCAGGCAGATGTTGGATTTGTGGATGGTGATCTCTGTGTTTTCGATGATCACCTTGAGCACGCCCTCGACGATCGCCGGGCCGCGCAGCAGCATCAGGTCGACGTCCCACTCATATTCGTGCAGCGTGATGCCAAGCGCTTCGCAATGGCCCTTCAGATTGGCGTCGCCCCAACCGAGAATGATGTGGCCAGGCTTGTTCATGCCGGCCAGCATCTCGCGGGTGGGAATGATTTTTTCCGGGCATTTCGGGGCAAATAGCGCGCCTTCGGCGGTGATTCCGGGGATCGGAAACAGCGCAATGTCGGCGCCCTTCAGCGCGTCAGCAGCGTCCTTTGCGTGGTAGACGCCTTCGATACCCTCATCCGGCCAGGGGAAGCCATAGGCACGGACGGTTGCGCCGGCACGGACCGCACAACGTGCGATCTCCTGTTCGCGGGCGTCACCGGCGACGACGGCGATGACTGTGTTGTTCCAGCTCATTTCGACCTTACCTTCTCAATGACCTGATCCCTGGACATGCCGGCGATGCCCATCGCCTCGGCGGTGCGGCCGCCCTTGCGATAGTCGGTGCCGACTGCGATCTGCGCCAGGCTGTAGAGCGAATGCGCGACCGGCGTTTCGACGCCCGCGATCCTCGCGAATTCAAGGAAAGGCAGCAGGCCGTGGCCGAAGTCTTCCTTGTAGTAACGGTATTCGAGCGAGTCCGGGCCCTTGATACGCTTGTTGGCTTCGCCGCCGGCAATTGCCGCGCGGAAATCGCTGGTGTCGGTGACATCGGCCTCGACCGTGCCGAGAAGCTTCATCTCCTCGATGAGATTGGGCAGATCGTGGCCAAATGCCTTGGCGACGGCCAGCCGCTCATCGTCCAGCTGCTTCATGACGCGGGCGACGCCAGGCGTCATGGCGTCGACATAGAAGGTGAAATTTCCGCCGGTGGCTTCGACCCATGCCGCAGCCAAGACAGCCGCCGGCGGATGCAGGACCATGTTGACGTTGGAGAGATCGGAGGCGATCACGTCGGCAACCGGGTTAAGACCCGGATAGAGCTTGCCGGCGATTTCCAGAACTTCCGAACCGCCCTTCAGCGCCGCGGCCTTGAGCTGCTTGGCGCGACCCGAGACGGTGACGCCATCGGGGCGATACTTGCGCGCGACATAGGTCAGCGTCGAGAACTCGACGACCGGAGGGGCAGCACGGCCGGTGCGCGAAAAGGTCTCGGCAAATTCGAGCGCCCCGCCGGTGTGGCCGGGGTTGAGCACGACAGGCTTGCTGGACGACCAGCCGGCAGCGGCCAGAGCGCTGGCAATCGCCGAATGAGAGAAGGTCGGCAAAACGACCACCGCCACGTCGACGCCTGAGATCGCCGCCTTGAGATCGATGGTGATCAGCGCCGGCTTGGCTACGCCCTCGCCGAGCTTGCCTTCATATGCCACGCCGCCAAGTTTGATGTGCGGCTCCAAAGTCTCCGCCGAACGCGCCCAGAAATGGACGTCATGGCCGGCCTGGACCAATTCTGCCACCGACGCTGCACCGCCCGCGCCCGCGCCCAATACTGCAACTTTCATTCTCTCCTCCGAGGATCGAAGCGCGGCGATTCGAACCACGCGCCCTCAAGCACCATGGTGTCGCGGACCGGTTTCCTCCCGAGCCCACGCGCCGACTTGATTGGCATCAATCAATTTGATCACACTTTATGATCACAGATGGAATTGTCAAGCGGAAGAATGCCCTTCCGCCTGTCATCCCGCTACGGCTGTGAACCCGGCGGCTTCGATGATGGCAGCGAGTTCATGCCGCGATCGCGGCATCGGTGCCGAACTCGCCAGAGATGGTCTCAGCGACCATCTGGGCGGTGGCGGCGGACAGCGTCCAGCCAAGATGGCCATGGCCGGTATTGTAGAACACGCCGGGCTGACGGCCCTTGCCGACCCTCGGCATCATGTTGGGCATCATCGGCCTGAGGCCGGCCCATGGCACGACGCGATTTGTGTCGACGCCGGGGAACAGCATGCGGGTCCAATCGACCAGCGGCTTGACGCGGTCGTCGCGGATGTCGCGGTTCATGCCGTTGAACTCGGCTGTGCCGGCGACGCGGAAACGCCCCTCGCCCAAACGACTGGTCACGATCTTGGCGCGGTCGTCGAGCAGGCTGACCCAAGGTGCCGCCTGCCGGCTGTGCTCATCATCGAGATGCACGGTGATCGAATAGCCCTTCACTGGATAAACATTGACGCGGTCGCCGAGCATGGCAGCGAAGTGTCGGCTGGCGGAACCGGCGCAGACGACAATGCCGTCGGCCTCGACGATCTGGTCGCCCCCCTCACCGGCTGCCCCGCCGCTGGAATAGCCGATGCAGAACACGCCGTCTCGGGCGATGCGATTGACGGTCGCGTCGAAGACGAAACGGGCGCCACGCCGCTCGCAGGCCTTGGCGAGGCCGAAGGTGAATTTGTGGATGTCGCCGGTCGAATCCGACGGCGTGTAGAAGCCGCCGTGGAAATCGCCATGCAGGGTCGGCTCGATCGACTTCACCTCGGCAGCGGTCACCGGCCGGCGGTCGAGACCGCCCTCGACCAGCATAGAGTTGACCTTCAGCGCATGCTGGAAGCTCGGCCTGTCCCAGTAGAAATGCAGGATGCCGCGCTGGACATGGTCGAAGTCGATGTTCTCGCGCTCGGCGATGGCGAACAGGTGCTTGCGCGCGGCGATCGCGAGCCGCGTCGTCTCCACCGTATTGTCACGATAATTCGCGATGTTGGAAACGAACTCGGCAAGCCAGGCATATTTGTGCCAGGTCGGTCTAGGGTTCATCAGCAGCGGCGCATCGCTGCGCAGCATCCACTTCATGCCCTTGAGCAAAGTCGACCAGTGGTTCCACACTTCGGCGTTGCTGGCCGAAAGCTGGCCGCCATTGGCGAACGACGTCTCCATGCCGGCATAACGCTGGCGGTCGATGACGGTGACGGAATAGCCACGCTCCAACAGCGCATAGGCGGTGGTAACGCCGGTGATACCGGCGCCGATAACGGCAATATGGGGCATTTCACTCTCCGCGATCAAAGTTGGGATCGGGCCGGAGCCCGCGGTTTTTCCCCAATCTGTCGCTGTACCTGAGAGCTTAACCGCGACAGCCTTGCCGGCGCGGCTTTCCCCTTCGGTGGGCACTCCAGGTGCCTCTCTCCAGATCGTTCAGATGCATGGTCACTTTTGCCTGAGAGTTTCCTGGGGGGTTGCTCCGTCGGCGCCGGCCAAAGCCCCAAAAGGTTCGGCCAATCTCTCCCATGCAGCCTGCGAACATTTTGCTTCTACAGACCGGCAAGCGCTTCCGCAACGTCAGATGCGGAAGCGCTGTGCGTCAGTTTCCTTCGTCGTAGAGCGTCGTGGTCGTCTCCACGCCATGCTCGTGCAGGCCGGCGCGCACGACGGCAGCGGCCGCCAGTTCGCGGGCCTTGCGGCGGATACCCGGCTCGTCGACGCCCTGCACCTTGCCGTCGGCATAAAGCACCTTGCCGTCGACCCAGGTCTGGGTGATCGAGGCGGTCGAGGCCGAGAACACCAGCGCCTGCAGCGGATCGTAGAACGGCGTCCACTCGACATGGTCGAGGTCGAACAGGATGAAGTCGGCCTTCTTGCCGATCTCCAGCGAGCCGATCTCGTCGTCCCACATCAAGGCGCGTGCGCCTTCGATGGTCGCGGCGCGCAGCGCCTGCCTTGCGGTGAAGATGTCGGGCTGCATGCGGGCATCCTTGAACATGCCGGCAACCACCAGCATCTGCCGCATCAGGTTCATGTTGCCGGCCGCCGACACACCGTCGGTGCCAAGCCCGACCTTCACGCCGGCCTTGACCATCTCAGGATACTTGCCGATGGCGGTCGCGCCCTTGCCGAGCTTGAACGAGGAGCATGGGCAGAAGGCGACGCTTGCGCCACGTTCGGCGAGCAGCTTGACCTCCTCGTCCGACACGGCAGCACCATGGGCGATGACAAGGTTCTTGCCGATGCCGCCGGCGCGGTCGATGCGGGTGATCGGCCAGCAGCCATATTTGCTCTCGCAGACCTTGGCTTCCTCGATCGAGGTGGCGAGGTGGTAGGTGGTGCCGACGCCGAGCTTTTCAGCGAGCTTCACCGCACCGACATGCAGTTCGAGGCTGCAGGGCTCCTTGCCCTCGATGTTGACCCAGCAGCGGGCGCGACCGTCGAGCGTGTTGTTGTAGCGAAGCACGTTTTCCTCGAGCACCTTCAGCGCCGACTGTGCGTCAGGAAAGAAATGATGCTCGGCCATCTCCTCGGTCCAGCCGCGCGGCAGCTCGGCCGGGCGGTTGTCGGCGGCGTGGCGGCCGGTGATGCCGCGGATGCCGGTCTTGTCCATGGCGCGGATGACGATGCCGGGATCGTATTGCGAGCCCATGTCGAGGAAGCAGGTGGTGCCGCAACGCAGCATCTCGGTGATGCCGAGCAGCGCACCCCAATATTCGTCTTCCTCTGTGATGTGCGCGTAGAAGGGCTTGGCCCAGTGGAACACCCAGGCGCGGGTGTTGAGATTGTCGGGGAAGACCGCGCGCGACAGCGTCTCCGACAGATGCACGTGGCTGTCGACGAAACCCGGGCAGATGCCCAGCATCGTGCCGTCGATCACCTTGTCGAAGCTCTTGCCCTTGTGGCGCGCCGCCACCTCATCCGCTTGCCCGATATCGGCGATGCGGTCACCTTCCACCACCACGCTGGCGTTGCGCAGCACCGTGTCGTTCTTGTCGACCGTGAAGGCGAAATTCAAATTCTCGATCAGCGTGCGCATGTGTCTCCACCCCATACTTCACTCACGGACCTTCAATCTCGTCCCGCCGGTCCGTGACGGCGGGCGATATCTCGCTATGCAGCCGGGCCACAAAGCACCCCGGCTGCCAATTCACAAGGCAAGTTCGCTCAGGCGACGGCCTTGACCTTGCCACCATGCTTGGCGGTGCCGCAGAGGATCAGCTTGTCGGTGTCGGCATAGTCGGACAAAAGCTCCGAACCGTTCGACGTGACCAGCAGCATGTCCTTGTTCTGCATGCCGTAGCCATAGCCGGTGTCGTAGCAGAGCGGCTCGAAGCCGAGCACCATGTTCTCCTCAAGCGGTGCGTCGCTGCCCGGCTTGCCGAGCACTGGCGTCAGGCCGAGATAGGGGTCCTCATGCAGGTGCAGGCCGATGCCATGGCCGACGAACGAGATCGGCGGCAGGTTGAGCTTGGCGAGCTTGGCGATGAAGGCGTCGTAGATCTCGCGGCAGCTGGCGCCCGGCTTCACCTTCTCCATGATCTCGTATTTGCATTCGACCAGATGCGCCCAGATCTTGTCGGCCATGGGTGGCGCCTCGCCGACGATTGCCGTGCGGCACACACCTGCCTGGTAGCCATTGATCACCGAGAATATCTCGACGCGGCAGACATCGCCGCGCTTCAGCACGCGCTCGGACGGCCCGACATTGGGCAGCACGCTGCGCTCGCCGGTGGCGACAATGAGAAGCTTGAAGTGGTCGGCGCCGAGCGAATAGACGTTGCGCGTCAGGTGACCGGCAATATCCATCTCGGAATCACCGGCATCGACAACCGCCAGCGTGTCGGTGATCGCCTGGTCGGCGATGCGCGACAGCTTGCGCAGAAGGGCAATCTCTTCCGCCGTCTTGATCTGGCGCAACCGTGCCAGGATCGGCTCGGCATGCTCGAAGCGTGCGCCCGGCATCGCTGCGATCAGGCGGGCGAAATCGCCGGCCGGCAGATAGTCCATTTCGAGGCCGATGCGGGCGCTGGCCAGGCCGAGCCCGGAAAGCTGATCGGCAAGCACCAGCATCGGGTCGTCGGAGAACTCCGCCCAAATGCGCGTCGGCACGTTGGGCTGGTTGCGCTTGATGGTCGATGCCTCCATGTCGACACCGAAGATTGCAGTGCGGCCATCCGCGGTGACGATCGTCATCGCATGGCGATGACGGATCAGCGGCTGCGACGGAACCACGAAGCCTGTGGTGTAGGCGAAGTTTTCAGGCGACGAGCAGATCATGGCATCGAGCCCATGCTCAGCCAATGCCTTGACCTGCTTTGCGACGATTTCTGCCCGCATTTTCAAAATTCTCCCCTGGAAGCCTGGTGTCACGCTCAATCGCGGACGCGGTATTTTTCGATCTTCTTCATGTCGACATCGATGCCCATGCCAGGCCCGGTCGGAACCGCGATCGCACCATCGGAGAAGCGCATCGGCTCGACCAGCAGGTCGTCGGTGTAGTAGATGCCGCCGACCTGGCCGTGCTGGGCCTCCGCCGGCGTCGAGATCGGGATGACGCAGGACAGCGTCACCGCCGGCGAAGCAGCAGCGACCTGGACATTGGCGAGATTGCCGATGCCGGTCTCAATCGAGCCGTTGACGTTGCAGATGATGCCGGCGGCACGGCACACGGCACCGACCTCCATCGCCTTGTAGAGACCACCCGCCTTGGTGGTGTAGATCGACACGATCTGCACCTTGCCGGCGGCGATGATCTGGATCGCGTCATGGGCATTCCACGCCGATTCGTCGGCCATGACAGGCGCATCGATGCGGCGTGCCACCTCGGTGATGCGCTCGATGCCCATCACCGGCTGCTCGACATATTTGAGCCGGTACTTTTCCATCTGGCGAATGGTCTGCACCGCCTCGCCCGGCGTCTTGTAGCCTTCGTTGGCGTCGACGCAGATTTCCATCGCCTCGCCGGCAGCCTCGCGGACAGCCGCCACCATCTTGACGTCGCGCACAGGGTCGACGCCGATCTTGACCTTGATCGTCTTGATGCCTTCTTCGGCGAGCTTCGCCGCCTCGACCTTTGCCTCGTCGATCGAGATCAGGCCGATCGAATGGGTGATTGCGACCTTGTCGCGCGCCTTGCCGCCGAGCAGCGTATGGACAGGCACGTTGAGCCAGCGTCCGGCAAGATCGTAGGCAGCGAATTCGACCGCCGCCTTGGAATAAGGATAGCCGCGGATGATGGCATCCATGCGGGCGTGCAATTCGGCGAAGTTGCCGAGTTCGACGCCAATGACGGCAGGCGCCAGATAGGTCTCGATGACGGCACGGGTGATCAGCGCGGACTCACCGAAATAGCGGCCGAACTCACCACCCCAATCCTTGAGAGCCGGCGCCTCGCCCCAGCCGACGCGGCCGTCGCTGTCGGTCATCTTGACCATGACATAGCGGCCGATGACCTCGGTCAGGCCGGCCCATTTGTGCTCGCGCCTCGTCGGCAGTTGGACAATCAGCGTTTCGATGGACTTGATGGTGGGCAACGTTTTGTACCTTCTTCATTGTCACCGGCGATGCGTCGCGCTACATTTGCGATCATCTAGTGTGATCACACTTTATGATCATATTTTTGGAGCGTCAAGCACCTCGCAGCACCGAATTTTCAGGATGCGCGCGGCAGCCTCAGAAGCCGCTTAGGGAGAGGAGAAAACGATGATCGTTGAAGCAACAAACTATTTCGCCAGCGAAGGCCAGGCTGCGGCCGTGCTGGAGCAACGCCGCAAGGCAACCGAAATCAGGCGGGAATTGGGGCTCGATCCAGGCCGCATCCTGATCCGGCTCGAAGGTGATGGCCCTGATGTCAGGTGGGAATGCAGCTTCGCGTCACGCGATGCCTACGCGGCCGACATGGCGGCCAGAGGCGCATCCCAAACATTCGCTGACGCGCGCAAGGCGATGCACGCATTGCTCGAACGCTTCGAGCGCCATGTCTATGAAGCAGAGGAATGAGGCCGTAGCCTAGCACGCCCTTATTGGCGCGGACGGCCAGCGGCGAGAGTAGATGCTGTTGTGCATCCGGCGCGGGAATGAAGCTCTACCCTGGACGGCGCCCTGCTCGTGCTCGTCGTTGACGACGTCGCCCGTGCCGCCAGTTCCATGCCGCTTGGCATCGTCACCAGTGACATTGGAGCGTGCTTGTTCCTCACGCTGCGGCTTCGGGCCAGGACGGTGTCGAGCTCGAAAATCTGGCATTTTCCTATGCTGGCGCGGGCTCTTCCCATCGAACCCGCCGAGGCGCGACGAGAGGGGTGCCGCTCAGCCCGCCCCGTTGATCTTGGGTTCAAATCGAGGGAATGGCGTTCGTCCGCGGAGCGAAACTCCGCCCACAGCCAGCCTCCAATCGGCGGCGTTCGGATAGGCCTGAATCATTCCCACTCGATTATTTTTATCACCCTAAGTACCTGTTTTAATTGCGCAAAATTCTCTTTCGCGATTTTAGACCGCGAACGAGACCGTCAAAAAGTTAGCCTTTTGAATTTGCAGGGTTTTTTAGAACGACTATAGCTGAAAAATTCTGTGAACTATCGACATCTATCGGCCATTTCGCGGGTGTCGTGAACGGCGAAGGTCGAATCTAACCCCCTATAAAGTACCGTCAAAACTGACAAAATCAATACGCCCACCTCGGTCGTAGATTAATAGACTTCGGGAATCGGGTCGTGCGCACATGCGGAAGATAGAGGTTGAAAGGGTGAAGACGGTTTCTCGCGAGGCGATTTATGAGCAGATTTGGTCCAAACCCATGACCAAAGTTGCAGTAGATTACTGTGTCACGGGGACGGCCTTGAAGAAGACCTGCGATCGCTACCACATTCCAACACCGGAACGTGGATACTGGGCAAAATCAGAATACGGTACTCTCGAGCGTGGGCTCGGGCGACCGACTTCGTGGGTGCTGCCGTCGGCCCGGGGGATCTGAAAGCCGATCGATCAGATAACGGCCGACGACATTCGCCAGTTGATTGCCGACGGCGGGCACCATGGGAATAGCCGACGTTCAACTCGATTAGGCTAGGGCGTGATTCGGCGCCGAGTATAGACCCGCCCAGCGACAGCGACTGCGATGGGTTGCCGCGCCGATCGGCGTCGAGACCCCATGCGGATCCATGCCGCCTTCCATATCCTCACCAACCGCGACGGTGTTTGCCTAAGATCCCTGCTGCACCCTCAACGCGATGGGTCAATCCAGACAGTCAGGTCAGAAGTTGACCCGAAGCTTTCCCTTCCCAGTCGCGGTCTTGAGGCCGGACTCTTCCAGGCCCAGGCCCAGGTCGAGCCCGCGCCAACGCGCGAGTCGCCATCACCAAAAAGCGTAAAGCCGCTGGTCAGCATGCCGAAGATCCCACCCGTGGCGGTTGCGCTGCTCACGGAGGCCAGCTCAAGGCTGGTGCTTCCAGTAACTACCTCGCACATGCAATGCTCATTCTGGAAATGCCGTCGGAGCCGACCAAGCGGCATATGCATCCGCTAGAGATTGTGAATCGCGGGGCACAGGCCGGCGATCCTCTTCTTGCAGTTGAGGCACTTGCTGCGTTCCATCTGTGGGTTTGAGATGCCGGCAGAGCTGATCCGATCCGCAACATCCCAGCATAGGGCGCGCGAATGCACATTGCTTTCCACCGCCGGGGGCTGATGAACAGGTGCATTTTCGCGCCGCAGGATCGTCGTCATGTCACGCCACCTCGTTGCTGTCACGGTGAGCATGGTCGTCCGTCGGAACCTCGCCGTCCAATTCAAGCGGCAGAAGATTGATTGGCCCATCGTATCAATGTGGTGGATTGAGAGCTTTGACTTGAGTCTATTGTCCGGGGCAACCTTGAGCGGAATCTGGTCTCCCACTTGCCTGGAAAGAGGGCTGCATGGAATTGCGCCACATCAATTACTTCGTAGCCGTCGCGGAAGAACTCCACTTCGGCCGCGCCGCCCATAAGCTGAATATCGCCCAACCTGCTTTGAGCTTGCAGATCCAGGCACTGGAAAGGGAACTCGGTGTCAAACTCCTGGTTCGCAGCACACGGCGAGTGCAACTGACAACAGCGGGGGCGGTGTTTTATCGCCGGTCAATTGATATCCTGAAATCTGTCGAAACCACCGCGGCAGTAACGCAAGCTGCGGCCGGAAAAGACATCAACAAGATCACGATCGGCACGATCTATCCCGCGACATTCGGCATCCTACCTGGCTTCCTTGCCCGCATCAGCCGGCGTTACCCGGACATTCAAATCCACATCAAAAGCGGGACGACCGACGGCATCATTCGCGACATCGAAAGAGGCCATGCCAATGTCGGCTTCATCCGGCCTTTCGAGAATATCGGTTCACTGCGGTACCAGAGCATCGCGCTCGAACAGTACCTGCTGGCGATCTCCAACAAGAACCCTCTCGCTGCTGCAGAAAGCATCAGTCTGCACGATCTGCGCGAACAGAAGATCATTTCCTTCTCGCGATCGAACCTTTCCTACACGGAAAGGTACTTCAACGAAAAATTCCGGGAATTCGGGCTGACTGAGAACATTGCCTATACGTGCGACGATACAATGTCGCTGTGTTCCCTGGTGTCGGCAGGGATAGGCATAGGCTTTGTCCCTGAATGGACGCAAGATTTGCCAAACCGGAATTTCTTCCTGCGCAAGGTGAATGGCGTGGATTTCAACATCGGGCTGGGCATCGCCTGGAACAAGGAAGATCCGACGGCGAACCGGGACGACATCATCGATATCGCCACATCATTGGCGGCTGCTTCAAAGGTTAAGTGATGATGGCCTGCATTGATATCCAGAACTTATCAATGCAGGCCAAATTATATTAGACGCGCCGCCCGGGACGCGCGACATAGGACGTGGGAACCAAACAAAAACCGGGCAGGATCATGACCTTCAAGACTCTCAGCGTCTCTGCGGCAGCACTTTTGGCCGCCGTAGCAACGGGCCATTCGGAGCAGTTGATCATCAACAGCTATGGCGGACCATACGAGGCGATCATCCTGGAGAGGATCATCAAACCGTTCGAGGACAGGACTGGCATCAGCGTGATCTATGACCCGGTGGGCTCTGCCTCGCAGGACTACGCGAAGGTCAAGGCTACCAACGGACGGCCCGGTTTCGACGTCGTCGTCATGACCGCTTCGCAGTCGCTCGATGGTTGCCGCGATGGCCTGCTTGAGAAATTTTCGGCACAGGCAGTGCCGAACCTGGAGAAGCTCAGTCCCGCGATTAACAAGATGGCTGGCGAATGCGGTGCGGTACACGAGGTTCAGTACTTGTCGCTGCTGTGGCGTACCGACAAGCTGAAGACCGCTCCGACATCCTGGTCCGCGCTGTTCGACAAAGAACTCACGGGCAAAGTTATCCTACCGACATTTCAAAACATCATGGCGGCGAACCTCATGCAAGTGCTCTCGGTGAAGGGCGGCGGCGACCTGCTGGAGAATGTCGACGAGGGTTTCAAGGCCATGGCGTTGCTTGCCAAACAATCAATCGGCTTCGAGCAATCCTCCTCGGTGATGGAGACCTACATGAAGGACGGCCAGGTATGGGCGATGCCTTTCTGGAACGGACGGGCGCAACTCCTCATGGATAGCGGTTTGCCGGTCGATTACCTCAAGCCTTCGGAGGGCACGATCCCGCTGATTGCAACATTGAACGTCCCCGTCGGCGCGGAAAACAAGGCTTCTGCCATGAAGTTCGTCGACTTCTTCCTCGAAAAGTCCAGCCAGGAAGCATGGGCTACCGGCTACAAAGTCGGCAGCGCACGCACCGACATTGAGGTGCCGGAGGCGTTCCGCGCGAAGCAGATCACGACGGAAGATGACCTCAAGCAGCTGCTGCTGCCCGATCTTTCCGTGATGGCGACAAAACTGCCAGAGTGGGGCGCACGCTGGGAACGAGAAGTCGTTCACGCTGCGAACTGAAAGCGGTTCCTGATGACGACTGACATGACGAAACTGCCTGCGGTGCCGACGCGTCGCAGGTTCGCGCTGCGCGGATATATTCCGCTCATTCCGCCTTTTACCATTCTCCTGATCTTTTTCGCCGTGCCTGTTGGCATGATGATTGGCATCAGCTTTCAGGATCCGAAGACTGCGGCATTCACCCTCGACAGCTACGGTCGGTTCTTCACCGACGACCTGATCCTTGCGGGCCTGTTCCGCACGATCCTGATGTCCGCGCTGGTGGCGATTTGCGTCACGGTCATGGCCTATCCGGTTGCCTATTTTTTGGCGCGATCCACGTCGCGCTGGCGAGCGGTCGTCTTTGCATTGGCAATCGCACCAGAGCTCGCCGGTGTCGTTTTGCGAACTTATGGCTGGCTGATCATTCTCGAAGACAGAGGCTTCATCAACGATGCCTTGATATGGCTTGGATTGATCTCATCGCCATTGCCGCTCGCTAAGAACCTCTTCGGCGTGGTCGTTGGCCTCACACATGTCGTTTTGCCATTCGGAATCCTAGCCATTCTGACGAGCATACAGGGCATCGATCCCAACCTTGAAAAGGCGGCTCAAATCCTCGGCGCTTCGCGTGCCTCGGTTATCCGCCACATCCTGCTGCCTCTGTCTGTTCCTGGAATAGTCAGCGCGCTGTTGATCTCTTTCACAATGGCGGCAAGTGCCTATGCCACCCCGGCACTGCTCGGCGGCGCACGTTTCAAGGTCCTGGCGACGATGATCTACGAGCAGATCATGTTCTACATCGACTGGCCGATGGCGGCCGTGATGGCGATCGTCCTGCTGATTCTGATGCTTGCCATTTCCTTTGTCGGCACCCGGACGGAGGCGCGCCTCCACAAGAAAATGAACGTCTAGGAGCAGGCACCATGAACCGTTTTCTCTCGGTCCTGTTCTGGCTTTCGCTTGGCCTCGCACTCGCCTTCATCACGCTTCCGCTGCTCGTCGTGGTGTCGGCATCTCTCAGTCCGTCTTCCGCGGTGACCTTTGCCCCTGGAGATTGGACCCTCAAGTGGTACGGCGCGCTGTGGGAATCCAAGTGGCTCAACCCGTTCATCCTTAGCGTCAAGATTGCGGTGATCGTTTCTCTCACAAGTGGTGTGCTCGGTGCATTGGGAGCCTATGCCATCGCTTACGAGAAATGTCCGGGAGGCGACGCCATTATGGCGTTTCTGCTGTCGCCGCTTGCGGTGCCCCAGATCGTCAAGGGCGTGGCAATCGTGCTCTTTTTATCCTCGGTGGGCTTCTACATGCTCCTCGGGACCCCTGGGCTGATCGCCGCACACATCGTCCTGACCCTGCCGTTTGCCGCCAGAATGATTGCGACGTCGATCTACAACTTCGACAGGAATCTCGATCGTGCCGCGCAAATCCTTGGCGCCAGCAGATGGCAGCGGATCCGGCATATTCTGTTTCCTCTGATCAAGCCTGGGGTGTTTTCCGGCATGACCTTCGCCTTCATCATCTCCTTCAACAACATTCCGCTGTCAGTATTTCTTGTCAGGCCGGGGCAAACGACACTTCCGATCACGGTCATCAACTACATGGAATACAGCCTCGATCCGGTGCTGGCGGCTGTGAACGTCGCGTCCTTGGTTTTCATCCTGGCGACCATATTCATTTTTGAAAAATTGGGCGGCTTTTCCGCGCAGATACATGGTGGAAGCAAATGAGCGACATCGACATCGAACTGGTTTCGGTCCGCAAGGCCTATGGAAACAATCTCGTCGTCAACGACATCAGCCTGTCGATTCCCAAGGGCGAGTTCGTCAGCCTCCTCGGCCCTTCCGGCTGTGGCAAGACGACGACGCTGAACATGATCGCTGGATTTCAGGAGCCATCCGCGGGTGAAATCCGCATTCGCGGAAAGAGGCAGGCAGGCGTCCCCCCGGAGAGGCGCAATATCGGCCTCGTTTTCCAGAACTATGCGCTCTTCCCACATATGACGGTCGCCGAGAATGTCGGCTTCGGCCTCAAGATGAAGGGAACCCCACGTGCAGAAATCGAGCAAACCGTGGAGATGGCGCTGAAAAGCGTTCACCTCGAAGGTTTCGACGCGCGCTATCCGAAGGAGCTTTCAGGGGGACAGCAGCAGCGAACGGCGCTGGCGCGCGCTATCGCGCCCCGACCGTCGGTGCTCTTGCTGGACGAGCCGCTTTCCAATCTGGACCTTAAGCTGCGGGAAGCCATGCGGGTCGAGCTCAAGGAAATCCAGGAGCAGCTGGGAATGACTTTCGTCTACGTCACGCACGACCAGGAAGAGGCGATGGCGATGTCGGACCGCATCATCGTGATGTCGGGGGGCGTCATCGCGCAGGAAGGCAAGCCCGAAGCTATCTACAACAGCCCGCGGACCAGGTTCGTCGCCGACTTCATTGGCAAGTCCAACATTCTTCCGGTTACGGCTATTCGGTCCAATGGAGATCGAGTGTCTATCAGATCCGGTGATATTTCGCTCGATGCGAACATCGCTGCGACGAATCCGAATGCCAAGTTCTGTTGCATTCGGCCGGAAGACGTAAAGATCGTTGATCCATCCAATGCCACGAAAGGCGATTTGAATGTGCTGGACGGCCTGATCTCCAGGATTGTCAATCTCGGCGCCCATCTGGATCTCTGGGTGACGCTTCCGGGAGGAGTAACCCTGAAAGCGCTGGTTCGATCATCCCGCTCGGATCGCCTTGAGGTCGGCAAGTCGATCACGGTCTCGATTGCCACGAGCGCCGTGAGGCTGCTCGCCGAGTGAACCGCCACTCATAAGCTACCGAAATCAATGCATAACAACTGATATTTGAGAGCGGCTCCCGGACAGACCTACAGTGCTCCTGACCTCTTGAAGGTCTCAAGCAAAGGAGATTGAGCGGTGCTCACCAAGGAAAGAATTACGGCGGTCCAGCACTCCAGCAATGTGTGTGCGGATATCGAAGGTTTCGACTTCGAGAACTATGATGCCCAGGATATCGCGGAAGTGCGCAAATTCTGGCTGCAATACGGTGTCCTCCGGTTCAAGAAGACGCGCATAAGCGACGCCCAGCAGGTGAAGTTCTCCCGTAATTTCGGCGAGTTTGTCATTCACCCAAAGCAGCTACAGGAAGGCGGCCATCCGACCCATCCGGAAATCCTCGTCATCAGCAATGCGATGAAGGATGGCAAGCCGAGCGGTGCCATGGGCAACAGCGAGGCAACCTGGCACACCGACACATGGTTTTACGAAAGGCCACCGGCCGGTGCGATCCTCCGTGCGGTCGAAGTGCCCCCGTCTGGCGGGGACACCTACTTTCTGTCCACTTACGTCGCCTATGAAACGCTCCCCGAGACCCTGCGCAAGCAGGTCGAGGGCCGCCAGATCTTCTTCCAGAACGTTTACGACAAAACCGGGACAGTGCGCCTGGGAAAAGCTGCGCCGAAGAGCAAGGATTTTCGTGAGTGGAGTGGCATGGTCCACCCCCTTGTGCGCACCCATGGCGAGACTGGCCGGAAGGCGCTTTATCTCGGCGGTACGTCCGACGGCGCCTGGATCGTTGGCATGCCGCTCGACGAAAGCAACGAACTCATCGCGAAGCTCTGGGATCACACCACCGGGTCGGATCAAGTCTTTACCCAGCAATGGGATCAAGGCGATATCATGATGTGGGACAATCGTTGCACCATGCATCGCCGCGACTCTTTTGATCCGAATACGATCCGTATCATGCACCGCACGACCACCTCAGGCGAGCGCCCGGTCTGAATCCTTCACATCTCCTGTCGCAGGCAAATTCCAATGCAGAAGTACCGGCTATTAAAGAGTTGTCCTTCTCTTCCTGACGATCTTTGCGATCTCCTCAAAGATGTGGAAACGGCAACGATCGGTCACTTCGAACATCTGGGCTTTGTCGGTGGCAACATCCGTCCAGTTCGTCCGTCAAAGGCGTGCGGGAGCGCGGTCACCGTCGCGGCGCCTGGCCGCGACGGAGTAATCATCTACAAGGCCATTGACCTGCTTTCCCCAGGCGATTTCCTCGTCATATCGCGGGTGGACCGTGACGATGTCGCTTGTATCGGCGGCGGCGTCGCAGCAGCGGCGAAAGCGCGCGGCGCAGTCGGTATTGTCGTCGATGGTCCCTGTACCGATATCGAGGAAATTGCGGCGAGCGGCTTTCCCGTCTGGTGCCGCGGCGTATCATCGAAGACGACCAGCCGTGAGTTCCAGATCGGCGGATCTATCAACGTTCCGGTGGCTTGCGGTGACGCGGCCGTCCTGCCGGGCTATGCGGTGCTTGCCGACAACGAAGGCGTCTTCGTCGCCGATGTCGCCCATATGTGGGGCATTGCAGAGCAGGCCCGCGAACGCCAGGAGCGGTCGTTAAGACTGCGTCCTCACCTTGAGGCTGGCAATTCCATCTTTGATTTCAAGTGAAGCGATCCATGAAAATCTCCCTGATACAGATGAACTCGCAGCCAGATCGCAACTACAATCTCGCGGAGGCGAGACGCCTCATGCAGGAGGCCGTCGATCTCGACAGTCCGGATCTCATTGTCCTTCCGGAACATTTCGACTGGTCGGGCGGGAGCGTGGAGGAAAAGCGCAACGCCGCCGACGACATCCCTGGTGGTAAGGCCTATCGTATGCTTCAGGCGTTTGCCGCCGAGAACCGGGTCGCCATCCACGCGGGGAGCATCCTCGAGCGTATTGCGGGCAGCGACCGTATCCACAACAGCACCGTTGTGTTTGACGCGCGCGGGTGGCAGGTCGGCATCTATCGCAAGATCCACCTTTTTGACATTACGGCGCCGGATGGAAAGAAATATCACGAGTCCGCGGCAGTCACACCCGGCAACGATATCCTGATCTACGAACTCGATGGTCTCCGGATCGCTTGCGCCATCTGCTACGATTTGCGTTTTTCGCGTCTTTTCGATCGGCTCGCTGCTGACGGCGTAGACGTATTCATCCTACCGGCAGCCTTCACCATGCAGACTGGCAAGGATCACTGGGAAGTGCTTTGCCGCGCCCGAGCCATCGAGTTCCAGGCCTATTTCGTGGCCTGCGGCCAATGGGGGCCTTATCCCGCCCCTGGCGGCGAGGTCCGACACACATACGGAAATTCACTGGTCTGCGATCCGTGGGGGCAGATCATCGCCCGTGCGTCCGACAAGGTCGGCGTACTGTCGGCGCGGATCGATCCGGAACGCCTGCAGGCTGTACGCGCGCTGATCCCGATGTCGGACCATCGCGTTGCTCTTCACGATGTTTCACTAACTGTGGGACAGGGATAGAACGGAACGGATTTCGAACACCATGAGTTCCGCCCAGCAACTGGCGAGCTATCTCGCATCCGAAGACTTTGGCTCTCTTCCAGCGGAGGTCATCGAAAAATCGAAGCTCTGCCTTCTGGATTCCCTCGGTTGCCTGATCGGAGCCTATCAGTTGCCGGCGTCTCAGATAGTCGAAGGGTTCATTCGTGACATGGATTTCGGCGGCGACGTTCATGTGGCTGGCAGTCCGTTGAAGGCTGATTGTGCGGTTGCCGCCTTCGCCAACGCAACGCTGATCAATGCCCTCGACTTTGACGACATCTACAAGAAGGGTCATCTGGGCGCCACGGTCATTTCCGCGGCGCTTGCCGTTGGAGAAAAGTTCGACTGTTCAGGACAGGAGCTGATTGAGTCAATCGTTGTCGGTTATGAGGTCAGCGGCCGCGTCGGCATATCCATGTCGCATTCCAGTCCGAGGAAACTGCTGCATGGCCATGGGACGTGGCAGACACTCGGCGCTGCTGCGACGGCAGCCAGGCTTCTCCAACTCGACGCGGACCAATCGGCGCACGCGCTGGCTATCGCCGCAGCAAACGCGCCGGTGGCATCGGTGATGAAAACCGTCTATGGTGCAGTTCCCAGCATCGCGAAAAACAATTTCGGGACGGCCGCCCAGGTGGGCGTGAACGCTGCGTTTCTGGCCCGTCGCGGTTTCACGGGGCCGCTCGATATTCTTGACGGAAACACCGGGTTCTGGCGCATGTTTGGCGCCGACGCCTGTGACTACGATCTTTTGACCGGCGGACTTGGCGAACGTTATGAAATCCTCGAAGTCGGCTTCAAACCGTATAGCTGCTGCCGCATTCTGCAAAGCGGCATCGAGGCCGTTGTCGGAGTTTTCAAACAGGCCGGCATAGATCCAAAGACCGGCAACTACGAGAAAATCGTCGTCTCGGCGCCGCCGATCGTATGCGAATGGCCATTCAATAACCGCGCCCCGGCCGATATCTGGGCGGCCCAATTCAGTGGACCCTATTGTTTCGCTATGGCCCTGCTGGATATCGAACCAGGTTGCGATTGGTTTTCAACCAAAAATCTGCACAACCCGCGGGTGGCTGCGTCGATCGATCGGATTGAACTGCGTACCCACACAAGTTCCTCCGCTTTCCCTCATGCAGCTACAGCGGAACTCCATTTGCCGGGTAGCCGGCAGTTCAAAGTTGACGTCGATGTTGCAAGAGGCGAGGCGGCAAACGCGCTCTCTGCGGAATTCCTCGAAAAGAAGTTTCTGAAACTTACCTCAGCGCGATTGGGAGATACCGGCGCTGTCGTTGCAAGGTTGATCGGCAACCTTGAAAATCTAGCGTCAATATCAACTCTGGTTCGCCTTCTGGCACAGTCCGAAGTTGGCTTGGCCGAGCCGAAAACATAATATCAGTAGCTTAGCTGCCAAGGCCGACATCGATAGATTCCATCGCCGACGACAACGGCATCTGCCACCTGCGCCGCTTCGGTTTCTCTTCCTGATCGGGATATTAGATGAGCAGACAAGATCGCCGATCGCCATCGGATTAAATGTGCCAGAAGCGATCACTAGCGGACCAAGTTGAAAGACCAGTCAGGGGCCGCAAGGAGACCGGCAGCTTCGGCGCTAAGATCTTAGATAGCGGACCGTGAAATCGGCCCGAGGCAGAGCAGGACAAACGCCGCCGCCAGCCTTTGCCGATTCTCGAAATCAGCTAGCAAAGACAAGCAGCCGCTCACCCGGCAACTCCACGCGCATCGAGGGCCGAGTGCCTTATTGTCACGCGGTTGCACTATGGACGAGAGTTCAGAGCTGCCTTTCCGGCATCTGCACGACCAACCCATCCAATTCATCAGTAACGGCAATTTGACAAGTCAAACGTGAGCGATCCGCGTCCGGTTCAAATGCAAAATCAAGCATATCTGTTTCAGTTTCGTTTTTGATGGGCAACTTTTCGATCCAAAGACTGTCAATGTAAACATGACATGTTGAGCATGAACAAGCGCCACCACACTCCGCATCTATCCCAGGAATGTTATTATCCCGGGCACCCTCCATCACTGTTTTCCCGGAGGAAACCTCTACAACATGCTCATTGCCATTGAATTCAATGTAAGTGATTTTTGCCATTTTCTTCTAAAGCCTCCAGCCAGATGCGGTGAATGCCCATCCTCTCGTTTGATACTTTTGTTTGACCACATACGCGCGCCTATTCGGCGACGACGCCGTCGCGCCCCGCGACTATCCGTGGTGGTTCATGCGCTTTGGCTTCGGGAGGCTCTCCAGCGAACTTCACCCGCCCCCTGATTGATCTGGCCGTTCTTCACGGCAACACCGCTGAAGGCGATAACAGCTGGCAGCGCTCGATTACTGTTTCCCATCCAGCCGCACTCTCAACAATTCGTCTATATCCCCAAGAACTTTGGGATCAATGCCTCGGTTCATTCGAAATACACCTCCGGAATTCAGCAGGCCAAAACAAGCGGCGTTGTTGGAAACTTCTCTTGAGAACACACCCGTCGCCGATCAGGCCGGCCTTCCTTGGTGTCAAAAGCCGCCGACTGTTCCCTTCAATCGAGCAGCGTTTTCAGGTCAATTTCTGTATTGGCCAAGGCGCCGCGGTTGGGGGATCGCCCGCTATCAATCAGACGTTTGGCGACCATGTAGGCTCGCGTGTCGTTCATGGCATCTACTGCGACCAAACGATCACCGGCAAAATGCCAGTGGGAAACAGATCGGCTGTTTTGCTCGCGAACAACAGTACAATCGCTGCCCTGTGACAGGCCTACTATTTGCAGCTTTGTGTCATACTGATCGGACCAGAACCACGGCTTTGCCTGATAGGGCACCGGCCTGCCGACGAGCATTCGGGCAGCCACCTCGGCCTGGTCAATCGCATTGCCCACGCTTTCAAGGCGGATGCGTTCCTCGCCATATGGAAATGACGTACAATCTCCTATTGCGTAGATATGGGGGTCCGATGTCCGGCAATAAGAATCGACCTTGATCCCGTTGCCGACATCAAGCCCCGCGGCTTCGGCCAGCTCCTGGTTCGGTCTGACACCAATCCCAACAACTGCAACGTCTGTTTCGATCTCTGTTCCGTCAGACAAGATCGCTCGGGTCACTTTACCATCTGATCCAATTAGACGGATCAGTTGCACACCCTCGCGGATGGCAACGTTATGTGACCGATGAAGTTTGCAAAAATAGGCTGACGTTTCGGCGGAGGCCACGCGCTGTAATATCCGCTCCCCTGCCTCCACCAAAATTACATGCTTGCCGAGTTCCGAAGCAACTGCGGCGGCTTCAAGGCCGACATATCCTCCTCCCACGATCAGAACCGATCTGGCAGCGGCGATGCTAGCGCCCAGGCGATCTGCATCGGCTAATGTGCGAATGTAATGAACGCCGGAGAGGTCGCCACCGATAGACTCATGCAGACGAACCGGCCGCGCGCCCGTAGCGATCACAAGCTTATCATATGACAGAACAGAGCCATCACTGCCGGTCAGCGTCTTGTTTTCCAGGTTCAGCGCCACGATCTGCCACGATAGACACAGGTCGATATTCTCGTCTGCGTAAAAACCACCCGGACGGAATAGAAGGCGATCTAGCGCCATCCTTCCGAGCATGTATGCTTTTGAAAGCGGGGGGCGCTGATAAGGTAGCTGCCCCTCATTTCCAATCAGAGTGATTGGGCCGGAAAATCCAAAGATGCGAAGTTGCGAGCATACAGAAAACCCCGCCTGCCCGGCACCGATAACCACTATGCGTTGTGTCTCAAGCGCTCGTTTGTCCATCTTGTTTCCTCCGGCACTTCCCAAACTCAGTGGCTCTGGATGCTCGCCTGATCCGCACATTTTCGGATCTCTATCGCGTTTGTTAGCTGGCTGGCGCGCTTTCTGTCGAAAGCTCACCAAGACCATTGCGCTCGAGTGCATCCACTATCAATGAGTTGAAGTGGTGGAGGAAATGCTCTCCCCACGCGGCTTCCTTTTTCGCGTCCACCATGAGACGACCAGGCGTATAGCCGATCGATCGCAAGCCACGTTGAACACCTTCGACGATGCCGATATCCTCGTGATTGAGCTTCTCATTGATGTAGGCGACGGCAGAAGCGGTTTCGGGCGTCATCTCATCGTCCAGTGTGAAGTAGACGAATTCCTCCGCTACTGTTTCAGGGCCGGAGGGCTTGATATTGAACACAAACAGCATGTTGGTATTGGGGAAGACAGAGAAGGAGACGTTGGGCCACAGGAACAGCTGATGAAAGGGTGCGCCTTTTGAGTTTGTGAATTTTGACTCTTCATGCGCGGTGTATGGCAGCAGATTCGCTGTGCCTCCCCTGGCGGTATACTCAATGGTCCGACCCTTAATGTTAAACCGATATGACTCGGTATCAATGGTATGGCCAAGATCCATATGCGCGGGACCGGAAAATTCCACGTGGTACGCTTCAAGAAAATTCTCTGTTACCACCTTCCAGTTCGCATTCACGTCGTAGTCGCCTTGAGCCGCAAATTTGAGCTCGGACGCTTCGGCGATCATCGACAGCAGCTTTGGCTCGAAGTCAGGAACCAGCTTGCGTAGCGGGGTGGCATCCTTATCCAAGTTGAGAAAGATAAACCCACCTATGATCTCTAGTCGTACTTCCGACAGTTTCACGCAAGTCCGATCAAAATGCTCAACTTCGTTGTATTTGGGTGCGCCCCGTAACTTACCCTCCAGGTCGTATGTCCAGGCATGATAAGGGCAGGTAACAACCGACTTGAGTCTTCCGCGCCCGGCCAAAAGCTCGTGACCACGGTGTTGGCACACATTGAAAAAAGAACGAATTTCGTTGTCGCGTCCGCGAACGACATAGATCGATTGCTCAGCAATTTTTCCGACTATGTAGTCACCTGACACAGGGATCTGACTCTGGTGGCAGAAGTACTGCCATTCCTTACGAAAAATCGCTTGCTGCTCAGCTTCATGGATCTTTGGATCCGTGTAGTAGCGACCGTGAGGGGCACGTGTGTTAGTGGCATCGTCAGTGAAACCGACGCCGGCAATGCTCGCGCGAGTGCTATGGTTTAGCATTTTATTTTCTCCTATGACGTCTCAAGTTTCGTAGCCTGTTAAGCCGAGTTTGGCCTGCCGACCCAAGCTGATCGCCTGGGTTATGCGGTCTGAGATGATTGCAATGATCGCCATGCCGATTCCCGCGGTCATGCCGACACCAAAGTCGCCGTCGCCTAAGCCGATGTAGATCTGCTGCCCCAGGTCGTTGGTACCCACCAGTGCAGTAATGACCAGCATGCCGATGCCATAGATGACGGTCTGGTTCAGTCCCAGCATGATCGATGGCAAAGCCAGCGGCAGCTTCACCTTGAAGAGCAGCTGCCAGCGTGTGCATCCGACAGTCGTCGCCGACTCGATTACGTCGCGAGGGAGATTGCGGAGACCATGCTCCGTATATCGAATAGCCGGCACGATTGCATAAGTGATCACCGCCAGCAGTGCGGTAAACTCACCAATCTTGAAAACCATCACGAACGGAATGAGGATAACGAAGAGAGGCATCGTCTGCAGTGTGTCCAGAATTGGACGCAACAATGCAGAAATGAAATCGTTTTCGGCGGCCCAGACTCCCAACGCAGTTCCGACAACCGAACAAAAAAGGACTGCAACGCCGCAAAGATAGATTGAAAGCATCGCCTGCGGCCAAATGCCGGATACCAAAATGAATGCAAGACCCAGGGCCGTCCCCGCTGCAAGCTTCGGCCCAGAGCTGACGAAGGCGCCATAAACGATGATCGCCGACAGCGCCAACCATGGCATGTTGGTAAGCCCGATAAGCAAAATTACGGAGCCCAGAATGGTGAGCGCTGCGAAAATCACATGACCTTTCACCCAAGCCCAAACTGAAACTGCAAGAACAAGCATCGCATATGTTGCGATCAGTGCCGGCGTTACCGCGAAACCCCATGTGAATGGGCTGATTGCCTTCAACAAGCCAATCTTGATTGGAAGCATCACGAAGAAAAAGGCCTGGTTCTTGACAGCCTCTATCAGGCCGCCCCAACCAATCACAAAGGCGTCCAACGCGGCATTCATCTGCTTCGCCGGATTGATGACAAAAGCGTCGGGCCACTCACGCAGCAACGGCATAAGAAGCGAGAGAACGGCAATGCCGGCAATGGCGCCCACGCCGACGAACAAGCGATTGACGTTTCTGGTATTCACGTCGGCAAACGTGTCTCGCGTGGCGAATGCATAGGTCACGCGGTCCAGCATCATGGCCATGAGTGCTATGACAAAGCCAGCAAGCAGGCTCTCGCCGAACTGCGCCTTGCGCATGGTGGAAAGCACTTCCCACCCGATATCGTTGGTGCCGCCTATAATTGCGGCAATGATCACCATCGATAAAGAAGCCATCGTTGTCTGGTTCACACCGAGCAGTATCTGGTTCTTTGCAGCAGGCAGGCGCACCTTCCAGAATAGCTGCGATGCCGTTGCACCCGACATCAAGCCGGCTTCTGTGATGACGGCTGGCACAGCGCGCAAGGCCAAGATCGTGTTCCGGACCATGGGCGGAAATGCATACAGAATGGACGCCACAAGCCCGACCGTGGTTCCGAAGCCGAAAAGGATCAGGATCGGCAAGAGGTAAGCAAAGGCTGGAATCGTTTGCAGCAAATCGAGGGTCGGCATGATAATCCGCCGTGCTCGTTCCGAAAAAAAGCCTAAGACGCCCCCTGCAAATCCAACCGTCACTGCCATCGGCACCGAGATGATGACGATGGCGAACGTGTTCATCGCCTCGTGCCAATATCCGATGACAAGCATGTAAAGCAGCGACGAGCCTATGAAGATGGCCAGCCCTACCCCTGAGCCAACATAACCAAGGATTACCAGAGCAGCTGTAGTCACACTCCAGGGAAGAAACTGCAGGATCGCTTGCGCCGCCCATATTGGCCATTCGAAGAGTTGGCCGATCAGTTTGAATTCTGGTCCAAAGGCGTCGACAAACCCCGCCATCAGCCAATTGAAGGCAGGAGCGGGAGAGATGATCCAGTTTGCCGGGAATACGACGGCAGCCGCAACGCTGTTTGAAAAATGGAAAAGCACTACTGACAGTGCCGCCAAGACGGCCCACACGAGAGATTGCGCCCGGCCGCCCATGACTTCACTCCACCACGGCGGCATTGCGCACTCCACTAGCGAGCGCCTTGACCACGGCACGGGCGTTTACGGCCCCAAGGTTGCAGCCATCCTTGCCGCGCACAGTCAGTCCGTCATGTTCGGCAAGGTAGGGCAACAGCGTCGCAAGATTGGCATCAGCCGAAATATGACGCATGCCCTCAGATTGCTGAACGCTAGGATCGGCGATGTCTCCGGCTGTGAGAACCATCTCCCATGGAACATGGTCCGTAAATTCACGGACATAATCGTCCGCGGGGTTCAGTATAAGCTCGACTGGGCGGCCAATTTGGACAACCCGTCCATTACGCATGATCGCCATGCGATCCGCGATACGCAACGCCTCAAGGAAATCGTGTGTTATGAACACAATAGACTTGTGCATCTCACGCTGCAGACGAAGGAACTCATCCTGCATTTGGCGACGTATAAGCGGATCCAGTGCGCTAAACGGCTCGTCGAGAAACCAGACCTCAGGCTCGACCGCCAGGGACCGGGCGATACCCACCCTTTGTTGCTGACCTCCGGAGAGCTGCCTTGGGAAGCTGGACTCGCGGCCTTCAAGGCCAACCAACTGGACCATTTCCTGCGCTCTGGCACGCCGCTGTTTCAATGGCACACCCTGTAACTCAAGAGGGAATGCCACATTGTCGATGACGTTGAGATGAGGCATCAGCCCGAAGTGCTGAAACACCATCCCCATCTTGTGACGGCGGTACCCAATCAACTCCGACGAACTGCATGAAAGTAGATTCTGCCCATCTAGCAATATTTCTCCTGATGTGGGTTCCACCAGGCGCGACAGGCATCTTACGAGTGTCGATTTTCCGGATCCGGAAAGACCCATAATAACAAATATCTCACCGACATGTACGTTGAAAGACACGTCAGCTGCAGCTACTATGTGCCCACACTTCTGAATGGACCGTCCTTCTACTTCGACCGGTTCAGAGGGTTGACCTATTCCGTTCAGTTTTTCGACATATCTTTTCGGGTTTGTCCCATATACCTTCCACACGTTTCGGCACGACAACTTTACGTCACCAACTCCAGACCTTGCTACTTGCATTGCGATCCTCGATAGGTATTTGGGCTGCATCGCGACAAGGCAAATGCATAGCGTCAGACGCAACCAGCCAAAGAGCTGGCACCCGCCTGGATGTCGAACGATGTAAGATTTGTGATGGGGCTAGCGTTCCGAGCCCATCAGTTGATCGTCATTGAGACGTTAGGTTTGTCCAAGAGAGCCAAGTAGCCTTGTTCTCTGCCATCCACTCTTTGACCACAGCGTCGACAGACTGACCTTCACGATCGACTTTGTTGACCAGCGCATTCATGGCTTCGTTGTTCATGGTGAATTTCTGCACAAACTTGTAGGCGTCCGGCCACTTCTGCGCGAACTCGCGCGAGACTACTTTTTGTACCTTCGCTTGCGCAAATCCGCATGCGTTGCCACGAGTCTGCTTGGCCTCCTGGCCCGTTACGCACTCGTATGAGGTATTGTCCCATTGTATGAGATGAAGTTCTGTTTCGGCATGTATCCAGTGTGGTTCCCAGAACATCATGATGATGGGTTGACGGCTTGCAATGGCCGCCTTCATTTCCGCCACCATGGCACCTTCGCTACCACCCGGAATAGACTGGAAGGGCAATCCCAAGGCCTTAATGAGGTCTCTTGCTCGGGTCCCCCAGTCCGCAGGGTAGTCAATCAATCGACCACTGGGGAATGACTCCGCGGTGGCGAACACCTGGGCACAATCATAGAGGGCTTGATAGGACGGCAGACCGGGACATTGCTCTTCCAAGTATGGCGGGTAGAACCATCCCTCGCGGGGCTTTAGACCGAGCTCCCCCACGATCTTGATATCCCCCGACGCCACCGCCTTTGGAAAAATCTGACCGTTGTTGTTGGTCCATACTTCCGGGTTCAAGTTCAGACTGCCCTCGCTAAGAGCAGAAAATTGCGGAACAGCCCCCGCCGTCACGTATTCGACGGAGAAACCCATTTCCTCGAGCGCAGAGCCGGCGATGTGCGCGGAGAGGTTCTGGCCAGTCCATTCGTTGACCGCAATTTTTATCGGATCACCGACAGCCCACGCAGGGGACAATGCCCCAAGAACGCAAGCCGACATCGCAATGCCGCTCATGAGCGCGCGTTTCATTTCTTCCTCCCAATCGTGACTGTTCGTCAGCACAAAAAATAGACCATTGGTAAGTTTTTTTGTCAATAGGTTTGGATTGCGTTTTCATGGTCAGACATATAGATTCTCGGTTCATGGTGGGAAAATCGGGATTCAAAGTGGCGAAGCGGTCTATCGGAATGATGCGGCGGGCGGAGTTGTCGCAAGCCGCTTTTGAAACATTGGTTGAGGTCGGAATTCGAGGCGCATCTATCGAGCGGGTTGCTGCACGGGCTGGCGTCTCGAAAGGCGTCGTCCTTCATCATTTTGCTGACAAGGATGCCCTCTTTGAAGCGGTAATGCGCCGCGCCAACACCATCTTACGCGATGGGGTGGTCGAATTGCTGCACCACGCCGAAAGCCCGTTCGAACGGTTGAGCGCCGTGATTGTTGGAAACTTTGCCGACCCGGTTTTTCATCAGGAAATCTGCCACGCATGGATCAGCTTGTGTGCCGATGTTCCCTATAACGGGCAGAGCCAGCGGCTGTTGACCGTCATTTACTCGAGAATGCGCAGCAATCTTTTGAACGCCTTGCGCCAGATCGTTCCGCCAGGCGAGGCGGAAATGGCAGCATTTCAGATAAGTGCAAGCATAGACGGCGTTTGGTTGCGCGCCAGCTTGCAGAAAGACCCGATGTCTAGCCGTGAAGGGATAGACTTCGTGAATGAGGCAGTTACCCGATTGCTGCGTCTGCGACCTGCGGCAACGTCAGAGTTCATCGAGGCAAACGGCAAGATGGAACGCCTGGCTCAGATCATCTTAAATTCGAACGCGTTTACGGCGAAGGTACGCAATTTTCGCTAGGCCTCGGTTTCGCAACAGGCACCTCAGAGGCTCTTCGGACGAGGCAAGCTCGCCAGAAGAGTGCTCAGATTCATTCTATCCGTGGGCGACCTTATTACGACTTGAATTAGGCATCGGTCCCATAACCCACGATTCCCTTCACTTCGACGAAATCATGAATTCCCCAATCGGCATACTCTCGACCATTGCCTGATTGCTTGTATCCGCCAAAGGGTGCTGACGTATCCCAGTCGGGATAGTTGATGCTGACTTGCCCGGCCCGCAGACGCATGGCTACTGAGCGCGCCCGCTCTATGTTTTCAGATTGCACATAGGCAGCCAGGCCAAAAACGCTGTCATTTGCAATCCTTACGGCTTCATCCTCATCTTGATAGGAGATGATGGAAAGTACCGGGCCGAAGATCTCCTCTTGCTCGACCTTCATACCTGGTTTGACATGCCCGAATACCGTAGGGCGTACGAAGTACCCACGGTCCAGATGCGCTGGTCGTCCTGTGCCGCCCGTAACGAGGGTCGCCCCTTCCTTGATACCTGCTGAAATAAGCTCCTGAACCTTGCCATACTGAACTTCGCTGGAAAGAGGGCCGAGTTGCGTTTTTTCAGAACGAGGATCTCCTACAACGATAGCCTCGGCGGCCTGCTTTGCGATCGCCAATGCCTCATTGTGTCGGTCTACGGGAACCAGCATCCGGGTCGGCGCATCACAGGACTGTCCTGTATTGCTCATGCAACTTTCAACGCCCTTGCGAACGGCATATTCGAAGTCAGCATCTGGCAAGATAATGTTGGCCGACTTGCCACCCAGTTCCTGGGCAACACGTTTGACGGTATCGGCCGCTGTTTTGGCGACGAGGATTCCAGCACGTGTAGATCCAGTAAACGAAATCATATCGACGTCCGGGTGGGCGGCCATAGCCTGCCCGACTTCCGGACCAGTGCCATTGACGAGATTGAAAACGCCTTTGGGCGTTCCAGCCGCCTCCATGATCTCCGCAAAGAGGATACCGCTCAGCGGAGCGATTTCGCTCGGCTTCAGGACTACCGTACATCCTGCTGCGATTGCTGGTGCGACCTTGCAAACGATCTGATTGAGCGGCCAGTTCCATGGAGTGATGAGCGCACAAACACCGATCGCTTCCCTGACGACCTTGGTAGCTTTGCGCGCTTCGAAAAAGTCAAAATCCTCGAGCGCCTCAATAGTTGCTTTCATGTGTGCCTGGCCGGCCCATACCTGAGCTTCTCTTGCCCAGCTAATGGGGGCTCCCATTTCGTAGCTTACGGCATGAGCTAGATCATCGTAACGCTGGTCATACTTTTCAAGGATACGACGAAGCAGGCTCACACGCTGTTGTTTCGTCGTTTGCGAAAAGGAAGGGAAAGCCCTCTTGGCTGCGGCTACCGCGCTATCTACATCAGCCTTGGACCCGATGGAAATCTTCGCGACAGCCTCTTCGGTCGAGGGATCGATCACGTCAAGTGTTGCTTTGACGGCAGGATGGACCCACTCGCCATCAATATAGAACCGAACATAGTTATCAGACACGTCCGTACTCCCATGTACGTTCGAAGAATACATTAGACTTTTCGGCCAATCAGGTTCGCAATGGCTGCAAGGAACTATCTAATAGAAACAACCGTCCGCCCCGTTATTCCGCCATTCAGAATGGTCTCACCGACAGAAGGCACGTCCTCCAGTTTGATTTCATCCGTCATGGTCTCAAGCAAATCCATTGGCATCTGGTCGGCAATTCGCCGCCAGGCTTGCTCACGGCGGCTCAGCGGCTGCATGACTGAATCAATACCCAGGAGATTCACACCACGCAGCAGGAAAGGCACCACAGTCGCTGGCAAAGCCGCGCCTCCAGCCAAGCCCACGGCGGCGACAGATGCACCGTAGCGCATTTGGCCGAGAATTCGGGCTAGCATCGTACCTCCAACGGCATCGATGCATCCTGCCCATTGTTCGCTTTCGAGTGGCCGCTTGACCACTTCTGTCAGATCCGCTCGATCTATCAGCTGCGTTGCTCCAAGTTCCCGCAGATAGTTTGCATTTTCGGCTCGCCCGGTAACTGCCGCCACGGGATAGCCCAAGGCATGTAGCAAGGCGATCGAGACCGAACCGACCCCACCAGAAGCTCCAGTCACCAAGACTTCACTCTGACTGGGCCGCAGTCCGTGATCCTCCAGCGCCATAATTGCTAGCATCGCAGTGAGGCCTGCAGTGCCAATTGCCATGGCTTGTCGCGGGGTTAGTCCAGAGGGTAACGCAACCAGCTGGTCGGCATTCGCCCGCGTGCGGTGCGCATACCCGCCCCACCGGGTCTCGCCAACACGCCATCCGGTCAAGATAACCGAATCGCCAGACCGAAACCTTGAGCTGGCAGAATCCACAACCCTTCCGGCAAAGTCGATACCCGGTACGTGAGGATAACTCCGAACGAGGCCGCCTTGCCCTGTCAGACACAGCCCGTCCTTATAGTTGACGGTCGAATACTCGACGTCGATCGTTACGTCCCCCTCGGGTAGCTGACTATCTTCGAGGGTTTCGATAGACCGCGAGATGGTGTCGCCGTCCTTGCGGACGACAAGTGCCTTGTAGCTCATGGTTTCCTCCGGTTGACTAGTTTGATTCCGCCAGGCTGGCAGATGCTTTTCCCGCCCCCGCAAAGCGAGCCTCGCGCCAGGCAATGGCGGATCTGACGCCTTGGTCGTTGAGAATGCGCTTGAACGTGCGGGATTCTTCGGTGTCGGCCATCTCAATCTCAAGGTCGAGGTTGAGGGCCTGGCGCAACGCATCTTCAAAGCCCATCGCAGAATAGCTGCGGTTTATCGCAAGCTTGGTCAGCCTGACCGCCGTACCGTCAAGGAGGGCGCAACGTCTTGCCATTGCCGCGGCTTCCACATCGAGGTCGGACCGTGGAACTACTGCGTTGACGAGGCCCATGGACAGGGCGTGCGTTGCGGTGATCCGGTCGTTGCCGAACAGTAGCATTTCCTTGGCCTGTTTTGGTCCCGTCAGCCAAGGCAACAGCAGAGCAACTATGCCCGAGCCGAATTTTGGTTCAGGCTCGCCAAAAATCGCATCCTCCGAAGCAATGGTCACGTCGCAAGCCATGGCCAATTCAAATCCCCCACCCAGGACATAACCGTGCACCGCCGAGATCGTGGGCAGTGGGCTGTTCCAAAGGCGCATGATGATTTCAAAATCGGCTTGCAGCACGGCCTGCATGGTCTCACGATCTGCATTTGGTTCCATTTCCCCGAGATCGAAGCCAGCGCAGAATGAGATGCCTTCTCCCCGCAGCAGAACGACTTGAACATGGGGGTCGGCCTCGGCTTCATCCATCGCCCGATGAAGCGCGTTCACCATCTGCGCTGTGATCGCGTTCATCTTGCCTGGCCGGTTCAATGTAATTTCGCCTATCGGGCCGCTGCGACGATAGAGGACGAGATCATTGTGCATGGTCATACTTCCGGTTGGCGGCTGCGGTGGGCACGACCAGGCTGTCGACTGCAACGACGCCTCCTGGCCCAACCATGACCGGGTTGATATCCAGTTCAGCGATTTCATCGCCCAGATCGGCCGCCAGGGCACTCAGGCGGACATAGGTGTCAATCAATGCAGCGCGGTCGCAGGGGGGCGCACCGCGCACGCCATCGAGTACCTTGGCCATTTTGAGCTCGGCAATGCGACGGACCGCGACCTCTCGATCCACCGGCACCATCGCGAGCTGACTGTCCTTCAGGACTTCGATCCAGACACCGCCGAATGCAATCATCACAAAACTGCCGAATTGCGCGTCGCGGACAAGGCCCAATGCCATTTCCACCTGACCCTTTGCCATCTCGCTGACAAGAACGCGGGGGCCTAAGCGTGCCGCCAGATCGTTGTATGCAGCGGTGACCTCCGCCTCGTTAGCCAGCCTGAGCTTCACCCCACCGACATCGCTCTTGTGCAAAATGCCTGGGGCCGCGGTCTTTATCGCTAAAGGGAATCCGATCTCGCGTGCTGCAGAAATAGCCTCCTCGCAGCTGTCGACGATACGGTGCTCTGGTACTCGGATGCCGTAGTCGCGAAGAAGCGCATAACCTTCGTCTTCTGTCAGCGTTGTGTTGCGTTTGGCCAATATAGCACGCCAATGAGGTGCTCGAGGGTTCTCGGTCTTTGTTTCCGCAACGACTGGCCGCTGATTGAGGAAGTCACGATAGTCCAGCGCGTGCCTGACGGCACGCAGTGAGGCCGACGTTCCATCCAGCACGGCAATGCCTGACCGCGAAAGGCGAATGGCATGCTTGCGGTGGCTCCAGGCGCTGTAATTCGTCATCACAACCAGCGGCTTGTCGGTTGCGCGTGCCACGGCCTGACAAACGTCCACATAGCCTGCATGCAGGTCCAGATCTTCCGACAGGTCAGCCACAAACATTCCAATGGCTGTGTCGGCGTCCGCCATCAATGCGGTCAGGCAGGTTTCAAACACCGCCTCGAAATCCTTGCCCGTGCCCCAGGCATCCACCGGGTTAACAGGCGTCAATCCCTTATCGAGCGTGTTTTGTAGTATGTCCGTCGTTCCCGGACCGATTTGGGCAAACGGTACCCCTAAGTCCGACGCGCAATCTACGATTAGTTCACGCTCGCCACCGGAGTCGAGGATTGCAGCCAGCCCACCTGGCGCAGCTTTTTTAGGCGAACACATCAAGATGGCGGTCGCCGCCAGTTCATTGAGATCCCTGACGGAGATTACGCCATAGCGACGGAACATCGCCTCGTAGACGTCGGCATTTCCGGCGATCGCTCCCGTATGACTGAGTGCGAAGTGCGCTCCAGCCTCCGTCCGTCCCAGCTTCAGAACAATCACAGGGATGGCGCGCGCGCGCGCCTTCTCCAGAGCAGCCAAAAATCCCTGCGGATTTCGAATTGTTTCAAGCACCAGCGCTATGGCTTGCGTCGATGGCTGGTCCAGCGCGTAGTCCATGAAATCTGCGACGGTGGTCACCAGCTCCTGGCCTGTCGAGATGGCAAGGTTGAACTTCAGCCGTTCGTCATTGAACAACAGGGCCTGCAACAGTGATCCGGATTGCGCAATGTAACTCAGCCCACCCAGTTCAATCGGATCCGGATGGAAGGCAGAAAATGCACGCAAGGGATGCTCGGGGTTAAAGAAGCCCATGCAGTTCGCACCACAGACTGGAATGCCGGCGACCTTGGCATGTGCAGCGATCCGATCGCGCAAGAGACTTGTGGTTTCTCCCTCCAGTTCGGCGCTGGCGAAGATCACCAAGGCTCCTGCACCAGCCTCAATGGCTTCGACGACGACCTGCTCCAATACCCGGTTGGGTACGGAGAGCACCACCAGATCGACTTGCTCCGGCAAGCTTTGCAGGTCGGGATAACAGCGATATCCGTAGAGCGACTCGTAGGATGGGTTTACAGGATAGATCGCGCCTGAATATCCGCTGGGGATCAGGTTGCGGACCATGTCGTTCCCGACGCTGTTGCGCCGTTTCGACGCACCGACCAGAGCCACCGATCGCGGCGCCAAAAGCGGTCGCAGCCAGTGTTTTACATCTGCATCATGCGTATCAGCTATCTTGCTTTGCATAAGCAACGTTCGCCTCCTTGCGAAAACATGCTATTTTGCAATGGAATAGCAGGAATTCCCGGCACTACGACACGCCGGAAAAGGGCATGCAATCATACGGTGAGGTTATATTGTCTTCGATACTCCCCTCCTTCGGTGACTTGCTCGCGTTCGACGCAGCCGCCAGGAATGGCTCGTTCACGCGGGCTGCCCGGGAATTGAACGTTTCGCAGCCCGCGGTCAGCCGGCGGGTAGCAGCGCTGGAGGCCGACCTTGGTACTTCCGTGTTCAGCCGCGAGACCAAGCCACTGCGGTTAACGACGACCGGACAGAGACTGTTCGACGTTCTGCGCTCGGGCTTAAGTCGCCTCGAAGCAACCGTCGTGGAAATTCGGAACTCCCAAAGGGGACGAAAACTGACTATCGCCGCGGCTCCAGGCTTCCTCACCTACTGGCTCGTGCCTCGCCTTTCGGAGCTAGCTACGAGTTTTCCGGGCTACGAACTGCGTCTAATAACAGGTGATCAGACAAGCGACCTGCCTGAGGCGGATATTCACGTTCGTTTCGGAAATGGCAACTGGCCAGGTGTCACCGCCGTGAAGATCCTCGGAGAAGAGGTATTCGCGGTTAGTAACCCAGGTTTTCTGGGTACGTCAGCACTTCCTATCAACCTCGAGATTCTGAAATCATCTCGTCTTTTGCAACTCACGGACGGCCTGGAACGACGCTATGATTGGCAGTCGTGGTTCGCAGCGGTCGGAACCAGCTTTCCTAAAAAACTGAATACCATCGATTTCGACAATTATAGTCTTCTTGTCAGTGCCGCGCTTGCCGGGCAAGGCATCGCCCTGTGCTGGTCAGGGCTATTGGATCAATACCTTGAATCCGGTATTTTGGTGCAGGTTTCTGGCGAGTCGGTTGTTTCGGATCGCGGTTACTTTGCCACTTTCTCTTCTACCAGCGAACGCAGCGAGGTCGCGAGGCTTGCAGCATGGCTAGGCGCCAATTGCAAGATCGAAGCCGCTACGAGGGATGGTACTTTGGCCGATGTCAGGTGAAAGCAGATCGTCTAGGAGCAAGCCGAATACGCAGGGATCGACGCAGCGCGTCACTGTATTTGCAGCTACTTATCCACCAAGACTGGTCCCTGACATACCCACCTGCCCTGTCACTACTTATTGGACGATAGGGTGTAAAAAAGACCGATGATCGGGCCGGGCAAGAGTACAAGTGGCAGATACTCTATCGGCACGAACCCGCTGAGGAAACTCAGCAATTGGATGCTGATTGCGGTCAATGCGAATCCGATGCAGCTGACAATGGTTATTGTTGTGCCTACATATTCCCGAGGGGCCGCGTTCCCCACGATTGCTGAGAACTGGGGCGAGTCTCCTACCACCGCAATGCCCCAGATTAGCATGAAAGCGTAGAAGACGGGCTGCGGGGCGTGAAACGCAAGGGGAAACATTAGACAGGCAAGTCCGGACAGGCCAAGTTGGATTGCAGCCACGGACAGACTACCCACGTGGGCCGATGCGATACCGCCCACCACGCAACCAAATGAACCCACTGCAATGACGCAAAACGTCCAAAAGGGGGCATTTACGTCAAGCCCGTGCGCCTCGGCGTACCGTTGAACTATCAATGGCGTAAAGGTCCACACCGCATAAAGTTCCCACATGTGCCCAAAGTAGCCCGCCGCTGCCGAGCGCAAGGCCGGGGAAGAAAAGGCCAGAAAAATCGCTCGAAAATCGAAGGTCGACCTGGCCGGCAGGAACGGGCCAGGAGGTATGCATAGGCGAACTACCAAGCCGCCAATGATTGCTAGTATGGAGATGCCGGCAAAAGCGTCGCGCCACTCCATCGACGCGCCAGTAGCTCGAAGCAAGAACGGTAAGGCCGTGCCAAGAACGAGCGCGCCGAGTAGGTAGCCAAGCACCCCGCCAAGACCATTTCGCCACCACGATGCGGCTATTTTGATGCCAACCGGATAGATCCCAGCTAAGAACAAGCCCGTCGCAAAACGCAGGGATAGCAGCGTCCATAGACCATTTCCCTGCCACAGGATTGCCAAATTGCAACAGGCGCCTGCGATGGAGCACCACAGGAAAACGAGTGACGCCGGGAACCGATCGGCCAACGAGAAAAATGCGAATAAGAGTGTTCCAAAAACAAAGCCGAACTGTACTGCAGCGCCTAATAGTCCAGCCGAATAGTCTGGCAGATCGAAGGCCTGCTGCAATTCATTGATCGAGGCATTTCCCGCAAACCAAAGCGACGTCCCTGCAAATTGACTGAAAATGAGCGCTGGCAGAACACGCGACGGACGTTTGGCGTTTGCGACGGATGCAATGTTCAATGGCATGAGCAGCTCTCACGTGGCGTCGGACTTACAGCTGATACCAGACAATGAATTCTGCTGCGTTTTCAGGACGCTCTCATCGCACGGCAAGGGGTGATTTTACCAATCGACAAGAGGTAATGTCCTCCTCTCGACCGGCAGGCCATGGTGAGCCTTGTGTACTGAGATCGAGAAACCATCAGTCAGGAGCCGCATCAACATAGGCCTTCGGTATGTCGCGTAGGTGGTTGAAGCCCACCATTCTTCAACAACTTCGCCGATTGATACCGTGTTGACCCGTGTCCAGTGGAGGCAGGCCTCCACTGGTTGGAGATTGTCAGACGAGACGAGCGGTGATGTTGACGGGATTAGCCAACGTGTCGTGAATTGGAGAATTGTTCGGTAGATTGCGAACCAACTCCTCTAGCTCGGCACGGTTGGCAGTGTCGCTAGTCATCCTGATATCGACCTGGATAGCGCTTGCGCCCTTGCGCACAGTCTCATCGAGACCGAGAAAGCCGTTGAGGTCGACGTCGAAGCCAAGATCGAGCTCGAGTCCGTTTAGGTCGATCCCCTTCATCGCCGCCATGGATGCCAACGTGACCGTGTAGCATCCAGCCAATGCTTGCAGGGTATATTCGGCCGGGCTCACGCCGGTATCGGTTCCAAGAAGTGCGACGGGCTCGTCGCTAATCAGTGCGAACTTCCCCTCACGCTCATGGTCAGCCTGACCGTTCTGCATCAAGGGCCCTGTCTGAGAAGCCATTGCAAGCCCGCCACTGGCCTTTGCTTTTACCTTAAAGGTTACCTTGCCGAGCTCCGGCTGCTTTCGAACCGCGTCCTGTGTTTCGCGGATCGCAGCGATATCGGCAAACGGCCTGTTCATCACACTCACGTCATTCTCCTCAAATCTTCCTGGATGAAAATTCCGCAGTCGAACCGTCCACAGATGCGCACGCCTTGGCGAAGGTGGATGGCCCAGGCATTGACGGATCCAAATGCAATTGATCAATACCAACCTACTAGTAGGTAGGCAATGCATATTCGAAGGCGCATGAGATAATAACGTACCCTGGTATCGCTGGTGCGGGGGAAAGTGGCGGAATACCAAATGCTGCCTGGAAGGAGCGGCAAGAGAGAGCTGAATTGCTGATCGGAACCAAGCTGGTACGACTGCCGGCTTCGAAAGCCGGCCATCGAGGATTATTCCCGTCGATGAAGGCCGCTACTTGAACGATCTCTGCCTTCCCATAGGCAGGTTAAACTTATAGCACATTGCACACATGCGGGAGATGACGGGTGAGCGACACGCGAACAGAACTTGTTGCACAAGCGGAGCAATTGATCCGCCGCCGGGGCTACTCAGGGTTCAGCTACGCTGATCTTTCCGAACGTGTGGGAATCCGCAAGGCTAGCATCCACCACCATTTCCCCTCGAAGGAAACTTTGGCCGCCACAGTCTTGGAGACTTACCGAAATCGTTACACGCATGCGCTGCGGCAGATTGAAAGCGACTTCGGTCATCCGCTTGATCGAATTGACGCCTATGGATGCCTGTACCTTACGGGGGTCGACAAGGGGTTGGGATGTTTGTGCGCAGCGTTCGCGTCGGAACTCGAAATTCTACCAAACGGTCTTAAATCCGGCTCAATAGCCTTTTTTCGTGAGCACCTTAACTGGGTTGGGCAAATTTATGCCGCGGGCCTCGAAGCCGGTCAAGTAAACCCAAATCTCAGCAACACCGAGGCCGCTCGCCTCGTTCTGACGTCGCTTGAAGGAGCACTCATGATGGAGCGGCTCCTCGACGGCCGCTCAGGCTTCAAGATGACATTGTTGGCCATTCGAAATTGCCTTCAACCAGCCAATAGTGCCCAGGTGACGTGAGCGTCTCGATTGGGGCCGTCTTCTGCCTGTCCGCTTCTAGGCGTAACAGGATAGATAAACCTGCCGTTCGGTTGAACCAATGCTCAGTCTGCAGCCGCCGCCATCTCGGTCGCTTGGCAGCCCATTGACGGTGCCTGATAGCGACCTTTTGTTCATCGGCGGGCGAAAGGATGCAGTGTCCCTGAAGCCAGACGCTCATTCATCGAGCGTCTCCAACAGAATTATTGACCTTGGCTATCGCGGTCCACCTACCCCTCTCGCATAAAGTGGACTTTGAGGTCATCAATTGTCAGATCGTCTGTGCGGTGCAACATGCGATGGCAGTTGGAGCAGACGGCAGCAAGGTCCTCGATTCTTGTCTTTACGCCACGCTCAAGTTGAGCGACCGGCACCTTGTGATGCGCCTCGATAAAGCCCCGGCCAAGTTCGCCGTAGGTTACAAGGAAGTCAAAATCGCAAATCTCGCAGGAGAAGGAGGTCAAGGCAGCCTTGAAGCGGTCGACGAGCGATTTTGAGCGCTCGCGCCGCAAATGGGTTCGAAGGACGCCCATGCCTTCGCTCGCCAAGAAGGGCTCGGCTGCATCAACAAAGCCGTCGCCGCTCGACGGATCAAGGGGGTCCATTTCGCGCAGACCCCAGACTCCGCCGCCAATACCGTGAACGCTGTAGAAGAGATCTCGCTTCTTCTTCCAGAAACCGGAGTCCGAGGAACATTCCTGGATCCGCCCACGGACACTTTGAAGCAAGGTCTCGGGATGGGAGCCCGGAAAGAGGCGCCTGATTTCGTTCGCAATTTCCACAGGACGCGCTTGCCCGCCCAAGCTGCGTAGTGCGGCAGTGATCGTCTCAATCCGTGAAATCTGCCCCACCCGCTTCATCGCAACTTAGCCCTAACCCTGCTTGGGAGAAGATCCATTTGACACAAATTCCCTTCCTTGAGATTTATCCCATGTGGGGGAGAAAAAAATGTTTGGCGAATTGGTTGGGGATTTTGGCGCGAAACGCGCTGAATATGCGCGCCGAAGCAAGGCCTACGAAGAAGAAACGGTTCCTCATGTCGAGCGGTCGTCGAAAGAAGCCGAGGGCTGGTATGTTCAACGGGAGAACAAAAACAGCCTCCGTATGCGGCGACCACGGCCGCTCGAGGAAGTTACGCAGAACCGATTTTGGAATATTCTTTACCGCTTCGGCTACGCAGAATTGAACAAGGGCAGCACCTTCCCAATCAGGATAGGGAAAGGCCAGGATGCTCTCGAGAAGCGTGTCGACATCTTCGCCAAGGATGACGAAACCATCGTCATCGCCCGGTGCCGGTCGCAACGTCTTCCGGCGAAACTGTCCCTCCTCGAAGATCTGAATGACTTCGCTGAACTGATGAAGCCGATGGCCGACGCTGTTCGCTTGCACTATGGCAAGGACTATAAGCCTAAAATCATCTGGTGTGTCGTGACGGAAAATATCCGCTGGTCCGATAGTGATCTACGGCGCGCCACGGAATACAATATCAAGGTCATCCAAGGCCTCGAACTCATCTATTTCGAGGAGTTTTCCAAGAAATTGGGGCCGGCTTCGCGATATCAATTCCACGCCGAATATCTCGAGGACCAGAAGGTCCCCGCCTTTTCCGGGCGCAAGGTACCAGCCGTCAAGACCAAACTCGGTGGGAAGACTGCCTATCTTTTCTCAGCGCTCGCGAAAGACATACTGCGGATCGCCTTCGTCAATCATCGAGATTTGCGAGATCCATCTGGAGCGCCGTCCTACCAGCGGATCGTCAAGCCCAGCCGCCTTAAGGAAATTGGTCGTTTTCTCGACGAGGGAAAATTCTTCCCTAACACGATCCTCCTAAATTTTCATCGCAAGCCGCTGTTCGAGCCGCTCGCCAAGGATCAGATTTCCTCGGTGCACTTTGGCAATCTCATCTTACCCGATCGCTATAAGAGCTGTTGGATCATTGATGGCCAGCACCGGCTGTATGGGACGACCTATACGCAAGACAATTACGACACTCCGCTCTTCTTCATCGGCTTCGACTCGGTCTCCACGTCCGAAGAAGCCAACATCTTCGTCGAGATCAATTCAAAGCAGGCGACGGTACCGCCAACCTTGCTGTCGGCGCTCGAGGGGGAGGTGAAATGGGATTCCGATGATCCCAAGGAGCGCCTGTCGGCGATTGCGTCGCGCGCTGTTGATCTGCTCAACACGAAGGGCGGCGGAGCCCTTGAAGGCAAGGTCGTGTCGCCCGGTATCACGGCAGGAACGAGCCAACCGCTCAATGTCCGCAGCATCCAGGACCGGATCAACCAGTCAGGACTAGTGGGCGTGCTTAATCCGCGTACTGGGGCGATCTCCCCCGGTCCATGCTGGAGCGAGACCTCCGAAGGCGCCCTTCGCCGGCTCGTCACGCTTCTGGAAATTCATTTCGAGGAAGTCCAAGCCGCCAATCCCGAGCGCTGGGAGATGGGAAAGGCGGGGTTTCTCTGCATGAACTTCGGCGTTGGCAGCCACATCCGCCTGGTCGCCGAACTTCTTGCCTTCCTGGCGGCTAAAGAAGACCTCGTCTTGCACAAGCAGGAGCCTCACGATCTTCACACGCTTATCAAGCCATTCATCGCGCCGGTCCTGACCTTCATCAACGAGGCGTCCGATGCCCAGTTCGAGGAGCGCTTCAAGGTTATCTTTGGAAGCAGCGGTTTCCATCATTACTTCTATGCGCTCGTTGATCTTGTTGTTGAGGCGCTCCCTGAATTTTCGCCGGAAGGCTATGCTGATTTCAAGCGGCTCACGTCCGATGAATTGACCGACCTTGCCGATCGGCAGGTCAAATGGATCCAGAAGGTCGTGCCGGCCTATATCCTGCAACGGCTCCAGCATGATTTTGGGGACGACTATTTCGACAAGATAGTCCCCAAGGAGGTCCAGAAGGCCTGCCAAGAGCGGCGGATTGACGATGATGGGGACGAGAAGCTCCCGGTCGAAACCTACCTCGACTGGATCCATCTCCAGAAGATCGTCAAGCAGAAGGAGGTAAGAGACGGCTTCAAGGAGGTGTTGAGCATTCGCCTTCGCGATGATCCCGGCGGTAAGCATTTCTACGATGGCTGGTTCGACGCGATCAATCGCATCCGGCGCATTCCAGCCCATCCCGCTGGCCGCTCTTACAGCGATGACGACCTGCAAATCGTTTCGCATGTAATCGAGTTTCTGACGAACGCGCTTCCTTCGCCCTATATTGCGGGCGACTATGCTGTGCCCATGTCGTGACGGCGTTTACGCGCCTGGGACCGAGGTTGAAAATGGTTCTCCATGCGGTCGAACTCCGGCAGGACACTCGTCGCTGCAGGATCGAAGGGAGACAAGCAGGAGCCGCATGCGGCCTAGCCGGCGTCTTGGCACGATATGGGAAACGGCCATTGCCGAGCCGAGCGGATTATTTATGATAAGTGATCATGACCTTTGAGACGCCCATCTGCTTCGACAGCAACGCCGCGTGTCTGGCTCTCATCCGTTTGTCGCGCTTTGCGACCGTCTCGTTAACGGCCGTTGATCGCGTGTATGAACAATCGCGCCAGGGTGCAGGAGGGGAAATCATAAGCGATGGGAAGGGCTGGAGAGGGCGCGAGCCCAGACCTGGAGGACCTTACGAGCTTGCCATGCTAAAGCGCGCATTTGCGGAAGCGGGCGGCGCTCGCGAGTTTGAGCCTGCTGGCGCGTTAGAAAGAGGGGTCGTCTGACGTGGCCGACTTCACCTATATGGGCACCAAGAAGAGTCTGGCCGATACGATCAGCGCGCTTTGCGGGCACCATGCGCCGGGTCCCTTTCTTGATCTCTTCTCGGGCATATCGGCAGCGGGATCCTCTGTCGCGCCTTCGAGGCAGATCTGGTGCAATGACGCGCAGCTCTTCTCGCGCATTCTTACTGAGGCCTTCTTCCTCTCGACCGTTGATCGTCCGCGCAGCGACCATGTCGCGGCGATCGTCAGGCGCCTTGGCGATGACAATCTCAATGCCCTTGCGAGGGCCGCGAAAGACTCGCTTGAAGAGGAGCTTGGCCTACTCTGGGATGGCGAGGCGGATGAGCAGATTGCGATGCAAACCCGTCAGCGGGAGGACTGCACCATGCGTCGGGCCGACCTCGAAGGGCGCTTTAGCCATTGTCTCTTCACCACGCGCTATGCGGGGAGCTACTTCGGCCTGGCCCAAGCGATCCAACTCGATGCGATCCGCTATGGAGCAGATCAGGCGCTTGAACTCGGCTTTATTTCCGACGAAGAGCATCGCTGGACGCTTCTTGCTCTTTGTCGATCGATCGCCTCGATCAGCAACTCGACCGGGCATTTTGCTCAATATCTGACCCCAAGTTCCACCAATCTCCACCGCGTCCTCGGCAAGCGTCGACGCTGCGCTTGGGCCCACTGGCTCGGGGCACTTGAGGGCATGCGTGCGATTGGCGACGCGGACTGGCGGGCAGGTAATCGTGTCTTTCACGGTGATGCGGTCGATGTCCTCAGGGATGTCCGCGCGCAGGACACGCGGCCGGCGATCATCTATGCCGACCCGCCCTATACGAATGACCAATATTCAAGATACTATCATCTTCTCGAGACAGCCCTTCTCTATGATTACCCCACTGCGAACGGCAAAGGGCTCTACCGCGAAGGTCGATTCCGCTCGAGCTTCTCGCTCGCCCGCAATGTCGATGACTCCTTCGCAAACATGATCAGCGAGGCTGGCCAGACAGGCGCGAGCCTGATCGTCAGTTATCCAAGCAATGGCCTCCTCCCCGACAGCCTCCAGAGGATCCCCGAGTTAATGGCTAAGCATTTCAGCCATGTGTTGGATCCGCTTGTCATTCCTTACAAACATTCGACTCTCGGTGCGTCGAAAGGGCGCGAAAAAGAAGATGTCGAGGAGTGTATTTTCGTTGCGGCGCAGACGCCACTCGCAGCTTAGCGATTTAAACGCGCTTGCGCCGTGCTAGAAGTCGACAAGCTCGCCGTGCGCGCGCCTGAGAGGGTGGTTAGACGGCCCGCACGTCAACTTCTGTGCAACGAACTTGAAATCGAGTGCCGCATCAGCGCCCGCGCTAACGCGGCAATGGCCACCGAACCGCGGGCATTGCCGCGAAGCCAAAAGAGTGTCTCGGTCCCGATTGCAGCCATGTCGCGCGAGCTTATTCGATGTCCGCTTTCAGGCGATCGACGGCAGAGCTTCAATGACGGAGATCAGGCGCAAAGCAGACCCGCCTTTGTGCAAGCTACTCTACGCTAGGGTACTCCCGCGCCTTAAGGCGACTTACATCAACTCGAAAATGGGCGCAGATCGAACTGGCAAGGCAGAGATGGAGAATGCCAACTCAGTGGACTGAGCTATTCAATGACATTGCGCGACGGCGGAATTCACCACCGAAACTACGCTGTCGCCGCCGTTTGCACCCTCACTCCCACTCGATTGTTCAAACAACGTATAACCAATTGAAATAACTCACGAATTTATTCTGACGCCCCACAAACTCCGACGCCGAGGCCGTCAAAAAGTTACGCTTTTGATTTTAAAGGAAAAATCGCCGCGAAAATATTTTTGGGGTTTCAGGGACTATCGGCACCAATCGAGCGATCTTTGTTACGACGGGAGCCGATGCACCCGACTCCGCATTGGAAAAGTACCGCCAGCATGCTGTAGCACGCTCGCACTACTGGCGCCATCTGGCCGGGACGAGACGGCTTCATATCGCGTCGGTTATGGCGAAGCATGATCGCGCTGCAGGCGAGGATCCTTGAGGAGCACCGGTCCGACGCGCAATGCCCTATGCCTTTGTGCATCGAAAGCAGGATTGAACACCGCTACCGTCTTGTTTGCGCTGGCACTCAAGAAGGACGGGATCAAGGTCAACGCCGTGAGCCCCGGCTTGGTCAATACCAATCTCAGCCACCATATGGGCACGCGCACGCCGGCTGATGCCGCTGGGATCATCGTCAAGTTTACGACCATCGACGATGACGGACCCACGGGCGGCTTTTCCAACGAAGAGGGCTCGGTCCCTTGGTGAGGCAGTCGGATTATCTCGACGCCCACCCTTCGGATTTTCCGGAGTGCGGCCAACAACGCTTGGGCTGAGGCTACTGCTGTGGCTTGAAAACCTGTCGCTCGCACAAGCCGCGCTGGCCGGCGTTAACCTGACAACCCCTGTCAGTCTTCGAGCCGCTCTTGAGGTGAAGGCGCGAGCATCCGCGCGGTCAGATCGTGGACGGAGGTCAGCAGGAGCGTTCCCTGCTGATTGTTAAGCTTGGCCTGCCGACTGAGATTCACGAACTGCTTTTCGGCCACCATGATGTCGACGAGGGGCAGCGCCGTCATAAAGGCGGACATGTCTCGCAAGTCGTTTTCGTTGGTGACGCGCTTCTGATCTTCCAACCGTACGGTCAGCTGGCGCTCGACGTCCAGGATGGGCACGTCTGAGATCAGGCTCTTGGCCAGCTTGTCACCGATGTCGGTGAGCTCGAACCAGGGCAGGCCATACCGACGGCCGAGCGCCAGTATGTATTCCAGCTCTTCTATCATCAGCTGAGCCGCGTAGGCGCGCAGACGCAGGGCGAACGTCTCTCCAGCCGAACGCTGGTGCCGCACCTCCAGTCGCGCAATCAATGCTTGAGATTCAGCGGTGTATCGCCGGATCCCTTCCTTGCGAACCGCCTCATCCTCTCCCAGCAAATAGGTGAACAGCGCCTCCTGCGGATTTTGCCGCATGTAGTCGAGAACAATCTGTGAGATCGCGCTGTCGAATACTCCGGCCTCATGCTCGGCCACGGCTTCGAACCAAAGGTCGGACAAGAACCAATGTTTGGGTAGCGGTGGGACTGGTACCCCCGTAGCTATGCCGATCTGCCGCAACAGCATCGCCTCGAGAATCCGACGCCGCCCGCGCAGCACCTTTCCGCGGCTAAGGGTAGCCAGCACATGGGCCAAATGGGCCCGTCGCACCGGCAGGTCGATCTTCATCGTCTCGTAGATGTTGGTGAAACTGAGTGGCACGATGATGTGGCCAGCCTCTACGGCCTCGCCAACAACTACGAGCGCCGCATGCTCGGCGCGATGTTCGTCCTTGTCCCAAGCGCCGCGGGCCAGCGCGATCCAAGCATTTTGATCGAGGTAGAGGACCTTTTGACTGCTCATATGTTGTCGCCTGCTTTGGAGATCTTCGCTTGGATCAGGCACTTAACGCAGCCGCTTGAAGGCCCGGAGGTGGCCATATAGCTCCGCCAAATATTCAGCCTTCTCGGTAGAAAACTCCCGCTGCTTCAGCATTGCCCGCAGTTCATGGTTGGGGATTTTCTGGCGGCATTCGCGGACGAAGAGATAGAAGCGATTCCAGTCGAGCGGATGGAGGGACGAAGTATTGGCCAATACCGCGAAGCGGTCGAACAGCTCTTGGGTTCGCTCGGTCAGCTCAAACCGATCTTGCTCGAACCGCTCGATCTTCAAACGATATGGGGTCGAATGGGCCTTGTTCCAGGCGGCCAGAAGAGGCTCCAAGAGTGAACGCGTGATTTCCACATAGACGTCATAGGTCGCGGGGTCCGGGCTCCAGCGCCTTGCGCGCGCCTCGACCCGGACCGGATTGGGCCGATCAGGCGGGGAGAGTAGTTGCAGACCTAGGTCCTTGTGAACACTGTCCTCCTGGAGCCAGAAATTGACGGCTTGATACCCTCTGATCCCAGCACCATCGTAAACGCGCTCAACATTGAATCGCCCAGAAACTCTGCCAAGCTCCGCCATTCCATCGAGAAAGACTTCCACCGGACCGGTGATGGCGATTTCGATATCCGGCAGAAAATGGGACATGCGGCGCTTCCTTATTGAGTACTAGGATGCTTGGCTATTCGAAACGTCAGATACGGACGCGGTGGAACGCTGATGGGAGTTGGCTTCGCTTCGAACTGGACGATATTGAAGACCAGCCACGCCGATCCCCTTCGGCTCGGGCGGCTCATCCTCACCCCTTGCCCGCGACCGCCATGGTGATCGCGTCAAACCCGTTGGCGCCCCAGGTCTCGATCATGCGACTGACGACCAGGCATCGTGATCGGTCCGACTGATCCAGCACTTGCCGAGCGATTGCTCGAACCGCGTCGTTGCGTTTGGGCCGAAAGACATAAGGAAAGACGTGAAACGCTAGAATAACATCGCGGTCGCCTGGCGGAATTCGGGCCACGACGTTCAGGTGATCGGGATCGTCAGGCGCCCGCATAACCTCCTCGCGCGCCTGCTCCACGAGGTCAGCGCACTCCTCCTGGTCGTCGGCGTCGCCGACGCTGAGCACGTCCAGCGCCATGGTCGTCCATCCCGTAGGGCGACGCGCCTCAAGCTGATCCAGGATCGCTTCAAACATCCGTGCCATTCGCGGGGCCGGCTTGTCGACCGCCAGACCCAAATCGAGGTTGTGGTAGTAGCGATCGACCGCCTGGGACATGGCGGTGATGTCTAGGCGGGCGTGCCCGTCAGCGACCGCCAGACTAAATCCTGTCGCCAGATACAGGCCAAGAAAATCCAACTCGAACCCAAAAATATCCGCTGACTTTTGAATCTGACTTCGCTCGCTGAAATAGTGGAGGAACTGGCAGGGGCGCGGGAGGATGTCGGCGATACAGGCTAGGTCGGCCAGGTTCAGGGTGGCGGCTAGCTCAAGGTCCGCCGGAATCCAACCGGCGGCCTTCAATTCGCTTTCGGCCGACGACAGGACCGAGAGATCGTCAAGCGTGACGGAGATACGGATGACCTCGTCAATATTCTCCGGTTCAAGACCAAGTTCGCGGACGGTCACCAGCGCCGCCTTATCGCCACCCCGCGCTCTGGCGATAAGCGCCTTGAGGCGAGCCGATTGAATTGAGGGGGCAGCTATCAGTTCCCTAATGTGGCGACGCGCGCGATCGGGCGCACCACGCAGGCCTTGTGCGCTCAGGGTCGCCGACTTGCTTTCGACGATCAGGACCGTTCGATCGAGTAGCACCAGGACGTCGGTCTCATAGGGAGGCCATTTCGCGCCGGTTGTCACCCGGCTCCCGGGAAGTGCCTCGCTGATGATCCGTGCGGTCTCGAGTTCCAAATACACCGCGCGCCGGCTTTCCAGCACCGTCTTGAGTCCGGCTTCTTCGCAAAGTGGGCGAAGGATCTCGTGGAGGAAGCTGACGCAGGTTTGGGGAAACGCGAAGAAATATTGGCCACCCGACCTGATGCCCGGCTTGTTCCAGACCGGATTGTCGAGAAACAGGTGATCAAGATTGTTCCCCACCAAGGCGCCGGGGCTGAAGCTGAGGCGATCCAGGATGGCTTGAACCTGGGTTTCAGTGACACCCACCGCAGAGGCGACGGTCGCCACAGGCGCGAGCGAATTGACGACCAGCCAGCGATCGGCATGGAAAAGGAGCCGCGCGCGAACGGATTCCATCGTCTCGTCTGGGTGCAAATCGGTGAGCAGGTCCGCAGGATTCCCTGCAACGCCCGGATAGCGCGCGAAGAAATCATGGACGAGCTCATTGATATCCGCCGCTTTGAAGATATCCTTCAGCAACCGGAAGCGCTCGTTCACCTGAGCTTCAATGGCCGCCACGGTCTGTTCAGCGACCGCAATGACATTGAGGACGCCAAAGCCGTGAAATTGGCGAAACGGCTCGTCGAGCGGAGCATAGAGGTCCCGCAGGATCCGAAGCACCTCTTGGTAGGGACCCCAGTTTCGGACCATCTGGGTGTGTATACGCAGGCGCTCCTGCAGTCCCCGTTGTGTGCGGACTAGAGGGTCATTGAGAGCCTCGGCGTCAAGCATGCGGCGACCCACGAACGCGTCGGCGAGCTTGAGCGTAAGATCGATGGCGCTCTGGATCTGCTCCGGTTCCGCGGGTTCGATCCCCCAATCGCTGGCAGGCATCGTCAGGGCTATCGCCTGAAGCAGTTCTACATGGTGTTGCGAGACGCCCTTGATCATCGATGCGCCCTTGACCCCTTCTGGGCCAGCCGCAGTGCGTAGACCCCAGCCCGCGATGACAGCGATCATGTGCGGCGGATAGGTGGTGCACAGCAACGCTTGCAACTGCGCCACGAGTTGGGGAAATGCAGAGACCTGCTTCTTGGCGTTCTTAATCTGCTTGGCTCGCAGAGCTCCAATCGCCCCCGGCGAAAGCGCACGAAACGCTGGCGCGCCCACCGGGCCTACACCGCCGTTTTTTCCCGACACGTTCGCTCCTCGACTCATTCGCAACGACCGTATGGGGTGTTCGGAACCAGGGAAAAGCTCTGACCCGCGTAGCTCTGCAGGGGCGGAGTCTGAAGCTGGCTCGACGACGATCCGAATTGCGACACGGGGGGTGCCCAAGCCGCTCGGGCGCGGAAACGCCCGGCAATACGCCCAGCGACGCGGCCCGCCGTAGGAGTATCATCCAAGCGCCATACCTCCATCTGGCGACCAGACAACCACATCGCGCGGCCGCCCACGGAAAGGTTCTCCGAGAAGGGCCAGGCCGTCACGGAAAAGCGCATACTGGTAGGGCTCATCTGCCTCGGCTCTCGCAATATGATCTCCCGCTGAAAGCGCAAAGCCTGTAGGTTCAAAGGTTGGAAGCCTCATCGTCGCCGGCAGCCCCACCGCTCGATCGCGGATCGCATTGCTCAGTGCGTTCAAGAATTCGGCTCCTGCCTTCTCCTCAATCACGAACCAGCCAAAGTCAGAACCGGGGTGACGTGACGGCGATAGTCGCGCGCGCCGAGCAATTCGCCACCACTCAGGATGATCGAAGAAATCCTCGATCCACCACGGAGGACCGCCAGGTCGCAAAAGCCACGGCGTCGCCGCCAAATAGGTCCGCCCTGCATAGTCAATTCGAAGAAGCGGAACGTTATGTCGCTCGGGAACTGGGGAGTCTGGCGAGCGGATCCAGTCGATCCAATTCGTTACCTCCGGTGCGCCCATCAAGAGAAAGTTGGAGCGATGGGTCGCCAGAGCAATCGGCGCCGGCGCACCTTCTGATATCGCGTCCCTCTGCGGGACGCTTGGTGGCGTAGTTCGCTTTCGCGGCTTTGAGATCCGTGTCTCCGATACGGCCAGGAAACTCCCGGCCGCTGTGGGCTTCGATCCAAACGCAATCGAATAGCCGTGGATTATCTCTCCGAACGGCGACGGCTTCGCGATAAAGGGCTTTACCTGCTTGACGTATTTTTTCTTCGCGGCGTTGGCTATCTTGGCGGCGCTCGCGTCTTTGGCGAACGAGCCATGCGCCTCGGCGAGCACAGCACCGTGGCCGGACGCGTTGCCGCCATCGTAGATAAAGTCCGCATGGGGATCGAGCTTAGACGAGAGGCACGCCGCGTTTGCTCGCCATACGTAACCGAGAGCGTCCATATAGAGGTGGGCAATGCCGGCGCCGACCTTGGCCGCAAACTGTGACCCTGCAGTATCCGCAAGAAGCTTGAAATGGGATTCGAGCGCGAATGCCGATCCGTCCTGGAGTAAGGTCTCCAGTTCGATCAGAGCACTCTGCTGCAATCCATTGAGTAAGACGACAGGTGCATCATCCCAAGTCGTCGCCGTTCGCGCGATTGCGGCCGCCAAGGCAATCGGGTTGAAGGATAGGATCGACTGAGCTTCCGGCGCCACGAAGGACGGAGAGATCGGGCTTGGTACGTGACGGTGCTTCGTATGCTTGGTCAAACCAATCAGCCTAGCCGACGTCCCTATTCCGGCTGTCGACACAGACCCGCTCATCCCTTCAACTCCGCAGCCTGTGCGACCAAGTCGACGAGCTTCCACCCTTGGTCTGTGGCGGGCCCTATCAGAGCCATTGCTTCGGATTTGCGTAGCGCGAGTCCAAGCAATTCACGCGGCCTGGTCACGCCCACGAAGACATTCGTCGCGGCAGTGAGCCCCACCCCTTTGAATGGCTCATTGGTAACTCCGAACGCACGCGGAAGAACCGTGGTCAGGTCGATGCACTGCTCGTCTGCACGACTGCCTTTCCATACCTCACTCTCGACGACGAGAATTCCGTCTACGCTCTTACCCTTGACGGAATGGATCGATCCCAGCCTCAATGTGACGTCATCGAATTGCACCTGCTTCGTGGAACGCCGCTCGGGATCGGCAAGATCGATTTTTTGCTCCGCGACGAAGCCGCAGTAATCTGCGATCTCAGCTTCAGCGTCCTGAGGATGCGGACTGAAGAGTGCCAGCAACTGTGCCACGAACGCCAGCCATGCTGCCTGCCCCCATACCGCATCGCTGGCAAGCACATGGTCGCGGAGTAGTCGACGTACAGTGCGCGGCAACGCAAGGTCGCGATGCGACAGAGCCTGCCAGACATTATGCGCAGTAATTGGACGATCATTCGCCGCTTTCCAGCCATGCGCGCGCGCCAGCCCGGAAACCCCGACGGCGAGCATCTCGCCGACCTCTGCGGGAGGGCGTGCCGCAGCGTGGTGTACCGCAGCTTTCTGAAGCTGCCGGCAAAGGAGGTTGGTCTTCGATCGAGACCCACCCTCGCTGCGATATGCGGGATGATAGTCGACAAGGCTCTTCGGCTGCCAAGCCCCTTTCTTACCGGGCAGATTGTGACGCGATGCGACCGCCCAGACGTCGCGCGCACCGCAATCGCCGCCCCACAGCGCGCGTGCCTCTTTCGCAAAGGCCCCGAGAACCCCACCGATCGTAGCTTCGTCGAACAGGAATATCACCCGCGACGCAGGCCGTGCGCCCAGGCCCACAATGGTCTGAGCCTGACGAGCGGTCAGCCGACTTGCAAATCCGGCGATCTCCCCGCCGAACCTGCGACTCGTATCGAGAGGGATGCAACCGGAGCCTGGTGTCCAATAGGCCGGTGCTGTTCCATCGTCCTCATATAACGTTTGATTGCTGTCCCCGAGGCGCTGGAACGCCGATCCGTCTTGCTTGAACACGTGCTCCAGCAGCCGGAGCTGGTCGCCATGAGTGTCCTGCGCCTCATCAAGAATGACGAGCGGAAAGCGGTCGCAAAGCCGCTCTGCGAGAGCGGGGTTTTCACGGAGCGCGCGCCACGCGAGCGCGGTCATGTCGGCGTAACGATAGAGCCCGCTCTTGACCATCGAGGCCTTGAGGGATTCGAGCGCCTTCCCGCAATCGGTGTGGGCACCCCATTGCCCTTTGCGGCAGCGCACCGCCAGCGCCCGGGGCTCTGCATCTGTGTCCGTGAAACCCGAGTCCAGATCGAGGAGCGAAATCCACTCTTCGAGTCTGCGCTTCAGCTTGAGCTTCTTGTTCTTGGCGAGGTTGTCGAGGACGACCCAACCCGGATACCGCCGCAGCGCCTCAGCCGCGAAGGCGTCGTCGTCAATCTGGCGCACGTGCCAACCCAAGCCTCGAAGATAGGGCAAGGCAAGGTACTGGTTTATGAACGCTGTGACCGTGCCGGTGAAATGAGGATAGGCCATCAGCCGCGCTGCGGTCCGGTGACGGGCGATCAAATCTTCGACCTCCGTCCGCGCGGCATTGGTGTGCGAGATGACGCAGACGCCCCGCCTGCGGGTCGACCAGTTACGCGAAAGCAGCGCAAGCTTTGCGGCCAGCAGCGTCGTCTTGCCGTTGCCGGGTGCCGCCTGGACGTCACAGGGGGTGGCCTTCGCCAGGAAATCGGTCTGGCTCGGATCAGTGAAATCGCAGCCGCCCAGCTCGTCGCCAAGTTCGGCAAGCAGTTCGGGTGTGAGCGGCAGGATCTCGAACATGGTGCTACGCCTCCACCGCCGCCGCGCCTTCCTTCCCGGCGCCCCCGATCTCTTCGTCTTCGACTTCCGGCTCGGGTACGATCGCTGGCGCCCCGGGGACATAGCCACCCGTCACGTAGTCGATCGCGCGCACCAGATAGGGCGGAAGTCGATCGCGCATCTGCTCCGGCGTATCGGTGCGTTTACGCAGTATGGCGGCGAGTTGCTCAGCGACCTCGGCCTTGGAGGCCCCTTTGTCGTGGACGGGCTGGTAGATCTTGACGGCGATCTCGGTCGTGGAGAGCCCAGCCTCCTTCCAGCCTGCGTAGGTTTCGCTGGCCTTCGTCACGATCTTCGCAAGCCGCTCGGACTTGCGACTGCTGGTCTTGGCGAGCTGGACCGCCTGGTGAACGCTCTCGGCAAGCTCGGGCCGCAGCGCGAGATCGAACTCGAGCGTCCAACTGTCGGCGATGAAAGCGTCGACGGGGTCCCCGACGTCGCGCCGCAGCGTCTTCAGCCGTGCAACGACCTGGTCCTGCGTCAGCTCGTTCTCGGTCTTCCGATCACCGACGAGGTCTTTCGCCTCGGCGGGCGGGATATCCCTGTCAGGGATCAGCGCCACGGGCACGGGGATCGCGTTCCCGGTCTTGCGTTGCAGTATCCGGCTGTACCGGAATAAGCCGCGGTGACCGACATTGACGAGCGAGACGCCATAGCGGCTGAGCGGACGCCCAAGCTTCTCGGCGATCGCGGGCAGCAACAGGTGCTCGCCGTCGCCCTCCACGACGATCAGTGCGCGGGCGAAGAACAGGTTGGCCTTGGTCGCGTCGAGGAAGCGGCGCAGAAACTCATAGTCGTCGGCTTCGAGCCGGGTATGCGCCGCGCCCAACGGAAAGGCGCTGTGACTGACGATCATCGTCATGGTCTCAAGCTCGGCGCCGGCCGCGAGCTGCGGGCTATGGGTGGTGAGCAGGACCTGGACCTGCTGATGGGTTTCGCCTTTCTTGGGATCCGGTTTGGCGGCGCGAGCTGCGAGCACCTCCATGAACAGCGTCTGATGCTGGGGATGCAGGTGCGCTTCCGGCTCCTCGATCAGCAGGAACGGGACCTGATCGGGATGCGACTGAAGCAACAGCAACTCGGCCGCCATAAACAGCAGGTTGTTGTAGCCCAATCCGCGCTGCACGCGCTCGGTCCCTGCCTTAGCGTTCAGATAGAGCTCGAACCGTTCGAGGATCTGATCGAACGACCCGCCCGCGCCGAGGTCCAGCGTCGCGACGAGGCGATCATCCACAAACGACAGCTTGTCTAGAAAATCGGTATTCACGCTGCTGGCGACGCCCCCCACAGCAGCGTTGTCCCGGACCGCCGCGTCAGCGGCGGAAAGCGTGTCGTGAAGCGTAACCTTGGCACCCGGCGCGGCCGGCTTGCTCTGGGGGCCCATCGTGGGCATCGCGCCGAGAATGCGCGACAGACGCGACCGGCGTCCTGCTCGCATCTCGCGCTCGGCGTCCCGCAGAGGCTTGAGATAGGTGGCCTTCAGATACTCGCGCAATTCCCCGTCGAGCGGCAGTCCTTCGCCTTCGGCGCCAGCGCGGTGCTGGCTGGAGATGATACTGCCGCCGCCAGGAGAAACCCGCCGCGCGCCCCGCATGCAGACGTGCAGACGAAGCTTCCCCTTTTCGTTGGCGCACCATTCCAGAAAACGGGCTTCTTCATCAGCGCTGAGGTCGTCGAAAGTGCATCGCACGACGAAGTCGCTACTCCGTGTTCCGTCGGCGCCGACGTGGAAGTCGTGTTCGTCCGGACGGATATAGTCGTCGCCACGCGTCCAGAGAACATAGCGGGCAGCGTCGATGATCGCGCTCTTCCCGGCGTCGTTCGGCCCCACGAGAATGTTGAGACCGGAAGAGAGCTTCAGTTGCAACGGCGCGGCCGGATCGAAGCACCGGAAGCCGCTCGCGTAGATTTCGGAAATGTACACCGTCGCCTCCCCAGCCTGCTTTTTTTCTTATCCTGCCGCGCTATTGGCTCGTGCGGCGATCTCTGTGCAGCGCTCCATGAGCGCCTCGAAAGGCTCGGCGTCCTCCAGAAGGAGGCCGTCCTCAACCATGCGGGCGTAATCTTCTTCCAAGGCCTTCGCGCCATCGCCGGCCGGAACGAGTTGCAGACCGCCGTTGACCGCAGCCGCGTAGTCGATCGGCGATCGACCCGCTGCCTTCTCCGCGAAGAACATCGCCTTGTGACGGGCGACGGCGGTCGCCAGGTCGCGATCAGCGAAAGCAGCAGCCGCGAAGCCGGCCTCATCCAGTCGAGCGACGTCATGCCAGTGCCGGGCGAACCGATGACCGCGCAAACGCTCCTGCCGGCAGAAGACGTGGATGGCCGTTGCCTTCTCCCAGAAGGTCCGCTCCGCATGCATCACGCGCGGCCGGGCAGTCGGGAAGACGACGTCCTCCACCAAGCCGGAAGCATCGCAGACTACGTCGCGCAAACTCGCTGGCTCGCCCGTTGATCGCGCACCGAATTCGAGCATCACGCTCGGTGCGACATATCCCGAACCGATTGCCGTCGCCTCGTAATCGATGAACAGCTTGTCATCTTCGACGCGGATCGCCGCCGCCAATCCCCCGCTGGCCAGCGCATTCGCGATGGTCGGCTGCGCCGTTCCCGCCACCCACTCGGGCAGTCGCTTGCGGACCTCGCTCGACCAGCGCTTCTCCTCGCTGCGGGTCTTCGGCAAGGCCTCGCCGTTGCCGCCCACCAGGTCGGGAGCAAGCGCGCGGATGTCATAGGTGAGGTCGACGTCCTCGGAAAATCGACGGATGACCCCATAGGCTTTCGACAGCGATGTGCCGCCCTTGAAGACCAGGTGTTCGCCGAGGGGCGACCCATAGAGGGCGGCAAGCGCCCAGACCACCCAGACATCCTTTTCGAGCAGGTGCGCGGGGCGACCGGATCGGTCGGCCGCGACGCCCAAGACTTCTCGGCGATCCGCGGCCGCAAGGCTGAGGAATGCGTCAGCCATGCGCCGCCTTTCCCACGCTGCGGGCGAGCCAAGTCGGAAGCTGCGGCGCCGCCGCCACCAGCTCGTTGAAGGTAGTCTGCGGAAGTTTGCGCTTCAAAGCCAACAGCGCCGCCTCGGCCTTCTCGGGACCAAGCCAAGCCAGCGCCCGGACTGCCTCACCGGCCGGCCGATTGGCCAAGGCGAGCTGCCAGCGCGGTGCGTGCCGCAGTTCGACCACCTGCTTGCCGAGATTCATTTTCCGGGTGCGGCCCGAGGTCAAATAGACCGAGCGGACCGGAACCTGTGTCGTGAGGCCAAGGGTGTTGGCGGCCGCCGCACCGCTGGACACGATGACTTCGCCGCGCTGACTGGCGAGCGCCTCGACCGCCTGCTCCACCGAAGGCGACCGCGTGCCAAACCGGCTCGTCACGGGACGCAGATAGACGCCACGGCCAGCGCGGATCAGTTGGCCACGCTCCGCCAGGCGCGACAACGCCTGGTCCACCGCAGCCCGATTGCCGAGGTGAAGCAAGCTTTTCGCGGACACGGGCGTACCCTCGGGCAATCCGCCCGCATGCGCCAAAATCTGTTCGCTCAACCGTTGCATGCTGATCTCCTGTCAGAAATATACGCAGTTTTCTGACAGTTTGCAATCGGCGGCTTGCTGTCGTCCAGCTAGATCAGCGGAGCCCCCGCATCGAGCAGGTGAGCAACCGGTCCTTGACCGACTTCGCCATGTTCGTTGGTGCTTTAGCCATTGGAGGTGAGCGCCTCGAGATAGGGTTGCATCACCTTCCAAGCGCCGCCGGCCTTCGCGGCCTGGGCGATTGCGCTCGGAGTTACCTTGCGTTGCTGGAGGGCGGCGCGCAGACCTTCTACAGCGACCGATCGGTCGACCAGTTTTGGGTTTCGGAATAGATCGGCAAGGGTCTTCGAGATTGAATAGACCGGGACGTCGATGCCAGCGATCGCATGATGCTCGATGCCCTGGCGCAGATAGGACTCCGTGAAACGGACCATGCGCAGCGGCGGATAGGACTGGACGGGTGCCCAATCGCTCGTCCCGATCGCCATCCAGACGCGCCGTGGCATCTGGTCGGTCAGTCCATGGAAGGCGAGAGCCGATACCAGAGCGACCACGCCTTTGGGGACGCGCATGACAGCTTCGGCGAGGATCTGGTTCTCTTCGACTTCCGCGCCACGCTTCTGATAAACCCCGCGCGAGATACGCTCGACTTCACCGCTCTCGACGGCGCGCGCGATCGTTTGCGCGCTGATGCCAGCCTCGCGCAGTTCATGCGCATGCATCATGGTGCGCGCATTGAGCAGGCTTCTGAGCCTCGCCTTTTGCGAATCGTGCGCCGAGGGCATGTTACAAATCCTCTAATCGACCGCGATCTTATCAGAGGTTTTGTCACACGTCATCCCTGCGGCAGCCAGGAATAGGCGGCGGCGCGCGGCGGTCGACCAGGCCCTGTCTAGGCTGGTCAAGGCCGGCAAGTTGCGTCGACTCGTGCGAGGTCTCTACGATTTCCCGAAGGTTCACCCGAAGCTCGGTCAACTCTCGCCGGCTCTCGACGACGTCGCGCATGCTTTGGCGCGCGAGACCGGGTCGCTGGTTCAGATCGCGGGCGCGCGCGCCGCAAACGCGCTCGGGCTTACGACGCAGGTGCCGGCGAAGAGCACATATCTCACCGATGGCCCATCACGGCGTGTGGTACTCGGCAAACGCGTGGTCGATCTTCGGCATGCGTCGCCGAAGCATCTGATCGCTCCGGGCAGCCCGGCCGGCACGGTCGTTCAAGCCCTTCGCCATGTCGGTCCCGTTCGTGCGGCCGACATTGCGCAAGTCGCCGCACGCCAACTTTCGGCAAGTGACAAGAAGACACGCGCGTCCTCTGCCGTGCAGGCGCCGGCTTGGATGCGGCCCACGCTCGTCTTGATCGCCAGCACAGTGACGGCCAACGTCGATGGATAAGGTCGCCCTGCTCCCACCAAAGGACCGCGCCGCGCTGTTTGGCGAAACCGGCATGCTCTTCCTTCGCGTTCGCGACCTCTTCTTGAACAGATTGGCCCTGGCGAAAGGCTCGATGGTGATCTTCATCAATTCGCCCGGCACGCAGAGTTCTAGCCTATCGAACCCGTAGCGAGAGCGGAAGCGGAAGATGCCGTCGGTGACGATCATGGCGAACCCGTCGGGCCCTCGCTTGGCGGACAACCGCCGGACGCCAACCGCCGCGACTTTTGCTTGCCTGGCCGGCGCGTGCCGGCCAGGCGCCAGTCCTCGCTTTAGATCAGCGGTTGTTTAGCGCACGGAACAGGAAATCGCGGACGGTGACCTGAAATTTAGGCGCCTCCTCGACCTGGGGTGAATGGCCGGAATTTTCGAAGATAACCATTTCCGAACCCGGGATCAGGCGGTGGATGGCTTCGGAGGCCGAAACTGGGGTGATCCAGTCATGGCGGCCAACGGTGATCAGGGTCGGTACCTTGATGCCAGGAAGCTTGTCCTTGAGGTCATAGTTTTCCTGATTGACCGCAAAGGCGAAGTTGTGAGTGGCGTAGTGATATGGGGTGTTCTCGATCCTCGATTGGACTTTGTCCAAGTCCAGGTCATGGTCGTACAGGGGCAGGATGTGCGCCCAAGCGGCCTTCAGGTCGGCATTGTCGCGCGTCGTCCCCGCCATGATGCGGTTGAAGAGGTCAAGATCGACCTCGATGCGCGGCGAGGCCAGGGCATTGGCGCGCGAGAGTTCGCGATGGGCGTTGTCCGCCGAAGTGTCGCGCAGAACCATGGCAAGCACCCGGCCCGGGTAGCGGATGGCATATTCCATGGAGATGAACCCGCCATAGGAGCCGCCGGCCATGATGACCTTTTCGGCTCCGATCCACTCGCGGATGGCATCAACGTCCGCCGCCCATTGCTCGTGGGTGAAGGGGGCCTTGTCCTCAGAGGCGCCGCTGCCACGGGCATCGAAAACGACGATGCGGTATTCATCGGCAAAGGGGCCGAAGGAAGCCTTGGGCTCGGCATGGCTGCCGAGGCCCGGTGCACCGTGATGGACGATCATCACCGGCGCATCCTTGTTGTCGGCACCCAGCACCTCGATGTTGAGCCGCGCTCCGTTGATGGTGACGTCCATTCCTGTCTCCTCAGTGCTTCAGATTAGCCGATGATGCATTCATCGATGGTGCGGGAATGCTTGGTCAGTCGCTCGGGCCCGGCCTCGGTGATCAGCACCGTATCGGAAATGCGATAGCCGCCATGGCCGGGGATATAGAGCCCGGGTTCGGAGGAAACGATCATGGCGGGTTGCAGCGGGCTGTCGTCGCCGTCTGCGATCCATGGCGGCTCGTGCAGCCAAATGCCGATGCCGTGACCCTGGCGATGGCGCAGATATTGCGCCATGCCTGCTTCACGGATCACTTCAAGGCAGATGCGATTGGCTTCCGAGCACGGGCGGCCGGCAATCAGGGCGTCGGTACCTATGGCCTGGGCCCGGGCGGCGACGTCGAAGAAGCGGCGCTGCTCATCACTGGGCTCGCCCATCACGAAGGTGCGCTCGCTCTCGGCAAAACGGCCACCGACGGCGCAGCCGAGCGAAAGAATGAAGGTTTCGCCCGGCTTGACCCGCTCGGCCGAAGGCAGGCCGTGGGGGAAGGCAGCATTCTTTCCGGTATAGACAAGGCCGCCGGCCAGCATCTGGCCGACCACGACATCCTCATGCTCGGCATACATGGTGGACACGCCGAACCGAGTCACATGGCTGGCCAGTTCCGCCTCGGTGGGCAACGGCGCCCCGGCTTCCATGGCGTCACGGATGAGTTTGAGCCCCGCCTCGACCATAGCGTCGGAAATGCGGGCCGCCTCACGATGCAGGACGATCTCTTCGGGGAACTTGATGAGCCGCGCATCTTCGACGATCTCGGACATGACCCATGTGGCATTGGGCCCGAATTGCTTGAACTTTTCCACCCGCCCGACGGAGGTTGCCGGCGAATAGGCGATGCGGCCGGTCGGGTTCAGCTTCGACAGGAGGATCGCGAAAGCATCCTCGATGCCGGGGAACTCGGGATAGACGACGAAGTCAGCTGCCGTGTTTTGCTTTTCGGCATGGTCGGCCTCGAGCGCCGGCACCAAAAGGATGCACTCCTTGGCAGTGAGCCAGATCGCCGCCGGTCGTTCGTTGGGAAAGTGAAAGAACCCGCTGAGATAGGCGACATGGTGATGGTCGTCGACAAGCAGACCATCGAACCCCTGAGCGGCCATGCGCGCACGCAGGCCATCCTGGATGCGCGCATAGGTGTCGCGCGACAGACGTTGCTTCACAGATCAGTTCTCCCGGGTTTTCGGGTTGCGGGCGTCGTTGTAAGCGATCGACACAAGCGTCGAGGACACGACGAGGAAGAGAATGGCGAGCGAGGGGAAGAGCGTGCACCACCATGCAACGGTGAGCGCGCCCGAACGCTGGGCGTTGAAGAGGATCTTTCCCCACGACCAGCTTTCCGGATCACCGAGGCCGAGGAATGAGAGGCCGGCCTCCGACATTACCGCACGCGAGGCAGTGAGCACCACCGAGACGACGATGATCGGCGCAACCGCTGGCAGCAGGTGCCGCGTCATGATCCAGAAATGCGAGCCGCCGATGGTGCGGGCAGCGTCGACGTAAGGCAGGCGCGTGACCGACAATGCCTGCGAACGGACGATGCGGGTGACCTCGGGCCAGGAGAACAGAGCGATGACGACGACGAGCGTCGTCACCGAGGGACCGACCAGCGCCGCGACGAGGATCATCAGCGGCAGCACTGGCAGAGCCAGCGACACGTCGACGAGCATGGAGATCGGCGCGTCGAGCCTTTTGGCATAGGCCGCGAGAATGCCGAGGGCCACGCCGATGAGGATGGCGAGCAAGGAAGAGGCGAAGCCGATGACCATGCTGATTCGGGTGCCCCAGATCACCTGGGCCAGCACGTCGCGGCCGAGATCGTCAGTGCCGAACGGATGAGCGGTCGAAGGCGGCATCAGGACTTCGCTGCCATAGCCGCTGGGAAATTCGGCGAGGAGCGGAGCGAGGATCGCCACTGCGACCATCAGCAGGATGATGGCAGCCGAGCCCATGCCGAGCGGGTTGCGCCGGAATGCACGCCATGTGCGCTGGGCGGGTCGGAGATCGGCGGGCGCCAGGGTGGACGCCGGCGCTGGCGCGATTTCGGTGGGAGTGTTGGTCATGGTCATCAGGCACGCACCCGAGGGTCAAGCAGCCCGTAGGCCATATCGGTCAGAAAATTGGCAATGACCACCGTGGCGGCCAGCAGCACGAAGGCACCCTGCAGCACGGGGAAATCCAGCTGGCCAACGGCTTCGTAGATGGCGCGGCCGACGCCGGGATAGGCATAGATGGTTTCGGTGAGAACTGCGCCGCCGACGAGGAAGCCGATCTGCAGCCCGATGAGCGTGGTGGTGGGCAGGAGCGCATTGCGCAGGGCATGCTTCCAGATCACCTTGCTCTCGCGCGTGCCCTTGGCGCGGGCGAGATCGCAATATTCCTCGCCCAGGGCCTCGATCAGCGTTGCGCGCAACGTCAGTACATAGGAGGCAAGCTGGGCCAGGACCAGGGTGAAGCAAGGCAGCACAAGATGGTGGAGGATGGAAAGGTAGTAGGGAAAGCCGGTGAGGCCGGATTTGACGGCCCCACCGATCGGAAACCAGCCCAGCATCAGCCCCAGCGTATAGAGCAGGAATATCCCGAGCGATGGCACGAAGAGCGACTGCCCGATGACCCCTGCGATCTGCACGACCTGGTCGACCCAGCCGCGGGCACGGGTCGCCGCCAGCACGCCAAGCGGCACGCCGAGCAGAACAGTGAGCAGGAGGGCCGACCCGGTCAGAAGGAGCGTCCATGGAAGGCGCTCCATCAAGACCGCACTCACCGGCTGGCTACGCAGGAACGAAACGCCCAGATTGCCTTGCACGAGTTCGCGCAGGTAGGCGAAGTACTGGACCGTCAATGGCCGGTCTAGACCGAATTGCTGCAACTGGGTCAGGCGGATTTCCTCGGTCATGCCCGGCGCGGCCACGGCCAGCACCGGGTCGCCCGGCAACAGCCGGACAAGGAAGAAAGTCACCGTCACAGCGAACCAGAAGGTTACCAGTCCGCGCAGCAGTCGTTGCACAAAGTAGCCGGTGAGATGCACGTCATCAGTCCTTCGGCTTGACCGAAGCCAGCGACAGGGGGTTGACCAGCGAAAGCAGGTCCGACGGCTGGACTACGAAACCATCCCACTTGTCGCTGTTATAGGCGAACTGGAAGGTCTGGTAGTAGAGCACGTTGTCGTAGACCTTATCCTGGATGAGTTTGGCGGCGGCCTGTACCGGCACCTTCACTGCTTCCGGGGTCGTGGCGGCCTTGGCTTCGTCAATCAGCTTTTCCAGGTCCGGATCCGAGATCGAGGCGTAGTTGATGAAGCCGTTGGCGCGGTAGGCAAGGCCAAGATAGGCGGCCGGTTCTTCCATCACTGCCCAGTTGCCGGCGTAGATGTCGAAATCCTTCTCGCGGCCACGGGCAAGGTAGGTGTTGCGTTCAAGACCGGTGAGATTGATCTTGATGCCAGCCTTGGCTGCGCCGTCCTTCATGATCTGCGCCCAGTTGGCAATGTCGGCGGCGCTCTGTTCGTAGAGCAGGGAGAATTCGAGACCGTCGAAGTAACCGTCCCCATTGGCGTCGGTATAGCCGGCGTCGGTCAGAATCTTCTTGGAGAGCTCAGGATCGAACGCATACTCCTTGGCTTCCGGATCGGCCCAGTCGCTGAGTACCGGTGAGATGGCCGAGGAATTGGTCGATTTGGCGAGACCCTGCATGGCGATTGCACGGATCGCGTTGTAGTCGACCGAGTGCGCCAGAGCCTGACGCACTTCGAGCTTGGCCAAGGTTTCGCGCTTCATGTTGTAGAGCACATGCGACCAGCCGAGCGAGGGTGCCTGGGCGATGGTGATGCCTGGCTGACCCTGGAGGGTACGGGCGATCGGAGCCGGCAGCGCGTTGGCGATGAGATCGAGGTCTCCGGCACGCAGTGCCAAGGCCTGGGCGTTCACATCGGGAAACACGCGGAACTCGACTTCATCGACGCTGGCCTTGCCGCTTTCGACGAGCGGATAGTTGTCGACCGCCTTCAGCACGTAGCTCTGGCCGGCGTTGACTTCGGTGAGGATGAACGGACCAACGCTCACCCAATCCTTGTCGTTGGCGAAGGCCGCGACTTGGCCCACTGCCGGGAAGGCATGCTTGGGTACAATCGGCATCCAGAAGCCGATGTTGGTGAGGAAGGTGCTGTCCGGTCGGCTCAGGGTGAATTCAACGCGGGTCGGCGACGCTGCCTTGGCGCTGACGAACGAAGGCACGAGACCGGCGGTGACGCCGATCTTTTCGGTGGTGACTGCGGTGATGGTGAAGACGATGTCGTCGGCCGTGAAGGGTGTGCCGTCGTTCCAGTTGAGGTCGCCGCGGATGTTCATCCAGGCGGTCAGGCCATCCTCCGAATAACCCCACTCGGTCGCGACATAGGGAGCCTTGGAGCCCTTGTCGGTCATCTGCATGAGGCGCGGATACATCAGGTTGGTAACCCAGGTATCCGAGCGGCTGTTGCCGACCAAAGGATTGAAATTGATGACATCGGCGGTGGTGCCGATGACGATGCGGGTGGCCGCGTCCTGGGCACCGACGGCGCCCAGGCTGGCCAGTCCCATGGCCATAACGACGCCGCCCATCAGGACGGCACGACGGGTCAAGGCATTCCTAACATTGCGGATCATCATGGTCTCGCTGTTGAATTGGCGACCAAGTGTTGCGATGCGGCCGAAGCCGTGTCAAGGATTGTCGTACAATTCTTGAGGGAGGAAATGTCACCGATGACGAAACCGGCAGACGAGCGCCCAGTCCTTTCGGTGTCAGGGCTAGATGTCAGCTTCCCCACCATGCGAGGCGAGGTGAAGGCCGTCTGCGACGTTTCCTTCGACTTGAAACGCGGGGAAGTGCTGGCGCTGGTGGGCGAATCGGGTTCGGGCAAGTCGGTTTCGACGCGCGCGGTAATGGGCATCGTACGCGGCAATGCGACTATCAATGCCAAGCGAATGGATCTGGCGGGACACGACCTTCTGACCATCGACGAAGAAGCCAAGCGCAAGCTGCGCGGCCGCGTCATCGGCCTCGTGTTCCAGGATGCCCTGTCGGCACTCAATCCGGTGCTCTCCATCGGTGACCAACTTGGCGAACTCTACCGCACGCACCTGGGCATTTCGCGCAAGGAAGCCCGCGAGCGTTCGATCGAACTGTTGCGTTCGGTGCATCTGGCTTCGGCTGACAAGCGAATCGACGATTATCCGCACCAATTTTCGGGCGGCATGCGGCAACGCATTCTCATCGCCTCGGCCATCGCCCTGAAACCGGAAGTGCTGATCGCGGACGAACCAACGACCGCGCTCGATGTCACGGTGCAAGCGCAGATCCTCGACCTGCTCGACGAGTTGCGTGAGGAATTGGGCATGGCCATCCTGCTCATCACCCACGATCTTGGCGTTGTCGCCCGCACCGCCGAACGGGTGGCGGTGATGTATGCCGGTCGCCTTGTCGAAACCGGCAGTGTCGACGACATTTTCCGCGCACCAGCCCATCCATATACTGCAGCGCTGCTTGCCTCCGCACCGCGGATCGAGACTGTTGAGCGGCTTGAGCCGATCAAGGGCGCGCCTCCCAATCTCGTCGCGCCACCGCCAGGCTGTGCCTTCAATCCGCGCTGCACGCAGCGAGGCAAGCTGTGCACACAGGTCCGCCCGGAACTGATTTTCGATTTCCCGCACCGCAGCCGCGCCTGTCACTATCCGCTCGTGGAGACCGCCCATGTCGGCTGAACCGATTCTCGAGGCACGCAACCTCTCCAAAACCTTCCGGGCCGGCGGCGCCGTGTTCGGCAAATCCTTCCATGCAGTAAAGGACGTGAGCCTGGCGGTCGCGCCTGGCGAAACGCTGGCGGTCGTGGGGGAATCGGGTTGCGGAAAATCCACCCTGGCCCGCATGCTGGTGGGATTGGAAACGCCCGACAAGGGCGAAATCCTCTTCCGAGGCGAACCGATCCGTCGCGAGCGCGCCCTGCGCCGGCAAGTGCAGATGGTGTTTCAGGATCCCTATCTGTCGCTCAACCCGCGCCGTACGGTGCTCGATATCATCGCCGAACCGTTGGACGTTCATGGACTTGCCAAGGGCTTTGCCCGTCGTGCCCGCGTCGAGGAACTGCTCACGGCCGTGGGTCTCGAACCGGCAGCAGCAAGCCGTTTTCCACATGAATTCTCTGGCGGCCAGCGCCAGCGCATCGGTATTGCACGCGCCTTGGCTGCCGAACCCTCGGTGCTGGTCTGCGACGAGCCGGTATCGGCTCTTGATGTGTCGGTGCAGGCACAGGTGGTAAACCTGCTCATCGACCTGCAAAAGCGGCTCGACATCGCCATCATCTTCATCGCCCACGATCTGGCGGTGGTGCGCGCAATCTCGCACCGGGTGATCGTGATGTATCTCGGCCGCGCCGTCGAGGAAGGGACCTCCAACCAGGTGTTGGTGACTCCCAGCCACCCCTATTCCGTGGCGCTGCGGGGCTCGGCGCTCGAGCCCGATCCGGTGCGTGCGCGCCTCGCCCGTGGCAAGGCCACCCGTGGCGAGCCGCCGAACCCGGTCAATCCGCCGCCCGGCTGCCGTTTCAACCCGCGCTGCCCGCGCGTGACCGACGCATGCCGCAGGGACGAACCGTTGATGCAGCGCAACGCTGAGGCGAACGGTTTCAGCAGCGTGGCATGCTACCATCCGGTGCGCGAAGAACCGAGCATCGGAGCATAAGCCAACGAAAAGGCGGCCGGCTCGCGCCGACCGCCTTGGCCTCTTCGAGGATAATGCCTCACACCCGCCCAAACCGATCCAGCAGGGCGGCGCCTGTGCGGATACCCTTCAAGAACAGCTTGATTTCCATGTTTTCATTCGGAGCATGGTTGGCCTCGTCGGCGTTGGCATAGGGCATGACAAAAGCCGGCACGCCCAGCACCTTGGTGAAGACGTAGTCCGGCAGGCTGCCGCCGGCAGACGGGTAGACCAGCGGCGTCTCTCCGCGAGCCTCGACGATCGCTTCCTGGATCAGCAAACCCCAGTGGCTATCGAGCGGCGTCTTGGAGGGCAGCATGCTGCCATAGGTGACGACCTCCACCTCGGGCGCATGTTTGGCCACGTGCGCGCGGACACAGGCGTCGACATGTTCGGGCGTCATGGCATCGACGAGGCGAATGTCGAACTTGGCGACAGCCTCGCAAGGGAGCACCGACTTGGTGCCGGGCCCGCCATAGCCGCCGTGGAGGCCATTGATCGTCAGGGTCGGATGAAACATCAACCGATCCCAGAACGGGCGGTCGGCCGGTTCGTCAAGGCGCTTGAGGCCCATGTTGGCCATGTAGCCCGGCAGATCGAGCGGCAGCGCCTTGGTGGCCGCGATCTCCGCCTCGGTGGGCGGAATGATCTGGTCGTGCAACCCCTCGATGGTGATGCGCCCGTCGGGCGACTTCATCGAGGCGAGCAGGTGCACGAGGCTCCAGATCGCGTTGGGCATCACCCCGCCGTAGTTGCCCGAATGAGCGTCACGGGCGGCGGTGCGCACGCGCAGCTCGAACGAAGCCATCCCGCGCACACCGTAGGTGAGCGTCGCTCGACCGGATTCATGGAGGGGGCCGTCGGCCGTGACCACGAAGTCAGCCTTGAGCCGATCCTTATTGTCGCGCACGAAGTCCGCGATCTGAGGCGAACCGATTTCCTCCTCACCCTCGAGAAGGAAAATGACGTTGCAAGGCAGGGTGCCATGGACCTTGAGATGCGCCTCGATGGCCATGATCTGGGCGAAGTGCTGGCCCTTGTTGTCGCCGATGCCGCGCGCATAGATGCGCCCATTGCGAATGGTCGGCTCGAACGGAGGGCTCTCCCACAATTCGAGCGGATCGGGCGGCTGAACGTCATAGTGGCCGTAGAGCAGAACCGTCGGCTTTGCCGGATCGACCTGATAGCGGGCGAGGACGAAGGGATGGCCCTTCGTCTGCACTGCCTCGACCTCAAGCCCCAGATCGCCCAACATCTTGACCAGGAGCTCTGAGACCTCCCGGATGCCGATGTTGTGGGCGCTGATCGAGGGATTGCGGACATAGTCCACGAGTCGCGCCACATAGTCGTCGTGGCGCGCCGAGATGTAGTCGAAGACGGGATCGAGCGAGGACGAGGTCATGCCGCACCCCGCGTCAGGATGATGGCGCCCGAGGGATGAACTGAGCCTTTCCAGCCGGGGGATACAAAGGTGGTCGTATCGAGCTGGGTGAGGATGACCGGGCCTGCGAAGGTCGCACCGGCACCGAGCCTAGCGCGATCGAGCACCGGCACGTCGAGGCTGGCGCCGCCGATGCTGACAGCTGCGTACTCCTCGGCGGCGGGTGTCTTGCCTGGGGCCAGGTTTACGACCGGTGGGATTGCGGCGAGACCAGTGGCATGCACGCGCAGCGTTACCAATTCGATCGGGGCACCGAGATTGAAGCCGTAGAGCGCCTTGTGGGCGGCGCGGAAGTTCTCCTCCACGGTCGCGCGATCGGAAGCATAGGCCACCGCGATCTCCGCGCCCTGCCCGACATAGCGCATGAGCGCCATGCATTCGATGACACGGGCTTCCGCAGCCACCTCTTCAGTGTCGAGCCATTCGGAAGCCCGCTCCTCGAGCTCGGCAATGATGGGAGCTGTTGCTTCCGGATCCATCGGACCGGAAATCGCCATGGCGCGTGAGAACTCCGAACGAAGGTCTGCCGCGAGCAGACCGTCGGCGCAGAGCACACCCGGAGCCGGTGTGATGAGCACACGGCGGATACCGAGGAGATCAGCCAGGGCGCAGCCATGGAGTGGGCCGGCACCACCGAAGGGCACGAGGGTGAAGTCGCGTGGATCGTGACCACGCTCGACCGACACCACGCGCATGGCGCCAACCATGTGATTGTCGGCAATGGCGAGGATGCCACGTGCCGCAGTTTCGAGATCAAGACCCAGGGACGCAGCCACGCTCATGACCGCGGCTTTCGCGGCCTCAACGTCGAGCACCATGCGACCACCGAGCAGACGGGCCGGAAGCTGGCCGAGGGCAACGTGGGCGTCGGTGACGGTCGGCTCGGTCCCGCCGTGGCCATAGCAGGCCGGACCCGGACGGGCGCCTGCGCTTTCCGGACCGACGGTCAGGGAGCCATCCTTGATGCGGGCGAGCGAGCCGCCGCCGGCACCGATCGTGATCATGTCGACCATCGGCAGCGCCAGTGGCCACTCGCCGACGGCGCCATGCTGGGTTAGGCCGATCTGGCCATCCTTGATGAGGCAGATGTCGGCCGAGGTGCCGCCGATATCGACGGTGATGATGTCATTGATGCCGCAAGCCTGCGCGGCCGCGCGAGCGCCAACGACGCCAGCCGCCGGCCCGGAAAGCGCAGTCAGAGCCGGAGCGACGCGGATCTTGGAAGCGCCAGCCACGCCGCCGTTGGACTGCATGAGCATGAGCGGCGCGCCGGCCCCCTCGTCGGTCAGGCGCCTTTCGAGCCGCTCGACATAGGAGGTGACGCCCGGCATGACCGTCGCATTAAGCACGGTCGTGAGCGAACGCTCGTATTCGCGCACGACCGGCAGCACGTCGCTTGAAACCGTGATGGCGAGGCCCGGGAGCTCGTCGCGCAGGATTTCGGCGACACGGCGCTCGTGAGCCGGGTTGGCATAGGCGTGGATGAGGCAGACGGCGACCGCCGCCACGTCCATACCACGAATGCCGGCGGCGGCGGCGCGCACGCTCGCCTCGTCGAGGGCTTCGAGCACAGCGCCGCCGGCGGCTATGCGCTCATCGACCTCGAGGATGCGGCTCGCCGGCACTGGGGGGACCGGCTTCACCCAAGTATAGAGGTTGGCCTTGCGCGGAATGTCCTGGCGGCCGATGGCGAGGACGTAGCGGAAGCCGCGCGTCGTCACGAGCGCCGTCCGGGCGCCCTTGCCTTCTAGGATCATGTTGGTGGCGACGGTCGTGCCGTGCAGCACCTGGTCGAGGTCGGCGGCCGAAGCGCCGGCTTGTTCCAGCGCCAGACGAATGCCGTTGAGGAAGGCCTCGGAGGGGTCGGACGGGATCGACGGGGTCTTGGCGCGCCAGGAGCGGCCGACGCCATCGACCAGAGCCACGTCGGTGAAGGTGCCGCCGATATCAACGGCAACGGCGAGTGAAGGTCGGGTGGAATCCATGGCCATGTCAGGCAAGCTCATCAACATAGGTATTGCGGTGGAAGGCCTTCACAGCCGGGCGATCGGCACGCAGGCGAGCCGTGGCCTCTAGATCGAGAAAACCGTCGATGATCGCCACGCCGTAGTGGCGTTGGGCTGCACCGGCGGTCACGAAGCCGCCGAGAACGTCTTCGAGCACGCGTTCGGCCGGACGATCGTAGGGATGGCCCATGCCGCCACCGCCACCAGTCTGAATGCGCAGGATGTCGCCCTTCTTGAGCGCGGTGCCGTCTGACAACGGCGCAATCTTGCGTTCCTGGGGCGTGCCCGGATTGACTACTATCGAGCCGATGCCGGCAGACATGCCACCGGCATAGCCCCATGGCGGGTTCTTGACGCCGTCGATGCGAATGGCGAGCAGCGCCTCATCGGCCAGGATCTCGTATTCGCGCACGATGCCGGTACCACCGCGGAAGCGGCCCGCACCGCCGGAATCGGGCACGATGCCGTATTGGCGCAGACGGATCGGATAGCTGGTTTCGAGGAACTCGACCGGATAGTTTTCCTGCGCCACAAAGTAGACCGCGTCGATACCGTCGGCGAAGTCACGGGCGCCGTAGCCGACGCCAATGCCGTCGGCGAGGAGGAAGGGTTTTGGCTGGCCGGTTTCGGCCCCGTGGGTGCCGCGCATGATGGTGACGACATAGGCCGACTGCGCCGCCGGTGCGCCGCCCTTGCCGCGGTTGACGAGGCCATTGAGTACGGCGAGCATGCGCATCATGGTGAGGCCACGCATGCCGAGCGGAGCGGGGAAACGCGGCTGTACGATCGAGCCTTCGCGCAGGCGAACCTCGTCGATCGCGAGAGGACCACCGGCGTTAACCACCTGGGAGGGATCGCCACCCAGATAGTAGAGCCCAAGCGCCATGCCGGGCACACCCTTGTTCATGATGAAGTTGACGGGACCCGGCGCTTGATCGTCGCTTTCCGTCGCGTCGAAAATAAACCGGTCCTGCCCGTCGGCACCCTTTTCGCGGGTGATCGAGAAGCGGAGCGAGAACGGGCCATTGCCGTGGCCATCGCTGTCGATCTGGTCGGCGAACTTGTAGGTGCCGTAGTCGAAGTTTTCCGCAAGGCGGCGGCGGACCAGCGTGCGGGTGCGCTCGAGGAGCTGCGCCAAGGCGTCCGAAACGACGTCGGCGCTGTGGCGGGCCACGATCTCTGCAACACGCATGGCCCCGAGCCTGACGGCCGCCATGAGCGCAGACATGTCACCTTCGCTCTGGGCGGGGAAGCGCGAATTGCGGTGGAAGATCGCCAGCGCGCTTTCATTGACGACGCCCGCGTCGACCACCTTGGTCGGTGGCACGATGATACCTTCCTGGTAGATGGAAGTGGCATCGGGGCTGATCGAGCCGGGGTGCAGGCCGCCGATGTCGGCGAAATGCGCCCAGCTCATCACGAAGGCGCATAGGCGACCGCCATGGAACACCGGCGCTAGCAGCACCTGGTCGTTCGAATGAGTCACGGCCCCCTTGGAGCCATAGCAGTCATTGTACCAATAGAGATCGCCCGGTTTCATGGATTCGCGCGGAAAGTGCTCGAAGACCGGGGAAGTCAGGTCGCCGAAGATCGGCACCATCGAACCCACCGCCATCACGCCGCGCTCATCGAAGAGCGCGGTATAAAAGTCCTTCTTTTCACGGATGAAGGCCGAGATGGCCGTCCGCTCGATGAGGGCTTCCATCTCGCGCTGGGTCGCCATGATCGCCCCGCGGATGATCTCCAGTGTCACGGGATCGCAGATCGGAGCGACATCAGGCGGTAGCGCCAAAGCGGCGGACGATTGCAGTGTCATCTGTTGCCTATCGGTTGAAGCGAGGGGGATGATCTGGGTACGGAACAGCTCGAGAGATCAGCCATCCCGGTCCATGTGACGATGCACGGCCTCGGCGGAGCGGCGGACGTAAACCCGCGTCGCCCGCTCGGCGGCGGCCACATCGCGGGCGGTGATTCCGGCGATGATGGCGCGCACGCCTTCCATGCCGGTTTCGAGCTGGCCGGGCTCGGCCATAGCGTAAACGCGCAGCATGTTGACGCGCGAGCGCAACTGATCGAGCATCTCGGCGGCGATTTGGTTGTCAGCGACGTCGGTCATGAAGCGCAAGAAGCTTGACATGGTCTCGGCCAGGCCCAGCTTGTCGCCCTTGGCTCCGGCTTCGAGGAGCTTATCGCCAAAATCCTGGGCGGCGGCGATATCGTCGTCGGTGGCGCACGCGAGAAAGCTGCGCACGGTGATGGCTTCGAGCTCGGTGCGAATCTCGTAGATTTCGTGCACGTGCTTCCGCGTCAACCGCGCAACGCGCAGACCGCTGTGCGGAATGACGCTAACTAGCTTTTCCGCTTCCAGGCGACGCGCGACCTCGCGCACAACCGTGCGGCTAATGCCAAAGGCCTCACAGAGCTCGCGTTCCGTCAACCGCGTGTCCGGGGCGATGCGGCCGTCGACGATGGCGGCACGGACCGCATCGGAAACTCTCTCGCGCACCAGCTGGCGCGCTCGCGTGCTCTCCTCCACCGAAGCATCTGCCAAATGCGATGCTTCGGTCTGAAAGATCGTGCGCAAATCGTTCATCTTGTTCGTTCGCCCCAAGGATGCGGGTGGGTCATTCAGCATTTGTCGGTCTTGGTCAAATCGGCGTAGTGGCGTGTTCGCACAAGTCTAGCCGCGGCGCGAACCAAAGCCCAGCAGAAAATTGTCGTACAATCCAGATTGTCGTACAATTCAACTTGAGGCATGGTGAACCCACTTCATCGCAGGAGAGGATTCAGCAATGCTCGATACGGCCATCAAAAACGCCATCGCTCAGGTCAATGCCGATGCGGCATGGCCGCTGGTGGAAGCCTTTTCCACCATGCCGCGCTGGAAGCCGGAGGATGTCGAGAGCTCTGCCCATGACATTGCCAAGCGCCTTGGTGATCTTGGTGTGCCGGTAGAAATGCTTGAAGCCTCGCTCTATCTCTCCATCCCCTACGAGGCTTCGGTCGAGGCCAATGGCAAGACCTACGCTGCCAAGCCGCCCGCCTATTCGCTGAACTGCCCCGAAGGTCTAACCGGTGTGCTGCACCACGTGCCCGGCACGCTGTCGGCCAGTGTGTCGAGCTTCTACGACAAGAACCGCGACGAGGCTTCCGCTGCCGAAGAGCGCATCCGTGGCAAGATCGTGCTGACCGATGGTTTCGCCTCGCCCAACAAGGTGCTGGAATTCCAGGAAAAGGGAGCCGTTGGGGTCATCGCAGTCAACCCGGGCGTCGACCGGCACTGGGGCATTTGCTCGTCGGTCTGGGGCACGCCCGATCTCGATGGCCTACCGCGCAAGCCGGTGATCCCGGTCGCAGTCGTAAACAATCCCGACGGCCAGGAGCTGATCGAACTGGCCAAGACCGGCGGCACCATCAGCATCCGCACGCGATTGGAAGAAGGCTGGTTCAAATCGCTGGTGCCGGTAGTTATCGTGCCCGGCACCGTCGAGCCTGAGAAGTTCGTGCTCCTGGCCGGTCATTATGACAGCTGGGACGTTGGCGTTGGCGACAATGCCACCGGCGATGCCGCCCTGCTCGAAATTGCCCGCGTGCTCTGGCACAACCGCGCCAATCTGCGTCGCTCGGTGCGCATCGCCTGGTGGCCTGGCCACTCGACCGGCCGCTATGCCGGCTCGGCCTGGTTTGCCGATGCCTTCGCACTCGATCTCGACGAAAACTGCGTCGCCCAGGTTAATTGCGACAGCCCTGGCTGCCGCTGGGCGGACGTATATGAGAACGTCGCCTGCATGAGCGAAGCCGCCGCGCTTTGCACCGACATCGTCCGCGACGTCGCCGGCCTGCCCTTCGAGGGTGAGCGGCCGCTGCGCGCTGGCGACTATTCGTTCAACAACATCGGACTTTCGAGCTTCTTCATGCTGTCCTCGACCATGACCGTCGAGAAGCGCACGCAGATGAACTACTACACCGTTGGCGGGTGTGGCGGGAACATTGCCTGGCACACAGAGAACGACCTGATGGGCATCGCCGATCGCGACATCCTCATCCGCGACATCAAGGTCTATCTGGCTGCTGTCATGGCTGTGGCCAATGCGCCGATCCTGCCGTTCGACTGGCGTGCAACCGCCGCCGAGTTTACCGCAACGTTAGAAAAGTACCGCAAGGCGGCCGGCGACGATGCCGACCTGCTCGACCAAGTTTCGACCGAACTGGCCGACCTCAGCGTCCAGCTCGAGGCCTTCTACGCGGCCGTTGCGGCCGGCAAGCTGGAAGACGCTCATGCCAATAGAGCAATCCAGCAGCTCGCGCGCATTCTGGTGCCACTGAACTATACGCGAGGCCCACGTTTTACCCATGATCCGGCGCTGCCGGTGCCGGGCCTGCCTGCCATTTCGGTAGCCGCAGAGCTTGGGAGCCATGGGCCGGAGACCATAGGCTTCGCCCGCACGCAGCTGATTCGCGGCGCCAACCGCACGGCTGCCGCCCTGCGCCAGGCCACTCGGCTCCTGACGCGGTAAAACCCAGGAACGGCGGGGTGGCTGCGCATTGTTCCGGCCACCCCTGCCCTACGAAGGCACGTGTCAAGCCGGCTGATGTGAAAAGTGAGAAAGAAAGAGTATTGGAATACAACGGTTTGCGAGGGATGCGCGTAGGAGCTTAACACCTTCACAAAACCCGCGTAAGCACCGCGTAAGCAATAAGCACCCGTAGCTCAGCTGGATAGAGCGTCGCCCTCCGAAGGCGAAGGCCACAGCTTGCGCGCCAGGTCCGGGCGGTCGATTGTGTGATTGAAGAAGAAGCGCAACGCTGACACGATGCTGTTCATAGTCGGAACCGGTACGCCGTCCTCCTGCTGCGCAACCTGGAACCGGAGCAGGTCGTCGGCCGTGGCTGTGTCCGGCGGGCGACCAAGAAAGGTCGCGAACCGTCCGACATCGCGAAGGTAGTTGCGCTGCGTCTCCTGGCTAAACCGGCGCAGGGTCATGTCGTCTATGAGCCGTTGGCGCAGTGGGCTGATCGGTGCATCGAGAACGGGATGGGGATGGTCAGGCTCCTTGTTGAAGAAGCCCGTCATGCTCTGCCGCTACCCAACGACGCTCAATGCGAGCGCAACGAACGGCTCGTGCTCGTTACCTCACCGCGCGCGCTCCCGCTCAGCGGGTCGTTCACCGGCACATCGACCAGCATTGGCGGACATTGCCTTCATGCCAGGGTGGGCCCAGAACGTCATTTCCTGGGCCTATTGCGTTCAGACTTCCATCCCAATGGCTCTGCGGATGGCTATTTGCACGGGAGAAGGTGGCAGTGACGGGTCAAATTCACCCTTCGGGAGTAGCGGGGGCTGGGCCATCAAACGAGGCTTGGCGCCGCGATGCGGTTGCGCCGAGTGGACCAGGAAGGGATGGCAGAGATAGACCGTCCCGGCCTGTCCGGTGGCCAGCACTTCTTCACAGTCCGCAGTCGATGCGAAGCCGTCGGCTGCGAGTTCGCCGAGCGTGAGACCACCCTCTCCATGTGCCGGTAACTGCCTGGCGATCGCGCGGTGGGACCCTTTCCGGACCCTAGTTGGCGCATCGAATTCCCCAACGTCGGAGAAGAGGAACAACATGAGCAAGGCGCGGCCGCTGCTTTTCACATTGACCCGCCACTGCATGAAGTCGGGATTGTCAGTTCCGAAGCTGGCATCTACATGCCATCCCGCATCGCCGGGATCGTTTGGCGACGGGAAGCGGACCGGGAAGGTTCCCAGCCCGTTGGGTTTCAACCAACGCCCCTCTCCGGCCAGGGCATCGTACGCCCTGTGCAAGAGGGGCGTGTTGGCTGCGTCGACGAAGGGTTTGCCCGTCATGAACCCCAGCCGGACCACCGGCTGTTTCCACGTCTCCGGCGCGTCAGGGGAAAGGCCCATGGCGCTCCAGAGCTGATCTCGCCCTTGTTGGGCAAGTTCGCCATCGAAGGCACCGTGTAGCTTGAGATATCCGTCTTCAATGAAGTTTGCGATCTGAGCCTGGCTCAGATCGGAATGAGAAGCTTCCGACATTCAATAAATCTCCGAACGGCCTCCGGGACAGGCCGTTGTGATCTGAATGGCACTTGCGTGCCGCGACGACTTCGGGGTGTCAGATCAGCGGGAAGAATGTGGACTTAAACATCATGATACGCTGAGGTTAGCAGTAGAGCTTTTTGCCGGCAAGGACTTCAACAATGGATAATCGCGGAGACACGAAGCCCATGTCCGTTTTTCGGAAATCTCTGCGATGAGTGCAGCGGAGGTCACTTAAACGGACAACTACTAGTTGCCCTCTGAGACCAACTCCGCTTCAAGTCTTCAGGGCAGTTGAGCAAAAATATCGTCGACGACGCTAGGGACAGTGCCCGCCGTGTCGACATTGATCCCGGCGGGCAGGTACACCAGCCCACGCCGAACGCCAGGACTGGGCGTTGCAGATTTCGCCCTACATGTGGGCGGCCGGCCTCAAAGGAAACATATCGCCGTTCCGCCAAGGCCCGACCATCGGCATCGAGAAGTCATTCTCGGACGTTTTGGACAACCTCAACTTCGGCGGCTTCGTCAATGTGTGGGGGCGCTACGACCGGTTCGTCTTCTCCGGCGACCTCATGCATGTCGACACGACCGACAGCCACGGTGCAGGACCATTGCCGACATTCCAACTTCCAGGTGGCATCGTCGTGCCCGCTGGCACAAGTGTAGATGCGACGGTCGACACGAAGCAGTTCACGGCGACCTTGCAGGGCGGCTATCGTGTCGTCGAAACACCAGGTTTCACACTCGACGCACTCGCCGGCGCGCGTTTCTGGAACATTTCGAATGATGTAACGCTCATCGTGGGCCTCGGCGGCGGCAGCGTGACCCGCACCTATGGCGAGAGCTTCGGCTGGGTGGACCCGGTGATAGGCGCACGCGCGTTCCTGCCCGTGACGGAAAAGCTGTCCTTGCAGGCTCAGGCGGACATCGGCGGTTTTGGTGCCGGGTCGAAGCTCACATGGTCGGTGCTTGCGACTGCCAATCATGTCATCAATGACCACCTCTCCGCCTCGCTCGGCTACGGGTGCTCGACGTTGACTACAATCATGACGGTCATGTCTTCGATACGCGCCTGTCCGGGCCTGTCCTGGGCATGACTTACCGGTTTTAGGCGCGGGACAATCGGCGACCGTCCTGCGAGTGGGGTCTAGATGAAATCAAACCGCTGGTGCCTGCGTTCAACGACCCGCTCTAAGTTCGCGAAGGCTCCCCATCGCAAGGTCTCCTTCCCCACATGAGGCTAGACTTAAACTAGACCCAACTCGCTAAGGGCTCCGCCCTCGCGCGGGCAAGGGTGAAGCGCCGGCGAGCCGGCGCCGCCCGGGCCGGTTTCCCCAACCTTCCGCGCGGATACGTCTTTCAGCAATCCCGCACTCACGGAAATCCGCTTGTGCAGGCCGGGTGATCCCCCTCCGCCCCGGCCGCCCTTGCCCTTGCTACCCCGGTCTCGCCGACGGGCAGGGTTGCAGCGCAGTGCTGCGCTTCAACCCAAGCCCATGAGGAGCAAAGACCATGACCACCGCTGTAATCGAAACCGCCGTCACGTCCGCCGCTGCCAACGGCGCGGAGATTTTCATTCCGCTCAACAAGCTCAAGAAGTCGCCCCGGAACGCCCGCAAGACGCCGCATAGCGAGGCCTCTATCGAAGCGAAGGCCGCGAGCATCCACGCCAAGGGCATCCTGCAAAATCTGGTAGTCGAGCCCGAGCTTGACGCCGAGGGCGCAGCAACCGGCTTCTATTCCGTCACTATCGGCGAAGGCCGGAGACTGGCGCAGTTGCTGCGCGTGAGGCGCAAGCAGATCAAGAAGACCGAGCCGATCCGCTGCGTCATCGATACGCAGAACGACCCAAGCGAGATCAGCCTGGACGAGAACGTCACCCGCGAAGACCTTCACCCTGCCGACCAGTTCGAGCGCTTTCGCGAGCTTGCGGAAAGTCGCGGATGGGGAGCGGAGGAAATCGCCGCCCGCTTCGGCGTGACGCCGCATGTCGTGCGCCAGCGGCTTCGCTTGGGAGCGGTCAGCCCCGTGTTGATGCAGGTCTATCGTGATGGCGGTCTGACGCTGGACCAGTTGATGGCCTTTGCCATAGTGGAGGATCACGCCCGGCAGGAACAGGTTTACGAGAACCTGTCTTATAACCGCGATCCCTCCGTCATTCGCCGTGACCTCACCCGGTCGCATATCGCAGCGACGGATCGGCGCGCGGTCCTCGTCGGCCCGGAAGCCTATACGGAAGCGGGTGGCGTGATCCTGCGCGACCTGTTCACCGAGGATCGCGGCGGCTTCTATGAAGATGTCGCTTTGCTGGACCGACTGGTTATCGAGAAGCTGGAAGCCATCGCCGCCGAGGTTCAGGCGGAAGGCTGGAAATGGGCGACCGCTCATATCGACTATCCCCATTCCCACGGCCTGCGCCGGAATTATCCGCAGCCGGTGGAGTTGACGGCAGAGGATGAAGCCGCGCGCGAAACCGCGCAGGTGGAATACGACGCCCTGACCGCGCAGTGGGATAGCGTGGACGATCTGCCCGATGATGTGGCGGAGCGTTTCGGGGAGTTGGAGGCCGAGATCGAGCGTATCGACGCCCTGCGTCATGCCTACGATCCCGACGACATCACACGCGGCGGCGTGTTCGTGGTGCTCTCCCATGACGGGACGGCGCGGATCGAGCGCGGCTTTATCCGGGCCGAAGACGAGAAGCCCGCGCCGGAGGTAGAGGCGCAAGCCGAGCCGGAAGGTGAAGGCTACACCGTGACCGAGGATGGCGAGATCATCGAGGACTGCGACGACGACCGGGTTCCGACCTTGGAAACGGAGGGCGAAGACACCGATGACGGCAAGCCTTTGTCGGACCTTCTCATCCGTGACCTGACCGCCCATCGCACCCTTGGCCTGCGTCTCGCCCTTGGTGAGCAGCCGGACATGGCGTTGATCGCCGTCACCCATGCGCTGGCGGCGCAGACCTTCTATCGTGGCGTGGAAGCCCATTGCATCGATATCCGCCCGAGCAGCGCGCATCTTGGCGGGCACGCGGACGGCATCGAGGACACGGCGGCGGCAAAGCTGCTGGCGGATCGGCATGAAGGATGGGCTGCGGACGTGCCGCGCGACGTGGCTGACCTGTGGGACTTCATCGCCGGTCTGGACCATGCGAGCGTCATGGCGCTATTCGCCCATTGCGCCTCGCTCACGGTCAACGTCGTGAAGCAGCCTTGGGAGCGCAAGCCCCGCGCCCATGACACCGCCGACAAGCTGGCAACCGCCGTCAGCCTCGACATGACGGCGCACTGGACGCCCACGGTGCGGACCTATCTCGGTCGCGTCACCAAGGCGCACAACCTCGCCGCCGTGCGTGAAGCGGTCAGCGACGAGGCGGCGGAACGCCTGTCGGGCATGAAGAAGCAGCCGATGGCGGAAGCCGCCGAACAGCTTCTCGCCGGGACCGGGTGGCTCCCGACCCTGCTACGGACGGCGGAACCCGCGTGGCCCGCAATCGAGCAACCCGAAGCGAAGGAGCCGGCTCAGACCGAGGATGCCGCAACGATGGACGCTGGCGAAGGCTACGCCGTCGCTGCCGAGTGACACCGAGCCGGGGCCGCGTGAGCGTTCCCGGCTTTCCCGCCTGCATCGGAAAATTTCCGGCCGCGCCTCACGCGCGGCCGGATGACGTCGATAGCCTGGCCGAAAAATATGCCGTTCCGGCTCGACAGATTCGGTACGTGGCACGATGCAGATGCGGGGCAAACGGGCCGGACGAGAGGCGGTCGAGACTTGTAAAGGAGGACGGCTATGGCCGTGATGTTGATGAGCGTCGTACTGGTCGGGGTCCTGTGCCTATGCGCTCCCTGTCATGTTGGGGCTCACCGCCGCGCGTTTCGCCTACGACACCGGCTCCGGCTTGATCCGCGCGGGTCTTGTCGGCCTCACTGCAAGCGCGGTCGCCTTCGGATTGCTGGTGTTCCTGTTCACCTCGCTGCGCCCGCCGATGCTGCGCCTCGGCGTGGCGCTTTTGTTCGCCGCTCCAGCGGCGATCGCCGGTTACGCCTTGGTCCATGGCATCACCAAGGAGGCTGTCCCCTCCGAAATCTGGCGGCAAATCTTCTGCATCATCGGCGCGATCTTCCTCGGCGTCTCGGCGCTGATGCGGCTGACTGGGCCGCTCGATATGCGGCCCGGTCAGGGGCGTGTCGCGTAGCGACAGCAGGTTAGACGGCGACGGACGGCCATTTCGCAGGAAGCCCCGAAAGGGAGCAGCTTCCTGAGCGCCATCCTCAGTCGCCGCTGCGGCGGCACCATGAGATTGCCCTTCATCGCCCTCGGCCTCGATTCAGCGGCAGAGTTGAGCACTGGGAAACTCAGGTCATCGGCCTGGCCGGGCGGATTGCTCAGCACCGCGAGGGCAGTTCTGTTCGGCAGCTCCGTTGGTGACACCCGCAGAGGCAGAATCGTCGGAGCCGCACCCGCTCTCTCCCACCGGGCGCCGATGGCCATGTCTTGCCTTTGAGGGTCGGGGTCTTGCCCGAGCACTTCGCTCCAACCGCCGCCGTCTTTGGCGCGGAGGCCGACAGCCGCTATCGCCGTGTTCCCTCTGATTTTCCATAGCGGGTGCACCTACGCGTCCTCGAATGGATAGGTCTGACCGAAGTCCGGCTTCGCCTCGATCGTCTTCCCGCAACGTGCGTCGCCGACTTTTTTCCGCCGCCTACGGCTTTGCATCGCGAAGCAAAAAGAGCCGCCGCTCGCTCGCCTTCCACGATGTTCCAGCCCTTCGGGTGCGAGGCCGATCGTCCCCGGTCGAACGACCCCCATCGAGGTCGCGATAGGCGCGGCCCGAAGAAAAAAGGAACACGACAATGGCGACCATCGGCACCTTTACCAAGACCGACAGCGGCTACACCGGCGCGGTCAAGACCCTGACCCTCAACGTCAAGACCGTGAAATTCGTCCCCACCGAGGGCGACAACGAGCGCGGCCCCGACTTCCGCGTCTTCGCCGGCGCCACCGAGTTCGGAGCGGCCTGGAAGAAGACCGCTCGCGAGACGCAGCGCGAATATCTCTCCGTCAAGCTGGACGATCCGAGCTTCCCCGCGCCGATCTACGCCAGCCTGGTCGAGGCCGAGGACGGCGAAGGCCAGAACCTCATCTGGTCCCGCCGCAACGGCGACTGAGGCCGGACACTCAAGGAACCCCGCTCCTGAGCGGGGTTTCGTCATGCTCATGGCCGCCACAGCCTTTCAGGAAATACGGCGATCAGGATGTGCGGATGTCAGGCTTTGCAGCTTTGCACATCCCGATCATATCCTTTTGCCCGGCTTCCGCTGGCGCTCTTGCCGGGCCGGTTTTGCTAGGGGCGCCGCCCCCGCGCGAGCAAGGGACCGCTGACGCTCGGCTGGGACGGTCTCCCCAGCCTTCCGCGGCTTCGCCTTGTGCAGGCCGGGTGATCCCCCTCCGTCCCGGCCGCCCTTGCCCTTGCTACCCCGGTCTCGCCGACGGGCAAGGTTGCAGCGCAGCGCTGCGCTTCAACCCAAGCCCAATAGGAGTAAGACCCATGAACACCCTGCCCCTCAACCAGCAGCCTGTTTCTTCCGGCTTCCGCGTGGACGTGTCGCGCGGCGAGCGGATCGGCCGCGTTTCGTCGGAATGGTTTTCTCGCCCCGATGACGAGCGTTATCTGAACCTCACCGAGCTTTACGACACCGTGCGCAGCCGCGCCGAGCGCGCCCATGCCCGCAAAGTGGAGAGCCGTACCGTGCGCGTGGAGGCAAGCCGGGACGATGCCGAACGCCTGTCGTTGATCGTGCCGGGCCGGGACGAGCCCATTTCCCCGACGCATTGGTCATTCGGCCAGTTGTGCAGCCTTGTCAGCGCGCCCGCATCCTACATGCGCCAGCTTCCCGCGGCGCTGGCCGGTATCAACCTGCAACACGGCTTGCTCAGCCACCGCGCCGAATTGGTGAAGACGCTTGAGGCGGATGACGGACGGATTGAGCTTCGCGCCGTGACCGGTCCGGACTATGGCCGCATCTGGGATCACGAGCTTGTCGCCGCCGTGATGAAGATCGCGGGCAATGGAACGGGCGATACGCGTTGGAAGGTGCCGGGTGTGCTGGATTGGGCGACCATGATGCACAATCCGTTCGTGGATGTGACCAAGGACACCACCACGCTCTACGCCAGCGACCGCGACGTGTTCCTGTTCTTGGTCGACGATACTCATCCTATCGAGGCGGGGCGTTTGCCGAACGGAGAGCCGGACCTTTATTTCCGGGGCTTCTATGCGTGGAATAGCGAAGTCGGATCGAAGACACTCGGGATCGCCTCTTTCTATCTCCGCGCCGTATGCCAGAACCGCAATTTGTGGGGCGTGGAAGGCTTTGAGGAAATCAGCATCCGGCATAGCAAATTCGCCGCGCAGCGTTTCGCCCATGAGGCCGCACCGGCGTTGACCAACTTTGCCAACTCCTCATCTGCGCCGTTTGTCGCCGGGATCAAGGCGGCGCGGGAGCGTGTTGTCGCGCGCACCGACGAGGACCGCGAGAGCTTCCTGCGCAAGCGCGGCTTCTCCAAGCCGGAGACGACGAAAATCATCGAGACCGTGCTGAACGAGGAAGGCCGCAAGCCAGAAAGCATCTTCGATTTCGTGCAGGGCATTACGGCACTGGCTCGCAGCAAGACCAATCAAGATGCGCGCCTTGACCTTGAGGCCAAGGCCAAGAAACTGATGGAGCGCGCGGCCTGAATTCCGTAGAGTCGTGCAGTCACAAATCTGGCTGCGCGACTTTCCGGTTTTGAGGACTTCCGCACCACTAGAATTTTTCGCCGATCCGCGAACCCGGATCGGAGGGCGCGCCCATATCGCGGCGTCGCCGCTCGACATAGTTCCTCGATATGCGTGAACTCGGTGTCCAAGTAGCCGCATCCAGCAAGAAAAATGGATTCGTTCGATGCGCAGACCATGTGACGCGGCTACAGCCGGCTTCCCGGTCTGCGTGTTTGTTGCCCGCGATCTCGTACTCGAACCTAACCAGGAGCAATGATGCGCCATCAGATGCTGGGACTGAACACCTAACGCGCCCTGCCCGGCTACTCGTCAGCAACGCACTTCTCTGCAAGTTCTTTCACGCGACAGGATAGGACGAACTCCACCCCCAGCCGCCCCTCAAAGGAGAGATCTGCCTGCCTAAACCCACAGCGGCGGTAAAGTCGGATCGCTCCGACATTTTCTTCGTTTACACTTAACGTCAACTCGGAGATTTTGGGGCGATGTAGTGTTATCCAACGAGCGGCAAGAGCCAACGCTGTGCTTCCATATCCCCTCCCCTGCACTTGCTTGCCAATGCGGAAGTTGTGAAGACTGATTGCGTTCGGTTCAGCCCAAGGCGGCAACGCTGGCCCCTCCCGCAGCATCAAGAATCCGACGGCTTTGCGTTCCGCAGTGACGAGGAAGGGATGATGGGTTTGCAAATCAGGCCAGCGCCCCAACCTTTCAAAGACCGTGGCCATATTGCCGCCAGCGAGGTTTTCGTCGCTTTCATCCAGCGCTATGCCATTCACTAGCGCGATTTCACCAAGCTTGAGCAATCGTAAAGCGACCTTCATGCGCGCGCCCTCTGGTTGCGGCGTCAGCTTGGGCGACATTTTTTTGAACCGAGTTCCACTCCCGTTCAGCCCCCTACGACCACACTGTCTTCGCCCAGGCCGTAGGCAGCACGTGTGGACTGCAATGCATCGCTGCTTACCTTGATGAGAATAGCAACAATCCTGCCATCGGGATGATCGGCGACCCCACCCAGTTGCGTAACCGACCAGCCAAGCTGCTCTAATCGTGCCGGCCAGAAGTCTTCACATACGACGCTAAGTCTGCTTATCCCCAGTCTCTGGCTGGCCTCCAGAAGACCACACAATAAAACGCCCGCAGCTTGCGAAGATCTGCCCGTCCTGCGCAAGGACGGTGAAATGAAGAAGCGCGTCCATTCATAAATGTCAGCACCCTTGGGCGGGTCATCACCGGCAAGCATTGGGAAGACCTCCGAAAGTAAATGTGGTCTCACTGTCGGCACCAGGCGGGATCCGCCGGCTATATTGCCGTTGTCGTCTATGCCCAGTAGGTGGATTGCGTCACTGGTATCGAACGCGTCGATCTCCAGTGGAACAGGCCTTTCGATTTGTCGCCAGTTTCGACCAATGACGTAGATTTCATGTCGAAGACGAAAATAGCGTTCGAGATGCCCCTGATACGCCAGGCGGTTCGACCAGTCGACAATGTGAAGCTTAAACATCGCACACCTCGGACGGAGCGTATCCAGGCTTGCAACATCCATCCATGCTGGTTTTTTGGGATTGTCACGGATGAATTTCTCCGCGCCTCACAGCTTCCATCATCGCATGGACCGTATTTGATGCATCGAATTTCTCTCGAATGTTGGTCAGATGACGTTCGACAGTGGATCCCGAAATACCGAGAATGCAGGCAACATCCTCAGCCGTCTTACCTGCCGCGATCCATGTCAGAACTTCTCGCTCGCGCTCAGTCAGTTTAGGGTGAACTGATCCCTCATCTCCTACATGCAATCGGCGCATAGCTCTAAATGCATGAACGCATACAGCTTCAAGAATTGGCAGATCGTCCCCCACAAGCTCGACGCGTTCTCCGGCTACAGTCAGAACCACAGGGGCTCGGAGAGGCTCATGGACGGGAACACATAAACCATCGTTCAATCCGAACTCTGTGGCCTCGTCCATTACACGTAGCTGCGCGGTGGTCATCTGCTTGCGTGACAATTCACGCCAGAGAAAGGGTTGTCCAACGTAGCGGCAGCGCAGAGCGCAAGGATCGTGACAGAAATGCCCACTGGCAATGTAATGCTCAAGCCACGCCACCGGCCAGCCGTCATACAGGATCTTGCGGTGCCACGGCCCATCCTGCGGCAAAGGCAGGCCAGTTATAAGAAGATGACAAAAGCCGAAGGGACGCAGGGCTTTGAGCAGCTCTTCCAGAATCTCCGCCGGAGCGGTTGCGGCATCAATTCTCGTGAGCGCCACCGTAAGCCTTGAAACCACATTGATGTTCATCGCCGTATGCCGACGCAGTCCATCACGCCACCTGCGATTTTATCATGGTAGCGTAGTGCTATTCATCAGGATATTTCAACGTTGTCGGGACAGAATGTTAACTACAGACCTCATTCTCGGTAGTTTTCGCTCCAGAGATTCTACCCACCCGGACCCTTAGATCCGGGAATCGCCTACGTCTCTACGCGCCCCACTACAGGATCCTTCAGCAGGTCTGCCGGATCTACTTCCAGCACCTTCGCCAACGCCTCCACCGTATCGAGCGTCGCGTTGCGGCGACCAGCTTCGGCACCGCTGAGATAAGCACGCGCGCAACCGGCAAGTTGAGCCAATTGCTCTTGAGACAGCCGGCGTTCCCGGCGCAATCGTTGCAGGTTTAGACCAAATGCGTTTCGAAGGTTCATCGCTCGATATTCCCATATGTGCATTTTAGTGCAACGCACTATAGTGCACATTTTCGTTGACACGCTGGGTGCATCCTGTTTGATGGACACTGCATGCATGGCAACGGCGCTGATGTGGCAACACGGAACGGCACCGTACCCGACGAACCAAAAACTTCGAAGACGGGGCTTCAACCGAAATGACTAACATTGCCGGATACCGCTGCATCCGTTGCGGGGCCGAATATGCAAACAACACCAGAATAGATTCTCGAGGCTGCACCAAGTGCTTTGAACAGGCCCCGGCAAACCTCGAGCCGATATATGTTCGCTACCGCGATAGCCTTGGCTATCCCGGGGCCAAAGGCGTTCTTCACAATTCCCTATGGCGGTACGCATCATTTCTACCCTGTCCTGACAGCCAAGTGGTGTCGTTGGGCGAAGGGTTGACACCGCTGCTTCCAGCTGGACAACTGGGTGAAGCACTGGGCGTTCCCCACCTCTTCATCAAGGATGAAGGACGTAATCCGACCTGGTCGCACAAGGATCGATTTTCAACGATTGCTGTGTCGATGGCCCTCGATCAAGGGGCAAAGGTGTTAGCAACTGCATCATCAGGCAATGCGGGAGCATCACTGGCAGCTTACGCCGCCAGGGCCGGACTCGGTTGCGTCGTCGTGACATTTGCCGGAGCCGCAGGTCCAATGTTGTCGCAAATTCGTTCGTATGGCGCCTCCGTGGTGGCGATGGCGCATAAAGCCGACAGATGGAAGCTTCTGGAGCGCACTGCCGATCGTCTCGGCTGGTTTGTTACATCTCCATATCAGCATCCCGTCGTGGGCAGTCACCCACTTGGCATCGAAGGGTACAAAACCATCGCCTATGAGATTGCGGAACAGTCTGACGGACGTGTGCCTCACTGGTGTGTGCTTCCAGTTTGTTATGGGGACGCCTTGGCGGGAGTTGCGGCCGGCTTCCGCGACCTGTTCAGCATGGGCAAGATCGAGCGCATTCCAAGGCTTGTCGCTGCTGAAGTCCATGGATCACTTACAACAGCGCTTGAGAATGGCCTCGATCGGATCGAGGAACAGGAGCCGGCCTTCAAAACGATTGCCCTATCGATCGGCACGACGCGCAGCACATTCCAAGCGGTGAAAGCGTTACGTGACACCGGGGGGCGAGCTGTCTGCGTTTCCAACGAGCAACTTGTGCGCATGCAAAGAACGCTCGCCGCCAAGGAAGGTGTCTTCGCGGAGCTGGCGTCGGTTGCCCCTCTGGTCGCAATCCAACATCTGCGCGAGCGACAAATCATAACGCGTGACGATCGAGTGGTGGCCATCGTGACCGCAAGCGGCTTGAAGGACCTCGATATGTCAGCCGCCCCGGCTGCCTTCCCAGCTTCATTTGAGAGTGTCGAGGACGCTTGGCGATGGGTAGACGGAATGAGTGCTGCGAAACCCGAGACCGCCTGAAGGCCGCAGACTTTTCGGCTAAGTTGTTCAACTGCGGCCATTGTAAATCTTTAAGGCATCATCCAGATGCCTTCTTTCCCATTCAAGGCGAGTCCATTCCCATTCGGCGTGCGGCTCGATTATCGAAAGGGTTTTCGGCTCGCGTACGGCCTCACACGGCCAGCCGGGCAGCGACGCCAACCATTCCTCGTTGTAGACCGTATTGGCATGGCGGTGTCCTTCGTCGGGCATGATGACCGCGACCACTGCATCCTGATCGGTCCTGGCTATCCAATTGCCGACGAGAGCTGCAGCGCCACTCGTTGGTCCCATGAAAATCCCATGATTGCGTAATAGCAAATGTGTCGAGTGATACGCGGCATAGGCACCAACCCAATGTACTTCGTCGACCAGATGATGCTTGACATTTCCCGGTATGACACTGTTGCCGAGCCCGCGCAGCATGCGCTTGCCGACAGGTTGGCCAAAAAGAACGCTGCGATGTGTGTCGACGGCGGCAATCTTCAGATGCGGATAGAGTTGACGCAGGAATGTGCCGGTCCCGCACAATGAGCCACCGGTGCCGATGCAACCAACAAGCCAATCAATCTGGCCCACTGAGCGAACGAGCTGCTCGGCGAGGCGGGCGTAGGACAACCAATTGCCTGGGCTGTCATATTGCCGCGTCCAGAACGTGCCTGGCTCATTTTCCATTATCGCACTCAGGTGCGCCAATCTTCCGGCTTGGTTTCCATCGCCACTCTGATCTTCCAGCGCAACGACGTTTGCGCCGAGCCGTTCAAGCCTGTGCTGGTAAGCCTGATCAATCAACGTAGCAGCCGTCACCAATGTGAGCCGGAAACCACGCGCGGCAGCAAGTAGCGCAATCGCCATACCGAATGTGCCGGAGGTGGTTTCTACGATGTGGGCATTGTCCTTCAGCTCGCCCGACTGCTCCGCCCGATCGAGGATGAAGCGCGCCGGCATCAGTTTCATCAAGGGGAATGCGGCAGCGACGACGTTTGGGCCTAGTCGCGCGAGACGCGGCGTTTCCAAAGCCCGAAAATAATCAACCTCAACGGACATGGGCGCGCTCCTCCGCGTTGATTGAGAAAACACCGATGTCTTGAAGGCCGGAGTCCTTCAGCGCCGCAACGATCGTGGGAATATCCGTCCTTAGACTGTTGGAATGAGCATCCAGAATTAGCCCCAGAAGAGATCCGCTGTGCGCCACCTGGATTCCGCACGCTTGATGATGATGAGCGAGATCAATCACAAAATCGAAGTGCGGTTTGGGGAGATGGCGCTGGCTGATATGCGCACTCAGCGTCGCCGCCCGGCCAAGCAGACGCGCATCCTGATATCGCACCGCGCGTGCGACCATCCCACGAAGTACCCGAAACAGTTGGATTTCTTCGCCGCTGTACCGAGCGGGATCTAGCTCAACCGTGTTGATGCCGGCAGTGGCATTTGCTTTGAAGCCTATGAGGACAAACGGAGGTAGCGAACCTCCAAAATGCTCCAGGACCACCCCTTCCCGCTGCGCAAAAAGCAGGGCTTCAGATTCGAAAGCGATTGCATCTGAGGCGGTTTCAGCAGCAACCGCCAGGCGACTGCTCGTGGAGGGCAACAATCTTTTGCCGAGGGCTGCCGCTACCGCTTGGATGGAGGCAACGACGTCCGCCGTGGACGAGCCGTAGCCGTGCCCCATTGGGATATCGCTTTTGATGCTGAGACGGCCACCCAGTGCTGGGAACCCTAGATGCGCCAACGCCAGTTGCGCGGCGCGCAACGCCTTTGTCCGGCTGCGCGGCTTGACGCGAAGAGTTTCACCCTCCTCGAGCATAAGGCTGGCGGTGGATCGGAGGCTTTCTAATGGAAGCGTTACCAATCCGCGGTGCAAGCGCCCATGGTCGTCTTCGAATACGCCTTGCAGGAGCTCGCCGTGATGGGCGATTGCGTGTGCCTTTGCCGGCTTTCCCAGCGCAGCATTTTCCGGTCTGACGGCGATGCTTGCCATGGCCCCATCTCCGAACAACTAGGCTCCGTTCGAATTATGGGGCTGTTCTTTCTATGCGTCACTTCCTGGAAACCGGTATTGACCTCAAGAATCGCCCTACCCTGCACACCTTGCGGCGGAGTGACACAATGCTGTTGCGGCTGAAGGGGATTGCCGAAAATACAGACACCAAAATGCAGCCAGATGTCGTGACAGGCTGCGCTGATACGTCCTTGTCACATCGATCGTGCGTCCGGCATCTGAAACGGCGCATCGGGATGCCATTGGTAACGTCGGGGAGAGTGTCATGAACAATGCTATTCGCCTCGCCGATTTTGTCGATCGGATGTGCGATCATTGTGGGCTATTTCAGCTACATGGCCGCCAACCAAAAGCCACCTGAAGATATGGCTTCACTGGCCATTTCAATACTCAAATCCGGCGATGCCTCACCGGAGATGCGCTCCTGGGCGACCGGTGTTCTCAGGATTCAGACAGGTATCTGATGCCGGCCAGATTTAACCCGCAATGAAAGCGACATAGGCGACCGCCAGTCCGCTGCTGCAATCGGTCGCAGGTGTTTCATGAGCGCTCGGCGCCGTCGATGGCCAGCACTTCCGACATGACAGGCGCTACAGCCGGCACCGCGAACGTGACCTGGTTGTCGGTGGCAACAGTCGGCGAGCCGTCGATGTATTCTTGTTCCACGCGGCGCGCCGTGGCGTCGCGCGGAGACGTGGTGACTGAAGGCGTGGTCGGGTCGGGTTCGCTGGGTGTGGTGCGTTTCAGCGAGGCTTCGCCCTGCTTGAATTTGGCAAGGACTTCAGATGCTGTTTTGCACATCTCGTTATAGTATCCGGCCATACGACCCACTATTTTTTAACACCAAGGTTTCCCTGCGCTGCAATGTCGCGACTGCAAAGTCAGGCTATTTTTTTGACCGGCAATCAACTTAATCATTCATAAACAATTCGCACGACTCTCTGTCAGAGTAGACCACTCGTTCAGAGGGTAACCAGCATGAGAATAACCAGGCTCATAATTGGCTTTGGCATAGTTCTTTTTGCCGTCTTAATTATCTCTGGCGAACAGCTATCAGGCGCAAGTGCTGATGCAGTCATCAACGCTCGGCTTACCACCATACGGGCGCCCATCGCTGGCGACCTTTCAATCGAGCATCGTGCGCTCGGTACCAGGGTTGGCGACAAGGAGGTCCTAGGCACAATCAAAAATCCGCTGGCTGACGATCTGCGACTCAACGACCTGATACGCGAACGAGCATTGTCTGTGGCTGAGATTGACCGGCTGAAGCGCGTCATCGCCGGAACGAACAGATCGATCGACGAACTGCAAGTGCGTTTGAAGACCTACAAGGAAGAGCGAGGTAGGCAGTTGGAAGCGCAGCTTAGTTCGGCCACGTCCCAGGTCGCCGCGGCCGAAGCACGCGTGGCAGAGGCCGACGCCGATCTCAAGCGCGCAAAGGAATTGAGCGGCAGCGGCATCGAAACATCAGCAACGCTCGATCGAATCCAAGCCGCGCAGAAGGTAGCAAGCCTGGAACTGGACGACGCCCGGCAGCGGGCGTCCGCGAGCGATATCGTTTTGCAGTCCGCGCGTCGCGGAACGTTTCTTGGCGATGGCTACAATGATGCGCCCTTTTCAGAGCAGCAGATTTCGGAATTATCGCTGCGCCTGACCGACCTGAACGCCAGCCTCGATGCCGAGACCGCGCGCTCGAAGGCGCTTGAGGAGCGTATTGCGGCGGAACTGCTTAGAGTGGATCGTCTCAAGGGGGTGGAACTTACGTCCAACGTCGATGGGCTTGTGTGGGAAATGCTCGCGGGCGACGGCGAAACCGCACAGCAAGGACAGGATCTCATCCGGTTGGTGGATTGTGAATCAACAATGGTCACCCTTAGCGTCAGCGAAAGCGTCTACGATCGCCTGACCCCTGGAGCCACGGCAAAGTTTCGCGTGAGCGGTGGCGACCAAACCTTCGATGGGGCTGTCACCAGGTTGGCAGGATCGGGCGCCGAAACAGTCTACCGCAATCTTGCTATTGCGCCGAGTGAGCGGCATCTTGAGCGATACGATGTCGCCCTCTTTGTCCCAGACCTCAGGGACGATCAAAATCTTGGCTGCGCGATCGGCAGAACCGGACGGGTGTTCTTTGAAGCGCGGCCGCTCGATTTTCTGCGGCGCTTCTGGAACTAAGATGCCGAGTTTCATCTATCTGAGCGAAACCGGTTCCAGTATCATCAAACTGGTGTTGGTGATCGGCCTAGGTATCGTCATCCCTCTTGTGCTGCGCCCAACGAGCAATGGTGCCAGGATCGTACTGTTCGGCGTGGCAGCCTTGCTTGCAATCCGCTATCTCTGGTGGCGCGCTACCCAGACCATTGCGCCATTTGAGGCAAGCTGGAATTGCCTTGTCAGTTGGTCGTTCTTCGCGGTCGAGGCCGCAGCTGCGACCTCATCTCTCAGCGCATTCCTGATCCTGTCGCGAACGCGTGACCGGAAGGCTGAGGCGACGGTGAATGCAAATTGGTGGGGCGACAAGCTCGCGCCACGGGTTGCGGTTTTGATCGCAACCTACAACGAGGAAGAAGAAGTTCTCGAACGTACCCTCGTCGGAGCCCTGGGGATCGACTACCCGAACTTCGAAGTCCTTGTGCTTGACGATGGACGGCGCGATTGGCTGTCTCGGCTCTGCGATGAACGCGGCCTACGCTATATCAGCCGAGCAAACAGCCTAGGCGCCAAAGCGGGCAACATGAACAACGCGCTTCGCGCGCTCGCTGAGGAAGGGGCACCTGAATTCATTGCCGTACTTGATGCCGACTTCGTCCCGCACCGCAACTTTCTTTCCCGTACCATCGGCCTGTTCCACGATGCAGATGTAGGCCTGGTGCAGACGCCGCAACACTTCTTCAATGCAGATCCTGTCCAGCACAATCTCGGGCTCAGCCGCTCATATCCGGACGAACAGCGTTTCTTCTTCGACCATCTCCAACCCTCGCGTGACGCTTGGGGAATAGCCTTTTGCTGCGGCACCTCATCAGTCATACGATGGTCAGCGATCTCGGCAATCGGCGGTTTTCCGACCGAAAGCATTACCGAGGACTTCATGCTCAGCCTTGCCCTGCAGCAACGAGGCTGCCGCACCGTCTACCTCAACGAAGCGCTCAGCGAAGGGCTCGCGCCCGAGGGGCTGAAGGAGTACATCACCCAACGTGCCCGCTGGTGCCTCGGCCTTATGCAAATAGCGCGGAGTAAGCTCGGTCCCTTAGGAGCTAATCGTTTGCCGCTTCGCCATCGTTGGAGTGTTGCCGATTCCGTTTTGTACTGGACGGCCAGCTTCAGCTTCCGTCTAGCAGCCCTCATCTTCCCACTATTTTATTGGTTTTTCGACATCACGATAGTGAATGCCAGCATCGCCGACGTTATCAGCTACTTCGGTGTCTATTTCCTGTGGGTGCTGATCTGCCTTAACTTCGTTTCGGGCGGCCTAGTGGTGCCGGTCATCAATGACGTGAGCCAACTTCTTGCCGCAATCCCAGTAACTCGCGCTGCCTATCTCGGCCTCATACGGCCCAAGGGACACGCATTCTCCGTGACGGCCAAGGGGGGCGACCGCACCCGCGTCGTTGTCCAGTGGCGCTTGATGGCGCCGTTTGCGACCCTCTTCGCCCTGACGCTTGCAGGCCTGGTAGTCGGCATTGCCTCTGACAGCTTCGCCTTCGACGATGCCGGCGATGGCAAGCTCATTATTCTATTTTGGACCTTCTACAATCTCTTGGTCCTAGCGATGACGCTGCTTGTGTGCATTGAACTGCCGCGTCGAGAGCGCCATCTCGACGACCGTCCCGAACAGGCACAAGTGTTCGTGGGCGACGACGTCATGAGGGTTTGGATCGTCGGGCTAACTCAAAACAGCGTGCGCGTACGTGGCGCTTCGATACCGAATGATAGTCCTGTGAAGATCGCGATCTCCGGAGTCGGCAAAATCAACGCCATTGTTGCGGCTGCATCCGAGGACGGGTCACGGCTGTTGCTGGAACCGACGCTCAACCAGCACGATGCGTTGCTGCGTCGCTTCTACACCGAAGGCGATGCGCCGGGAATTGCGCGAACGCGCTACCAAGGCGTGATTGCCGATTTAAGCCGGCGACTGTCGTTCTCCGTCAGGCGCTGAAATTCACGAACTGCGAACTTTTGGCGGGTTCATTTGGCGAGCCTGGAGCTTGGCGACAGCAGCACTAAGAGTTTCCGCTTCGGCAGTGCTGCGCGATTCGAATGGATAGACCTCTTCGTGTCTGAGCACCGCAGCCGCCGTCTGGGCAAGCTTTTTGAACGGTTCGGCGAACATTTGGACGAAAAGGAACGTCATGGTCGCAAGCAGAAGTCCAAATCCGACCAGTGACAGCACGAGCGTCGCTGACAGTCGGTTGTCACTTGCAACGATCGCGTCGTCGCCGATGCGGGCAACGAGACTCCATTCCAGCGGTGGCAGGTCGCGATAGCCGACCTCTGGCACCGCCGTCGTCACGTATGCACGCCCATCCGGCCAGGTTTCAATGCCCGCTCCGACCACTCCTGCCGCGACCGAATGCATTATGGCCAGATCAAGCTTGCCGGATACAGTCTCATCAGTGGCGGCAACGACGCTGCCGTCACTGTCGATAAGAAAGGCATCGATCTCAAGTGTCTGGGCCGACTCTTTGAGGTAGTCGCGGACCGACGCTAGGTTCGTGTGCACGCCAAGTACACCGACCGTCTGCCCTGCGCTAACCTTGACCGGCATGGCAAAGACCACAAGCCCCCGTGCATTGCCGGAGCTTGCCGAGCCAAGCTCGGCCGTCTCTTCGGCATCGTGCAAGGCTCCGGCATAATCTCCGTTCACGCCGGCCTGGAACCAGGATGCTGCAGCAACGTTCTGACCCTCCTGCGCCCCGCCCGACGCAGACGTTATGGTGCCGTCCAGGCTGGCAATACCGGCCCATGCGAGGCTAAGGCCGTTGCCGACCAACTGGTCGAGCGCATCGCGAACCTCCCTTCGGTCGCGGCCATCGGTATCCTGGGCGATGGCATGCGCGCTGTGCCACTGGCTGTACAGCATGCGCGCAAAATCTAGCTCCAGACTCTTTGCCCGTACGGTTACCGCCTGTGTGAGTGCAGCTGTCTGGAAATCGGAGAGACGATCATTCACAACGACCCAGCCAATGATCGTTGCCACCAAAGCCCCCAATGCAACGAAACCGTAGACAGCCTTTGCCAAGGTTATGTGGGATTGCACCTTCATGTCGACCTCGCAGAAAGTACTATTCAAGATCAGTTTAGCCACAATCGCTTGAGATACGAGGCCCCGGACGAGCTCGGCATCCCCAACAGCGATTGTGCTGGTACTCCACCACTGACAACGGGCCTGCCTACCATGTCTGGCCAGATGCCACTAATACCCAACCCGTCCGCGACGAACTGGGAAGGTGCATTCCGCGTCCCCCTGCTGCCCGGCATTGCGTTTGCGCCAGCTCTCGACCACGTCGCGGTCGACATCAGGCAGCAGCCTGTCGAGCTGTTCGACCACATCGACACGCGCACCAAGCGCGCTATAGACGGTTGCCATTTCGAGCCCGATGATGCCGCCGCCGATGACCAGCATGCGTTCGGGGATGAAGGGCAGCTCGAGCGCGCCGGTGGGGTCGACGATGCGCGGGTCATCAGGCAGAAACGGCAGCTTGACCGGCACCGAGCCGGCAGCGACGATCGCCTTGGCGAAAGCTATCCCGCGGCTTGTGCCGTCGAACAACTCGACATCGACCGAGCTGCTATCCGCAAATTTCGCCGTGCCTCTGATCACCTCGACCTTGCGCAGGCGCGCCATGCCCTTCAGCCCGTCGGTGAGCTTGCCGACAACGCCCGCCTTGAAGCCGCGCAGCTTGTCGAGATCGACGGTCGGCGTGTCGAAGGCTACGCCGTGGTCGGCCAGACGCTCCGCCTCCTCCTTGACCGCCACGACGTGCAGCAGCGCCTAAGTTTCCACTTGCGCGCGATGGTAGCAGCAAGGCCGCCTGTCCAAGACACGCGACGTCGCCAACATCCGCTCGAGCTTTGCCCTCAAGCAGGTCAAGTACAAGACCGCGCTGCCACTTGAAGACCTGGCCACGCCGCGAACGCGGCGATAGACTTCTAGTGTCATCGGGCAGGCACTCGGCCAATGCTCGAAACGCTTGGAAGTTATTGCAGAAATCGACGCGCTATCTTATGTGTAGACAATACAAACCGCATGGTTTGAAAGCGCATTTTTTTGGAGCTTCCAAGACGTTGACGGACCAAGAAACAAATACCGAACTGGCTGACACGATCGAGTTGGACGGCAACGGTCCGATCTACAGGCAGATCGAGCGTGCTGTTCGCGCCGAAATCATGAGCGGGCGTTGGCCCGCCGGTCACCGCATCCCCTCCGAGCACACGCTGCTGGAGAAATTCTCGACAACCCGGGCAACCGTCAGCAAGGCGCTGTCCAAGCTCACCGAAGCAGGGCTTTTGGAGCGCCGGCGCAAGCAGGGAACGCGCGTCGCGCAGACCACGGAATCCCATGCGGTGATCGGCTACCTCGATATCAGGCAAGATATCGAGGCCAAAGGCAGAACCTATGCCTACCGGGTCGTTGGCTCATCCCTGATCACGGCCGGCGCAGACACGCCCTTCTGGCCTGAGGTGGAGGCAGGCACCCCGTTGCTACGGCTGCATGCGGTGCACAGCGGTTTTGGCAAGGCCGAAGTGCTGGAGGAACGGCTCATCAATCTGCAGGCTGCCCCCGACGCAGTGGACGCGGATTTCGAGGCCGAAACGCCCAACATCTGGCTTCTCGCCAGGCTTCCTTGCACGCGGCTTCGTCACACTATCCGCGCCGAGATCGCAACGGCGGGACAGGCTGCGCAACTTGGTGTCGGCGTGAACGCGCCGCTGCTGGTATCTCTTCGCCAGACATGGGCTGACGCCATGCCGGTGACATGGGTAAAGTTGACCTACCCTGCCGACCGCAACGAGTTTGTCGGCGAGTTCAATCCTCTTCAACCATGAGCACAGCAGATCAAATGGACGGCGCGTCGGTGGACGTCAGAGAGCTGGCCCGCAGAAACCGGGAAGCCATTTTCAATCAGATCGGCGACAGAAGCGTCGTGCTGGTGGCGACCCAGCCCCACCATGTCTTTTACTGCAGTGGCTACAAAAGCATGGGCTTCGACACCAGCTGGCTGCTCAAGATGGCGGTGGTCCTCGTTGCAGACGCGTGGATCCTTGTTGGCCCCAAGGCCGATCTCTGGTCCGCCGCCGAGGCTGTCGGCGAGGATTTGCGGTACTTTTGCTATGGTAATTTTTTCTTCGACGACCAGGAGTTGCGCGAGCGCAAAGGCGCAGATGTCGTCGCGTTCGGCACATTCGATGAAGCAGTGTCCGCTGCCATCGCCCAACTGGCCGGCGGCAGGCGCAAGCTCGGCATCGACAGTGCATTTGGCGACGTGCCCAGGCTCGGTTCGGCGCAAGGGCTGCAACTGGTCGACGCGAACGACACCGCAACATTTTTCCGCAACGCGCGCGCGGTCAAGAACCCGCTCGAGATAAGCCTGCTGCGCAGCGCCTCCGCACTGACCGAAATCGCTCTCGGCCAAGCGCTGCGCGACGCCAAGGCGGGCATGACGGAATACGAGCTTGCCGCAAGAATATCCTCCGAGATGACCTTACAAGGCGGCTTGCCGGGCTTCGTCGTCGTCACTTCGGGACAGCGCAGCGCGCTTGCCGATGCCTATCCGACCCAGCGCCGGATCGCCGCCAACGACATCGTCCGCATCGATGTCGGCGCCACTTTAGGTGGCTACTGGTCCGACACCGCGCGAACCGCCTTCGTTGGCGAGCCGGGCAAGGATGTGCTTTCGGCCTTTGGGGCGACCTCGATGGGTCACCGCAAGGCTTCTGCCATGGTCGCGCCGGGGGTGACCACCGATGCGCTTTTTCATGAGGCCGTGGCAGCCGTCCGCCAGGCCGGGCTGCCACAATACAAGCGTCACCATGTCGGACATGGTCTCGGCATCGAGAGCCATGAGTATCCGACAATCGCAGCCTCAAATCCCGTCGCGTTGCGGGAGGGCATGGTGGTCAATATCGAGGCGCCTTACTACCGCCCCGGCTGGGGCGGCATGATGAGCGAGGACACCTTCCTGGTGACCGCCACCGGCGCGGAGGCGTTCACCAGTCTCGAACGCGAATTGCTGCTCATACCTGCGTGAGGTTCGAGCCGAGCTGGCCAAGAACGATGTGCGCCGCTTCGACGAAGCGATCGATCTCTTCAAGGCTGTTCGACAGGCCAGGCGAGACATGGATGCCCTTCAGCGAAGGGTCTTCATCCATCGCAAACGACAAGACGTTGATCTTGAATTCGTCGAGCAGCACCTTGGCAAACTGCGCATGATCGATGCCGTTGAGCGTAAACGCCCCGAAGCCGGTGCCCGGCTCGGCATCGATGTCGGTCAGCATCGTGACCCTCTCATGCTTGCTCAGCGGGATCATCCAGCGATTGCGCATATAGCGCAGCCGCGCGGCCTTCTCTTCCTGGCCGATTTGCAAATTGAACGCCAACGCGTCGGGAATTGATGCTGGCAGCGCCTTGAACACCGACCCGACCTCCTCGAACTTCTCGATGGAGCTTGCCGGCTTGTTCGACCAGCTTGCCCAGATCGGCCAGACCTCGGCGATCTTGTCCCGTCGGACATAGAGAAAGCCGGTGCCGCGCGGACCATACATCCATTTGTGAAGGCAGGTCGCGAAGGCATCGCAGCCAAGCTCGTCGAGACGAAAGCAGATATGCCCAGCCGAATGGGCGCCATCGACGAAGCTGAAGATGCCCTTGGCGCGTGCCAGTTCCGCCAACGGCTTCACAGGCAGCACCTGACCGGTGCGGACAACGACATGGGGAAATGTAATCAGTCGCGTCCGCTCGGTGATGGCGTCCGAAAAGGCTTTGACGAACTCGGCTTCGCTTCCACGGCCGAAGGGAAGATCGATGAGCTTGAGCACAATGCCATCACGTTCGACGCGCTGCCTCAAGATCGCGAGGTTTGAATCGTAGCAGTATTTCGTCGCAATGACCTCGTCGCCTGGCTTCAGCGTCACGCCGTTCAAGACGGTGGCGATGCCTTCCATGGCGTTGCGCGTCAGGGCGATCTCGTCGGCGCCGCCACCGAAATAGTCGGCCAGCATTTGCCGGATCGTCAGCGAGGACCCGCTTTCCTTGAGGTCGCGAAATGGCTCGTATTCATCGAGTTCATAGGAAAGCGACAGGTCTACGAGCGACCTGACGCGGTCGCGCACTTCAAGTGGTGACGACCCTCGCCGAGTATTGACCAACTGTGTGTGGGTGTACATCGGCTCCATGGTCTTGCGCACCCCGCCCCAGAACTCTTCGTTGTCGGGCGCATTCTTCAGCGAGCTCGTATGAGCTGTGTCACTGTTCAAAAACATCCTAGATGCCTCCGTCATTGGTCTGGATCTGTGTCTGTGCCGTTGCGGGCGCTTAAGCGGACAATTGCTGTGGCAGGCGCCGCGGCTCAGGCCCAGGCACCACCTTGGTCGCGCCTATCTGGTCGGCAATGATGCAGGCCGCGCCGTGGCCGGGACCAACCCAGACCGTAGGCGGCTCGGCTGCAGCGCATGCCTCCATCGCGCTCGGGCAGCGCGTTCGAAACCGGCAGCCGGATGGCGGATTGGTCGGGCTCGGTATGTCGCCCAGCAGTGCCGGAACCTCGCGCGTTGCCTCGATGCGCGGATCCGCACTCGGGATCGAGGCGAGCAGCGCGCGCGTATAGGGATGGGTCGGTCTTTCGTAGACATCGAGCGAGGTCCCCTGCTCGACAATCTTTCCGAGATACATCACATAAACTCGCGACGCGGCCTGACGTAGGAGCGCCAGGTCATGGGCGATGAAAAGACAGGCGACGCCAAGATCCTTCTGCAGGCTCAGAAACAGGTTCATGACCTGCGAACGTATCGACAGGTCGAGCGCGCTGACCGGCTCGTCGCAGATCAGCACGCGTGGCTCCACCGCAAGCGAGCGGGCGATTGCTACGCGCTGGCGCTGACCGCCTGACAATTCGCGCGGATAGCGATCCGCCACCGTGTCGGGCAATCCGACCTGGTCGAGCAGTTCGTGAACCCGCCGGCGCTGCCGGATCCCATCGCGAATACCGATGATCACCAGAGCTTCGGCTATCGCTTCGCCGATCGTCTGCCGATCGTTCAAAGAGGCATACGGGTCCTGAAAGACATATTGGACCGCTCGTCGCGTTTCGCGCAGCTTGCGCCCGCCAAGGCCGCTCAGATCGACATCGTCGAGCAGGATACGGCCGCTTTGCGGACGTTCGAGCCCCACGATCGAGCGACCCAGCGTCGACTTCCCGCAACCGGATTCGCCGACAAGACCAACGATTTCGCCGGCACGGAGCTCGATGCTGACGCCATCGACCGCCTTGACCCATTTGCCGCGTTCGACGCTCTTGAACCGCGTCACCAGGTTTTCGACGCGCAGGACCGACTTAGTGCTGGACATACGCGCCCTCGTGAACTTGTTTGTTGATGATCGGGCAAGCTGCTGAAACCTGCGGCTGGACTGTTGACACCAGCGGCGGGCGCCTGATGTGGCAGCTTTCGATTGCTGCGTGGCAGCGGGGTGCAAAGGCGCATCCCCGGATGGGCGCGCCAAGGATCGGAGGTGCGCCAGGCAACCCGCGAAACAGCGAACCAGGGGCATCGTCGGCGCGCGGAATGGCGTCGATCAGGCCCATTGTGTAGGGATGGCGTGGTTCGACCAGAACATCGCCGACGGGGCCGTATTCGGCGACCCGGCCGGCATACATGACGGCAACACGCGAGGCGATCCCGGCGACGACACCCATGTCGTGGGTGATGAGCACGATGGCCATGTTCAGCCGCTTCTGCAGGTCCTTCAGCAAGGCAATGATCTGCGCCTGCACGGTGACGTCGAGAGCGGTGGTGGGCTCGTCGGCAATCAGAAGCTTCGGCTCGGCGGCAACGGCGATAGCGATCATCACGCGTTGGCGAAGGCCGCCGGAAAGCTCGTGAGGGTATTGCTTCAGCCGCGCGTCGGGGTCGGACATCCTGACCAGTTTGAGCAGGTCGAGTGCGCGGCTTTCGGCCTGGCTGGAGCTCAGGCCCATATGCAGTTCGGTCACCTCGGCGATCTGCCTGCCGATGGTGCGTGCCGGGTTAAGCGCGCTCATCGGGTCCTGGAAGATCGTACCGATCGAGCCGCCGCGCAGCTTTCGCAAGGCGGGATCGGCGATGCCGACCAGCTCGATGTCGCTGAACAGGATCGAGCCGCTCAGGTCGACATTGACGCCCGTCGGCATCAGGCCGAGCGGTGCAAAGTTCAACACCGTCTTGCCGCTGCCGCTCTCGCCGACAATCGCGAGCGTTTCGCCTGCAGCAACCGAATAGCTGACACCGTCGACCGGCCGGATGACGGAGCGCTGGGTGAACAGATCGACAGAGAGATCTGAAACCCTCAGAATATCGTTCGAAGCCATCCGATTATGCCTTCTTCCATGCAGCTGCCGTGATCCGCCTCTGGCGAAGTGTCTTGCGGGAAAGCGAGGTGGGCACCCGATTCAGCGCAATGGATTCGCCAAGCAGATTGAAGCCGATCACTGCCAAGGTAAGCGCCAGTCCTGGGAGGATGACCTGACGCGGCGACGACTCGAGATAGGGCAGAGCATCGACGAGCATCTGACCCCATTCCGGCGTTGGCGGCTGGATGCCCAGCCCAAGGAAACTCAGCGTTGCGATTGCCAGGGCGACCGCTCCTGCATCCGCTGTTGCGTAAACCAGCACGGCACCCAGCGTTGCAGGCAACAGGTGGTGAAAGTAGATCCGGGCGGGACTTGCGCCGAGCACCCGCAGGGATTCGATATGCGGCCTGTTCATGACGTTGACCGCCACCGCCCGGCTGATACGCGCGCTGCCCGGCCACCAGGCAAGCGCCAAAGCAAGGATCATGTTCCAGTAACCAGTGCCGAAAATCCCGATGACGGCGAGCGCAACGATAAGGCTCGGCATTGCCAGCCCGACATCGACAATGCGCATCAGGGCTTCTTCGACCCAGCCGCGACGATAGCCTGCGACAGTGCCGATGGTGACTCCGACCGAAAGTGCCAGCACCAGGACCAGGGTCATGCCGACGACTGAGGTACGCGCCGACAGGATCAGGCGGCTGAGGGTGTCGCGACCAACATGGTCGGTACCCAGCCAATGAGCGAAGGATGGGCCCATATGTGCCTGAAGCAGATTTTGTGCATTGGGGTCATGCGGCGTCAGCCAGGGCGCGAAGATGCCTAGGAAGAGAAAGGTGCCGACAGCCCAGAGCGCCAGCCTGGGTAGGCTTGAGGTATAAGACAGGAATTCGCGAAGAAATTTCATGGTCAGCTTCCCTGACGCCGAAGTTTGGGATCGGTGAACATCATCCCGATGTCGACGAGGAGGTTGAGGAGAATGAAGAACGATATGAAGACCAGCAGGCACGCCTGAACGACCATGAAGTCGCGGAAGAGAACGCCCGATAGGAACAGGTCAGCCACGCCCTTGAGGGCAAACAGCGGCTCCACAACCACCGCGCCAACCACCATCGCACCGGTCTGGGCGCCCAGCGCGTTGATGTAGGTCGGCGCGATGTTGGGCAGCGCGTGGCGGACAAGGATCGTCCGCCGCGTCAGGCCCTTGGCGACCGCGGTCAGCGCAAAGGGCCGCGACATCGCTTCTTCCAAGCCCACACGCACAACCCGGCTGAGGACGGCGGCAGGCAACAGTCCGATGGTGATCCAGGGCAGGATCCAGCTCGAAAGCCCTGCCGAGCCGAAGGTGGGCAACAGCCGAAGCTGTACCGCCAAACCGTAGATCAAGAGCGCGCCGACAAAAAACGATGGCATCGAAGCGCCAAGCAGGGCGACCGTGCGAGTGGCGACATCGGCGAAACGTCCCGGCCAAAGTGCGCCGGCAAAGCCAAGTACGAAGCTGAACAGCATCGCAAAGGTCGCACCGCCGGCAACGAGCGTCGCGGTGATCGGCAGGCGGCTGGACAAAGCCGGCCCAATATCCTCGCCGGTCTTGTAGGAAATGCCGAGATTTCCCTGCAAGGCGCCGGTGAGCCAGTGCGAATAGCGCACGACGATCGGATCGTTCAGCCCCAATTCCAGCTCGATTTTGTGGATGTCGGCAAAGGTGGCCTTGGGTGTGCGAAGTTCCGCGATAAGGACCGCAATGTTACCGGGCGCCGACACCACCAGGGTGAAGCAGAGCAGTGTCGCCAGCACCAACAGGACAAGCGAGTTGCGCAGGCGGCGCGAGACTAGTGTAAGCATCGGATCCGCCCTTACGCGCCCAAGGTGATGTTCTTGTAGGGAAGGTCGTATTCCGTCGACGGAGGCGTGAAGCCCTGAACCCGCGGAGCATGCGCCCAGATGATCGGCGCGTAGAACAGCGGAGAAATCGCGACCTCGTTGTAGAGCCAGTCATAGATGGCCTGCGTCGCGCCCTCCACGTCGGCTTCCGAGGCCGATGCGGCCGCCAGGACCAGCGGATCGAGATTTGCGGGATCGAGGAACAGCTTGCCGTCGACGCCATTGTTGAACGTCGACAAGAACAGGCCGACCAGGGTTCCGAACGGCTCGTAGGGCGCACCCAAAGTATAAAACAGCGCCATGTCGTATTTTCGCGCCGGGATGTCACTGTGGCGCGAAGCATGGTCGACCGAGCGTATCGTTAGATCGATGCCAATCTCGCCAAGCTGTGACTGCAGGATTTCGCCGAGCGAGCGCGAGCCTGCCATCTGCTCCTCAGAGACCACCAGCTCAAGCGACAGCTTCTTGCCGTCCTTTTCGCGGATCCCCGAACCGCTCCAGCTTGCAGCCTCGAGCAGCGCCTTTGCTGCCTCGACGTCGCGCGTGGCAACATCGAAGCGCTTGCCGGAATGCGGAACATTGGCGGGAAACAGGCTGCCAGCCGGCTCTGCCAGGCTCTGGTAGAGCACCTGCCCGATTGCTGCCCTGTCGAAGCCGATGTTGATCGCCTTGCGTACACGCACGTCTTTCAGTGCTTCGTTCCGGTCGGGATTGTAGGCAAGCACAATTGTTGTCGATCCGGTCTCGACCGTGACAGGAATACCCGCGCTCTCCAGCGCCTTGGCTTCGGTGGCCTTGATGGGGGCCAGATAGTCGCCGCCGGCCAGATCGATCTCCCCTGCCCTAAGCGCCGCCATGCGGCTGCGTGAATCCGGCAGGACCTTCAGTTCGACATGCTCGAATGAAGGCAGATCACCCCAATAGCCATCGAACCGCTTGAAAGTGCTTTCGCTGTTAGACGCGCTCTCCTGGATCCATGGCCCGGTTCCAACCGGCGTCTGATAGTTGCCGTCCTTGTCGACCGATTTCGGGCTGAGGAAGCGCGATGGCCGGACATAGGAGAACTCGTAGAGCAGCCCGAGCACCGGCTCCTTGAACTGCAGCTCGACTGTGTGCGAATCCACGATCTTGTGGCCGGCATAAAGCCGCGATGAATTCATCCAGTTGTTGGCAGGCTTGCCAATCCAGCGATCCAGGTTCCACATCATGGCGTCCGCATCCCAGGGCGTGCCGTCCTGGAAAGTCACGTTCTGCCGAAGCTTGACGCGGAGCAGTTTGCCATTGTCCTCGACAGCCCATTCGGTGGCGAGGGCGGGCTGGATCTGGCCATTCTTGCCGTAGCGAATGAGCGGCTCGAACATCAGATCCTGTACTGCCCACAGACCGATGTATTTGTGCGGATCGAGGTTCCCGGCCGGCTTGGCGATCGCAACGATCAGATCGCCATGCACCTTGGCCTCCTGTGCGTAGGCAGCAATTGTCGACGAGAGACCGCCGAATATGGCCGGCGCAACCGCCAAACCTTTGAGAAAAGTACGTCGTGATGCGGTCATCCAAGTTCCCCTTGTGACATTTGTGGTGGTGTCGCTGCCCAGCTTGCGATGACGCGCAAGGAGGAAACACTCTTTTGTCTAGACAATAAAAACGTAACTTGTTTCTTTTGTATATGCAATAGGAATTTCGGCCCGTCAGGGCAGCGTTGGCAGCTAGCTTTTCTCATCACGCGTTGGGGAAGTGGAGACCATCCGTTGCCATGCAGAAGCGGCTTGGAGTTGGCCCCCAGCTCATCGCAACATGTTCGAGATATGGCGATTTATGAGCGACACGGTCTTCGACAGCGCGGCCCATCAGGACGCATGAACGGCCCGTGCCCTTCGGCGAGCCGGACTGCGTCACTTCCACCCGGCGCTCAGCCATATCTCCACGCTCAATGGCGTCCCGCATACGACGCCGCTCTACGTGGCACCCAGCGGGATGGTGCACCCGAACAGCGAACCCGTCACGAACACGCGCCAGGGCAACGGATCAAACGGCAAGCCGACCTTTGCGCCTTCGGTGATGGAGAGAACCGCCGGCATGAAGCGCAGGATATGGTTCGCTTTCGGCGGCAACCAGAACAAGCCGCGCGCCGCACAGCCAGTGGCAGCTTCAACGAGACGGTCTCGCAATACCCGCTCTGACATCGGTGGTGGGGGGTGCATCCCTCCACCCCTTTAACCGCAGGAAACCCAGATGAAAATCACCGCCGCCTTGGTGCCCGAAAAGGGCGCAGACTTTGTCATGGCCAACCTGACCCAGCCGATCCGGTGGACGCGAGATGCGGGTTTGCGTTGTGGCGACCGGCATTTGCCACAACGAACTGGTGATCCGCGACAGTTCTATCCCATGCCGTTGCCTGCGGTCTTAGGCCATGAGGGCGCTGGCATCGTCAAGGCTGTCGGATCCGATACCATTCTTTGGACCGCCGGAAGGTGGCCGGCTGTCTATCTCCCCGTCATCGCTCCTTCATCGCCTGCGACGACACCTCAGCCAGCGGCGAGAATAGATACTCGATAATCCGTCTGCGGCCGGTTTTCACTTCAACGGTGACGGACATGCCTGCCGACAAAGGTAGGTTCTTTCCGTTGACCTCGATGCTGTTCTTGTCGGGATGAATGGTGATCGGAAACACCAGATTCTGCATGCGCTGGACGTTGCCGATGGGGATTGCGCTTTGAAGCTCTTTTGCCGCTGCGCCTTCCAGCTGTTGCGCATCGGGCTCGGGAATGGCGTCCGTCGCAACACGCGTGACACGACCCTCGATCACACCATATCGCGTGAACGGAAACGCCTCGACCTTGATAACCGCAGGCTGGCCTTCAGAAACAAAGCCGACATCTCGGTTTGGCAGATAGGCCTCTATTTCCAGCGATGAGTTTTTCGGCACGACGCGCATCAGTTCGTTGCCCGCCGACACGACCTGTCCAACGGTGGTGATCGCGGAGGCTTGGATCACGCCGTCGATAGGGCTGCGGATCGTCATTGCCAGAAGCCGAATTTCGGCTTTCTTCAGCTCCTGTTCAACCGCATCGATCTGCCGGGACGCGTCGGACAGACGCTGAATGTTGTCGGCGACGAAGGTGTCGGCAAGTTTGGTCGCCTCGGTGTCAATGACCCGCAAGGAGGATTGTGCGTCAGCCAATTGCCCTTCATGAATGGTCAGTTCGGTGCGCTCCTTCTGACGAGCCTCCTCGGCATCGATCACGCTGGCCCGTGTTCCAGCCTTTGCCGCAACCAGCGTCGAGCGCATCTTCACCCGCTCCGACAATGTATCCACCAACGATTTCTGGGCAGCGATTGTGCTGTTCAGCCGAATGATCTCGGACTGCTTTTGCTCGTATTGGGCATTGAGATTGTCGATCGACGAGGCGAGTTGCGCGAGCTCTGCCTTAAAATTCAAACGCTCGCGCTGCTGAAACGCCTCCGGGATTTGTGCGGAAAACATCATCAGATCATGCTGGATCAGTCGCTCCTTATCGCCGAGGCCATCCTTGACCCACACAGAGAGATTGGCCAGCACCGCTTCTCGGCGCATCACCTCCGCGCGGAGTGCCGCGAGATTGGCCGCATGGGCGGAAACCTCCGCCTGCAGGGCTGCTCCATCCATCTGAACAAGGACATCGCCAGCCTTGACGCTGGTTCCGTTCGACACCGGTATGGCGGTTGTTTTCCCCGTCTCGATCGACTGGATGACCTTCACCCGGCCGGTGGGCTGGATTTTTCCCTGGGCGGTGGCCACGATGTCGAACGTGCCGAGATAGCTCCAAAGCAGTGCCCCGGCTGCCAGAACACAGATGAACCAGGTGAACGCCGTTTTGACCGGTGATGCCGGCGTCTCGAGAATCTCAAGGGCGGCCGGTAAAAACTCATTGTCGGCGCGACTGCGCTTTGTCTCGCCTCGCGAAAACAACCCTTTCGGTAGATCCGTGATCCAGCTCATGACTGCGCGGTCCCGGTCTGGAGGTTCCACAAATGTGCATACAGGCCGTCCTTCTGCGCCAGCAGACTGTCGTGGGTGCCCTGCTCCACAACAACACCGTCCTTCATGCCGATGATGCGGTTGCAGAACCGGACGGTGGCGAGACGGTGCGCGATGATGATGACTGTTCGGCCCCGCACGATCTCACGCATGTTGTTCAAAATGATGCGTTCGCTCTCGTAGTCGAGCGCGCTGGTCGCCTCGTCGAGAATGAGTATCGGCGGGTTCGTTGCGAGTGCGCGGGCGATGGCGAGACGCTGGCGTTGCCCGCCGGAGAGATTTGCGCCGCGCTCTTCAATGACCGTGTCATAACCGTGCGGCAGCTTGGAGATGAACTCATCAGCGCCTGAGAGTTTGGCCATCCTGATCGCCGCTTCACGCGACATCGACGGGGTGGCCAAGACGATGTTGTCATGGATAGTGCGATTAAACAGCATGTTCTCCTGCAGCACGACACCGATGCCTGAGCGCAGCCACGCCGGATCAACCTGGGCAATATCCTGACCGTCGACGAACACCTGCCCGTTGTTGGGGATGTAAAAGCGCTGCACCAGCTTCGTCAGCGTGGACTTGCCGGAACCGGAGGGGCCGACAATTCCGATCACCTCGCCCGGTTTGACAGTTACTGTCACGTTTTTGAGGACATCCTGCCCGTCCGGCGAATAGCGGAAGGTGACCGACTTGAACTCGATAGCGCCTTTTGGCCGCGGTAAGCTCACCGGCACCGTTGGCCGCGGCTCCTGCGGCGCGTTCAAGATATCGGCAAGCCGGGAGATTGAGACCTGAACCTGCTGGAAGTCCTGCCACAGCTGCGACAGCCGCAGGATAGGCTGTGCCACCTGCCCCGCGATCATGTTGAATGCGACCAAAGCCCCGACAGACAATTCGCCATCAATGACGGCCTGCGCGCCAAACAAAAGCAGTGCCGCACTGGTGACCTTGCTGACATATTGGATGGCGTTCTGCCCCTTCGCAGCCAGCATTGTCGCGGCAAACGACGACTGGACATAAGCAGCCAGGCGCTCCTCCCACAGGGAGGCGACGATCGGCTCGACGGCGGACGCCTTGAGGGTTTGGACGCCAACAACCGTTTCCACGAGCAATTGCTGGCTGTAAGCGCCGCGATCGAACTTTTCGTCGATGCGCTCCTTGAGGAACGGCCGGATGAGAAAACCGATGGCGAGGTAAAACGGTATCGACGCAACGACGATCCAGGCGAGTTTTGTCGAGTAACAAAACAGCACGAAGATAAAGACGATTGCAAATATGAAATCCAGCCCCGAAAAAAGCCCCTGGCCGGTGAGGAAGTTGCGGATGGTTTCCAGCTCCCGCACACGCGCCACGGTCTGTCCGGCGGCACGGGTTTCGAAATAGCTGAGCGGCAGGTTGAGCAGATGGCGGAACAGACGCCGCCCCAGCTCCACGTCAATTCTGTTGGTCGTGTGCGACAGCGCATAGGTGCGCAGATATTGAAGGACGACGTCAAACAGGCCGATGGCGGCGAGGCCGATCACCAGGACAATCAGCGTCGAGTAGCTGCGGTGTGCAAGGACCTTGTCGACGACGACCTGGAAAAACAGTGGCGTGACCAGCGCGAAAAGCTGAACAAACAGCGACGCCAGCAAGACATGTCCGAATGATTTCCGGTAACGCCAGATGGATGGCAAAAACCATCTAAAGCCGAAACTGTCACGCGAAACACCAGCGCCACCAAAACGCCTCTGAACCAGGATGAACCGCCCGCCAGTGGCGCTGAGCAGCTCGGCTGCTGTCATTTCGGAGGCCCTGAAGTCGACAGGGTCGACAATTCGGTAAGAGCCATCATTCGAGACCCTGCCGCCCAAAATGGCAAAAGTGCCATTTGTCAGGCATGCGATCGCAGGCATCGGCAAAGTGCTAAGGCGCTTTTCATGGGCGTCGACCTTGCGGGACTTGAGGCCAATCGAACTTGCCGCGCGCAAAATGTCGTCGCCGCCGGCAACGTCCTTCAACGCGGCTTCGCGTGCCAAACTGTCAACCGCAGTGGAAATTCTGAAGTAGCCGGCAATGGCGGTGAGCGCCATCAATCCAGTGTCGACGGGCGTGTTTGCAAATGGACCATCGGCATCATCGCCATTGGCTGGGTTGGGTGCAATTTTGTTCATCAAGGCGCCGCAAAGTTGCCGAGCAAGTGGGTTGCCATGATCTGACAGCGACGGCCGGGGGGAGACCGTCGTTGCGTCAAATCGGGCGCAGGCGAATCGTCTTAAGACGACGAGGTGCAAGACCTCGTCGTCCTAGGAATCGACGGTTCAGGCTGGGTTGGTGGCCATGGATGGCTGGTAGGCAAGCCTGGCATCGCCAACCAATCGGGTCAGCCCGTTGGTTGTCTCATACGAGCTTGTCCCAGTGATCGCCGAGCCATCGGCAAATTCCACCGCACCCGAGGGCGACGGCAAAAGATTGATCAGCTTGATGCCAGCCTCGGACATGGTCCGCAGTTCGCCTTGATCGGTTTGCCCATTCTGGTTCGCATCCTGCCACACCCGGAATTCGTCCCAGCGCGCATCGCGCGCATCCAGAATGTCGTCGTGATTGGTGTCGAAAACCAATCTCAAGGCTTCGAGATCGGTCAGCGCTCCGCCCGCACCAGGCTCATTCGCCCACATGGTAAAAGCGAGTTCGCGCGCCTGATCGATGATGCCGTCGGCCCCCGCGAGCCCGTCCGCGCCAAGATCGATGGCCAAAAACGCATCGCCTGGGCCGGCCCAGGCTGTGCCGTCCTTTATACCGTCTCCGTCCCAGTCGAAGCGTGGGCCTGAATTGGCTTCAAATTCATCCGGATTGAACGGGCGAAGATCGATGTGATTGTCTCCGTCCATGTCAAGCAAGACAGGATCCGTAAAAGGATCCCATGGTATGGGGGTCCCATCCGCATAGAAACTGGCTTGCTTATAAAGGCTTCCATTATCTCTGTAGTAATTTCTGGTATAAGAACCGTCAGATCGGTCGCTACCAAAATAATCTATAGTATAGTACCCATTATCGCTGACAATCTTTCGTGTACTAATAGTAAGACTAGTGCGAAATCTATATGCAATTTCTATGCGCGACCAGTATTGATTGCTTTCAGAATCATAATAGTATTCATCCCTGGTGCCATTGTCATTGTAGTTAATTTGATCTGTGATTCGACCAGCCGCATCGACATGATAAACGACGCTGCTCCACGGCTGGGCATTCGTCGGATCGAAATGCGTGTCAATGCGGGTGCCGTTGTCGACAAAAATGCGTTCAAGGGTTATCTGCGCCGCCGTATTGTAGAAATACTGAACAGCTGACCAGTAGTTTGTATTGCTTACATCATTGTATCCATTGAGCTGCGTGCCATCATCGTAATAGTGCGTATAAGATTCCAGCTGCGACGCAGTGTTATATCTATGGTCGATCCGCCACCAGTTCGCTGTATTCAGCTGATCCCAGGCAATGTGAATGTGGGTTCCGTTGTCGTAATATTCATACTGGGCCGTCTGGCGAGCGGCGGTGTCAAAATGCTGAGCAATATAATTCCACGTCTGCACATTTGTTGGATCATATGTGTAGGCAATGCGCGTGCCATTGTCGTTGGCTTCGCTTTGATAGGTGACCTGGCCCGCCGTGTTGAACGCACGGTACATGTTCGACCAGGCATAAGCATTCGCCAGGTCGTAGGTCGTTGTTCCGGTCAACGTGCCGGCGGCATCGTGGTAATTGACCAGGGCCACATTGCCCGAGGACACCTCGAACGTTACATCCGTACGGGTGCCATCATCATTGAACTGCCGCTCGCTTTGTTTTTGCCCAGCGGCATTATAGGTTTGCTCGACACGGCTCCAGGGGTTCTGGCTGAGCGGGTCATAGAGTACAGCACTCGTCAGAAGGCCTTTTTTGCTGAGCTGGCCGACACTGAGTTGTTGGCCTGTTGCCGCAACGAAGGTCGATGCCGTCATCGTGTTGTCGGCGTTGCGCAGTGTCTCGCTGGTCTTGCGACCGGCTCCATCCGTGGTCAAACTGTGCAGCAGCCAGCCCGAGGCACTAAGGCTCTCGGCCACGGTCTGCTTGAGCGTTGCGTCCGGATTGCGCTCGACAGATGTTTTTTTGATCGAACCGTCCGAAGCAACGACGGATGTCTCGGTGTAGTCATAGGTCCCGTTGTTGTCGCTGTCCTTGGACAGGATGGTGGTCAAACCGTCAGCGCTCGTGGCGATCGTGCCCTTGGCCTTGACCGTACCGGCAGCATCCGTCTCGGTGATGGTCGAGACAATCGATCCATCAATCTGCGTTTTCGACACAGCAACATGCTCAAAGATGCCGTCACCATCATAGTCCGAGCGGACGGTTTTGGTCAGTCCATCGTTGGATGTCGTGGTCTCGATCTTGGCGGCGATTGCCTGTTTCCAATAGACGTTGCCGCTGACCAGATTGGACGACGCACGGGCAGCAGCGTTGTTGGTCACCGTCGAGACGGTGGCACCGGCTGCGTCGACGATGACAGTCTCTGTCTGATCGACGACACCATCGCCGTTGACATCACGCGTGAGAGTCCGGGTCCTGCCGTCTGCACTTTGGCTGATGGTGGTGTTCGACGACAATACACCGGCATCATCGCGATCGACAAACACGCTCGTTTTGCTGCCGTCGATGTTGAAGCTGTTGGTTTCCGTGCGGCGCCGGTCGATAGTGCCGTCGCCGTCAATATCCCACTCGTAAGTGGTCACCAGCCCGTTGGCGGACTTTGTGATGGTGGTCTGGTTGGCCTTGTCGCCATTGGCCTTGTAGCCGGTGAGCACGGTTCTTTCTGAACCGTCGACAAGTCTGGTCACCTGCTCGATCTGATCGGTGGTGCCATTGCCATCGGCATCACGCACAACGCTGATGTCCCGCCCATCGGCGCTTGTCGTTGTCGTCTGCTTGTCTACAAGATTGCCAAGACCATCTTTCGTGGTCCTGGTTTCCACGGTCGTGCCGTCTGCCAGCTTCACGGTCGACGTCAGCAGCGTTCGATTGCTGAAGCCCTCTCCCGAGCGATCTTCCACCGATGTGACACTGCGGCCATCAGCACTGGTCGTTGTCGTTGACTGCGAGATCAGCGAACCATCCGATTTCCTGTTGGTTACGGTGCGGACAATTGTTCCGTCCGCATTGACAACCGAAACGTCGGTCGCGGTCTGATCGTTGGTGCCATTGCCATCAAGATCCCAGCTCTTGGTCGTCGACAGTCCATTGGCACTTGTTGTCGACTGGTGACGGCTGGTCAGTGTTGTGCCGGTAAAATTGCTGGTGGCGTACGTCTTCGAGCCATCGGCATTCAGCACCGTCGCATCGGTCTGGCTCTTTTCGAAGGTGCCGTCGCCGTTGAGGTCCCACTTTTCGGTTGTGGTCAGCCCGTCAGCCGACGTCTCGACGAGCGTGCGTTCGAGCAATTGCGAGGTGCCATTGTAGCGCTCGATCGTCGTGGCTTTGCTGCCATTGGCATAAAGCACAGTCGCCTCGACGATCCGAGTCTCTGGCACGCCGTCGCCATTGCCGTCATAGACGGTTGTCGTCGTCAGCCCGGAGGCACTTTTCGTGACGGTCTTCTTGCCGACGACCTGGACGCCATCAGCCCCCAAATCGGACAAGGTCGCAGTCACGCTGCCGTCGGCATTGGTGACGGAGACCATGGATTGGTCGATGATGCCGTCACCGTCGATATCGTCGGTCATTGTCGTGGTGAACTTGTCGGCGCTGACATTGGAGATTGTCCGGCTTTCGAGCGTCCCGTCCGCCTTGTAATAGGCGATGGTCTTCGTCGTGCTGCCATCGACATTGAGCAAGGTCGTGTCGCTCATCGAGCGGCTTGTCGTGGTGCCTGAGGCTGACCAGGTCACGGTCCTGGTCAGCCCGTTGGCACTGACACTGGTCGTCGTGCGGTTTTTGACCGAGCCATCACCGTGAAGTTCGCTGATGACCTCGGTCTTGCTGCCATCGGCATTGAGCGCGGTCACCGCGGTTGACGACCGGTCATTGATGCCGTCGCCATTCAAATCGGACACGAGGCTCTTACTGAGCCCGTCAGCACTCACGACGGCAAGCGCGCTTGAGGTCAAGGCTCCGCCAGCGCCCAAAGTATTGACGGTCTGCCGGGTCGAACCGTCGTCGGCTTGAACCACGGTCTTTTGCTCGTCGGTGACGCCATCGCCATTCAGGTCGATAGTCGTTGTGACATGACGCTTGCTGGCACTGGTCACGGTCTCCGACTTGGCGATCTGGGCGCCGGTGCCGTTCTTGACGATGTCCGTGCCGACTTTCGATCCATCCGCCCCAAGGGTTGTCGTCGCCACAGTCGTGCGGTCCACGATACCATCGCCGTCGATATCTTTGCGGACAACGACAGCAAGGCCCGACGCGCTCGTGGTGCTGGTGGTCGTGCCGATCAGTGCGCCGGCGCCGGTGAGATCGCTGACAGTTTGGGTGCGAGAGCCATCCGCGTTGAACACCGTGGCATCAGTCGTCTTGCTGTCGATGGTGCCATCACCGTTCTCGTCGACCTGGACCTCTGATGTAAAGCCGTTGGCCGCGACCGTCTTGATCGTCCGCGACAGCAGCGCCCCGTTGCCGGCAAGCTCCGACACGGTGGTGGTGCGGCTGCCATTGGCGCCGATGACTGTCTGTTGCTGCACGGTCCCGTCGAAGACGCCGTCGCCGTCGATATCTTGTTTGACCGTGGTGGTCAGCCCGTCGGCGCTGATGGTCGTCTCCGACGTCGCTTCAACGGTGGCGTTGGGATTGAAGTCGGTCGCCGTCACCTTCTTGCTGCCATCGGCGTTGATAACGCTGACTTCGGTGCGGTCGGTCTTGGTGTCGCCATTGGCATCGATGCTGACAGTGGTCGTCTTGCGATTGGCGCTGACCAGTTCCTCGGTCTTGGCGAGCAGTGTGCCATTGGCACTGGTCGTTGTAACGGTCTCCTTGCGACTGCCATCGGCATTGAGCACGATGACCGACGCGGTTGCGCGATCGACCACGCCATCGCCATTGACGTCCTGACGGACGGTCTGCGCCAGGCTGTCTGCCGTCGTTGTGGTTGCCACACTGCCCACGAGCGTGCCGTTGGCACTGGTCGTGTTCACCGTGCGTGTGCGGCTGCTGTCGGCATTCGTCGTGGTGACATCGGTGACCGTCACATCGTCGATGCCGTCGCCAGTGACGTCCGTCTTGCTGGTCACCGAAAGACCCGCCGCATCCGACGTCTCAAGCGCACGCGACTTCAGCGTGCCGTTCGGGTTGAACAGGCTGGTTATCGCGGTGGTGGCACCGGTCGCATCGATGACGATCGTTTTGGTCGAGTCGTTGAAACCATCGCCATTGACGTCGGCCACGATCGAGATGATCTTGGCGTCAGCGCTTGTCGTCCTGACGGAGCTGGCCAGCAGCGCACCATTGGCGCTTTTGTCCTGGACGGTCTGCACCCGGCTGCCGTCGCCATTGACCATGGTTCCGTTGGACGAAACAATATCGGCGACGCCATCGCCATTAACATCGGATGCCTCGGTGGTGCTGAGGCCATTGGCGCTTTTGGTCGTCACCGAGCCGCCACGCAACGTCCCGTCGGCGTTGTAACTGGTGACGGTCGTCACCGTGGCGCCTGCGGCGTCGCTTGCAACTGAACTTTCGACCCGCGTCTCGAACTGGCCATCGCCGTTGCTGTCGATCTGCGTTGTCTTGGTTCTGCCATCGGCACTCGTGGTCTCGACCTCATTGGCGATCAGCGTGCCGTTGCTGCTGCGCGCCTCGGTGGTTTTGGTGCGGGCACCATTGGCCGCAACGACCGTAGTCTCCGTCTCGACAAGGTCATAGGTACCGCTTCCGGTCGTATCCGTGCGCACAGTCTCGGTGAGCCCGTCGGCGCTTGCCGTGGTCTCGACTCTTTTGAGGATCGCCCCGTTGACCGCATTCTGCGTCACTGTCGTCGTCGACGAGCCATCGGCATTCTTGACATAGATCTGCTGCTGGTCGTTGGCGCCGTCGCCATCCTGGTCAACCGTGGTCGTGACGGTCTTTCTGTCTGCACTGGTCACAATCACGGTACGGTTGAGAAGCGACCCGTCGGCGGCAAAGTTCGAAATGGTCTTCGTGCGCGTCCGGTCGATGATCTCGGCTGCCGACCAGTGCTCACCCGGTGCATGACCGGATGCCGCAACGATATCGGCAAGGGAAAGTGCCGGCCCGCTGCTGAACTTGAGGAATTCCACGTTCTTGAACTGGACCGTTTCGCCGGTTGTCGTGTGCGTGACGGTAAAGTTAACGCCCTGCCCGATGATCCGATATTCGGTCACATCTCCTGAGAAGATGATCGTGTCGATGCCAATGCCGCCGTCCACGATGTTGCCGGTACCGCCGGTGAGAACAACAGTGTCCCCGTTCGCCGTACCCCAAAAGGCGTTGCTGTTTCCGCTACCGACCGACGCTGGAGCCCCCGGGATAAGTTCGAAAATGAACGACCATTTTTGCTCGCCCAGGAAATAGACACTATCGATGCCGATCAACGTGTCGACACCATAGACGGGATGAGACGCCGTCACGGAGCCGTCAGGATTCAGCGTAAATATGTAATCTGCAGCATAGCCATCGAAGTTGACTTGCGTTTGCCCAGCTTCGCCAATCAGAAAGTCGTTGCCGGCCCCCCCGTATAGGCTATCACCGTCGCCGCCGCGGATCACATCGTCGCCAGCGGTTCCATTCAGATGTTCGCCGGCGGACGTCCCAACAATGTCGTTGGGGCCGACTGGAGGTGCGTAAGGCGCAGACGCGCTCGCTGGCGCTGGTCCAGCGAGCCGCAGGGTTTCGACCTGAGACCGATCCCAGGTGCCGTTGCCGTCGTCATCGAACTGCGTTGTCTTGGTGAGACCATCGGCGCTGGTGGTGATGCGGTTGCGGAAGGCGATCTGGCCTTCCTTGTCGTAACCATCGAGCGACACAGTCGTCGAGCCGTCGCCATTGGTCACGCTCGCCTGCTTGATCACATAGCCGTTTTCATCAGCAACAAGAACGGCATCGCCGACGGTGCCCTTGCTGCCGTCGGTTTTGGTGTAGGTGGTGGTGCCGGTCACCGCTGAGCCATCGTCAAAACGCTGGCCACTGCCTGTTGGCGTCAGATCGATCGAGACAATGCCAAGCGAAGCCAGCGACACCAGCTGGCCGTCGACCATCACCTTGAATTCGTTCCAGCGCGCATCGCCGGCATCGAGCATGCCGTTGCCATTGGTGTCGAACACACTCTTGATTGCGGCTAGGTCGCCAGTGGCGGTCGCGTCCCATTCGGTGAAGACGAACTCGCTCGAGCGGCTGATCTTGCCGTCGCCATCGGCGTCGATGACCAGCACGCCGGTGCCCTTGCCGGCCCAGGCGGTGCGGTGCTGATAGCCGTCGCCGGCAAGATCGACGAATTGCGACGAGGTGGAGATAGTGTCTACTGATATGCCATTGCCGGTCAGGTCGACAAGCACAGGTGACATGAGTGCGCCACCTCGGCGGCCACCACCGTTTGGCGACGATTTACCGCCAGATTTACCCCCCGACTTTCCTCCCGTCGGGCCGCCAGGGCCGGTTCCGGTCCACCCGCCACGCTCACCCATATCTGTGCCACCGCGGCCGCCCGTCGGGCCGCCAGGGCCGGTTCCGGTCCACCCGCCACGCTCACCCATATCTGTGCCGCGGCCGCCGCCCGTCGGGCCGCCAGGGCCGGTTCCCGTCCACCCCCCACGCTCACCCATATCCGTACCGCCCCGACCACCGCCGCTCGGGCGAGAATCGCGAGACGTGTCACGATCGCCACCCCGCATCGTGTCGAAGGGATTCCTCGAAATGTTCGCATTATTTATGGCTTCACGGCGCGCACGCTCTGCCTCTGCCGCTTCCGATCTTAAAGCACCTTTGAACCGATCAGCATTCGGGTTTGCGGGCGAGTTCGTAGGTCGATTATCCCCGAAAGGCGTATGGGCCCCTGGACGAGGACTGTTGCTCGGATTTGCGGACAGGCGCTGCTCAGCTCGTTGGTCGTCTACAGGATTAGCGCGCGGCGACATCGGGTTGTTGCCAGAAGGGCTAGGGTGACTTGGCTGTAAGGCGGGAGGGGTTAAAAACGGATCGAGCAACGTATCAATTGCTCCTCTGAGAACTGTCTTCGGAGTAAAATTTGGAGGAACTATGCCAAATGGTGAGATTATCGGCACTTGATCGGGAAAGTTTTGCTTTAAGTGCCTTATACCCCCTTCATCAAACACAAAATCTACCGTAACCGTTCCATCGATCAAGTCGACATCGAGTTTTTCCATCTCTATTGAAAGGTTCATTTTCCCTCCCAATTTCCCGGCTTGAAGATCCCAGTTTTTGTCGATCCTCAAGTCTTCCACGGACACGCCAATTCGACCGTCAAAAATGCCGAAGGACCGTCCATAACCCCCGAAAAGATTCCCTGTTAGGTTACCTGCAAAATCGCGAGATAGCGTCCCGCTGACGCGATACCCGCCTAATTCAAGATCGAAATTAACATCAAACGTCATTTCGCCCTTAGCCGAAATGGATATGCCCTCGTCAAAACGCCCCATAGCCCCCCCTTCGGCATTGAGCCGAAATAACCTTACTTAATGCTGTTTAGGATTTTCACTTAATGCTGTTTAGGATTTTCTTTGCGTGTTCGTTTCCATTGACCGCCGATTTTTGAAGCCAAGAAATAGCGAGGCCGACATTCCGGGGGACATACGTACCTTTATAATAAATTACCCATAAATTATATTGAGCTATGCTGCTTCCGGAATTGGCAGCCTTCACCCAATAGCCAATTCCTTTTTCGACGTCTTGATCCGCATCTCTGCCTTCGATATAGATCATCCCGATCTTTATCTGGGCCTCTACATCGCCGTTATTGGCCGCTGTTTGGAGCCAACGAACAGCCTCATTGACATTGCGCGCCAGTCCAATGCCGTCCAAATACCTGACCCCAAGAATTCTTTGGCTTCTGGCATGCCCCGCTTCTGCGGCTTTTGTCAGCCAGTACACGGCCATATGTTCATCGGGCGCAGTTCCAATTCCATTTTCATACATCAGTGAAAGATTGTACTGCGCCTCAATGCTGCCGGCGGCGGCGGCCGACTGCAGAAAATTGATAGATCTACTTTCATCTTTTTCAGTATACACGCCAGAATAGTAAGAGATACCAAGAATGTACTGTGCTTCGGCATTTCCATTGGCTGCGGCCTTTTCCCACCATTTAACCGCCGTGCCGGTGTCCTGTTGAACCCCATTGCCTTTTGCGTACATGTTCCCGAGCAGGTTTTGTGCATCGGATTGGCCTGCGTTGGCAGATCGTCGGAGCCAAAAAACGGCCATAGTCTCATTCAGATCGACACCTCGGCCGGTCAAATATGCTGCACCGAGACTGTAAGCTGCATTGGCCTCTCCCGTGGCAGCCGCCCTGCTCCACCAGAGGACGGCCTGCTTAAGATCTTGGGCGACGCCATACCCCTCGAAATACAAAACTCCCAACTGGTATTGCGCATCAACGCTACCAGCGTTGGCGAGCTCGACGAGTTGAGAGACAGTACGTGTTGGGCGTTTTGTGTCAGAGACAAGGCTGTCTGCATGCGCCGCAATTGCGAAAGAAAGACACAAAATCATTGAAGACGCCAATTTCCAAATATACGGCATCTTTCGCCCCTTTGTCTCAATTGAAAGCTCTTCTGGCCTCGCGATAGCTGGAGACCAGATGCCTCTCATTTCCCGCATGGACGCCTCATCCTTTATCTCCATAAGAAAATCGAGCAAGAACTCCAGCACGCAACGGTCGCCAGACTCTTGATCTCATCCGGGCCCCCAAAAGCTCTTCCTCTCATCTGTTCCGGCAAGCATGTCTGCAGCAATGTCTTTTTAACGCCGCCCGCAGTCACCTATGCATCCTAGCCTCCATCGAGTTCCTGCCGTCAACGCCCGTCAATTCGAATCTTAGTAATCACTCAACGTTTTCGTCGTTTTCCCGTAAAGCACAAGTATCACTACAGACATTATTTGGTATAATTTAGCATTGTCTAATTTCAATACTCAACCACAAGCAAGCGCATTTCGGAGGCGACGGTGACTATCGGCACAGCGGCCCTACTGGCCTGTAGTGAAAATGTTGCGTGAAACGAATGCCGAGCGCGACCATCTTTGGGATCCGTCTTCAGCCTCCCCTGGGCCTGGCGCTGGTCATGCACGGCAAGAGCGATTTCGCCCGCTACACGAGGACCGATACCAAGCTCCGGCGCGACAATCTGGATCACTTCTGATCAACCGCCGTTTTACGTCTACGTCCAGATCGCAGCAGCGAGTATCACTGCAGATGTTACTATTCCTGCTGCATGACCATAATACATTCTTTCCTTTACACTCATTTTTGTATCATCATCCAGCGAGTCTCCTTTATATATCTTAACTCCACCATCAGAATCTAAGTTCCAATTATTCTTGGAATAGAAAATTATGTCCTTTACCAGCATGTATGTAAAAATAACAAGCATCACAGTGCTAATAATTATTGCCAGTGTTTTGGCGTTAAAAACCACATCCATAACCTAGCCTCCGACTTGGGTCCGGTGGCGCCCGTGCCAGTTGGCGCAGCATAGCGGGGTGACGAGGAAAGCTTCGATCTTCGCCTTCAAGCCATCACGGACAAGCCCATTGTCCTAGTTGGGCAGCATCGCGCCGATCTCAACATTCGCATTGAAATCTAAAAGACTTCCAAACCACGTGTTGCTCGTTCTGTCTTTTAAGCCCGCTCAGCCTATACATACATTATTGGTAGAAACTACCTTCACCCATCATGTTTATGATTTTACACGGACTCACCAATGCCCAAATGTCGATTTCGCCAAATTTAACGCGGACCTCATACTTGGTCATTTCGTATTCGGATTCAGCGTCCTTCGCCAATTTGTAAGTAGGTGTGCGGATCAACCAGACCCCGTCTTCGGGTTTGAGGCTTGCGGCATTGTCAGCGAAATACTTCCCAAGCCCGCGATCACGGATGCCGTGGACAACCAGCTTACGTATTTCCGCATCGGTCAAGTCAATGTCACAGGTCCTCCACCTTTGATGGGACTGCCACGCAGCCGCAGCCACCCAAAAGAACGCTAATGCAGCGACAAAGACGAGCAGGATCACTGTAAATCGCTTCGATGCCACCTCATTACGCAAAGCCATAAAACACTCCGGCTTCCCTCGCCGTCTACCTGCCGCATTCCGCCACCTGATGCCAAATCCGGGTTAAGGTAGTAGAGCCGCCAGTTTTCTATCACTCGCTAATGTCAGCAGGCTGCCAGAGGAGGCGCAACCATTGCTTGATCGACGCCCGACAATTGACGCCGCTGACGCTTCCAGCTGTCGTTGAGTTCCTAGTGTCCACACCCGCCAACGCGAATTCTAGCAACCACTCAACCTCTCCGTGTTTTGCGCTAAATGCAAGTATCCGAGAGAGCACTTGGAAACATTATTTAGTATAATTTAGAGCTACCTAATCTCATCGGCTAGCAAATCCGAGCCCGCCCGACCCCAGCTGATGTATGCCGGTTACGCGGTCGGCTGAGCTCTCTACAGCTTAGGCGTTGTTGGAACGGCGCACCAATCGGACACCGTGCCCACCGCCATTCTCCGGAATGAACTCGGCCCCTGCACTCTTTAACGCCTTAAGTATCTTTGCGACGGTCTCGGGACGGCCACCAAGGAGACCATCTTCGGCCTCAAGGCGTGCGATAGTCGGCTCAGAAACGCCAGAATGGCCGGCAAGATCTCCCTGTGACCACCCGAGAAGTGCTCGAGCGGCTTTGAGTTGCCGAGTGGTGATAGGAGGATTTGATAGATTTTCTATTGACATTCACACAGACTGATTGATATTTTTTCCATCAAATCTCTAGAGGTCTGGTCTTTCGTTTACGGAGACAGACACCTGGAGCGGCTGACCGCGATGCGCGAACATCTTGGCCAGCCTGACCACAACCAAGCTGAGTGGAGCTCGGATCATGGCTGATTCCGACAATACCACGACTTTGCCTTTCGTCACCCGCCGGCGAAAGAGGGAAATTGTCGTGGCTGCCAATACCGCGCCTGCCGAACCGGCAGAGGCGCGCAAAACATGCGAGGACGAGAAGCCGGATCCGGCGATCGTCCTGGCACGCACCTGGCGCGATGCTCACGCAAGAACCCTAACGCTGTGCCGCCTGCAACAGCGACTGGAGACCAAGCTGGCCAAGAAGGTCGGCTGTTCCACCTCCCCCGCTTCGGGCGATTTCTCTGAAATCGTCCGCTGGGAAGACAACAATCTCGGTTATTCGCAAGCAAAAGATGCCGAGGAGCGTGCAGCAGCAGCGGCAGAGCTGTTTCTCCAAGAGCTCGCAGGCACAGCGGCACAAACCATCGACGGCGTCATCGCCAAGCTGGAGGTCGTTCTGCTGGAGGGCGAGGTCAGCGATGGCCCTTCCAGCTTTCCCTGGCCGCAGCTTCGTTCGGTGCTGGAAGACGTGAGAAGGCTGACAGCACCCAAGCATCCCTCAGAAGCGCGCGGATAACGCACGCACTCGTCATTTACCCAACAAACCTTCGGCGCGGCAAGAAGTCTCAAAGAATACGTCCGCGCCAGCGGCCTCACAACAATGGGAGAAGACAATGAAACGTGGTTTTCGCGCGCTCAGGGCTGCCCTGTGCATGGCCCTTGCGGTGTTTGCGCTGGGCATCGCCAAAGACTCCGCGCTTGCCGAGAGCACGAAGGAGCGCATCTTGCGCGAAGGCAAGATCGTCATCGGTATCCATAACCGCTCACCCTGGGGCTTTCGCGATCAGGCCACGGGAGAGGCCACGGGTTGGCATCCCGATTTGCTGAAGGCTGCCTTTTCCGAACTCGGCATCAAGGAGCTCGACATCCGCGTCACCGAGTTCGGTGCGCTGATCCCTGGTCTGCTTGCCGGCCGCTTCGATGCGGTTGCCTCTGGTCTTTCGATCACGCCCGAGCGTTGCCGGCAGGTCGCGTTCGGCTCTCCTGATCTGAAGGTGCACGACGCAGCCATCGTGCTCGCAGGCAATCCAAAACAGATCCATGGCTTTGACGATATTGTCGGCAAGCAGATCATCATGGGGGCGGGACGCGGCAGTGTTTCGGTCAAAAACGCAACTGCAGCTGGCGTGCCCGAGAACCGCATGTTGCTGTTTCCCGACATTGAATCGAACATCGCGGCCCTGCGTGTCGGTCGCATCGATGTGACGGTGCTATCGTCTCCCACCGTGATCGGGCTGCTTTCGGGCGGCAAGGCCAAGGGCCTGGAGAGTGCAACACCCTTCGTGACGACAGACGAGCAGGCCACTTATGCAGCGGTCGCCTTCCGCAAGGAAGATGCGGACCTGGCAGTGCTCTGGGATGAGCGGCTTTTAGCCCTCAGGCAGGATGGCACGGTCACCACCATCATGGCCAAATACGGCTTTGGCGAAACTGAGGCCGTGCCCAATACCATCACCATGGAGAAGCTCTGTGGCAGCGCCAGCCAGGCGGGTGCCGGCAAATGAGCATTCTCGACATCTGGCTCGGCATCCTCGAAGGATTTCGCGTCACCGCCACTGTCACCCTCTACGGCCTGTTGTTCGCTGTGCCCTTTGGGCTGGTCTTCGGCGTCGCGCAATATCTGACGACTGGGTTCGCCCGTTTCGTCGTCACCGCCGTCATCGAGTTCTGGCGCAGCTCCGCCGTCATCATCCTGCTCTTCGTCTTCTATTATGCCCTGCCGGTGGTCGGGGTGACGCTGCCGGCCATGACCGTCGGCGCCATGGTGCTGGGTCTCAACATCGGTGGCTATGCCAGCCAGGCGGTGCGCGCCGGGCTGCAGGCACTCGACCGCGGTCAAAAGGAGGCGGGACAGGCGCTCGGGCTTTCACGCCAGACGATCCTGCTGCGCATCGAGCTGCCGCAGGCGCTGGTCGCCATGAGCCCGACCTTCATCAACCTCGTCATCCAGCTGGTGAAGGCGACATCGCTCGTCTCGCTGATCACGCTGACCGACATGACCTTCCGCGCCAAGGAGATCTCCCAGGTCGAGCACGACCCGGTGCCGATCTATTTGTCGCTGCTCATGGCGTATTTCGTTGCCTGCTATCCGATCGCGCTTTTCGGGCGATGGGTGGAGCGGCGGGTACGCCCGGAAAGGCAGGCGCGCCATGGGATTTGACATCGGCTTTGCGCTGTCGACCATGCCGGCAATCCTGAGCGCCATCGGCATGACCTTGCTCGTGGCCGCCGCAAGTTGCCTGGGTGCTGCGGCAATCGGCTTCTGCCTCGAGATCATGCGGAGATCGGGCGGCATATCCGGCCTCGCCGTGCGCTTCCTGATCGATTTCATTCGCGCAACGCCGGTATTGGTCTGGCTCTACTGTCTATATTTCATCCTGCCCTATTACGGACTGCGCCTTAGCGCCCTGACCGTCGGCGTGACTGGCCTCAGCCTCTATTACAGCGGCTATCTCGCCGAGGTCTTCAAGGCTGGGATCGACGCCATCGCGAAAGGCCAGCAAGAAGCGGCCCAAGCGCTTGGCCTCGGCTGGATCGACGCGATCATCTTCGTCATCGCCCCACAGATGCTGCGCAACATCGCAGCACCCATGGGCAACTATTTCGTCTCCATCCTGAAGGCGACGCCCTATCTGGCGGTGCTCGCCGTGCCCGAGATGCTCGGCCAAGCCTTCGACATCGCCTCCGAAACCTACCGCTATGCTGAGCCACTCACCGTTGCCGGCATCATCTTCCTCGCGCTGGCGCTCGGGATTTCGCAAGCCATCAAATGGCTCGAGCACCGCCTGTCCGCGCCGATGGCCCGATGAACGACCAGCGCAGCGCCGACGCATGGCCCTGCCCTTTCAGAAAGATCTTCATCCATGCATGACACGTCGCAAAATCTCGCCGTCCAGATCACTTCGCTCCACAAATGGTACGGTGCCTTCCATGTCCTCAAGGACGTCAGCCTCACCGTGCCGCGCGGCGCCCGCATCGTCATTTGCGGCCCGTCCGGCTCGGGAAAATCCACCCTCATCCGCTGCCTCAACGGTCTGGAAAACTACCAGCAGGGAACAGTTCAGCTCGAGCAAACACGTCTGGGCGCCAATGCCAAGGAGACGGTGCTTGCGTACCGGCTCACCGGCATGGTGTTCCAGAATTTCAACCTGTTCCCGCACCTGACAGTGCTTTCGAACTGCACGCTCGCTTTGCGCCGCGTCGCTGGCATGGCGAGGCACGAGGCCGAGAGCCTGGCGCTTCACCACCTCGAAAGGGTGCGCATACCCGAACAGGCGCATAAATATCCCGCGCAGCTGTCGGGCGGCCAACAACAGCGCGTGGCGATCGCGCGGGCACTGTGTCTGAACCCACGCCTGATGCTGTTTGACGAGCCGACCTCAGCACTTGATCCGGAGATGATCAAGGAGGTGCTCGATGTCATGACCGGCCTCGCCCATGATGGCATGACAATGATCTGCGTTACCCATGAGATGGGCTTCGCCCGTGAGGTGGCCAACGAGGTTGTGTTCATGGATCAGGGCTGCATCGTCGAGCAGGCAACGCCGGCTACCTTCTTCTCGACGCCCAGCCACCCGCGCGCCCGCAGCTTCCTCAACACATTGCTGCATTGACATGACGGCAGCGCTGGCGAGCGACACACGTATATGGACATCTGTCGACTTCGACAAGGACGGCAAGCAGCATGGCTTGCTGCGGCTACCATTTTCGACCGATCTCTCCGCCTATGGCACCGTCCCGATCCCGTTCACCTGCATCAGGAATGGCGAGGGGCCGACGGCCCTGCTGATCGGAGGCAATCACGGCGATGAATATGAGGGCCAGGTCGCGCTGAGCAAGCTGGCCCGCCACGTGGCGCCCGGGGATGTGCGCGGCCGCATCATCATGCTGCCCGCCCTCAACTATCCCGCCGTCGCCGCCGGCCGGCGTCTGTCCCCGCTGGACGAGGGCAACCTCAATCGGCTGTTTCCGGGCGAGGCGAACGGCACCCCGACCCAGATGATTGCCCACTACGTCAGCTCGGTCCTGCTTCCGATGGCCGATCTCGTCATCGACCTGCATTCGGGCGGCCGATCTCTATCCTATCTTCCCTGCTGCCTGATCCGTAGCGGCAAGACGGCAGCCGAAAGCGCAGGACTCGTCGAGATCATGAACGTCTTCGGCGCCCCGATCGGGTCCGTCAGCGATGGCGCCGGCGGCGGAGGGGCAACGACCCTCTCCGCAGTCGCCCAGGCGCTTGGCGTTCCAGCTCTCACCACTGAACTTGGCGGGGGCGGCAATTTCTCGCGCGCCGGCGAGGCCATCGCCACACAAGGCCTCCAACGCGTCCTCAAGCATGTCGGCTTACTGCCCAATGTCGAAACCGAACCGGCACCGCCCGTCCGCCTCATGCGGGTCGATGGCAGGGATGCCTTCACATACGCGCCCATCCACGGCATCTTCGAGCCAGCTGCCGAAATCGGCGACACCGTACGTACCGGCCAATCCGCGGGCCTCATTCATCCCATCGAAGGGCCCCACCAGCCGACTGTAGAAATCCGCTTTGCCCAGTCTGGCCTCGTCGCCTGCCGCCGCGGGCCTGCGCTTATAGCTCCCGGAGACTGCCTGTTTAAGCTGGTAACCGATGTCGAACGCAAATGCCGCTAGCGATGCGGAAGGCGTGCCTCCAACGAGAACATGATGGTCTGGGTCGACGTCATCACCCAGGTTGAGTGAGGGCTCGCCCCCTTCCCTCACATCGGTCAATACCAATTTTCAGGGATACCCTCGGTTTTTCCACTGCCCTAGGTGAATGGTCCGCAAATAGCAGGGGGGATGGATGAAGCCGGATTCGTCTGAGTGGCACAGCTCGCAGGCGTATGATTTCATCGGAAAAGCACCAGCGGACGCACTCGCCTGGGAATTCCTTCGAAGGAATGCAGCCTACCAGCGCGAGTTCGCAGACATGCACAATGAAGGCTCCACGCGGGCCTCCTCGTCCCCGAACAGGCTGCGGAGACGGTGGGGGCTGCGATTTCCCAGCCAATCCTGAGCGCCCGGCGGCAAAGCAGCCGGTTTACTGGACACCAGAGGTCGACCCCGGCGTCATCCTGCTGGTCAATACTCCGCCGTTTTTGGCGGAGGACGCCGACGTCCAGGCCGCTCTACCGCCGGCAGTTTCACAAAGGGACGAGTTCGGTGAGCATATGCGCAATTTGTCTGCAGCAAATGGCTGGCAGATTGCGCTTGTTCATGGCACCGAGAGCAAGCACGCTCTGGCAGCGATAGTGCCCCTCGACGCCAAGGCACCCGAACGACTTTCAGCGGTCGACAGGTTTATCAGATCGTGCAAGGGACGCAGCGTACCGGACCCGCGGCTGACGTCATCGCAACGCACTCGACTTGGTCGCATGCTTCGCGCCCTCGACGGCCGCATCGAAGGCGCTTCCCATTTCGAAATAGCCCATGTGCTGTTTGGCTCGCGCTTCGTCATCGCAGCGGAATGGCAAGAGTCACCATTTCGCTATGCAACGCTCCGCCTCATACGCGACGGCCACAAGATGATTAATGGCGGCTACCGCCAGTTGCTGCGGTTCCGGCGTCGCGGCTCCTGAGCTTCTGATTGGCAAAGCCGGCGGCATTTTGCGTGTGCGAAATTCGACCCGCTCATTTCGCACCTGAACAGCGCTGTCCCCCTTCTCCATCATCACCCGTGTCCGCCGCTTGATCTCAGCGGCATTCACAAATGCGATGGAGACGTCCGATGAACGGTCGAAACACCGGCTTGCCGCCGCGCTTTCTGCGCACCAAGGAAGCGGCCACTTTCCTCAGTCTCTCCGCCCGCACCCTCGAAAAACATCGGACCTACGGAACTGGCCCCGCTTATCGCAAGCTTGGCGGCCGCGTCGTCTACGCCATCGACGATCTCGAAGCCTGGGCCGATCGCGGCGCGGTGACGTCCACTTCCGATCCGCGTGGCACAGTCCTGCCCGCCAAGCGCTATCCAACGACACCTCCGGCTCAGGCCGGTCGCTACGCCCGCTGATCGCGCGGCGGTTCCCTCTTGTCGGCTCGGACTCGCCTACCTTCGGAACGCGGACAGCTCGATCTGTTCCATGCGCTCCCCGGCGACTTCGCGCCCCGCGATGCGCAAGACCTCATGGCCTATCCCTTCTTCTCCCTCGCAAAATCCAAACGCGTCGCGCCCATCGACTTCAAGGCCGGCGACGTGACCATCCGCGTCGAGGCCGTGCCCGATCACGGCATGGCCACCATCTGGGACGCCGACATCCTGATCTGGGCCGCCAGCCAGATCGTCAACGCCCGCGACGCTGGCTTGCGCACTTCGCGCCTGATGGCGACCACACCATACGAGATCCTGACCTTCACCGGCCGCGGCGTCGGCGCGCGCGATTACCAGCGCTTGAAGGCTGCACTCGATCGGCTCCAGTCCACGACGGTCGCGACCTCCATTCGCCAGCCGGCGGAAGGCCGCCGCCATCGCTTCTCCTGGATCAACGAATGGCAGGAGCGCAACGATCGCAACGGACGCCCCGTTGGCATGGAACTCATCCTGCCCGACTGGTTCTATCGCGCCGTCCTTGATGACGCGCTCGTGCTGACGATCGACCGGGCGTATTTCGACCTGACCGGCGGCCTCGAACGCTGGCTCTACCGGGTCGTGCGCAAGCATGGCGGTCGCCAGTCCTTTGGATGGAGCTTCGACTTCGCGCATCTGCACCAGAAATCCGGCAGCCTCTCGCCGCTCAAGCACTTCGCCTACGACTTGCGCGACATCATCCGCCGGCAGCCCCTGCCCGGCTACCGCCTCGCCATCGAGCACCGGACCGATGGCCCAGACGTCCTCACCTTTGTCGGCTCCGATCCGACTTCTTTCACCCCGTCGCGCCAGCAACGGAAATCGTCAACGCGCTCGGGGGATAAGCTGTGAAATCACTCGTGCTATCGGGGACCGCCCCTATCGTGCCATCGGGGACCCGATGCTCGTGCTATCGGGGACCGGAATCGACGATTCATCGTCGCGATTCAAAGCCTTGTGGCCGCTGTAACTTATCTAACCTGGATTCCTTCGGAATCTTTCTAACGAACCTGCGCCTTTGCAGGCTTGAGGATAACCTCGCAACGCCGACCGAGAGCTGCCCATGTGGCCGCTCTCACCGCACGGCTCACCATCGACATCACGCCGACCTGCGCGGGCGCATCAAGATCATCGTGTTCCAGCGCGGCGTCACCGTCGCCAACATGCTGTCCGAGCTGCTCGCGCGCGAATTCCCGTCAACCCCAGGAGAAACACCATGACCGGCATCGCGGCCTCCCGCATGCGCGGCGGCCCGACACCGGCCGCGCTCCCGCACGACAACCTCACCCACGTCGAACTGACCTGGGTCGAGAAGAAGGTCGAGAACTGGATACGCTTCGGCACCCACGCGCACAAACAGATCCTCGACCGGCGCCGGCGCGTCCTGTCGTTCCGGCCCGACACGGTCTTCGCCTTCGTGCGCTGGGCCTCGAACGACTTCGGCACGATCATCTCGCGCATCGACATCGTTCGCGCCGTGTCGGGCGGCGAGGCGTACCAAACGCTGCCTTTCGTGCGGCCCGGCGGCGACATCCTGCTGAAGATCGAGAGCTGGCCCAAGGTCGAGCGCGTGCTGCAAGCGATCGACGCCATCGAGCGTCTCGGCATCAATCCGGAAGCTGTCTCGCCCGATCACTGGCGCCACGTCCACAACCGACTGACCGCCGGACATGAGCCGCGCGCCTACATGCTCGAACATCACCGCGCCTTCCTGCTGCGCCGGAGGGCGGAGCCGTGAGCCGCGCAGGACTTCTCCTCGCGACGACGCTCGCCGCGATGGGCGTCGGCTATCCGGCGCTCACACCGATGCCGACCAAACTCATCTTGAATGCGTCGGCGAGCGCGCCGATCGGCTTCTACACCATCGACTTCGACGGTCCCTTCGAAGTCACCGATCTTGTCGCCGTCGATGCGACCGAACCGCTCGCGACCTTCATGGCGACACGCGGCTACTTGCCCAAGGGCGTGCCGCTCATGAAACGCATCCTCGGCGTTTCCGGGCAGACCGTTTGCCGCTCGAACCTCACCATCACCGTCGATGGCGTCGAAGTGGGCGCGGCGCTGGAGCGCGACCGCACCGGGCGTGAACTGCCAATCTGGCAAGGCTGCCGCCGCATCCACACCGGCGAAGTCTTCCTGATGAACTGGCAGGTCCGTGACAGCCTCGACGGCCGCTATTTCGGCCTGACCTCCACCCACCAGATCATCGGCCGCGCAATCCCGCTGTGGACCGACGAAGACGGGCACGGCCGTTTCGAATGGTGCGCACCGACGCGCTGAACGCTGCCCCATCGGCGGAAGCGGTGTCCGTCGATGGCTTTCCCAACACCACCGCAAAGGAAACAGCCATGCCACAGATTGGTCAATTCACACGCGAAACCACCGGCTTTGCCGGACGCCTTGAGACATTCACGCTCTTCCGTGACGTTGTCATCGTTCCGGCGGACCCGTCCGACACCGAGAACGCGCCGGACTACCGGATCCACGCCAGCGACGATGGCAAAGCGGAAGCAGGCCCCGAGATCGGCGCAGGCTGGAAACGCACTGGCGAACGCGCGGGCGATTACGTCGCGCTGCTGATCGACGATCCCGCCTTGCCGCAGCCGATCCGCGCCAACCTGTTCCGCGACGACGATGCCGGCAACGCCTGGTCGCTGCACTGGTCGCGCCCGCGCGATCGCGGCGAGAAGGACTAATCCATGTCTGCTCGCCGTCCATCGACGAGCCGTCGGAGTGCGTACGGGCGGTCTCAATCCGCCCGACGCATGGCTCTCCTCCTCCTTACCGGCCTTTCCCTCGCGAGCGTCATACCCGCGGTCACGATGGCGCAGGGCACTCCCATCGCGCAACCGTCGCCGGGCGATCCCTATGCCGATCATATCGCGGAGGCATCGCGGCGCTTTGGCGTTCCGATCGCATGGATCGGGGCGGTGATGCACGCCGAAAGCGCCGGAGAGCCGGGCGCGCTTTCCTCCGCCGGCGCGATGGGCCTGATGCAGATCATGCCCGCGACCTGGATCGATTTGCGCGCGCGGCACGGCCTCGGCCGCGATCCCTACGATCCGCGCGACAACATACTCGCGGGCACGGCCTATCTTCGCGAACTGCACAATCGCTACGGCTCGCCGGGATTTCTCGCGGCCTACAACGCCGGACCCGGACGTTATGAAGAGTCGCTTTCCGGCCGCCCGTTGCCGGCGGAGACGCGCGCCTATGTCGCCTTGCTCGCGCCCTTCATCGACGGTTCCGCTGGCGCGAATCCGGCCGCCGCCGAGATCGACCGATCGGCGTGGATACGCGCGCCGCTGTTCGTCGCGCAGCCTAGCCGCAATTCAGCCGCCGCTTCCGTGTCGGCCGAACGACCTGCGGATGACGCCCCGGCCGCGACCGCCGTACGCGATGTTTCCGCTATCGTGCTACAGTCGAACGGATTGTTCGTGGCGCGGACCACCGCCGGAGAGCCGCGATGACGAGCCTCGGCCTCATTCGCAGCGGATCGCACACCAGCGTATCTCAGAGGGCGCAGGGGTGGGAGGCAGGCAACACAACCGGAGGATGGCGAGATAAAAGGCCGCGAGGTGCGGCTTCGGTCGGTTGTGGTTTTTCAAGGGGTTATGCAGCGATTTCGCGAGGTGCGGAGTTTTCACGCACCTCGCGGCAAACCCGTTTTCTCAAGGGTTTCCTGCGCTTGGCGCGATGTGCGGAGCATCGGCCATGACCGGCGACAACGAATTCCGTATTCGGCCAGGCCGCATCCGTTCGACGCGCGCCCAGGCCGCGCGTCCCTTCATCGCACAGGCGCTGGCGGCCGCGCAGAAGGCCGGCGCCCGTGTTTCGCGCTCTGGTCGGATCAGCCCCGGCAATCGCTCTACCTTCGGGCGCGGACGCACGGCGAGCGTTCGCGCCAACCGCCTCCTGACTGGCCGTTCGCGCATCGTCATCATCAAGACTCGGGTCGTGCGCCACACTGTGCGCGCCGCGCCACTCGCCGCCCATCTCACCTATCTGCGCCGCGAAGGCGTGACCCGCGACGGGGAGAAGGCGCGGCTATTCGGACCAGACACCGATGAGGTGAATGGCCGCGCCTTCGCCGAACGGTGCCAGGACGACCGGCATCACTTCCGCTTCATCGTCTCGCCGGAGGACGCCATCGACATGGCGGACCTCAAGACCTTCACCCGCGATCTCATGGGGCAGATGGACAAGGATCTCGGCACCAAGCTCGACTGGGCCAGTGTCGACCACTGGAACACCGACAATCCGCATGTCCACATCCTCGTGCGCGGACGGACCGATGACGGCCAGGACCTCGTCATCGCGCGCGACTACATCAAGGAAGGAATGCGCGCCCGCGCGGCCGATCTCGTCACGCAGGAGCTTGGCCCGCGCACCGATCTCGACATTCGCCGCAATCTGGAACGTCAGGTCGAAGCCGAACGCTGGACGCAGCTCGATCGCCAGCTTGTTCGCGACGGTCACGGTACCGGCGTCATCGACATGGCGGCCGATCCGAACACACCGCCCGACGAATATCACGCGCTGAAGGTCGGACGGCTTCGCAGGCTGGAAACGCTCGGGCTCGCCGAACAGATCGGCCCCGGTCAATGGATGATCGATGCGAAGGCCGAGGCGACGCTGTGCGAACTCGGCGAGCGCAGCGACATCATCAAGCGCATGCACCGGGCGTTGACCGAGCGCGGCATCGAGCGCGGCTCGGCCAGCTACGTTCTTGCAGCCGAGAGCCTCGATACGCCAATCATCGGCCGGCTGATCGAGCGCGGTCTCAACGACGAACTGAAAGGCACGGCCTACGCCGTGGTTGACGGCGTCGATGGACGCACGCACCACATCAAGCTACCCGACCTCGATGCAGTCGGCGACAGCGCGCCGGGTTCGATCGTCGAACTGCGCAAGTTCGATGACGCGCAGGGGCAGCGGCGTGTTGCGATCGCAATCCGCTCCGATCTCGACATCGATCGGCAGATCACGGCGACGGGCGCGACCTGGCTCGACCGGCAGAATATCGCCCGCGAACCGGCTGCGTTGTCCGAGGGCGGCTTCGGCGCAGTCGTTCGGAACGCGATGGATCGGCGCGCCGATCATCTGGTTGGACAGGGCTTTGGGGAACGCCATGGCCAGCGCGTCACCTACAACCGCGGGCTCATCGATGCGCTGCGTCGTCGGGAACTGGAAGCGGTTGGCGAAAAGTTCGCCGCCGAGACCGGCCAGCCGTTCAATCGCGCGGGAAGCGGCGAATATGTCGCCGGCACGTACCGCCAGCGCCTCACGCTCGCCTCGGGCCGTTTCGCCATGCTGGACGATGGCTTCGGATTCCAGCTCGTGCCCTGGTCGCCCTCCCTCGAAAAGCGGCTCGGCAAGCACGTCTCCGGCGTCGCACGCAACGACGGCGGCGTCGACTGGAGTTTCGGCCGCAAGCGAGGGCTCGGCCTCTAACCTCTCTCGGAAAGGACCGCCGTCATGTCGGCAACAAAAATCCTCTGGGGCCAGATCCTCACTGTCTTCCTGATCGTGCTCGGGACCAGCTGGGGCGCCACCGAATATGTCGCGTGGAAGCTCGGGTTTCAGGCGCAGCTCGGGCCGGCCTGGTTCACGGTCCTCGGATGGCCGTTTTACTATCCGCCCGCCTTTTACTGGTGGTGGTATTTCTACGACGCCTATGCGCCGTCGATCTTCGTCGAGGGCGCCTTCATCGCCGCATCCGGCGGTTTCATCTCGATCGCCGTCGCTATCGGCATGTCGGTCTGGCGGGCGCGCGAAGCCAAGAAGGTCGAGACCTATGGTTCGGCGCGCTGGGCCGAAAAGAAGGAGGTGGATGCCGCCGGCCTTCTCGGTCCCGATGGCGTCGTGCTGGGGCGCTATGATCATGCCTATCTGCGCCATTACGGGCCGGAGCATGTGCTGTGCTTCGCACCGACCCGCTCAGGCAAGGGCGTCGGCCTTGTCGTGCCCTCGCTGCTGACCTGGCCGGGCTCGGCCATTGTCCACGACATTAAGGGCGAGAACTGGCAACTCACCGCTGGCTTCCGCGCAAAGCACGGCCGCGTGCTGCTGTTCGATCCGACCAACGCGAAATCATCGGCCTATAATCCGCTGCTCGAGGTGCGCCGCGGCGAATGGGAGGTCCGCGACGTCCAGAACATCGCCGACATCCTGGTCGACCCCGAAGGCTCGCTGGAGAAGCGGAACCATTGGGAGAAGACGAGCCACGCGCTGCTGGTCGGCGCGATCCTCCACGTCCTTTACGCTGAGGGGGACAAGACGCTGGCTGGTGTCGCAGCCTTCCTCTCCGACCCGAAGCGACCGATCGAGTCGACGCTAGCCGCGATGATGAAGACAGCCCATCTCGGCGAAGCTGGACCGCACCCAGTCATCGCCAGCGCCGCCCGCGAGTTGCTCAACAAGTCCGACAACGAGCGGTCGGGCGTCCTCTCGACCGCCATGTCGTTCCTCGGGCTTTATCGCGATCCCGTCGTGGCGGAGGTGACGCGCCGCTGCGACTGGCGGATCACGAACATCGTAGGCGACAAGCGACCGACCACGCTCTACCTGGTCGTGCCACCCTCCGACATCAATCGTACCAAGCCGCTGATCCGCCTGATCCTCAATCAAGTCGGCCGACGCCTGACCGAGGATCTGCAGGCGAAGGCGGGACGCCATCGTCTACTGCTGATGCTCGACGAGTTTCCAGCGCTTGGGCGGCTCGATTTCTTCGAGTCGGCGCTGGCCTTCATGGCGGGCTACGGCCTGAAGAGTTTCCTGATCGCGCAGTCGCTCAACCAGATTGAAAAGGCCTATGGCGCGAACAATTCGATCCTCGACAACTGCCATGTGCGCGTCAGCTTCGCGACCAACGACGAGCGCACCGCCAAGCGCGTGTCGGATGCGCTCGGCACCGCCACCGAGATGAAAGCCATGAAGAACTATGCCGGCCACCGGCTGTCACCCTGGCTCGGCCATTTGATGGTTTCGCGCTCGGAAACGGCCCGGCCACTGCTCACACCTGGCGAGATCATGCAGCTTCCGCCCGCCGACGAGATCGTCATGGTGGCGGGCACGCCGCCGATCCGCGCGAAGAAAGCGCGCTATTACGAGGATGCCCGGTTCAAGGAACGCCTGCTGCCACCGCCCGCGCTCACCGCACCGAAGCAGCGACAACCCGATGATTGGACCGCGCTACCGCAGCCGCTGCGTCCGCAGATCGCCGAGATCAATGGAGCCACGCAGACCACCGATGACGATCCGACCGAATCCGGACGCCGCCAGCAACCGGAACTCAGTCGCGTGAACCCCGTCGAGAAGAAAGTACCGATGGACAACCCGTTCGAGATCAATGCCGACGGGGATGAGGTCGAAGATGATGCGGCGCGCAACAGCCGGATGAACCGTCTCATGCAGGGCCTCGCGCGTCAGGTCTCGCTCGATCCCGGCGACGGCATGGACCTGTGAGGCGCGCCGATGACGAAACCACGCCGCAAACAGCGCCTCTCCGCCTATCTCGATCCCGCTGTCATGAGCCGCCTGGCGGAGCACGCCGCGCGCCGTGACCATTCGCGATCGCTGGTCGCAGAAGCAGCGATCGAATCCTTCCTCTCACCCGATGCGGCCGAACGTCAGGAGGCGGTCATCACCAAACGGCTCGACCAGCTCGATCGCCGCATGACCCGGATTGAGCGCGATGTCGGCATCGCCGTGGAAAGCCTCGCGGTGTTCATCAAATACTGGGTCACGACCACACCCACCTTACCGGAACCGGCTGCACAGGCCGCCCGCGCCAAGGCCGGTGAACGCTATGATCAGTTCGTTACCGCGCTCGGGCGCCGTCTCGCCAAGGGGCCGAAGCTGCGGCAGGAGATTTCCGAAGACATTGCCGCCCCTTACGATGATAATAATTCCCGAGAGGCACACGCTCCGCCAGATTAACCTAAAAAACTGCCTGGCTGCGCCGTGTATACGGATTCGCCCGCAATACTTTCGAGGAATTGCTCTGGAAGTACGCGTTCCCAGACGCTTAAAGCCGCCTTGACCAGCGCCAAATACTGATCTTCATCGCCCCCTTCAATGCGCCGCCATGCACTGGGCATATAGCGAACCATTATCGAAAGGGCATAGAGGGTTGCGGCAGCGATCAATCGATAGTCTCTGAGCCCTCCAAGTGTCGGCAACAGGAGAGCGCTTCGTGTTCCGAATGGCGAGGAATGTGTTGGCAGAACGTTCCACCAGACATCGTGACCAACGTGGTCGACACGAGCCCTGAACATGGTTCCCGGACCGGAAAAGTCATCCACTCTTTGGATTTCTGCGAGAGGCCAACCGGCATTGTTCAGGCGCTCGGTAGAAATTTCACCCGAGCGATCATGAAACAGACCGTACGTGCTGTCAGCCTTCTTTTCCCCTCTGCCGTGGATTGAAAACTGCATATTGGTCTTACTGTCGTAGTGAGCAGATACCCAGTTCGCCGTCCCATTGAAGACCTCGGAGAAGAGATCATCGATCTCAGGCACCGATGCGAACAGGTCGCGAAGCGAGCATACGGTGCCTTGAGGTTGTTTTTCGATATCGCCAAGAGAACGTGCTTTTCGCGTCGGATAGCTAGACGTATCGTAACCAAGAAAGCTCGCCCATTGCGGCAGAAACCCGGTTGCCAAAACTCCAACACGAAGATCCGAAAAAATCCCGTTCGAGCCGGCGAGCGTATAAAGACCGTGTCCTTGTTTGGTCATTCCTTCGACTTCATCAAGGTCAATCGGCCCCGTTGGTGATGCCAGCATCTCTGCCTGCGCGAAGGCCATTGTCCCATAATAGAGTCCGAGAACACGTTTGTTGAGCCGATCTCCGGTTGCGGAGATGATATAATCAAGCGCACTGCGCATCGAGAAAGCAATGCCGGTGGCCTTGGTCGTCATGGCGTCAGGAAGCAATTGAGCATCTTCCGCTGCGGCACGGCGTTCAACAAGCTTGGTCGCCAAGTTTACACTTGTGAATTGCTGAAGCCGCATAAGAACAGCTTCGAGCGGGTTCTCTGCGGTGAGGCGTTTTGCAGTTTTCTGGCGCTGAATCTGTAGCTGGGGGGAGCGATCGGGCTCGATCCGCTTGTTTAGCCCGACTAGGAATGGAAAAAAGTTACTCAGCGGTTCCACTGGGATCGTTACACCGACTGCGAACGACTCTAGCATATACGGTTGGCCGTGGAAAAATATGTGCTCGACCTCGTTTCCTAGCGCACGATACTGCTGATTGGAGATTCCGCTGCTGCTGTAGAGAATGGCAATTCGAACCGACTCTGTCCCCCGTTGCGCCGTCAACTTGATCAGGTCTCCATGCACAAATTCCTGCATGTCTACGATTGACCAACCATGGGTCCGAAGTGGTTTGAGCACGATCTGCTCGATATCTCGCCGAAGTAGCTCAAGCCTTGGACTTGATGTTGCTGATTGCTGCTTCATCTTCAAGCTTTGCCGTTTCCCTGTATTTGCACGCTACACTACTATGCCCTTGATTCCTTGTTGAATCATCGCGATTTGCGGCTCTTTTAATCATCCCCGTTCGGGGACCGATCTGTTGCGTCCCCATTGGCATCGGGGACGACATGGCCGCTCACCATCATAAACCGGAGGCGATCGCACGCGGGGCGCGGATGCTGCGCACGGCGCTCGGTCCCGCCATCGCCAGATTTCTGGAAGACGCTGCCGTCGTCGAGGTGATGCTCAACCCAGACGGACGCATCTGGGTGGACCGGCTGTCGGAAGGCTTGGCTGACACAGGCGAAAAGCTGTCGGCGGCAGACGGCGAGCGCATCGTCCGCCTGGTCGCCCATCATGTCGGCGCCGAGGTCCATGCCGGGAGCCCTCGCGTCTCGGCCGAGCTGCCCGAGACGGGGGAGCGGTTCGAGGGGTTGTTGCCGCCTGTCGTCGCCGCACCCGCCTTCGCGATCCGCAAACCCGCCGTCGCCGTGTTCACGCTCGACAACTATGTCGCGGCCGGCATCATGTCGGCGGAGCAGGCCGTCGCGCTCCGCCAGGGCGTTGCGTCGCGGGCCAACATCCTCGTCGCCGGCGGGACATCGACCGGCAAGACCACGCTCACTAATGCGCTGCTCGCCGAGGTTGCGAAGACCGACGATCGCGTCGTCATCATCGAAGACACGCGCGAGCTGCAATGTGCGGCGCCGAACCTCGTCGCCATGCGCACGAAGGATGGCGTCGCCTCGCTCTCCGATCTCGTGCGCTCGTCGTTGCGCCTGCGCCCCGACCGTATTCCGGTCGGCGAGGTCCGCGGCGCGGAGGCGCTCGACCTGCTCAAGGCCTGGGGCACTGGGCACCCTGGAGGGATCGGCACGATCCACGCCGGCAGCGCCATCGGCGCGCTGCGCCGCCTCGAGCAGCTCATTCAGGAAGCAGTCGTCACCGTCCCTCGCGCGCTGATCGCCGAGACGATCGATCTCGTCGCAGTCCTGTCCGGCCGCGGCTCCGCGCGCCGGCTAGCCGAACTCGCCCGTGTCGACGCTCTCGGCCTCGATGGCGACTACCGCGTCACCCCCATCACCTCAAAGCCCAATGAAGGAGAATCCGCATGATCTCGCATGCCAGCAGAATGCCTCGCCGCCTGATGATGACGGCGTCAGCTATCGTCATCAGCGTGGCGATGGGCCCCGCCGCCCACGCCTCCGGCTCGTCGATGCCGTGGGAGCAGCCGCTGCAACAGATCCTCCAGTCGATCGAAGGCCCGGTGGCGAAGATCATTGCGGTGATCATCATCATCGTCACCGGCCTGACCCTGGCGTTCGGCGACACGTCGGGCGGTATCCGCCGCCTGATCCAGATCGTGTTCGGCCTATCGATCGCCTTCGCCGCGTCGAGCTTCTTCCTGTCCTTCTTCTCGTTCGGCGGCGGAGCGCTCGTCTGATGGCGGGCATCGTGGATCAGGCCGGCGAAGTGCCCGGCTTCACAGTCACGGTCCATCGGGCACTGACCGAGCCGATCCTGCTCGGCGGTGCCCCGCGCGCCATCGCCATCATGAACGGGACACTCGCTGGGGCGGTCGGCCTCGGCTTGCGCCTCTGGCTCGTCGGCATTGCGATCTGGGCGATCGGGCACGTCGCGGCTGCCTGGGCGGCGAAGCGCGATCCGCTCTTCGTCGACGTCGTGCGCCGGCACCTGCGCATTCCCGCGCATCTCACGGTCTGAGGGAGGGCTTGGCAGTGATGAACCTCGCCGAATATCGCAATCGCAACAGCCGGCTTGCAGACTTCCTGCCCTGGGTCGCGTTGGTGGGCGCCGGCCTCGTCCTCAACAAGGACGGCAGCTTCCAGCGCACCGCGCAATTCCGCGGACCCGATCTCGACTCGGCCGTTCCTGCCGAGCTGGTCGCTGTCGCCGGCCGTCTCAACAACGCCTTCCGGCGTCTCGGCTCCGGCTGGGCGATTTTTGTCGAGGCGCAGCGCCATCCCTCGAACCGCTATCCCGACAGCAAGTTTCCCGACGCGGCCTCGGCCCTGGTCGATGCCGAGCGCAAGGCAGGTTTCGAGGAAGCGGGCGCGCATTTCGAGTCCAGCTATTTCCTGACCTTCGCCTGGTTGCCGCCGGCCGAAGACGCTGCACGCGCGGAAACCTGGCTCTACGAGGGTCGCGAGAAATCCGGCATCGATCCCCGTGAGGCGCTGACCGGCTTTGCCGATCGCACCGACCGCATACTGCGCCTGGTCGAAGCCTTCATGCCGGAATGCCGCTGGCTCGATGACGCCGAGACCCTGACCTACCTGCACGGCTGCGTCTCGACCAAGCGCCATCGCGTCCGCGTTCCCGAGACGCCGATCTATCTCGATGCGCTGCTCGCCGACCAGCACCTCGCCGGCGGCCTCGAACCACGGCTTGGCGATCAGCATGTTCGCGTCCTCACGATCACCGGATTCCCGACCGCGACGACGCCCGGCCTACTCGACGAGCTGAACCGGCTCGCCTTTCCCTATCGCTGGTCGACCCGCGCGCTCCTGCTCGACAAGACCGACGCGACTAAGTTGCTGACCAAAATCCGCCGGCAATGGTTCGCCAAGCGCAAGTCGATCGCCGCGATCCTCAAGGAGGTGATGACCAACGAGGCGTCCGTCCTCGTCGACACCGATGCGGCGAACAAGGCCGCGGATGCCGACATGGCGCTGCAGGAACTCGGCGCCGACTATGCCGGCATGGCCTATGTCACCGCGACGGTGACGGTATGGGACGCCGATCCGCGCGCCGCCGACGAGAAATTGCGGCTGGTCGAAAAGGTCATCCAGGGCCGCGACTTCACCGCGATGGTGGAGACCGTCAACGCGGTCGATGCGTGGCTCGGTTCGCTGCCGGGCCATGTCTACGCCAATGTTCGGCAACCGCCGATCTCCACGCTCAATCTCGCCCATATGATCCCGCTGTCGGCGGTTTGGGCGGGACCGGAACGGGACGAGCATTTTGCAGCGCCCCCTCTGCTCTTCGGCAAGACCGAAGGCTCGACCCCGTTCCGGTTTTCCCTTCACGTCGGCGACGTCGGTCACACGCTGATCGTCGGTCCGACCGGAGCCGGCAAGTCCGTGCTGCTCGCGTTGATGGCTATCCAGTTCCGCCGTTATGCGCGCTCGCAGGTCGTCGCCTTCGACTTCGGCGGTTCGATCCGCGCGGCCGCGCTCGCCATGGGCGGCGACTGGCACGACCTCGGCGGCGATCTCAGCGATGGTGCAATCGACAGCGTCAGCCTTCAGCCGCTCGCGCGCATTCATGATGTGCCCGAGCGCGCCTGGGCCGCCGACTGGCTGGTCGCGATCCTGATCCGCGAAGGCGTAACGATCACGCCGGAAGTGAAGGAACATCTCTGGACGGCGCTGACCTCGCTCGCCAGCGCGCCGGTCGAGGAGCGGACGCTCACAGGCCTCGCCGTTCTGCTCCAGTCGAACGACCTGAAGCAGGCGCTGCGGCCCTATTGCGTGGGCGGCCCCTATGGTCGCCTGCTCGACGCCGAGCATGAATATCTCGGCTCGGCCTCCGTCCAGGCGTTTGAGACCGAGGGACTAATCGGGACCGGCGCGGCGCCTGCCGTGCTCGCCTATCTCTTCCACCGCATCGATGATCGTCTCGACGGCTCGCCGACGCTGATCATCATCGACGAGGGCTGGCTCGCCCTCGACGACGAGGGCTTCGCTGGCCAGCTCCGCGAGTGGTTGAAGACACTACGCAAGAAGAACGCCAGCGTCATCTTCGCCACGCAGTCGCTGTCCGACATCGACGGCTCGGCGATCGCGCCAGCCATCATCGAGAGCTGCCAGACCCGGCTCCTGCTGCCGAACGAGCGCGCGATCGAGCCGCAGATCACCGCGATCTATCGGCGGTTCGGTCTCAACGATCGCCAGATCGAGATCGTCGCGCGGGCGATGCCCAAGCGCGACTACTACTGTCAGTCGCGGCGCGGCAATCGCCTCTTCGAACTCGGCCTGTCCGACGTCGCGCTCGCGCTCTGCGCGGCATCCGCCAAGACAAATCAGACAGCCATCGCCCGCATCGTCGCCGAGCACGGCCGCGACGGCTTTCTCACCGCCTGGCTGCACCACCGCGACGTCGGCTGGGCCGCGGATCTCATTCCCACCCTCACCACCAAGGAGAGTAACCCATGAAACTGCGCCATTCCCGCGCAGCGCGTTTTGCTGCCGCGCTGCTGACCGCCCCCGTCGCCCTCGCGCCCATGCTGGCGACGCCCGCGCACGCCATCATCGTGTTCGACCCGTCGAACTATGCGCAAAATGTGCTGACCGCCGCGCGCACGCTGGAGCAGATCACTCACCAGATCACGTCGCTTCAGAACGAATCCCAGATGCTGATCAATCAGGCGCGCAACCTGACGAGCCTGCCGTTCTCCGCGCTCCAGCAGTTGCAGCAGTCTGTCCAGAAAACGCAACAGCTCCTCAGCCAGGCGCAGAACATCGCCTACGATGTCCAGAAGATCGACCAGATGTTCCAGCAGAAATACGGGAACGTCTCGATGTCGGCGAGCGATCGCCAGCTCGTTTTCGATGCCCGCTCGCGTTGGCAGAATACGGTCGGCGGTTTGCAGGACGCGATGCGCGTGCAAGCGGGCGTCGTCGGCAACATCGACACCAACCGCGCGCAGATGTCGGCGCTGGTCGGCCAGAGCCAGGGCGCGACCGGCGCGCTGCAGGCCACGCAGGCGGGCAACCAGCTCCTCGCGCTTCAGGCCCAGCAGCTCGCCGATCTCACCGCCGTCGTCGCGGCGAACGGCCGCGCGCAGATGCTGACCGAAGCCGAGCGCGCGGCCGCGGCCGAACAGGGCCGCGAACAGCGTCGCCGGTTCCTGACGCCCGGCTCGGGCTACCAGCCCGGAAACGCCCAGATGTTTGACAACCGGAATTGAGCGGGGCGATCGCCATGGACGGCAAAATGTTCGCCCGGCTCGGCGCCGTCGTCTTCGTCGGCGTCGCCATCACGGCCACCGTTATCGAGCCGACCCGGAAAGAGGAGGAGCTGGTGGTTCGCACGTTGAGCCTCCGGCAGGATGGCGATGCTGCTGATGCCCTGCAGCGTCAGCTTCGCGGATGCCGGGATATGGGCGAGGCCGCGACCCGTGACACGACCTGCCTCAAGCTCTGGGCCGCGAACCGCGATCGCTTCCTTGGCCAGAACACGGAAGCTCCGCAGACCGCCGCGCCGCAGGCGCCGACCTCGACCGCAACGATCGAGCCCGCGCCCACGCCGGAGCCGACGCCGAAGAAAACCGCTCCGGTCATGCAGCCGGAGCCCGCACGTCCGGGATCGCACTGACATGGGCGGCACCGGCGTCATCGACAATTTCCTAGGCGTCTTCACCCGCTACATCGATTCAGGTTTCGGCCTGCTCAGCGGGGAAGTCGCTTTCATCGCTACCACGCTCATCGTCATCGATGTGACGCTGGCCGCCCTGTTCTGGAGCTGGGGCGCGGATGACGACATCATCGCGCGCCTCATCAAGAAGACGCTGTTCGTCGGCGTCTTCGCCTATCTGATCTCCAACTGGAACAATCTTGCCCGCATCGTCTTCGAGAGCTTCGCGAGCCTCGGGTTGAAGGCGTCCGGCACGGGCTTTTCCGTCACCGACCTCCTGCGTCCCGGCAAGGTCGCGCAGACCGGCCTCGATGCCGGTCGGCCGCTGCTCGAATCCATCTCCGACCTGATGGGCTGGGTCGCCTTCTTCGAGAACTTCATCCAGATCGCATGCCTGTTGTTCGCGTGGGCGCTGATCCTGCTCGCCTTCTTCATCCTGGCCGTCCAGCTCTTCGTCACGCTGATCGAGTTCAAGCTGACGACGCTCGCCGGCTTCGTGCTGATCCCGTTCGGCCTGTTCGGCAAGTCTGCCTTCATGGCCGAGCGCGTGCTCGGCAACGTCATCTCCTCCGGCATCAAGGTGCTGGTGCTCGCCGTCATCATCGGCATCGGCTCGACCTTGTTCTCCCAGTTTACGCAAGGCTTCGGCGGCCAGACGCCGACCATCGATGATGCCATGGCGATCGTGCTCGCTGCGCTCTCGCTACTCGGCCTCGGCATTTTCGGCCCCGGCATCGCCAATGGCCTCGTCTCCGGCGGTCCGCAGCTCGGCGCTGGTGCTGCGGTCGGTGCGGGTGTTGCCGCCGGTGGCATGGTCGCGGCCGGCGCGGCGACTGTCGGCGCCGTCGCCTCCGGCGGCGCGGCGCTCGCCAGTGGCGCAGCCGCAGCAGCCCGTGGCGGCGCGGCTGTCGCTGGTGGCGCGTCCACGGCATACAGCCTCGGCGCCGCCGGACAGTCCGGCGCTTCGGGCGTTGCTTCGGGTCTCGGCAATGTCGCCAGCACCGGCGCGAAGGCCGCAGCCTCGCCTTTGAAGCGTGCCGCGACCCGCGCGGCCGACAGCCTGAAATCCAGCTACGCGGCCGGATCGCGCGCCGCGGCCGAGATCTCCGGCGGCGCATCGAGCGACGGCGGAGCGACTGAGGCTGCGCCTGCGGCCGCCTCGGCTCCGGCCAGCGACGGTCCGCCGGCCTGGGCCAAGCGCATGAAGCGCTCGCAGCAACTCGCCCACGGCGTCCAGGCCGCAGCCCATGCCGTCAAATCCGGCGACAGCCATGGCGGCGGCTCTTCCGTCAATCTCTCCGAAAGCGACTGACCATGAACTTCTTCAAACGACCATCGACCCACTACGGGAAAGCCCCACAGCCCGAAACGCCCTATCAACGCGCCGCACAGGTCTGGGATGACCGGATCGGCTCCGCCCGCGTACAGGCCCGCAACTGGCGCTACATGGCCTTCGGATGCCTTGCCCTTTCGGCCGGCTTGTCGGGCGGGCTCGTCTGGCAATCGGCCAGCGGCGCCGTCGTCCCCTGGGTCGTGCAGGTCGACAAACTTGGCCAGGCCCAGGCGATCGCCCCCGCCGTCGCCGACTATCGGCCTTCCGATCCGCAGATTGCCTTCCATCTCGCCCGCTTCATCGAGCAGGTCCGCTCGATCCCGGCCGACGCGATCATCGTGCGGCAAAACTGGCTGCGCGCCTACGACTTCACCACTCAAGGCGGTGCGCTCGCGCTCAATGAATATGCGCGCGCGAATGACCCCTTCACCAAGGTCGGCAAGCAGCAGGTCGCCGTGGAGGTGTCGAGCGTCATCCGCGCCTCGCCGGATTCGTTCCGCATCGCTTGGACCGAACGCCGCTATCAGGACGGCTCGCTCGCCTCGACCGAGCGTTGGTCCGCCATCCTCACCATCGTCGTGCAAACCCCGCGCGATGCCGAAAAACTCCGGGCCAATCCGCTCGGGATCTACGTCAACGCCATCAACTGGTCGAAGGAGCTTGGACAATGACGCCTGCCTTCCGCACAGCCGGAAAGCCGGCTCTCCGAAAATCCTCATTTGCGCTTCTGCTGTTCTGCACCTCTGCGCTCGCCGGCTGCGCGACCAACATGCCACCGCCCGAAATCAGCTACGACAACGCTGCGCCCGCCGTTCAGACGGTCGATCCGCCATCGCCGGTGCGTATCGTCGAGTTGCCGAGACCCTTGCCGCTCCCCGGCCAGATGAAGCCGGTCGACGGAGTACGCCAACCGGCGGAGGCGGCCGATCCCGCCGCCCGCGTCAATCAGGCCAACGCACAGGCTCGCGTGCAGCCGGTGCGCAACGGCTTCATCAACTCCATGCAGGTCTACCCCTTCACCCAAGGGGCGCTCTATCAGGTCTATACGGCCGTCGGGCAGATCACGGACATCGCGCTCCAGCCGGGCGAGCAGCTCGTCGGCGCCGGCCCCGTCGCCGCCGGCGACACCGTGCGCTGGATCATCGGCGACACCGAGAGCGGCACGGGTGCGGCGAAGCAGGTTCATCTCCTGGTCAAACCAACGCGGCCCGACCTGATGACGAACCTCGTCATCAATACCAACCTGCGCACTTACTACATGGAGCTTCGCTCGACGTCGTCGACCTACATGGCGTCTGTCTCCTGGCAATATCCGCAAGACCAACTCATCGCGCTGCGTCGACAGAACGCGCAGGCAGAGGCCGCGCAGCCCGTCTCGACCGACGTCGATGTCTCCCGCGTCAACTTCCGCTACGAAGTAACGGGCGACCGTGCGCCGTGGCGGCCGCTGCGCACCTTCGATGACGGCAAGCAGGTCTTCATCGAATTCCCGCGCGGCATCGGCCAGGGCGAGATGCCGCCGCTGTTCGTCGTCGGCCCGGAGGGCGCGACGTCCGAACTCGTGAACTACCGCGTGCGCGGCAACTACATGATCGTCGACCGGCTGTTCGCCGCCGCCGAACTGCGCTTCGGCGCCGACCGCAACCAAAAGCGAGTGCGGATCTCGCGCACCGATGGAAGGCCGGCGTCATGAGCGAGATCGAACCCGGAAAGGAGAAAGACCCGGAGCCGTCCGGCGAGGACGGCGCCCTGCCGCTGACCGGCGAGCCGGCCGCGCCGATGCGCCTGCGCCCGGAGCCGCCGCGCGTGACCCGGCTATCACGCAAAGTCCTGGCCGGTCTCGGCCTGGTCGCCAGCGTCGGGATCGGCGGCGCGCTGATCTACGCGCTGCAAATCCAGGGCGGGAGCAAGGGCAACGAGGAGCTTTATGCGACCGACAACCGTGCAACGCTGGACGGCCTGAACAGCCTGCCACGCGACTATACCGGGCCGGTGCTGGGCCCTCCGCTTCCGGGCGATCTTGGTCGACCGATCCTCAACGCGCAGAATGGCGTGCCGCCGATCGCGACGCCCAATCCCGGTATCAGCGCCGAGGAGCAGCGGCGGCTTCAAGAGCTGGAATCGGCTCGGACGGCGCGATTGTTCGCCTCCACCGAGACGCGCAGCGCGTCGCCGCAACCGGCGGCGACCGCCACGACGTCCACAGTCCCCGCGCCCGACCTGACAAATCTCGGGTTGGCGCCGCAGCCGGCGACGCCGCCCGCCCAGGACCGCCAGCTCGCTTTCCTCAATCAGACCCCGGACAAGCGCACGGTTTCTCCCGATCGCGTGACCGCGCCGGCGTCGGCGAATGTGCTTCAGGCTGGCGCGGTGATCGCAGCGGCGCTCATCACCGGCGTTCGCTCCGATCTTCCTGGCCAGATCACCGCCCAGGTGACGGAGAACATTTATGACAGCCCGACGGGCAGAATCCTGCTCGTTCCGCAAGGGACGCGCATCATTGGCCAGTACGACAACGGCGTCGGCTTCGGGCAGCGCCGCGTCTTGCTTGTCTGGAACAGGCTGATCTTCCCGAACGGCCGCTCGATCGTGCTGGAGCGCCAGCCCGGTGCTGATGCCGAGGGCTACGCCGGCCTCGAGGATGGTGTCGATTATCACTGGTGGGATCTTGCCAAGGCCGCCGCGCTTTCGACGCTGCTCGGCGTGGGCGCCGAACTCGCCAGTGACGACAACGGCCGCCTGATCAGCGCCATTCGTGGCGGTGCGCAGGACACCGTCAACCAGGCCGGCCAACAGATCGTTCAGCGGCAACTGCAGATCGCACCAACGCTGACCATCCGGCCGGGATTCCCCGTGCGCGTCATCGTCACGCGCGATCTCGTGCTCGAACCCTACGGAGGCTGACGTGGCAAAGCTGAAACTTGGTCCGATTGTAGACGACAAGCCGATCAAGGTGACGCTGGATCTCCCGGCAAGCCTCCATTGTGACCTCATCACCTACGCCGAAATCCTCGGCCGTGAGACGGGCAAGCCGCCGGCCGATCCAATTCGCTTGATAGTGCCCATGCTCGAGCGGTTCATTGCGACGGATCGAGGCTTTGCGAAGGCGAAACACTCGGCGGGAAGTTCAGGATCGGGAGGCTGACGCTCGCTCCGCTGCTCGTCCGGGCCATCGAACGCGCGAGGCTCAGGAGTCGGCGGCAGGCCGGATTGTCATTGCGCGGCGACCAGACTGCGCAAAATGGCAGAATCTCACCAACGATCCGCCGATAGACGATTCCGGGAAACTGAGCGGCGGTCCCGGCCTCGCTCATGACCGTCAGGCCCCGCCCAATCGCTACGAGCGACAAAAGATTGTCCCGCCCGACGTACTGTGTGTGGATTTCCGGGTGACGACCGAGATCGGCCAAGCGTTGCACGAGATAAGCTCAACGAGAACCCGCAACAGGTCCGCAGTTAGGTTCGTGTGTCGACTACAGTCGTCACCTCACAGTGACGACGTCTTCTGTCGCCTGATACGTTTCCAACTGGCGCACAACTTCCACTAGCTTGGTTTGAGGCGGGACGAGATCGATTTCTCTCATCGTGTCTTCGATCCAGTCACCAGTAGTCAGATTTATCGACGACTCCGATGACGAGTACGACCAGAGATCATTTTGCTCCCGCAGCTCGGAGAACAGTTCTTCTATGGTGCCGGCGGGCTTGTAAAATGTCGTCGGGCTTCCAGCCCCTGGCGAGAACAGGCACCAGATGAATGATTTGTCGTCTTGTGTTTTCGCTATCGGGAGGTGAGCAAGCCACGTTTCGACTGTTCCCTGCCCGACGCGACGAACACCGAAAGCATCCGCCTCCTCACCATTTCCCAGCAGTTGGGAACCTTCGACAAACTCGTTAAACACCGACAGGGCAGTCGAATATCCATCAAAGCTGTTACGCCTCTGGAGGTGATAGTATCGGTTGACGCAGGCATTCAGAATCATTGATCGCGTGAAGCCGTAGTTCTCTCGGACTTGATACGAGTGATCGGTGTAGTCGATTCCGAGAACCCGGATAGCGTCCGCGTCATCGGCCATGTAGACTTCTTCCTTACCCAGAGCCAGAAGGCGGGGCAGTTCCGCAGGAATGACATAGAGATGGTCAGCCAAGGCGACTAACCGCGATATCCCTAGAACCGCAGCACGGTAAGCATCCTGCACCGTTGTCGAATTATAGTCTCCATCCGGAACCGCTAGGTAGGGTGCATGGAAGCCGAGTTGTGCTCCTTTCTCCAGCAGGCGTGAGGGCAACTGATTTGGCAACGGGTCACCATTCCCCAAAGGGGTCGGGTCCTTTCGAGGTTCGGAGCCGCCAAGAAACGCGATAGCGCAGGCCGAGTAGCAGCCGTCTTCAGTGCGGACGATAGTCGTCATGCCCAGTCGGCGGAAGGTCATAGCGAGGTCAATGCCTTCGTGGAACGCGCCGCCGCCACTGTTCAACGAAAAGACTATTCTCCGCCATCGATCCTTCTCGGGAGAGATGTCGGCCTTGCGCAACGCCTCGACGACCCGATCGCTGTCACCTTTGATGATCGGACCTTCCATCCGGAAGCGTGCTTCGGCTCCTAGTTGCCCCTCAACCAACCCCTCGAAAGCAACTTCCGCTGCTTGGCCAACAGAGGGAACAAAAAGCGCGCAGACTAGCGAAACGACGTAGCGAACGTTCATTTTGCGATGCCTGGGCATAGCTCCTGAAAGACGCTGAGTGCCGTGGGATAGCCAGATGCCGAAGACCCGTCCAGAATCTCACCCGAAGCCAGGTCGCGCACAACGTAGTCCGCCATAAGGTCCGAAGAAGAAGCCTTCCCTTCGAACTTGAAGGCTTGCCCATGGACGTCAGTCCATGTCCGCTTCTTGCAGTTCGCCGTAACCCTGTCGCCGACCTTGACCTCCTTCATAGTGCGCTTCACGCAGGCCATCGAGTGATCCTGCTCGTATTCGACACAATAGGCTTTGGCGTCTTTCGGGGTATGCTTGACGACGATCACGGCCTTGGCAGTGCCGATTCCGGACTTCGACACCGTCGTAAGGTGCATGCCTGCCCGCGAACCGTAGTAAATCGAGTGATCCTCTGCCGCGAGAGACGGACTCGAAGCAGTGACTGCCGCGACCAACGCGATCCCCTGCGCGACTGAGTCGAGCCGATATCTGGCAAATGTTTTCATGAGATGTCTCCCCTAAGCCCGCGAGGGCAATTTCGATTTTCCGTCCCGCATCGAACGGCCCACCAGTGCGTGGGCCGTTCGATCCTTTTTAGGGTTGACCCGACAGCCGCTGATCCGGCATCGATCTCGGTCTGGAGAACGCATCATCTCGAGCGGGTCGCAGTTCATCGTCAACGGTTTCGATTTGATGCACCAGCTAACGTTCTGCAACTATGACTCCCTCAGTAGACCGTTGTATACAGTTCGCGGGCAATGGATATCTTTTGCAAATCTTGGGGTCTGTAAATGCCTCCGGTCCATCGGTGTGGGTCAGCAACCTGTAACCAGTCATTTCGGCGAGAGAAAGATTGATCAATTTCTTTGACGAGAATGCTTTCGTCAACAAGTCTGGACTAACCCCCATTTCCTCAAGGTACTTTTTCAAGACCGGGCCAAACTTCCGCGCGGCTTTCGCAGGAGTTCCAAGATGGACACCGACAAAACTTGCCGAAGTAATCTGTCGACTGACCCCACCCGCAATCATGTAGGTGCAGGCGGAATCGCAGTTGGCCATAGCCGACTTCGCGTAGCCTTTTACGTGCTTAACCTTGGGACACTTCTGATAGTCGGGCTGGCAAAGGACAACGACCGTCTCTCCTACTGCCACATCCAGATCATGCTGGCGTATCAGCCTCCCCAGTTTAAGTGCAGCATGGGTCTTGCCACCGCTGGAAGTCACCACGATGGGCAGACGCTGGTCTCCAAGACGCTCCAGCAATTTGCGAAGTTTGGACGGGGTATCCATCTCAATGGAACCGACCGCCGATATCCACTCAGTACATAGTGGTTCGCAAGAGACATCTGAGTTTCGAACCACTTGAAACTTCATCGACGTTTCAAGTGCCGCCGCTTGGGCGATTTGCATCGGTGTCGGCAGAGATGTGACGAAGGCTAACAGAATAGTGCAAACAATCCGCACAAAATAAGCTGATTTGGAAATCAAACCCTTTCCCCTCCCAAAATGGCCAAGCGGGTGATCCGCAAGAAGCTGATCTTTAACCGTGCTCCCGCCACTTCCCCTACTTCGAAATCCATAGCTCTACTTCCACGCGAACCCGCGTTGACCTTTACTTCGAATACGAAATCGAGACACTTGCTGGGATACCGCTCTCCGACGGAATTCTGTTGGTGGCTCAGCGAGCTCGAGAAGAAACGTGACTGGCAATTTGCGATCCTGCGGTCGCCGATCCGCCAAAGATTCAATATCGCTGACGGTGAACGCTCCCAGCGCTACAGTTTACCGCCTTTAACGCGCTGCAATTCTCAACGCATTCAGCGTCTCAGGTGTAATGGTCCCAGTAACTTTCAGACTGTAGTCGGCTTGCATCTTTTTCAGCGCAACTCTCATGTCTGGTCCAAGAACACCGTCGAGTTCGCCGTTGTAGTACCCATAAGCCAACATTGCGAATTGCACTTCTCGCACGATCTCTTTGAATTTATTAGCATTCCCCGGGAGTACCTTGAGAGGCGCGGGAGCTGGAGCGATCGCTGGCGCTCGATAAGTCGGAGCCGGATTCGGAGCAGCAAACGAAGGAGCGGGCGCAGAATATGTTGGCGACGGCGTCCGATATACAGGGGCCCGATAGACATATCCGCCGTTGGAAGATCGATGACTGCTATGGGAGCTATGGCTGCGGTGGGAACTGTGGCTTCGGTGCCCCGCCAAGGTGAACTGGTGGTCGAGCTTGAAAACGTCGAACAGCGATTTCAATTTCCCACCGTCATCGAACGACGGCCTAATCGGAGCTGCATAGATGTCGACAGGTAGGAACCCAGCTGCCAACAAGGACGGGATCGCAAACAATCTCTTTTTCATTGGGCCCTCAAAGCGCCGTATCCGTGACTACGAGGATGCCACTCGAAGAAGCCTCCACACTTGGTCCTCAGATCGCAACCGTCGCACTCTTCCATGTAAGCTCGCTTCCAATCCGAGATGGTGGATGGGGCTAAGTCCCGATACGGCTCCGGCACTGTGCACAACGGAAAATTGAAGAGTCGGGTCTCGATGCCCCGGCTCCTGACAAGGTCAATCGCGCAAGCCACGACATCAAAACCGACCGAGCTATCGTAAAACAACGTTTTCCAATTCTGACGCCCGTAGCCGATGTTTTCCATCTGCATGATGGCCCAGGTTTTTACGAAAGGTAGTGTCGCAGTGATGAAGCGCGCGAGATCCAGCAGGCCGTGTGCGTTTGGCTGCATCAGCACTGTGCGGAGCTCGATCTGCACCCCAGATCGGCAAAGGATTGCAAGGTTTCGGAGAAGCAGCTCCTGAGCGCCAGCTTTGCCGACGATCTCGTCATGGGTAATGGGGGAGCGCGAATAAAGCGGAATTCCCCAGAGCACTCTGGTTCGGTCGATCGATTGAAGGGCCGTCACATCGCTTTCGTCGAAGTGTTGGCCATTGGTTAGAATATGGAAGCGGAGATCCGAGCGCTGCCACATCACCCGCTGCAGGAATCCGAATAGCTGATCCTTGAACATCGTTGGCTCGCCGCCCGAAAGGCCAATGGTTGCTCCTTCGGGTGCGAGCAGCGCTGCCATTTCAAAATGGGGAAACAGATCGACGTGATGCTTCTTGGGCGGCTGCGAGCACATCACACACAGCTGGTCGCATCGTTCAGTGATCAGGAAAGTATTATGCGGTGACGTAGCGCGTATGAGGCGGTCGGCTACGCCGCGGCCCGGATTGACCAGCAAAACATCCCCGTCGACTTCCGATGGGTCGATGCCATGGACCCATAGCGTGCCGCCCTCGCCCACATACTCGGCACCGTCTGGACCAGCGGCCTCCAAAGCAGCCTCGTAACTATTGAGACCGTTGTTGCTTTCATCGCTGAAGCCCTCCAGGGAACGGAGACGGACAACAAATGGCTCGGCCGCGTCGCTGTCCACTTTGATGCGGAGCGGGATCATGCGTGCACGGAGACCATATGGTCCCCCCAGTTCCCCACGCCTGCCCAATGGGCAACGGAGGTTCGCGCCGCCTGGTCACGACGATAGAGAACCTCAAATACCTTATCGAACACAGACATATGTCGCCCGCAGAACCAAGTATCGGGCCGCGGGATGCCGATGCTGCCATAGCGAGAAACGTCATCAATGACGTCAGTCCCGCAAAATGGCTGGTAGGCGCAATGAATGCAGTCTGGATCGAAGTTGTTCAGCGAAGAGGCATTGAGGATATCAACCTTTTCGGTCTCGATCCCGGAACCGACATCCCCAACGCTGAGGTCAATGCGGCCAATGCGCGAGAGCATACGGGCTTCGTCGGTCGGATAGAAGCGGCCGTCATGGTCGATGACGATGTAGTCGGATCCGAAGAAATTCGGATTGCGGATGTCGACGTGATTGTCGGTACCCATCCTGAGCACACGTTTCAGGCACTGGCTGAAATAGTACTCTTCCATGAGGTTGCCCGTCCTCTCATTGCGGGCAATCAGCAGGTCGATAAATCGGCTGTGGAGCTTATTCCATCGCGAAGGCCCATCAGCCCCCTGCCCCAGCCGTCGAGCGAACCCTTGGTGGTTGATCGGCCGAAGGTATACCGAGTGGATGCCATAGCTTTCGAAATTATCGAGCAATGCTTCGAAGTCGGGCGGGTTGGCGACATCAATGGTCGGCAGCGCGGAAATTTTGCCTGCCGGAAAACGGCGAACGGCCTCTTCAAGGTTAGAGAAGAAAGCCTCGGTGCGGGCGGACTCGTGTGTCCGTTGCCGTTCATGGGTTAGCCGATCGCCATCCAAAGAGGTGCTGATGAATGTGTCATCAGCTTCCAGGAACGCCCACTCCCGCGATCCGAGGCTCTGAAGATTCGTGCAAACCACGAACTGCGCTTGGTCGAACCGGGTGCGGCAGAAATCTCGGACCCGCTCGAGCAGATCGATACGAAGCAGCGGCTCGCCGCCTTGGAACTCGATCTTGATGTCGGGGCCTTCAATTCCGTCAAGGAAACCAAGAACATTAGCCAGGGTCTCGTCTGTCCAGTCAAATCCCCGAGCCCCTTCCGCCGCACGCGAAACCTGGCAATAGTCGCAGGCTAAATTACACCGCAGCGTCGGCACCAGGATTACATAGGCCAACCGCTGTTGCTTCGATTGTCGTCGTGACCACCTGTAGGCAAACGAACTCCAGGAAAGATCGAACTCGTCAACGAAGGAATGACCGCCGTCCTGTAGGAAGGTCTCATCGCCAGCATTCAAGCTGTCGCCTGCGTAGCGCTGGAGAAACTCCATATTCGACAGGAAAAAACCACCGGCATCGTCAGCGAAGAGAATTCGATCTTCCGGATGCTCCCGGAATTTCAACGGCCAGACATTCACTTCGTCACCGCAGCGATCAGTGCGCGCCTCATTGGCAGGGTCTCGGTGTAGATTTTCTCGCGATAAAGGGCATGGAGAAACGATCTACTGATTTCTTCAGTGGCTCCCGCACCATGAATTGCCACGGTTGCATCATGGTCCATAAATCGAAGATGCGGGTGCTGCACCTGCATTTTCAAGCTGGCTGCCGATACATACTCTCTGAACCGTGGCGGCACTTCCACCACGGTTACGGACTCTGGTTCTTGTTTTACGGAAACCATTGCCTTCCCCCGTGGGGACATTGCTACGGGTCGGGCCGCCAATCAAGTCTGTGGTTGCATTTGGAGTACTTTGCGCCGGCAGCACTATCACCAGTCGGTCGCCGCAGCAGACAAAATTGCTAGTGAGATCGAACGGCAGATGAGGGGCTAATCAGATCCCATGCCCCCAACCCAGCAATTGGCGAATATGGCGAGCCGAAGATCCCGTGCCAGCACGGCGAAGTGCCGGACATGGAATGAGGCGACCCGAGATTCATTTTTCCGATGCGCCAAATCCCAGGCAACGGCGTCACGGAACTGTTCCTTGACCCGTTCGATCTGAGTTTCGACCGACACGAAATATACCGAGTCGTCAGACATCGCCTCTCTGACGATTTCCTCGCCGTCGGCGCATGCGGACAGCGCCGTTTCCGCTATTGTCGATGCGGCAGCATCGCGCCCCATTTTGCCGGTCGCTTCTTCAGCAGAACTAAATAGACAGGCGTACCAGGCCTTATTGGCGTCTGACACCAGCGGTCCGTAGACTAGTTTTGTTTCCACCAACGCCGGGCTGGCATCAACCCCAGCAAAGGCCGCAAGCACAAACGCCACAGGCAGAGAACGGGCTGCAATCCTCATTTGGCCAACACTTTTTTTGAAGGGGGCTTTTCGCGCTAGTCGACGGGATCGAGAATATCGGGCGTGTCGTTCTTCGGTGAGCCGACCTTCCTGGAAATCGGCCACATTGTCATGAGTTCGCTGGCAAATGGCTTCATTAAATCCTTAGGATCAAGCTCGGGCCCAATCCACCGAGCGTAGTCGACCGGTGCCAAGATCACTGGCATGCGATCATGGATCGTCGTCATCAGTTCGTTGGGTTCGCAGGTGACGACGCAAAAGGTGCGGATGAGTTCGCCCGTCGACGGGTTGCGCCAGATGTCGAAGATGCCTGCCAACGCGAAAGGTGAGCCGTCCTTCATGGCAATGGCATAGGGCTGCTTTTCCTTGCCGGTACCGTGGATGTCCTTCCACTCGAAATAACCGTCGATCGGGATCAGGCAGCGCTTTGAAGCATAGGCCCGCTTGAACATGCCGTTCGTGGCAATCGTTTCGTAACGGGCGTTGACCGAAGGTGGACGGCCAGGACTTGCCTCCTTCTGCCATGACGGGATCAGGCCCCATTTCGCCGTAACGAACATTGCGCTGCCCTTCAGCGCCTCGTCCTGGACGATGATCGGATACATCTGGCTTGGGGCGCCATTGTAGCGGGGAAAACTATTGTCGAGCCCGCCAACGGCTGCGGGATCAGCAAAGCCGAAGCTTCGCACCATCTCGGCGAGGGTCGATTTGACAAACACACGGCCGCACATGGTACGAATTTAGATGCGAATTCATGACGGGAGCAAGGGGACTGCCGATATGGGAGAGCGTGCGCAACGAGCATACGAGGCTGAGAACCGGAAGGCCTTCGCCGCCCTGCCCTGGCGCGAGCGCATGCGGGGCCGACTGCCCGGCCTTTTGATCCTCTTATTCTTTGGGGGCGCTCGCCGCCATCTTGGCGCTCGGGCCATTCCTCGCTCGCTGAACGCGGCAGTTACCTTCTTCAATGGAAAGCCATTGCCGACCGAGGCATTGCGTGAAATCTCTTACCTGCGGGAAGCAACGGAGGTTCACATGTTGAAGATTCGGTTTCTAAGCTTGGCCGGCGCTGCGGCGATCGGTTTGTTCATGGCGGCGCCTGCGAGCGCTCTGACCATGGCGGAATGCAGCACCAAATATAACGCCGCCAAAGACGCGGGCTCCTGAGCCGGCCAGACCTGGAACCAGTTCCGCAAGGATCAGTGCGGTTCAGATGCCAGCGCAACGCCCGAGCCAGCCAAGCCTGCCAAGAAGGCAGCAACTGAGAAAAAGCCGGCCAAAGCTGCAGACAAGGCGGCAGCCGAAGCTGCTCCAGCGGGGCTGTCCAGCAAAGAGTGCAGCGCCAAATATCAGGCCGCAAAAGACGCCGGCACCTTGGGCGACGTCAAATGGAACGATTTCAGAAAGACGCAATGCGCTGCTGGCGCATCTGCAACGGTAGAGCCCGCAAAGCCCACGAAGGCAGCCAAAACGACGGCTAAAGCTGAAGTGCCCGCCGCTGGTCTGTCAATGAAGGAATGCAGTGCGAAATATCAAGCGGCAAAGGATGCAGGCACGCTGGGCAGTCTGAAATGGAACGGGTTCCGCAAAGCACAATGCGGCGCTGATGCTTCCGACAACGACAACGCACCCCTGCCGACCGAAGCCGAATACACTGGCGAGCCAGACAAGGCCACGATCGCAGCACCCAAGGGTGTGACGTTCCCGCGGGGCATTTCGGCCAAATTTTCCAACGAGGCCCCTGGCAAGGCCAGGTTACATACCTGCTCTGAACAGTACTGGGCGAACAAGGAGGCTGGCACGCTTGGCGGCCTGATTTGGTCCCAGAAGGGCGGCGGTTATTATAGCCTTTGCAACGACCGCCTGAAGGGCTGACGCTTCTGCCCGCTGCGCAACTTAGCAAGACAGCCCCGGCCTAGTGTCGGGGTTTTTTGTGCCCAAAGCGAAAAAGGGAGCCCCACCACCTCTACGGCAGTGGGGCGGTTTGTCGACTAGATGTCAAAGGCAGGCGGCGGTGCTTCATCCTCTGCCATTCTCTTTTGCTGATTGTGCCTGCGCATGCTTTCAAACGCTTCTCTACGCGCCATGCCGATAAGGTAGGCGAGGAAGGCATCATTGATTTTCAGGCAAGTCAGGTCGAATGCACTCTCCAGGTACGCGATTATTTCTTGGTGAACCACCATGGCTCATCTCCCCCGGTGAACTTACGAATATTAACACCGAAGAAGTTGAGACGCATGTACACGGAGTGATGGTGGCCTGTGTGTAGCGGTGACAACTTACAATTTTCTATCGGCGTCAGTTCACAGGCTTCACAACTTTAATATTATCTATGGGCCTGTTGCTTCCGAGAAAGGCTTAGTCGAGCAGGCGCGGGGAGAAATGCCATGTCACAGCAAGCGTTCTCAACAGAAACAATCGCTACGACCACCATGCTCATTCAACAGGCAACAATTTTCCAGCTTATCCAGGCGGGAAAACTTGAAAGCGCTGATCTCGCCAATATCCTTGTAATGACGATCCAATCCGCCCAAACCAGCGGCATGCCCAACCCGAAAGAAATCTTGGAACTGATTGCGTGCGTGTACACTGGCAATCAATCCGCACCACTCCTTGACGAATTTCTCGTAAAGGGGGCTGTGCAGTAGAGACGAGATGCAAAAAAGCTCCGCTGGCCAGAGCCAGCGGAGCTTTAATACGCGTAATACCAAAACCATCAGGAAATAGGATTAATTACATTATCTCCAACTGATATTACTTCCTTGCGATGTGTAATAGCGCATATCGTGATTGGATAAGGGAGCGCTCGCAACGTAGCGAATATCCGTGCTTCGGTGTCCGCATCCAGGGCAGAGTCAGCGTTACGGCCGAAGGCAATACTCTGCGCTATGCTGTCATTAAGGATCACGACGTCCTGAGCTACCTATAACCAAACCAAACCCGCACCTGGGCTGACCTCAGACCTTACGCGCAAAAAGGGACTGCCCTCGCCGCGATCACTCCCTCAAAGCGCGGCGCTGGTGCTTTTCATACGCAGCAGCATGCCGAACAGGTCGCGCGGCTCGTCGGGGTCGGCAATGAGATCGAGTTCGGAGTAAAAGCCCGTGGCGGCAAGCTGATCACGGACGTAGCGCAGTGCTGAGAAATCCTCGGTCGCAAACCCTACCGAGTCGAACAATGTGATCTGCTGGGCATTGGCGCGTCCTAGCGTCCGGCCAGTGATGACCTCCCACAATTCCGTCACCGCATGATCTGCCGAAAGCTGCTGGATCTCGCCTTCGATCCGCGTCTGCGGGGTGTATTCGACAAAGATGGCGGATCGCAGCAGGATGTCGCGGTGCAGCTCCGTCTTGCCGGGACAGTCGCCACCGACCGCGTTGATGTGCAGGCCGCTGCCGACCATGTTGTCTGTGAGGATCGTGGCATACTGCTTGTCGGCGGTAACGGTGGTGATGATCTGCGCGCCCTCGACCGCTTCTTGCACCGAGGTGCAGATGGCGATGTCAAAGCCTAAACCAGCAAGATTGCTGGCGCATCTGCGCGACGCTGCAACGTCGATGTCATAGAGGCGCAGCTTATCTATACCGAGTAGCGCCCGGAACGCCAGGGCCTGGAACTCCGACTGAGCGCCGTTGCCGATCAGCGCCATACAAGAGGCATTCTGTGGTGCGAGATGTTTTGCGGCGACCGCCGAGGTGGCAGCCGTGCGCAGCGCAGTGAGGATGGTCATTTCACTAAGCAGTATCGGATAGCCGCTGCCGACATCCGACAACACGCCGAATGCGGTCACGGTCTGGCGGCCGTCACGCGTATTCTTCGGATGGCCGTTGACATATTTGAAGCCGTAGAGGCTGCCATCGCTGGTCGGCATCAGTTCGATCACACCGTCCAGGCTGTGCGAGGCGACACGCGAGGTCTTGTCGAAAAGTGCCCAGCGCTTGAAATCATCCTCGATATAGGCTGCGAGCTCGATCAGAAAACGCTCGACGCCGATGGCAAGAACCAGCCTCATCATGTTGTCGACGCTGACGAAGGGAACGATGGCCAGCGTGCCAGGCGCGGTCGTCTTTGGAGGTTGCGCCGGGCGGGTAACGGGGGACGAAATCATCGCGATGCTCCTGCGGAATTCTCGATCATCCGGCTTGCGCCCGAAGCGGCTTCCGTATCTTGCTTGTCAGTCAGCGCGGCGCGTTGCGAACGCAGCCGCCAGATCGAGGCCAATCCATTGGGGAAGAATAGCAGAACGACGATCATCGCCATGGCGATCAGCATCACTCGGCCCTCGTCGAGCCCTTCGATGCTGCCCAGCATCTCGGACGCGAAGGTCAGGATGATCGCGGCCGCAATCGGTCCGTAGATCGTGCCGGTGCCGCCGACCAGAACCATGGAAAGTACCAAGGACTGGACCGGAAAGCCGAAGATCTCCGGCGAGGCGACGCGAAGGTAGACGGCGAAGAAGCCGCCAGCGACGCCGGTGAAGAAGGCGGAGGCGACCAGTACCCTGAGACGCTGCAGCCCGGTCGGAATGCCTCGGGCGACCGCATATTCCTCGTTGTCGCGCAAAGCCCGCAACGACATGCCAAAATCCGACGCGACGACAAAGCGCAGGAAGATTGTCGACACGACAAGAAGGCCAAGCGCCACGTAATAGTAGCCGAACTTGAAATCGCGCAGGAAGCTGTGGCCAAATGCCTCGAGCGGGGGGATGCGCACGATACCTTGCGTGCCGCCAGTGATTTCGGACTGGCTCAACACCAGCTGCAAAACGAGCTGGCCAAAAGCGAAGGTCACCAGGACCACATAGATGCCCTTGAGCCTGATCACCGGCAGCGCGACAAGCGCGCCGGCAAGCGAAGCGGCAAGCCCACCGAGGAAGATGGCGATCCAGGGATCGACACCGAGGAACTTCGTCGCAAGGGCCGCTGCATAGACGCCGACGCCGAAGAAGGCGACATGGCCGAAGTTGAAGATGCCGGCATAACCGAGGCTGAGGTCCCAGTTCGACGCCACCATCGCGTAGATGAAGGCGATGATGAACAGGTGCCGCCAGTAGGTGTCCTGGACGAAGAAGGGCATCAGCACCGCGATGGCAAGTGCTGCCGCAATGACCAGTGTGCGGTTGCCAGCGAGTGAGCGGGTCATGCAACCCTCCTTCCGAACAGACCCTCGGGCCGCACCAAAAGCACTGCGATGAGGATGAGGAACAATGCCGAGGGAGCCCAATAAAAACCGACCGTGGTGATCAGGAAAGCTTCAACGAGACCGATGATGTAAGCAGCGCCGACGGTCCCAGCCAGGGAGCCCATGCCGCCGAAGATGACGATGATGAAGGCCTTGATCAGCGGTTCGGCACCAAGTCCCGGCGTCAGCAATCTGAGCGAGCCAAGCAGGATGCCGGTGAAGCCGGCAAGCACGGCGGAGAGCGCGAATGTGACGGCAAACATCGCCGGGGCATTGATGCCGATCAGCTTGGCTGCGTCGGGGTTTTGGCCGACGGCGCGAATGCCCCTGCCCGTCGATGTCCAGCGCAGGAATGCCCACAGTGCCGCCAGCACCAGCGGTGCGATGACGATGATGAACGCTTCCTGGGCGGAGATCGTGATGCCGAGAAGTGAAACCTTGCCTTCGACGATCGGGCGCAGTTGCTTGAGGCGCGGGCCCCACAGCATCTGGATGCCCTTTTCCAGGAACATCATGACCGCGAGTGTCGTCATGACCGTGATCAGTAGCATGTCGCGCTGGCCGTAGAACGGGCGCACCACCGTGCGCTCGATGAGAATGCCGAGCCCCGCCATGAAGGCCACCGACATGGCGATGGCAAAGCCTAGCCAGAGATTGAGGCCGGCGGCATCCGAAACCGACCAGGCGACATAGGCGCCAAGCGCCATGAAGACGCCGTGGGCAAAATTGAAGATACCGAGCGTTGTCCAGACAAGCGACAGGCCGCTGGCCATCATCGCGTAGATCGAACCCAGCACCAGCCCGCTGACAAGCAGGGCGCTGAAAGCATCAAGGCTCATCATGCGTGCTCCTCGCCGAAATACATTTGCATTATCTGTTCGTGGTCGACGTCCTGGCCTTTGCTGACCTCGCGGGTGATCTCGCCGTGGTCGACGAGATACATCCGGTCGGCGAGCGACAGGACGAACGATATGTCCTGCTCGACGAGCAAAAGGGGGATGCCGGTCTGCGAGATCTCGCCGATGGCAACAGCAAGCTCATCCTTGAGCTTGGGGGACAGGCCAAGCGTCGGCTCGTCCAGCATCAGCATCCTGGGCGCACACATCAGGCCGACACCGATGGACAGCATCTGCCGTTCGCCGCCGGACAGCGTCTTGCATTGCTGGCGCCGGCGCTCCTTCAAGCGCGGAAACAGCTGCAGGACCTTGTCGAGATTGGCCGACTTTTCCGGCTTGGCGCGCTTGCAGAAAGCGGCGAGTTCAAGCGTCTCCAGCACTTCCATCTGCGGAAACAGCAGATTGGCCTGGGGAACATGGATCAGGCCACGATCGACGATGGCCTGCGGCGACTTCCCCGCAATCTCGCCACCCAGAAAGCGGATGGTGCCGACGCGTGGCTTGATGACCCCTGAGATCGCATTCAGGAGTGTCGTCTTGCCGTGACCGTTGGGACCAAAGAGTCCGACGCGCTCATTGGCGCCGACCTTGAGCGACACCCCCATCAACACGTCGTAGCTATCGTAACCGGCACGAACACCGGCGACTTCAAGCGCAGGTTCCTGTGTCATAGGACAAGCTCCCGTTTGCCGAGATAGGCCTCGACCACGCGCTGATCGCGCACCACCTCGTGCGGATCGCCATGCGCCAGCACGGCACCCTGGTTGAGAACCATCAGCCGTTCCGACACTTTCAGAAGCAGAGTCAGGACGTGTTCGATGAGAATAATCGTCACGCCCCGGTCGCGGATGCGTAGCACGAGATCGCCGAGTTCCTTGATCTCGGGCTTGGTCAGTCCGGCGGCCGGCTCGTCTAGCAACAGCATCGCCGGATTACCGGCGATGGCGGACGCGATCATCAGTTGCTTGCGTTCATAGACCGAAAGGTCCATCGCCCGCAGCGACTGGCGCTGCTTGTCGAAACCGACAGCCTCGAGCGCGGCATCGGCTGCATCCTGCGCGGCCTCGCTTCGCAACCTGCCACAATAGACTGCACCGCAAACGACGTTTTCACGCGCCGTCATGGTCGGAAATTCTGCGTCCTTCTGGAAAGTCCTGACAAGGCCAGCCTGGCTAATCCGATAGGCTGGAAGACGCTGTATCTCCTCACCCTTGAAGATGATCCGCCCACCGGAAGGACCGAAGGGAATGCCGGTCAGGATGTTGAACAGCGTGCTCTTGCCGCTGCCATTGGGGCCGGCGATGCCGAAGATCTCACCCTTGAGCACGTCGAATGACACGTCGTTGACGGCGACCAGTTCGCCGAACCGACGGGTAACATTACGCGCTTGCAGGAGAGCGCCATTTTGATCTGGCGATGCGTTCATATCTCTTTTCCTCAAAGAGGGGTGACGGCCGGACGCCATGCGCACCGGCAGTCGGAAGTCGTGAAACATCACTTCATCCAGGGCGGTGTCTGGAACTCGGCGCCGGCAAGGTTGGCTGGATAGACAAGCTTGCGATCGCCGTCCCACAGCTGGAAGAACAGGATTGGCACGGCATCGGCGCCCTGGAGCGCGAGATGCGTCTTGGTATCGAAGGCGATACGGCCGATAGCGACCTGCTTGTCGGTTTCGCCGATGGCCTTGCCGATCGCCAGCCTATCGGCCGGGTCGCCAACCTTGGCGAGGGCATCGGCATAGATGTAGACCTGCTCATAGAGATGGGCGCCATAACCGCCCGGCTCGGCGCCGTACTTCGCCTTGTACTTGGACACCACCTCAGTGGCGCGCTTGTTGTCGCCGTTGGTGCCGTAAAGCCCGCCGATCATGTTGTACATGATGCCGGTGGACTTATCCTTGGTCAGCTCCATGAACTCAGGAACTGACGGCGCGTACTGGATGAAAACCAGGCTCTTGGTCGGCTGCTCGAGGAACTGCGTCAAGAACGTCGCCGCATTGGCCGAAATGTAGTCGGTGTTGACGATCACCGCAGGCTTGGCTTCGCGAACCTTGGCAAGGAACGGTCGCCAGTCGTTGATTTCGCCGAACGGTAGAAGATCGGTCGAAGTCACTGTCCAGCCGGCAGCCTCGAAGTTCTTCTTCAGCCCGTCCATGATCGTCTTGGAATAGGGATTGTCCGACGAGATCAACGCCGCCTTCTTGTTGTCGAGCGGCAGCTTGCCAGCCTTTTCGAAGCCGTCGACAACCGAGACCAGCTCAGATTCATAGGCGTCGTAGGTCGGCATATAGGACCAGACGGTCGGATATTTGTCGGGCGCGGCCGAAATGATAGCGCGTGTTTCAGCGCTGTTACCGGCGATGATATAGGGCATCTCCTGCTCCGCCATCAACTCGATCTCGAAATTTGTCGTGCTGGTGTAACCTGATACCATCGCGTTGACGTCGCGGTCGCCGGCGAGACGCTCGAAGACGCTGGTGACGACGTCGGGCGTTGAATCCTGGATGTCGCCGACGACGAGTTCGAGCTTGTAGCCGGCAACACCACCGGCAGAGTTGATTTCGTCGACCGCCATTCGCGCGCCATTGACCATCTCGGCGCCATCAGCGGCAGCCTTGCCGGAAACCGGAGCAAGCAATGCGATCTTGGTCGTCTTGTCTTGGGCGCTTCCCGGCACCATTCCGGCGACGAGCATCGATGTGGCCAGCAGGGCCGCCATCAGACGTTTGGTACTCATTTCACTCTCCCATTGTTGAAACAGATTGGCGTCGCCGACGATCGAGGCCCCCGGCGATCTGACTTGCTTGATGTGCTGGCGCCGCTTTTGCCGACGGCTTTTTTTCTTGCGGGCTCCCGCTTTGACGTGAGGTAAGACCATCGTCGCGATTATGTCAATAGCTCTTCAAGATTGACGATATTCTATTTTCTTGTAGAATTCTCTTCGTCGTTGGGTTACAGCTCAAATACGCCACAGAGCAAGAACGGGGAGAGTCATGAGCATCGAAACGGCCATTGAAAGCATCCAGAAAGTCGTTGAGCAGGAACGCGATTTCGTCGTCGGCCTGACGCGCGACCTAGTCAGGATTCCCTCCGTCAACCCGAAGTTCGAGGCGAATGAAAAACTCAACCGCGAGCCCGAGGTGCAAGCGCATCTGGCTCGCGTACTTGAAGAAATAGGTTTGAGCACGCAGCAGCAAGACGTGTTCCCCAACCGCCCCAATCTGATCGGTACGCTTGCCGGTAGCGATGAGCGGAGCTTGCTTCTCAACGGCCATATCGACGTTGTGCCGGTGGTCGACGAGGCGAAGTGGACTGTCGATCCATTCGGCGGCGAGATCCGCGACGGCCGGGTATGGGGCCGCGGCGCGATCGACATGAAATGCGGCATCGCCGCGATGGCTGCGGCCGTCCGGGCGATCGGCAAGGCCGGTTTCCGGCCCATCGGCCGCATCGATTTCCACGCCGTGGTCGACGAGGAAGCAGGCGGCTTTGGCGCCGCACACGCCGCAAAGACAATGCCCAAGGCCCGCGCCGGTATCGTCACCGAGCCGACATGGGGCGAAATCCTACCGGCGGCGGGTGGGCTCGAATGGGTCCGCGTTGCCATTCCAGGCAAGAGCGCGCATGCGGGCTGGCGCTACAACACCATCTACCCGCAGCGCCACGACAACCCAAAACGGCTTGAGCCAGGCGTCAACGCCATCGAACTTGGCACCCTGTTCATCATGGCCCTGCGCGAGTTCGAGCGCGAATGGGGCATGAACAAGTTCCACCCGCTGCTGCCGCCGGGCATCACCACCATCAACCCAGGCGTCGTCATTGGCGGCGTTTCGCCTGATGCCGACGGCAAGCCGACGCTGCTGTCCAATCCGGCGATCATCCCCGATGCCTTCGTCGTTGATCTCGACCTGAAGTTCCTGCCGCAAGAGAAGAAGGGAACCGTCCGCGCCGAGTTTGAAGCTTTCGTAGGCGCCTTCGCTTCGCAGCACGCCTTCCTCAGGCAGAATCCGCCGCGCGTCATCTGGGAGCTGCAGGGGCTGCATTTTCCGCCTCTCGACACGCCCGTCGACCATGCCATCGTCCAGTCGCTGGTCAGCCAGCGCAAGGCGCTCGGGCTGCCCGTCGAGATTTCGGCGATGGCCGGCGTCTGTGACGCCGCCCACTACTCCGGAGCCGGCATACCTTGCGTCATCTACGGATGCTCAGGCGACGGCCTGCACGGCATCGACGAATATGTCGAGATCGACAGCCTCGTCGAAACGACCAAGGTGCTGGCAGGCACGATCGCCGAGTTCTGCGGCCTGCGTGAAATCTGATCGTGCTGTCGAGCGCTGGAGACATTAATGGCCATTAGGGACGTGCTGATGCGGGAGGACCTCTCCCTGACGCCTTCCGAGGAGAAGATCGTGCGGCTGCTGCTGACCGACTATCCGACGTCGGGTCTGGGGACGGCAACGAGCCTGGCACGACGCGCCGGGGTAAGCGACCCAACCGTGGTGCGGCTGGTGATGAAGCTCGGCTTCGACGGCATCGCCGACTTCCAGTCGAAGCTGCTCGCTGAAGTTGAGGCACGACTGCATTCGCCGCTAGAGATGATGGGGGCCAAAAGTCCTGACGGCAGCCAGGACGCCGTGATCATCTCCTACCTGAAATCGGTGACGGCCTGCGTCGACAAGTCGACCACCGCGACCCCGCCACAGACCTATGACCGCGCCGCCAAGCTGATCATGGAAGCGAAAGGCCAGGTCGTTCTGATCGGTGGCCGCTTCAGCCGCCATGTCGCCGGCATGCTGGCCGGCTATCTCATGCAGTTCCGCCCTGGAATCCGCGAGGTGGCGTCACTTTCGGCCCAGGATTTCGACACGCTGGTCGACCTCGACAAGCGCGATGTGCTGGTCGTTCTCGACTATCGCCGCTACCAGCTCGACGTCGTCGCCTATGCGAGGCAGGCCGCAGCGCGGGGCGTGCGCATCGTGCTTTTCACCGACCCGTGGCTGTCGCCAATCGCCGATCTCGCCGAAGTGGTCATTGTCAGCCAGCTGGAGGTCGAGTCGCCCTACGACAGCATGGCCCCGGCGGTGGCGCAGATCGAAGCGCTTGTCGCCCACATTGTTTCAACGATGAGCGAAGCCACCCGGGCCCGCATCGTTGATCTCGAAAACGTGCGGCATGCCAATGCCGTCACACTCGACAGCACAAGGCGCACCTCGACCGAGCCGGACGCTGGCTCCGGCTTGTTTGGCCCGAAACGTTCGAAGAAAGAACCCAAGCAATGACCGAGACCTTGCCAGGGCGCGATGCACCCTATCAGCCGGGAGCAACGGCCCTCTTGATCGTAGACATGCAACGGATATGGCTGGAACCCGGCCTCGACCCAGATCATGCCGACCTGACCGCTGACCATTATTTCTATCGCGAGACCGCGACACGGACCATCCCCAATGCCGAGCGGCTGTTGGCGGCGGCACGCGACAATGGTGTCGAGGTTCTGCACACCATCATCCAGAGCCTCACCGAGAACGGCCGCGACCGCTCACTAGACCACAAGCTGACCCCGATGCACGTGCCGCCGAGCATGGCCGAGGGACTGCCCGTTCCGAGCCTCGCTCCGGTTGGCGACGAGATCATGTTGCCAAAGACCTCGTCGGGCATCTTCAACTCGACGAATGTCGACTACATCTTGCGTAACCTCGGCGTTCGACAGTTGGTCATAGCCGGCATCATGACCGACCAGTGCGTCGACATGGCGGTGCGCGACGCCGCCGACAAGGGCTACCGCGTCACATGCGTGTCCGATGCGTGCGCATCCTTCTCCCAGCTGCGCCACGACACCGCGCTCTCCGCTTTCAAGGGCTACTGCTGGACCGCCGATACGGCGACGGTCGTCGCCCGTTTCAACGCTTTAGGAAATAAGGCATGACCAACCGTTTCGAACCCCTGGTCGCCGTGGTGACGACCGACCTCGCCGCGGTGACACGCGGCCGCTCGGTCGTCGAAAGCAAGCTTGGCAAGGTCGCAGAAACCGGCATCGGCTGGCTCCAGGCCAATCTGTCGCTGACGCCGTTCAATTCGATCGCCGATCCAAATCCATGGGGTTCGGAGGGCGACCTCAGGATCCTTCCCGACCTCAAAGCGCGCTACAAGACCGACTTGACCGGCTCGGCCACGCCGTTCGACATCATTGCGGGCAACATCGTCGAACTCGACGGCACGCCTTGGCTCGGCTGCACTCGTACCATGCTGCAGCAAGCCCTGGCCGACCTGAAGGCGGCGACCGGCCTTTCGGTGGTCGCAACCTTCGAGCAGGAATTCCAGATCTTCGGCGCCAATTTCCCGACCGCACATTCGTTCTCGGTCGACGCGCTGCGCCGGACCGATCCGTTCGCGCCCAATCTGATGGCGGCACTTGAGGAAGCTGGCGTCGCACCCGAAGTGATCATCGCCGAGTTCGGCAGTGACCAGTTCGAGATCACGCACGCCCCCACCGACGCGCTGACCGCGGCGGACCGCGCGGTGGCGATCCGCGAGATCACCAAAGAGGTGGCACGCAATTTCGGTTGGCGCGCCAGCTTCGCGCCCAAGACAGCGCCATCGGCTGTCGGTAACGGCGTCCACATCCATTTCAGCTTCGTCGACGAGGCTGGCCAGCCAGTCACCTATGATCCAAAGGGTCCCGGCGGGCTGTCGGCAGCGGCAGGCTCGTTCTGCGCTGGGATCGTCAAGCATCTCCCTGCGATCACCTGTCTGACCGCCGCAAGCGTGCCGTCCTACTACCGCCTGACGCCGCACAACTGGAGCTCGTCCTACACCTGGCTCGCCGACAAGAACCGTGAGGCGACGCTGCGCATCTGTCCGACGGTGACTATCGGTGGCCGCGACCCAGCCAAGCAGTTCAACATTGAATACCGAGCGGCCGACGCCACCGCCAATCCCTATCTGGCGCTTGCGGCGATCGTCCGCGCGGGGCTCGATGGCATGACTCATAAGCTACCGGTGCCGCCGCTCGTCTCCGACGACCCGACACTAATGAGCGACGGTGAGCGAGCGGCACTCGGCCTTGTCAGGTTGCCGCAGACGCTGGATGCCGCGCTCGATGTGCTGCTCGACAACGCCACTGTGACCAGCTGGTTCGCGCCGGTGTTCATCGAAACCTTTGTCGGCGTCAAGCGCGCCGAGATTGCCAAGCTCGCCAGCCAGGACGCGGCGGCGATCTGCGAGCTCTACCGGACGCTCTATTGATGTCACAGCATGCTACGCATAGCCGGACCGATGATTGGCCAGAGGCCGTCGCCGTACTCAACGAGGCCGGCCGCTCGGACATCGTGCTGCTGTGCGAGCACGCGTCCAATCACATGCCCGTCGAGTATACTCGTCTGGGGCTTTCCGAACTCGACCTGCAACGACACATCGCCTGGGACATCGGCGCGGCAATGCTGACGCGCAGGCTGTCGACACTGCTCGATGCTCCGGCCTTTCTCAGCAATTACTCGCGGCTGCTGATCGACCTGAACAGACCACTCGGGTCGGAAGGTAGCATCCCTATACATTCCGAAGACACCGCCATCCCCGGCAATGCCGGCATCAAGGATTCAGAACGGGCGCTCCGTGAGGCCGTCATGTTCAAGCCCTTTCATGACAGAGTGAGCAAGCATCTCGACAATCGCGAGAAGGATCGCAAGCCGACACGCATTCTGACAGTACACAGCTTCACGCCAACCTATCTCGGCGTATCCCGCCCATGGCACGCGGGCGTGCTGTTTGCCGCCGCCACTGATCTGGCCGAAGCGTTGATTGCCGGTCTCCGCAGTGGAGAGCCGGGGCTCAACGTTGACGCCAACGTGCCCTACGTCATCAACCGCAATTCCGATTACGCCATACCGGTCCACGGCGACGACCGCGGCCACGAAGCCGTGCTGATCGAGATCCGCCAGGACCTGCTGAAATCGGCCGGCGAAATCGACAAATGGGCAAACCGACTGGTCGCTGCCCTGCCGGCTCTCAGTGGAGAAATGATGGCATGAGCAAATCTGGTCTGTCCCTGCGCGAACGCGACGCCAAGGTCATCGCCGAGATCGGCAGGCTTAGGTTTTCGCCGCTGAGCCTGGTTGGGGGACGCGGCAATCGCCTGATCGAGGAAGGTGGGCGCGAGGTGCTCGACCTCTCCGGATCGGCCGGCCCAGCCATTCTTGGCTACGGGCATCCAGCGATCGTTGCGGCAGTGGAACGTTCCGTTCGCGATATGGCCGGCGCCAGCCTCCTGCTCTACCCCAATGAACCGGCCGTCTCGCTTGCCGAAGAGCTTTTGGCGGTCACGCCGGGCGAAGGCGAAAGGCGCGTCTGGTTCGGGCACTCTGGGTCCGACGCCAATGATTGCGCCGTACGCGTACTGCAGGCTGCGACCAGGCGCTCACGCTTCATCTCCTTCATCGGCTCCTATCACGGCAACCTGTCGGGCTCGATGGGCATCAGCGGCCATACGGCCATGACCCATACCTTGCCGCGACCTGGTGTTCTGCTTTTGCCTTATCCCGACCCTTTCCGGCCCCGGTTCAGCGCCGACGACGTGCTCGCCTTGCTCGACTACCAATTCGAGACCACTTGCCCGCCTGACCAGGTCGCGGCGATCTTCATCGAGCCGCTGATGTCTGACGGTGGCTTGATTGTGCCACCACCCGGCTTCCTCCCTGGCCTTCAGCAACGCTGCCGCTGTCACGGCATCAAGATCGTCGTCGACGAGGTCAAGGTCGGTCTGGCGCGCAGCGGACTGATGCATTGCTTCCAGCATGAAGGGCTGACGCCCGATCTCGTGGTGTTCGGCAAGGGCCTTGGCGGCGGCCTCCCATTGTCGGCCGTTGTCGGACCCAGCGCTATCATGGATCACGCGCCGGCCTTCGCCCTACAGACCACTGCGGGCAATCCCGTCGCCACCGCTGCCGGCAACGCTGTGCTGAAGACCATTGCCAGCGAAAACCTGGCCGCACGGTCGGCGTGGATGGGCAAGCTGTTCACCGACGGCTTGCGGGGGCTTGGCGCGAAATACGATATCATCGGCGATGTTCGAGGTCGCGGTCTTGCCGTTGGCGTCGACCTCGTGGCGGATCGCAAGACACGCGAACCGGTGCCAGCCACCACTACCGCCAAGATCATCTATCGCGGTTACCAGCTAGGCGCCGCCTTCACCTATGTCGGGCTCAAGGCAAATGTTCTCGAATTCATGCCGCCCTTGACGTTGAGCGAGGACGAGGCAGCCGAAGGTGTCGCAATCGTCGGACAATCGATCGAGGACGTGCTTGCCGGGAAGGTCTCCGACAAGGACGTGGCCTCGTTCATGATGTGGTGAGGAGCGAGCAGAATGGGCTTGAGCTGGAAGGAAATTCCACCCGACATCCGTACCTTCATCGAGGAACAGAAGCTGTTCTTCGTCGCCACCGCGCCCATGGATGGACGGGTAAACCTGTCGCCCAAGGGCCTGGACACGCTGCGCGTGCTCGACGCGCGCACTGTGACCTATCTCGATTTGACCGGCAGCGGTAACGAAACTGCGGCCCACGTCACCGAGAACGGCCGCATGACGATGCTGTTCTGTGCCTTCACCGGCGAGGCGATGACGCTTCGGCTCTACGGAAAGGCCGATCTGCTGCGACCCGACCATCCGGAGTGGGAGGGGATGCTGGCGCTGTTCCCATGTCTACCGGGCACCCGTCAGATTTTCCGCCTTCACGTCGAGAGCGTGGCGACGTCATGCGGCTGGAGCATTCCCGTCATCGGCGAGATGCAGGAGCGGAATGAACTGATCGAGTGGGCCGAAGCCAAGGGCGAGAACAACCTCGAGGCCTACCGTTTGAGCAACAATGTCGTCAGCATCGACGGTCTTTCGACCGGCTACGTCTCCGACGATTTCTAGGCCAGCATGATGGACACGATTTCGATCACCTTCGCCGATGGCGAAGTCATGACCTTTGCACCGGCACCTGGCGGTTCGGTGCTGACCTCCGCCGAACAGGCAGGCAACGCCCTGGCTCACAGCTGCCGCGAAGGCACTTGCCGGACCTGTGTGGCGCGCCGCCCCAACGGCGACGAGGTGCTGCTCTGCGTCGAGCCGGCGCAGAGCGGATTTGAGGCCGTCGTGCCCTATCGCCGGGCCGACGTGTCGCCGCCCACACTGCGCCGCGCCAAGATCAACAGCTTTCAGCGCGTCTCGCGCTCGGTCTGGGAGATCAGGTATCGGCTGCAATTTCCGCTGCCATTCCTGCCGGGCCAGTTCGTGGAAGCGACGTTCCCCGGCATCGATGGCCCCAGGCGCTTTTCAATGGCCAACAGCCCAAGCGAGGCCGAACAGATCCTGCATGTGCGCGACATTCCCGGTGGGGCGATGGCCGAATACCTCGGCTCTCGGGCCAAGCCGCAGGATGCATTCACTGTGCGCGGCCCGTTCGGCATCTTCTACCTGCGCGCCAGCAAGAGGCCCAAATTGTTCGTCGCCGGCGGCACCGGACTGGCGCCGGTCCTCGCCATGTTGCGCTGCATCGACCGGACATCGCCGCCGCCGATGAGCCTGGTGCTGGGCTTCGCCGATGCGCAGGACGCATATGCCATCGACGAACTTAAGGAGCTGGCGAGCGAACTGGCGCTGGAGATCGTGCTGACGGCCGACACGACCAACGCAAGCTGGCCGGGCAAAACAGGAAATCCAGTCGCCGGCATCAACCATGTTACCGGCGTGCCCTTGCGAGAGGACACTGAAGCCTATCTTTGCGGACCGCCCGGAATGGTCGGCGCAGCGCGCAAGGCGCTGCGCGAGTTTGGCCTGCGCCAGGACGACATCTTCAACGAAGAGTTCGTGCACCAGACGCAGCCGGCGTGATCATAGCGCCACCGTCAGCGGTCGGCGAGGTGCTGGCACAGCTCGGTCCTATACACTTAGGGCGCTGAAGGCATAGCGGTCGACCGATGGACGTTCCTCTCGAAGCGGCGCAGCTTCGGCATTGTCGAGCGCGGCAACTAGCTCCCGGAGCAGTGCCGTTTCGCCTTTGTCGCCCCGCTTCATAGCGGCGCGTAGGTCGCGGCGAAGCTGGCCTTCATCACCTCGCCCGCGTTCTCAGTCACAGAAACTACAGACTCTTCTATGTCACCTATTGCTACCTATTGATCCTTAATATAGGACTATTTTGGAATTTTGTGGAGTCGTTTTTCATGTCGAACGTCCTTATGACAGTCGAACAGGCCGCCGAGGAGATGAAGCTTCATCCCAAAACTGTCCTCCGCTACATCCGCGAAGGTCGCCTCCAGGCCACACGGATCGGCAAAGCTTATCGTATCGACCGCTCCAAGCTGGACGCTTTCACCGGTATGGCGAGCGGGCGCACGCGGCCTCCTCGCGATGTCCGCGCCACAGTGATTGTCGAGATTCCCGCGTTAGCTACCGAAGCGGCCGAGCGCATGGCGACTTTCCTCGGCGCCGCGGCCCTGGGAGGCGACGCCGAGACCAGACCGTTGCACGTCAATACGGCCTTCGATCCGACCAGCGGCAATCTCAAGATCGTGCTCATCGCCGCTCCGTCCGACGCCGCAAAACTGCTTGAGCTTATCGATCTGCGGATGGGGCTGTTGCGATGAGTGATCCTGTCTTTCGCAGCGATACCTATGCGGCCGAGGTTATGCGGGAGTACCGCGCTGTGCTCGACCACTGGCCTGTGCCGAGGCAAGAGATTGAACTGCCGACCTCGCAAGGCGCGACATTCGTGCTCGCCTGTGGTCCCGAGGCGGCGCCTCCGGTGCTGCTGCTGCATGGCGCTCAGGCGAACGGCGCCGCTTGGCTGCCGGATATCGCGCTCTGGTCAAGCCGCTTCCGGCTCTATGCGGTCGACATGATCGGCGAGGCCGGCCTCAGCGCCCGGGTGAGGCCGCCGCTCATTGGTGACACCCACGCGATATGGCTCGACGATGTCTTCACCGGGCTTGGACTTGCCCGTGCAGCACTGGTCGGCACATCACTCGGCGGCTGGTTAGCGCTCGACTACGCCATGCGGCGGCCGACACGAGCTTCCGCGCTGGCGCTGATCTGCCCCGCGGGCATCGGAAGGCAGAAGAACTTTCTCCTCGCCGTCGCACCCTATTTGCTGTTGGGGGCCTGGGGAAAGCGCAAGATTCTTGAAAAGGTGTTCGGGCCAGCACCGAAGCACTTAACGACCGATCTCGAGGCGATCTCGGGCCTCATGGATAGTATCGGCCGCGCGATCAAACCGCGCGTTGTCAAAATCCCGCAGCTCAGCGATGCGGCGCTGGAAGCACTCGAAATGCCGATCCTCGCGATAGCAGGGGGACGTGATGCGCTTATCGACTCCTATGACACGCGCGCCCGGCTCGAGTTGCATGTGCCGCATGCCGAAGTCTGTTTCCTTGAGGAAGGGTATCACTTCCTGCCCGACCAGTCGCAGCGCGTGTTCGATTTTCTGGCCCGCAGCTTGGAGGGGCACGATGCCCGGGCCCGTCATGATTCCAAGACACGCGCCGTGTCTGATGAATTGTCGGAGAGCCGTTGGAGCCTATCGACGAAGCCTAGCACGACCTGAAGGATGTTCATGAATCGACAGAGCGGCCGACGATTACACCCGGCCGCCGGTGATCGGGATGTTCTCCGGCTCGACGCCCTGCGCGCCATTGGCGGCGGCATGTATTGAAGCGCAACTTGCCCCGCCGATTTGCACGCTACGCTGCGATATTCCCGCAGGCACGGACCGGAGGCCTTTCATATTTCAAGAGCTATCGCTTTCTATCTCGGAGACCCCGAAACGATAGGAGGCATAGCATGGCGAGGGCATCTTCTAATGCGGCACTACGGCGTACCATCCGGCGCCAACAATTGCGGGAGATGATCCCGCTGGCTGACAGTACCATTTACGAAATGGAACAGCGGGGGGAGTTTCCGCGACGCTTCGCTTTGACCCCACGATGCGTGGTTTGGGATCTGGGCGAGGTTCAGGCATGGCTCGCGGCCCGTCGCTCAAAACCAATTCTCCGCGCGCCCGGCCCCGACGTGAAACAACGTCGAGCGAGCCCGGTCAAAGAGCCGGATCGGGCGCCAGGATCGGCATCGACGGCGGGATAAGCGTTGGTACGTACTTCTTGCCGTCGACCCAGGCGTCCAAGATATCCGACCACTCCTGCATCATGTGCCGCCGCTGCACCTCATATTCGGCTTTGTTATAAACGCCGCGCGACGAGCGCCCGTCCTCATGTGCCAGGCACTTTTCGATCCAGTCGCTGTTGAAGCCGAGTTCGTTCAGCAGAGTCGAACCTGTCCGCCGCAGATCGTGCACCGTAAAAGGTTCCAGGGGCAAACCTTCCGCCTTCGCCCGTTCGACAACTGCGTAAGTAATCCGGTTGAAGGTGGCGCGCGACATTGGAGCATCTGCGTCATATCGCGACGGCAGAAGGTATCTTGAATTTCCCGCACAGGTCTTCAGGGCGATCATGATGTCGAGCACCTGACGCGATAGGTAGACGTTATGCGCCTTCGAGCGCTTCATCCGCTCCTTCGGAATCGTCCAGACCGCATTTTCGAAGTCAACTTCGTCCCAAACCGCGTCCTGCAGCTCGCTCTTGCGCACCATCGTAAGGAGGTAGAGCCGCATTCCTAGACGGATCGTGGGAAGCGTGGCGACGTGTTCGATCTGCTTCAGCATCACCCGAATTTCAGAGGGCGAAAGCGAGCGGTCCTTGGGCGCGAAAGTCGCAATCGATGCCGGTCCCACTTCGTCGGCCGGGTTGGAAACCTTCTCACCATGCAGGATCGCAAAGCCGTAAATCTGCTTCAGGATGTCTCGCACATGGATAGCCGTCGCGGGAGCGCCGCGCTCAACGATACCGCCACAATGGGCTCTTAGATCGTCTGGCGTGATCTCGGTCAGGAGACGATTGCGCCAAACAGGCAACAGCTCTCGCTCAAAGATGGAACGCCGCATGGCCCGCGTGCTGTCGGCCATCGGCGCGGCCGTGAGCCACTTCTGCCCGAACTCGCCGAAACTCTTGGCCTCTTTCAGGCGGCGCTTGTCGCGCTGCTTCTCGATCGCAGGCGATCGTCCTTCGGCTACGGCCCGCCTTGCATCGATGCACTTCTCCCGAGCCCGGGCAAGCGAGATACCATCGCGCCCGTACCTGCCCAGATAGACAGTCTCCCGGCGGCCGTTGAGCCTGTAGTCCAAGCGAAATGAGATCGCACCACTGGGCATGACGCGCACATACATGCCGTCGCGGTCGGCGACTTTGTAAATCTTCTCTTTTGGTTTCAATGCCTTGAGGGCGGCGTCCGTCAGCATCCCTACTGCCTCCTGAAAAGTACCGTCGGCACAAATCCGGGGCTCCGCGACAGATATTTACCATTATATTCAATGGCTTAATACCAAAAAAGTACCGTCACGAGCCTCATTGCCTGTGACGGTACTTTCAAAAATTCGGCTAAGCAATATGCCCAGGGTCCGTCAGACGGGCCGCCAGGACCAAACTATACCCACCGATAGTTGTCGATCGCCATCGGCAGGATTTATTTTTGTTTTCAGTGACTTACGTCGTACAATGGCGTAAATTCGGCGGCGTTCGGATAGGCCTGAATCATTCCCACTCGATCGTGCCGGGCGGCTTGGAGGTCACGTCGTAGACGACGCGGTTGATGCCGCGGACTTCGTTGATGATGCGGGTGGCGGCCTGGCCGAGGAAGTTCATGTCGTAGTGGTAGAAGTCGGCGGTCATGCCGTCGACGGAGGTCACGGCACGCAGCGCGCAGACGAACTCGTAGGTGCGGCCATCGCCCATGACGCCGACAGTCTGGACCGGCAACAGCACGGCAAAGGCCTGCCAGATGGCGTCGTAGAGGCCGGCCTTGCGGATCTCGTCGAGATAGATGGCGTCGGCCTGGCGCAGGATCTCGAGCTTTTCGCGGGTCACGCCGCCCGGGCAGCGGATGGCAAGGCCCGGTCCGGGGAAGGGATGGCGGCCGATGAAGCTGTCGGGCAGGCCGAGCTCACGTCCTAGCACACGGACCTCGTCCTTGAACAGCTCGCGCAGCGGCTCGACAAGCTTCATGTTCATGCGGTCGGGCAGACCGCCGACATTGTGGTGCGACTTGATGGTGACCGAAGGGCCGCCGGTGAAGGACACGCTTTCGATGACGTCGGGATAGAGCGTGCCCTGGGCGAGGAAATCAGCACCACCGAGCTTCTTGGCTTCTTCTTCGAACACCTCGATGAACAGCCGGCCAATGGTCTTGCGCTTGGTTTCGGGGTCGGCCTCGCCTTCGAGCGCATCGATGAAGCGGTCGGCGGCATCGACCAGGATCAGCGGCAAATTGTAGTGCTCGCGGAACATGGCGACGACGTCAGCCGCTTCGTTCTTACGCATCAGGCCGTGATCGACGAGGATGCAGGTCAGCTGGTCGCCGACCGCCTCGTGAATGAGCAGGGCCGCGACCGAGGAATCGACGCCGCCCGAAAGCCCGCAGATGACCTTCTTGTCGCCAATCTGCTTGCGGATCGCCTCGACGGCATGCTCGCGGTACGCGTGCATGGTCCAGTCGCTTTCGATGCCGGCGATCTTGTGGACGAAATTGCGCAAAAGCTTCGCGCCATCGGGCGTGTGCACCACCTCGGGATGGAACTGCACGGCGTAGAACTTGCGGGCTTCGTCGGCGATGGCCGCAAACGGCGCGCCGTTGGAAGTGCCGATGACGCGGAAGCCGGTGGGGATGGAGGTGACGCGGTCGCCATGGCTCATCCACACCTGATGGCGGGTGCCCTTGGCCCAGACGCCATCGAACAGCGCGCTGTCGTCTTCGATCTCGAGATAGGCGCGGCCGAACTCGCGGTGATGGCCGCCCTCGACCTTGCCGCCGAGCTGGGCGCACATTGTCTGCTCGCCGTAGCAGATGCCGAGAACCGGAATGCCGGCTTCAAACACTGCGTCAGGGGCGCGCGGGCTGCCGATATCGACAGTGGAATGCGGGCTGCCGGAGAGGATCACCGCCTTGGGGCTGATCCGCTTGAAGGCCTCGGCGGCCAACTGGAAGGGAACGATCTCGGAATAGACCCCGGCCTCACGGACGCGACGCGCGATCAGCTGCGTCACCTGGGAGCCGAAGTCGATGATGAGGACGGTTTCAGGGTGCTCGGAGTTCTTCATGGCGGGCGTTTAAAGAAAGATTCGAGTCTGCGCAATGGTTTGCTGCGCATGGCTGCCTGTGCGAATTCGCATCTTGGTGCAAGGCATCCGCCTGAGGTCAGCGCCGAGCATCGCCGTCAAGCACGCGTAAAGCCTGCATCAGCGCCTCGAAGCTGCCTGGCCCCAACCGTTCGCGATAGCCGCTTTCGATGTCGAGCTTGACGCGGTCGCCGTCGCGAAGTGCCGCCAATCCAAGCTGCGTGTAGTGAACAAGCTTGCCGCGTTTGTCGTGCGGATCGGCCACGCGTTCGATGATGCCTTCGGCTTCGAGGCCATCGAGAAGCTGCTGTACTGCCTGCTTGGAGATGCCTGCCCGCTCGATGAGCGCGGCCTGGCGAATGCCACGGCGCGGTATGTGACCGAGCAGACCCGCGCGGCTTTCGCTGAACCAATCGTGGCCAGAGGCGCGCATGGCAGCTGAAAACTCGGCTTGCCAGGCACGGCTCGCCTGCCAGAGACGCCAGCCGACATGATCGGGCAGCGGCGCCTCGGCATTTTCGTCAAGCTGCTTGACCATTTTTCCATCCACACATAAAGTCAAGCGACTTGACGATATTGATAACCAATGGAGACCGCGATGGCAATTCTCGATCAAGCGACCCTGTCGGTGTTAATCCCGGGCACGACCCATGTGCTCGATCGCAACGGCAAGGAGGCCTATGTCTATTTCGAGCAAGGCGAGACGGCGCACATGCTGCTCGAAGACGGCGAGACCAGGAAGGGCGTGTGGAAACTCGCTGACGGTGGTTATGTCGTCGAGTGGGACAATGGTGCGGTCGGACGCTGGAAGATCGACCACGAGGCAGGTGCCGTGACCTACATCAACAGGGATCGCGATATCCAGGTGAAGCTGATCGGCGTCTTGTTCGGCAACGCCAAGAACCTGCCGCGCGCGGCGCAATAGGCAGGATGGTCGCCCACAAGGGACGACCATCCAAATTTCGTCAGGCGAGTTCTTCGTCGCGCTGGGCAACAAAGACAAGCACGAGCAAGATGGTGATGAAGAAACGGAAGGCATCCGGCACGCCATTCCATGTCTTCGACATCCACATGCCGAACCATTCGCCGCCGACCGACATGAAGCCAACCTGCCATACCAGGAAGCCGAGCGTCAGGCCGGCAATGGACAGCGTCTTGGCAGCATTGAAGCTGCGCGCATCTTTGCGAAGGTTGGTGGCAAGGCGGTAGGCGCCGATCCAGCACAGGATTGCCGTCAGGGATTCAGCGGCAATGATCAGGAAGTAGAACAGGTTGTGAAGCGCTGGATTGGTGATCGCGCGATACTTGATGGCCGCATCCGGGAAGATCGTGTCCATGCTCAGGACATGCTGCACGAAGGCGAAATTGGTGCCGTAGTCGGTGATGTTGCCGAAGGCGACAAGCGTTGAAAACAGTGCGATGGCAGCAACGGCGGCGGTCTTGGATATGCGGGTGATCATCATCTTATAAGCTACTCCTGAAAAAGCACGTGCACGCTTCGACACTGTTGCCCCATCTCGTCCGAGCAACAGAGCGCGGGTCGAGAAAAAGCATCAGCGTCGATGAGCGTGCATGACCATGCGCCGCATACATCAAACGCCTTGGCAAAGCTCATGGCAAAAGAGCGCAGTGCGCAGCCCGTCAGACTACTAAAGCTTGAGTTCGCCGCTGCTTATCGCCTGGCCCAGCAGGTGCACGGCATGCGCCAGCTTCTCATCGACGACATGGAGATATTCGGTCCAGTCGTCGACATGGCCTATATCGGCGGCGCCGTCCGAGATGCCGCGCAGGCCAATCAGCGGCACGGAAAACATCTGGCAGGCGCGGAGCACGGCAAAGGTCTCCATGTCGACCATGTCTTCTGAAATCGCGTCGTAGCCAGCACCTGAGATGATGGCGCCGCCGGTCGACAGGCTGGCTTGCTTCACCCCAGGGATTTTCAACGGCAAAGCCACGGTGACCGGCAGGTCGAGGAAAGGCGTGGCTCCCTTTTCAAAGCCGAGCGCTGACGCATCCATGTCGCGGTAACTGACCGAAACGGCCTGATAGACCTCTGTCTGTTCGAGCCTGCGGCTACCGGCGGAGCCAAGGCAGACAACAAGATCGGGCAAGTAGTTGGAGGCGGCGAGCAGCGCAAGTTCACCCGCCACCCTGACCCCTGCTTCAACCGGACCGACGCCTGTCATCACAGGGACAAACAGCTTTTGCAGATGCGGGCCATATTCGGCATCGGCCGCCATGACGAACAGCACCTTGCGACCGGCGAACTCAGTCACATCAGTCATGGTGTCAGCCCTCGATACCGTCACGACCGGCAATCGCCATCATCGTGCCCGTCATGGTGGCAATCAGCTTGGCCTCGCCGTCGGCCGAAATCGCATAGGCCTGGCCGTCGGCGACAACGATTGTGCGGCCGGGCTTGGTGACCGAGCCGCGAAACAGGAAACGCTCGCCCTTGCCGGGGGCCAGGAGATTGACCTTGAACTCGATGGTGAGCACGCTCGAGCTTTCCGGGATCAGCGAAAAGGCAGCATAACCGCAAGCGGAATCGAGTGCCGTCGAGATGACGCCGGCATGGAGAAAGCCGTGCTGCTGCGTCAGCTGATCTGAAAACGGCATCTCGATCTCGATGATGCCTGGAGTGACGAGCGTGAGCTCGGCACCGATGGTCCGCATCGCGCTCTGGCGCGCGAACGAGGCCCTGACACGCTCGTCATAATCGGGTGCGGGTACGATCTTGGCTGCCATTGCGATGTCCTCTTGGCATTCTTATCGCAAAGCCGGCAAATGCAGGCAATCGGAAATGCTGCAGCGCAAAAGTGGTGACGAGGTCAACCCTTGCGACGCATGGCGGCAAAATAAAAGCCGTCGGTGCCACTTCTTGCCGGTGTCAGCGACAGGCCTTGCGCGCCAAAGCGCACGGCATCATCGCGACCGGGGAAGCGCTGCGCCCAAAGTGCCGGATGATCGACCGCTGCAAAGCTCTTGTCGCGACCCAAGAACGCCGCGACCTGGTCGGCGTTCTCTTCATCGAAGACCGAACAGGTGATGTAGACCAACAGGCCGCCCGGCTTCACATAGGTGCTGGCAGCGTCAAGGATGGCCGACTGCTCAGCCTTGCGAATGTCGAGCTGCCTCTGGGTGAGACGCCATTTGGCATCGGGCCGGCGGCGCCACGTGCCGCTGCCGGTGCAGGGTGCGTCGATCAAGACGAGATCCATGTGACCGGTGAGAACGGAAAGCTCGGATGGCTTGGTGACGACCTGGACATTGCGGTTGTCCGACCGGCGCAGGCGATCAAATATCGGCGCAAGGCGCGACTTTTCCGAATCGTAAGCGAATATCTGGCCGCGATTTTCCATCGCAGCCGACAGCGCCAGCGTCTTGCCGCCGGCACCGGCGCAAAAATCGAGCACCTGCATGCCTGATGTGGCACCAGCCAACTCGGCGGCAAGCTGCGAGCCCTCGTCCTGGATCTCGAACCAGCCCTTCTGGAATGCCGGCTCGGCCTGGACATTGGGGTGACGGCCGCTGCCGTCGATCGGCGGAATGCGCACGCCATGCGGGGCAAGTGCCATGGGTGCTGCCTGGGTGCCTTCGAGTTCGCCGATGACGCGGGCGCGGTCGGCCTTCAGCGTGTTGGCGCGGATATCGAGCGGCGGACGGGCGGCAAGAGCTGCACCTTCAGCCACCCACTCGCTGCCGAAAGCGCGTTCGAGCAGCGGCGCGCACCAATCGGGAGAATCAGCGCGGACAACATCGGGCGCGTCAGTGAGCTTGCGCTCGGCGATAGCCTTGAGTTCGTCAGCGCTCAGCGGCTCGGGTGCGAACTTGTCGCCGTCGAGCGTCTGGTTGAGTGCCTCGGCCGACTGGTCCCATTCAAGCAGCAGGGCGCCGAAGCCGAGCGCGCGCGACGTCTCGTCGCCAAGCAGCCAGGCTGCGGAACGCTTGCGGCGCAGTGCATCATAGACAATGTTGCCGATCGCTGCGCGGTCGCCGGCGCCAGCGAAGCGGTGGGACAGCCCCCAATCCTTGAGTGCATCCGCAGCGGGCCGATGCCGCCTGTCGATATCGTCGAGTACTTCGATGGCCGCAGCCAGTCTTCCGCCAAGTCGCATGTTCGGTGTTTCCGCTTTCGGTTGACCCGTATCAGGCCTAGCTAAACAGCGGCGAGGCAATGCACAAGCGTCGGGCGAAGCTTCCAGGGTAAAAACTTCCCCCGAACGGGTCAGGCGAAAAATGAAACAGGCGCGGATCGCTCCGCGCCTGCCTGGTTCGGTCAATCCCGGCTTGTTATTCGGCCGCCTGCAACGTTTCGCCAAGGTCGAAGCGGTCGGCGTTCATCACTTTGGTCCACGCCGCCACGAAATCCTTGACGAATTTCCCCTTGGCGTCCGTGCTGCCATAGACTTCGGCAAGAGCGCGAAGCTGCGAGTGCGAACCGAAGATCAGGTCGGCGCGGGTGGCGGTCCACTTGACCTCGTTTGTGGTCCTGTCGCGTCCTTCGAACACGTCCCTGGCATCAGAGACCGCCTTCCACTCCGTTCCCATGTCGAGCAGGTTGACGAAGAAGTCGTTGGTCAGCGTGCCTGGCCGGGTGGTGAAGACGCCATGCGCGGACTCTCCCGCATTGGCGCCAAGCACGCGCAGGCCACCGACCAGCACCGTCATCTCGGGTGCCGTCAGCGTCAGAAGCTGCGCCCGATCCACCAGGGACTCCTCAGGCGACAGGCGCTGCTTGCCGCTGGCATAGTTGCGAAAACCATCGGCCGCCGGTTCAAGCGGGGCGAAGGAGTCGACATCGGTCTGCTCCTGCGAGGCGTCCATGCGACCCGGCGTGAAGGGCACCTTCACGTCCTGGCCGGCGTCCTTGGCAGCCTTCTCGATCGCGGCAACGCCGCCGAGAACGATCAGGTCGGCAAGCGAAACCTTCTTGTTGCCGGTCTGCGAAGCGTTGAACTCCTTCTGGATCGCTTCGAGCTTTTCGAGGACAGACGCCAGCTGGGCGGGCTGGTTGACCTCCCAGTCCTTTTGCGGGCTGAGGCGAATGCGCGCGCCATTGGCGCCACCGCGCTTGTCGGAACCGCGGAACGTCGAGGCCGAAGCCCAGGCCGTCGAAACCAGCTGCGACACCGACGGCACCGAGGCGAGGATCTTGGCCTTCAGGGCAGCGATGTCCTGCTCATCGACCAGGACATGATCGATCGCAGGAATCGGGTCCTGCCACAGCAGTTCTTCCTTCGGCACCAGCGGGCCGAGATAGCGCGCGACCGGGCCCATGTCGCGATGGGTGAGCTTGTACCAGGCGCGTGCGAAGGCTTCGGCGAACTGGTCCGGGTTCTCGAAAAAGCGCCGCGAGATCTTTTCGTAGGCAGGATCGGCCCGCAAGGCGATGTCACTGGTCAGCATGGATGGCGCGTGACGCTTCGACGGGTCATGCGCATCCGGCACCGTGCCAGCGCCCATGCCGTGCTTGGGTGTCCACTGGTGGGCACCAGCCGGGCTCTTGGTCAGTTCCCACTCGTAGCCGAGCAGGTTCCAGAAGAAGTTGCCGCTCCATTTCGTCGGCGTCGTGGTCCAAGTGACTTCCAGGCCACTGCCGATCGTGTCGCCGCCCTTGCCGGTGCCGAAGCTGCTCTTCCAGCCGAGGCCCTGCTGCTCGATGCCAGCGGCTTCGGGCTCAGGCCCGACCAGCGCGGCATCGCCGGCGCCATGGGTCTTGCCGAAGGTGTGGCCGCCGGCGATGAGAGCAACGGTCTCCTCGTCGTTCATCGCCATGCGCGCGAAGGTCTCGCGGATATCCTGCGCCGATGCCAGCGGATCCGGGGTGCCGTTCGGGCCTTCCGGATTGACGTAGATCAGGCCCATCTGCACCGCGCCAAGCGGGTTGGCGAGCTCGCGGTCGCCGCTATAGCGTTCGTCGGCCAGCCATTTGCCTTCGGAACCCCAGTAGATGTCTTCTTCCGGCTCCCAGACATCGGCGCGTCCGCCAGCGAAACCGAAGGTCTTGAAGCCCATCGATTCCAGCGCGACGTTGCCGGCGAGGATCATCAGGTCGGCCCAGGAGATTTTACGGCCATATTTCTGCTTGACCGGCCACAACAGCCGGCGCGCCTTGTCGAGGTTGACGTTGTCTGGCCAGCTGTTGAGCGGCGCGAAGCGCTGCTGTCCGGCTCCCGCACCACCACGGCCGTCGCCAATGCGGTAGGTGCCCGCGCTGTGCCATGCCATGCGGATGAATAGCGGCCCGTAATGGCCAAAGTCGGCCGGCCACCAATCCTGCGAGTCCGTCATCAGGGCATGAAGGTCCTGGATCACGGCGTTGAGGTCGAGGCTTTCGAATTCCTTCGCGTAGTCAAACGCCTCGCCCATCGGGTCGGACAGGGCCGAGTGCTGGTGGAGGACCTTGAGGTCCAGCTGGTTCGGCCACCAGTCACGATTGGTCCTACCAGCAGAAGTGTGCGCGACCGGGCATTTGCCCTCGCTCTTGTCAGTCGTAGCGTCCATGTTCATCTCCGAACGTATGTCTGTCGTTGTGCTTGCGGTCTGTCGGCCAGCTTCGCGGTGGGCTGGCGAGCTCTACAGGAGAACCCGGTAGCGCTCGCTCGCAGCGATCGAATTCTGGCTGTCCGGCGCACTGGCACTGGTGGTCGTCGGCTTTGTCATGGCTTGCGCCTCCCTCATGGATAGAACTCGCTAGACCGTCCAGGCAGCAGAAAGGCTGCCGCCCGATTGGAACCATTCCAGTCTAGGACGCGATTTTGATAAAGCCAAATTGCCTTTTCTAACGATCTTGATAACCTGAGATTATGATACGCCTGACAATCCGACAGATGGAATATTTCGCGGCACTGGCGCAGACGCTGCATTTCGGCCGCGCCGCCGAGTTTGCCGGGGTCAGCCAGCCAGCGCTTTCAGCGCAGATCGCAGAGATGGAAGAGCGTCTGGGGTGCACGCTGTTCGAACGCGGCGGCAAGGCGGTGCGCCTGACCGAAGATGCGCTGGAACTGCAGCCGCGCATCGAAAACATCCTGGCCGAAATCCGCGAGGTCGAAACGACCGCCCGGCGCGGCAGGCTGGCGATGGAAGGGAGACTGCGCCTCGGCATCATCCCGACGGTGGCGCCTTACCTTTTGCCGCATATCCTGCCGGCGCTGAAGCGCGAATATCCCAATCTCAGGCTGGAACTGCGCGAAGCGATCACCGGATCACTGGCAGAGGACGCGCTGAACGGCCGTATCGACGCTTTCGTCGCCGCCCTGCCGCTCGATTTTCCCGGCCTGATGGCGCAGGAGCTGTTTTCCGACCGCTTTTATCTTGCGGTTCCTGCCGACGACCCGGATTTCGCATCGCCGCCGGTGCCACCAGAAAGCCCGGCATTGGAACGGCTGATGCTATTGGAAGAAGGCCATTGCCTGCGTGAACAGGCGCTCGCCGTGTGCGGCAGCGTCAAGCCGGTGGCGATGGCCAGCTATGGCGCGACCAGCCTGACCACTTTGCTGCAGATGGTGGCGCATGGGCTAGGCGTAACACTGATACCGGAGATGGCGGCGGGACCCGCCCACGACCAGCGCGATTTGAAAATCGTGCCCTTTGCCGAACCGGTGCCGGAGCGCCGCATCTGCCTTGCCTGGCGCCGCAACAGCCCCAGGCACAATGAGTGCATCGAGCTTGCGCGGATTATCCGCGAACTGCAGCCGCTATTGCGGCATTGAACTCGGACAGCACCGCATCATCGGCCGCGCTGCGGGCTTTGCGCGACTGCACCAGGCACGCCTGCGACCGCAGGATGACGCCGTCCGACAAGATTTTCAGATGATTGGCGCGCAGCGTCGAGCCGGTCGAGGTGATGTCGACGATGACATCGGCCGAGCCGGCAGCCGGAGCGCCTTCTGTCGCGCCGAGGCTCTCAACGATGCGATAGACCTGGATGCCGTGCATCTGGGAGAAGAATTGCTGCGTCAGCCGCCAGTATTTGGTGGCGATGCGCAGGCGGCGGCCATGGCGCTGGCGGAAATCGGCGGCGACATCGTCGAGATCGGCCATGGTGTCGACGTCGAGCCAGATGTCAGGCACGGCGACGACGACATCGGCGTGGCCGAAACCGAGGCGAGCCGTGATTTCGGCCTTGCTTTCCCAGTCGGCGAGGTTTTCGCGGATCAGGTCTTCGCCGGTGATGCCGAGGTCGACATTGCCCTGGCCGATCTCGCCTGAAATCTCGGAGGCCGACAGGAAGGCGATCTCGATATCGGCCCTGCCCTCGATCGAGGCGCGATAGCGGCGGTCGTCATCAGGCAGGCTGACAGCAAAGCCAGCCTTGGCCAGCACGTCAAGCGCCTGCTCCTTGAGCCGGCCCTTGGACGGGAGCGCGATCGATATCGCCATCAGTTGATCTCCCTCAGGGCTTCGATACGGTCGAGCCAGACGGAGAAGCCGACACCGGGAATGGGTTTTGCCGCACCGAGCAGCGTCAGTAGCCGGTCGTAGCGGCCACCACCGGCCAGCGGGCGCTCGGCATCGGGGCCGGAAATCTCGAAGACGAGGCCGGTGTAATAGTCGAGCGGACGACCAAAGGCTGCATCGTAGCGCACGGAATTGGCGGCGAGGCCATGACCGGCGACGGCCTTGGCCCGGGCGGCGAAATTGTCGAGTGCCGAACCAAGCGTGAGCCCGGCACCGGCGGCGAACTGCTTGAGGGCAGCGGGCGCTTCGTCGAGCACGACGTCGATGGCGAGGAAGCGTTCGAGTGCTTCGAAGGCGTCGCTCGACAGCCGTACGCTGCGCAGTTCGGCCTTTTCGATGAGACGGCGGGCGATGTCGTTGGGCGTGCGGCCAGCCGAAGGCGACAGGCCAGCCTGCTCCATGCCAGTGGATATGTAAGCGGCAAGGGCATCACGGTCGCCATCGGCGACCAGTGAAGCTGCCGGTTCGGTCAACGCGGAGGAACGGGTGGGTGCCGCGAGATCACCAAGTGCCGCAGCCAGAAGCTCGTCCGAGCCGAAGGCGCGGGCAAGGCGCATGCGCCAACCGCGCGGCAGGCCGAGAGCTGCCAGCACCGCCTCGAAGATCGCCTGATCGCCGAGCGTGACCGTGAGGTCGCGGCCCGGCAGGCACAGCGACAAAAGCGCGTGCGCATCGGCCACCGAACGTGCGTCGGCAACCGCCGTATCGGTGTCGCCCAAATCCTCGACGCCAGCCTGGAAGAACTCGTTGCCACCCTCGCGGCGCTGGCGAAACACCTCGCCGAGATAGGAATAACGGCGCGGCGTGCCGGACTGGGTGTGGATGTGGTCGAGGCAGACCGGAATGGTGAATTCCGGCCGCAGGCACAGCGCCGCGCCCGTCTCGCTTTCGGTCAGAAAGATGCGGCGTCGCAAATCCTCGCCGGCCATGTCGAGGAACGGGTCGGCCGGCTGCAGCACCGGCACGTCGACGGCATCGGCCCCGCGCGCGGCGAAGAGCTTCAGGATATCGGACGCGATGGCAGGGTAGCGCGGGGTCATGCCCAACAGTCCTTCACGTAAGCGAGGCGCTGCCCCTCACCCTTACCCCCTCCCCGTAAACGGGGCGAGGGGGGCGCCAGCGTTGCGGCCAATCCCCTTCTCCCCGTTCCACGGGGAGAAGGTCCCGGCAGGGGGATGAGGGGCAGCGCGGACCGCTGCATGTTTTCGCTAGCCACGGCTGCGCTCTTCCGCCTGCGCCGCCAGGATCTTCTTCACTTCGGCAACGAGGTCGGTTTCCGGCACGGTGATCTGCGCCGGACGTGCCGCGCGCCATTCAGCGTTGTCGGTGATCTCGGCCGACAAACGCGCACCCTCGATCAGGTCCTTGATCTGGATTTCGCCCCGGGCGCGCTCATCGCCGCCCTGGATGATGACCACAGGCGAGCCACGGCGGTCGGCATATTTGATCTGTGCTTTCATGCCGGCGCCACCGAGATACATTTCGGCGCGAATTTTCGCCGCGCGCAACTCGGCGACCATCTTCTGGTAGCGGCCAAGGCTTTCGGTGTCCTTGTCCATGACCAGCACGACGACAGGCGCGATGACGTCTGAGGTGTCGAGCTTGCCGAGGTTCTTCAGCGCCGTCATCAGGCGAGACACGCCGATGGAAAAGCCGGTGGCCGGCACCGGCTCGCCACGGAAGCGCGACACGAGGCCGTCGTAACGGCCGCCACCGCCAACCGAGCCGAAGCGCACGACCTGGCCGTCGTCATTGGGGATTTCAGCCAGCAGTTCGGCCTCGTAGACAGGACCAGTGTAATATTCGAGGCCACGCACGACCGAGGGATCGATCTTGATGCGCCCGTCGTCATAGCCTGCCGCTGCGACCAGCGAGCCGATCTGCGCCAGTTCGTCAACACCTTCGGTGCCGCGGACATTGCCGGATACGATGGCCTTGAGGTTCTGGGCCGTGCTGTCGGAATCGGCGGCACCGGCTTCGGTAAAGGCGATCACCGTGTTGATCGCCGCATCATCCAGGCCAGCACCCTTGGTGAAGTCGCCCTCGCCTTCCGTGCCGCCGTCCCAGCGGCCCTTGCCAAGCAGGAGCCTGACGCCTTCGGGGCCGAACTTGTCGAGCTTGTCGATGGCGCGGAGCACAGTCAGGCGGCGGTTGGCGTTCTCGTCGCCGCCAAGGCCGATCGCCTCGAGCACGCCATCGAGCACTTTACGGTTGTTGACGCGGATGACGTAGTCGCCGCGCTTGATGCCCAACGCTTCCATGACGTCGGCCATCATCATGGTCATCTCGGCATCGGCCGCGACACCCGGTGTGCCGATGGTGTCGGCATCGAACTGCATGAACTGGCGGAAACGGCCGGGGCCGGGCTTTTCGTTGCGGAACACCCAGCCGGAGCGGTAGCTGCGATAGGGTTTTGGCAGCTTTTCGTAGTTTTCGGCGACGAAGCGCGCCGTCGGCGCGGTCAGATCGTAGCGCAGCGACAGCCACTGTTCGTCGTCGTCCTGGAAGGAGAAGACGCCCTCGTTGGGGCGGTCCTGGTCGGGCAGGAATTTTCCGAGCGCGTCGGTATATTCGATCAGCGGCTGCTCGACCGGCTCGAAGCCGTAAAGCTCATAGACCTCGCGGATCGCGACCATCATCTTCTCGACGGCGCGGATGTCGTCGGCGCTGCGGTCAACGAAGCCGCGCGGCAGCCGCGCTTTCATCTTTTCCGATTTGTCGGCCATGGTCGAGATTCCGCACTTTTTCAGGTTTTTTAGCCGCTGATACGGCGCGGCGTGTCGTAACCGAAATGGGCTGGAGCAGCAAGCGTTTGGCGCGGTGAGCGGTTACTGGGCTGAAACAAAGCTCGGTCGCAAAGAGTACCCCCACCCCTAACCCCTCCCCACAAGGGGGAGGGGGACTTTTCGGTACGACCTCCTCAGCACCTACCTTCTATGACTTTGATGTAACGGCGGCGCTGGCATTCCCCTCCCCCTTGTGGGGAGGGGTTAGGGGTGGGGGTACTTTTTTCTACTGACCCGGCCGCTTGAAGGCCTTGCGCTCGGCCTCGATCTTGCTCCGGCACATGCAGCCTTCGATGTGGTCGTTGACCAGCCCCATCGCCTGCATGAAGGCATAAACCGTCGTTGGGCCGACGAAGCTCCAGCCACGCTTTTTCAGTTCCTTGGAAATCCGCGTCGAGGTTGGCGTCGTTGGATTGGCGATCAGCGTGGGATAGTCGACCACCTCGGGCCGCTCGTCCGCGCCCGGTTCGAACTTCCAGAACCAGGCGGCGAGCGAGCCGGCTTCATCAACCAATTCGCGGGCGCGCCTGGCATTGTTGATGGTCGAGACGATCTTGCCGCGATGGCGCACGATGCCGGGATTGCCGAGCAGGCGCTCGATGTCAGTCTCGCCATATTCGGCGACACGATCGAAGTCGAAGCCGGAAAACGCCTCGCGGAAATTGTCGCGCTTGCGCAGGATCGTCAGCCACGACAGGCCAGACTGGAACCCTTCGAGGCAGATCTTTTCAAACAGCCTGATATCGTTCGCGACGGGGCGGCCCCACTCATTGTCATGGTAGTGCAGGTAGTCGGGCAGCGCGCCCGGCCAGAAGCAGCGCGTCGCGCCATCGGCACCCAGCATCAGGCCTGTCTTTTTCTCTTCCATCACAAATCCGTTCGTTAACAGCGAGAAGCTGCGATTTACCCGTGCTTTACCAGACTCCTGAACCGGTCGGTAACCACACCAAAAGGTTTCCCGAAAATCTCGCATTTTAAGCAACCCGATTCACGTTTCGGTGGCTAGGCACAGACAACATGATCTCGAATCGGGGGACGGGTTGTGCCCTGCCCCGCTGCGACGATCGAGTTGAGAGTGTGTCCATGAGAAAACCTCTGATCCTGTTGGCATCGGCCGTCATGCTGGCCGAACTGGTTTCGCCGGCAATGGCCTATGACCGCTACGCCGAGCGGCCGCCCGTCGTTGTGAGCCCCGACCTTTCGGCCCCTTGGGTGCTGCAGCTCGGCCGCAATCCCGGCGAAGTGATGCCTAAGCAGCAGCGCCAGCAACGCGCCGAGCAGGTCAGGCCGGCGGCACCGCGTGCCGCCCAGCGCCGCCAGGCGCAGCCCGACCGGGTGCAAACGGCAGCGCTGCGCGCTCCGGAAAAACGATCCGTCAAGCCGCAGATCAACCCGATCTACCTGCCGCAGATCGTTGCCTATGACGGCGGCGAAAAGCCGGGCACCATCATCATCGATACCAATGAGAATTTCCTCTACCACGTGCAGGCGGACGGCCAGGCGCGCCGCTACGGCGTCGGCACCGGCAAGCCGGGCTTCGAATGGTCGGGCACCCACAAGGTGACGTCGAAGCGCGAATGGCCGGACTGGCGTCCGCCGGCGGAAATGATCGCGCGCGAACGTGCCAAGGGCCGCGTTTTGCCGGCGATGATGACCGGCGGCCCTCAAAACCCGCTCGGCGCACGCGCGCTCTACCTGGGCTCGACGCTCTACCGCATCCACGGCACCAACCAGCCCTGGACGATCGGCGGGGCCGTGTCGTCGGGGTGCATCCGCATGCGCAACGAAGACGTCATGGAACTCTACGAAAAGGTCTCAGTCGGCACCAAGGTCGTCGTCAGATAATTGCGGTTACGGGGGCGGAGCCTGTCGCAAGACATGGTTCCCAAGCAAAAGGGCAGCGTGGCGGAAGACCGCGCTGCCCTTTTCGCTGTTCAGCAAACTGAAAGCCACGGCTCGATTTCTCAGGAAAAATTGTTTAACATGGATGAAATTTGATTTCGTCGACCCTTTTCATCCTCGGCGTGCCGAAGTATCCGGGTTTATCCCAGTCGATGACCGCCGAAGGAAGACACATGCCGCCGCTTGACGACAACCGCTATCTCAAAGGCGGCCCCGTGGCCGCCCGTATCATCGCTGAAGTGCGCGCCGCAGCGCAGCAGGCGACCGACGAAGGTTTTAGGCCCAAGCTTGTGTCGATCACCGTCGGTGATGTCGCCGCGGTCGACGTCTATGTCCGCAACCAGCGCGCCAAGGCGGAACTCGCCGGCATCGACTTCGAGGAGCGGCGTTTTCCCGCCGAACTGACGGCTGGCGAACTCGAAGCCGCCATCCACGGCATGAACGCCGATCCGCGCATCACCGGCATTATCATCCAACGCCCTGTACCTGCGCATATCCCGATCAAGGCGATCCAGGCGGCGGTGCATCCGCTGAAGGATGTCGAGGGCATGCACCCGGCCTCGATCGGCAACATCGTCTACAACCAGCTCGACCTCGCGCCATGCACGGCGGCAGCCTCGGTCGAGCTGCTGAAAGCCACTGGGCTCGAACTCAGGGGGCTGGAGGTCGTGGTCGTCGGCCATTCGGAAATCGTCGGCAAGCCGATTGCCTTCCTTTTGATGAGCGAAGGCGCGACGGTAACTGTGTGCCATCACATGACGCGTTCGCTGGCGGCCCATGCACGCCGCGCCGACGCGCTGTTCGTGGCCGTGGGCAAGCCGCGCCTGATCAAGGCCGACATGGTCAAGCCAGGCGCCGCGGTCATCGACATCGGCATCAATGCCGAAACACTGCCGGACGGTTCGACCCGTATCGTCGGCGACGTCGACACCGAAAGCGTCAAGGAAGTGGCGTCGTGGATCACGCCGGTGCCCGGCGGCGTCGGCCCGGTGACTGTGGCGATTCTTTTGCGCAACACGATGGTGGCGCTCAACCGCCAGCGCGCTGTCTATCGCGCGACCTTCGGCACTGCCGAAGAAACGCTGGCGGCGGAGTAACCTCGGCTCCTAGAGCCTGACAACGCCGCCCGAGACTTGCGACACTGCCGAAGGGGCACCGATCGGCAGTCCGCTGGTGACGACGATCGGCGTGCCGTCGGGCACGCGCTCGTACAGGTCGATGATGTCCTGATTGATCAATCGCACACAACCTGAGGAAACCGACTTGCCGATCGACGCCCATTCGGGCGAGCCATGCAGACGGTAGAGCGTATCCTTGCCGTCCTGGAAAATGTAGAGCGCACGGGCGCCGAGCGGGTTCTGGACGCCCGCCTGCATGCCGCCTTCCCATTCGTTTTTGCCAGGGATCTGGCGCGCGCGGTACTGCTCCAGTTCGGGCTGGCGGTCGATCATTTCGTTGGGCGGGAACCAGCGCGGCCACACCTGCTTCCACTCGATCACGCCGCGGCCCGCCCACTCGAAGCCCGCGCGGCCGAGCCCGACGCCATAGCGGATCGCCTCGTCGGAATTGGCCACCAGATATAGGAAATGGGCCGATGTATCGATGACGACTGTGCCTGCCTGCTCGCCGGTCGGGTTGGGCACGACCTGGCGATAAAATCTCTTGTCGATCTTCTGAAACGGAACGGCAGGAATGTCGTGGCCGTTGTCGCTCACAGCCGCATACATCATGCTCGGATCGCCGAAACCGGGATCGGCGCTCAGCGGCGGCGGCGCCGGCGGCTGGGGAAACGCCGTCCCGGCATAGGCCGGCCGTTCGCTGCGTGTGGTGGAGCAAGCGGAAAGGGCGACAGAGGCGATGCCTGTCGCGCCCAATGCCAGAAGACTGCGTCGGCTGATTTTTGACATTGGGCCTTCTAACACGTTTCGAATTCCAGCAACGCGCGAGACATTCGCATGTTCCACAAGCCGTGTTCAATCCGTGAAGGCGGCAACGCCTGCAACTAATTCTCGTTGTGGTCGCTGCGCATCGGTTGCCACATCGAAATGTCACGCGGCTTGGCCAGGAGCTCTTCAAGGGCGGCATGCCAGGCCTCGCGATATGGCCGCTTGAGCTGCACATCGAGCACGTCCTGGTGATCGGCCCAGGTTTCATGCAGCAGAAAATGGTTGGCGTCGCCCGGATCGCTGTGCAGCGTGGCGGAAACGAACATGTCTTCATGGCGCATCGCATCGAGCACGCCGTTGAGCAGCTTGAGAAAGCGGCCGCGCTGCTCTGGGTGGACGGTGAAGCCGATAAGGTAGGTGACGCTCAACTCAATCTCCTCGAAGTCATTCGGCCTATCAGCGACCGCATGACGAGGAAAATGCAGGAGTTATGATCTGTTTCAACGACCTGTGAGGTAATAGAGCAGCGTCATACTCCGCTCGGCCGATATCCGGAACGCCCGCCGGCTTGTCTCCGCCATAGGCCCAGTCGAGCAGCTTGACCGTATGGACCACCGGCAGCTTTGCGGTCGAGGCGATCTGGGTGATGCAGCCGATATTGCCGGTGGCGACGAGTGCCGCACCCGTGGCCTCGATGTTCTTGACCTTGCGATCACGCAGGCGCGCCGAAATCTCCGGCTGCATGATGTTGTAGGTGCCAGCCGAACCGCAGCACAGATGCCCCTCGCGCGGCTCCTTGACGATAAACCCGGCGCGCGCAAGCAACTCCTTGGGCTGGCGCGTGATCTTCTGGCCATGCTGCATCGAACAGGCCGAATGGTAGGCGACCGTCAGGCCTGGCTTGCGCTGGGGTTCCGGAAGATCGAGCGTGGCAAGATATTCGGTGACATCCTTGGCGAGCGCCGACACGCGTGCGGCCTTTTCGGCGTAGGCCGGGTCGAGCCTCAGCATGAAGCCATAGTCCTTGATCGTCGTGCCGCAGCCCGAGGCGGTGATGACGATGGCGTCGAGGCCGCCATTGTCGAGCTCGCGTGTCCAGGCGTCGACATTCTGCCGCGCCGAGGCAAGGGCTGCCTCCTCACGACCCATGTGGTGGACGAGCGCGCCGCAGCAGCCCTCGCCTTTCGGCACCACGACTTCGATACCAAGCCGGGTGAGCAGCGACACAGTCGCCTCGTTGATGCCGGGCTCGAGCACCGGCTGGGCGCAGCCGGTGAGAATGGCGACGCGGCCAAGTTTCGTGCCCTTGGCGGCATGGCTGCCGGGCAAAGCCATGGCCGACACAGCAGGCACCGAGGCCGGCGCCAGCCTGAGCATTGCCGCGAATGGCTTCAGCGCCGGCACGGCATCGAAGGCATTGGCGAAAGGCCGGCCAAGGCGGGCCAGTTTCAGCGCCGCGCGAAACCGCGCGGGATATGGCAGCACGGCAGCCAGAACGCCGCGTGTAAAACGGTTCATCAGCGGGCGCCGGTAGGTCTTTTCGATATGGGCGCGGGCGTGGTCGACAAGATGCATGTAGTTCACGCCCGACGGGCATGTCGTCATGCAGGCAAGGCAGGACAGGCAGCGGTCGATATGGGTGACGATTTCCTTGTCGGCCGGCCGGCCGTTTTCGAGCATGTCCTTGATCAGATAGATGCGGCCGCGCGGCGAATCGAGTTCGTTGCCGAGCGTCACATAGGTCGGACAGGTGGCCGTGCAGAATCCGCAATGCACGCATTTGCGCAGGATCTTTTCCGACTCCGCGACATGCGGATCGGCGAGCTGGGCGGGGGTGAAATTGGTCTGCACGGCGTTTTGGGCTTTCTCAGATAAGCCAGCTGTCAGGGTTCTTGATCGGCTCGCCGCGACCAAGCGCCTGCAGGCCAAGGATGCAACGAACGATGAACCAGACGGCCACGGCGAACATCAGCAGGAAGCCGACGAACAGGAACATCAGGACAAAAGAGACCAGCGCATAGAGCAGGCCGATCCAGAAGGTGCGGATGAGCCAGGTGTAGTGGGTCTCGACGAACCCACCTGCCTTGCCCCGGTTCATATAGGCCAGCACGATGCCGACTATGCCGCTGATGCCGATGACCAGGCCAGCGAGGTAGAGGATGTAGATGACCTGGACATTGGTCTGGCCCGGTTCGAGCCAGCGGTCGGTCTGGCGCGGGGTGACTGGCGGTGTATCGCTCATGCAGTTGCTCCCTCTACGATTGCAGTAGAGGTAGCATACTCGGCGCCCGGCACCATGCGGCCTGGATTGAGGATGTTTTTCGGATCGAACTCAGCCTTCAGCCTTGCCGAGAGCGCTGCGAGAGCCGGCGGCTGCGGCTCGAAGACGGGAAGTGCGGCCCGCCAGGCAGCTGGGGCTCGGACCAAGGTGGCGTGACCGCCGCCGAACTTCTTGATCAGCCCGCGCAGCAATTCGGCCTCGGGCTCACCCTCCATGCGCAGCCAGACGAGACCGCCCTGCCAGTCGTAGAAGGCATCGGCCGCCACCTGCATGCGCAGGGCCAGCACCATGTGGTGGGCATCGGCCGGTGGCATCGACACGCGCCAGACAGGTTTGTTGGTGCCATCGGCGAAGGGCCTGCAATCGCGCACGTCGCGCCAGAGCGTTTTCGATGCCTCGCCCGAGATTTCCTCGATCGGACCGGCATTGCCGAGCAAATCCTTGAGATGGGCAACGCGATAGGCGACGGAGGGTCCGAATCCTTCGACGCGGAGAAGCGTGGCGGGATCGCTGCCCAGCTTGCCATCAAGGACGCGCGCGGCCATGCGTTCCGGCAGATGCGCTGCCGACGACACTTCGCCACTGGAGCCCATGGCCAAGGCCATGGCGGCCGCAGCGTTGTCGTCGAGCAAGCCGCGTATGGCGAGCGTGGTTTCGGTTTCGGCCGCCGGCAGAACCTTGAAAGTGACGTCGGTCAGCACCGCGAGCGTACCCCACGAGCCGGCCATCGCCTTCGACAGGTCGTAGCCGGTGACGTTCTTGACAACGCGGCCGCCCGACTTGAAGGCCTCGCCGCGACCGGAAACGGCATGGACGCCCAAGATATGGTCGCGCGCAGCACCCGCCTTGAGGCGGCGCGGGCCGGCGAGATTGGTGGCCAGCACGCCGCCGATTGTGCCTCGGCCCGGCTCGCCGCCAAGCAAGGGACCATAGTCCATCGGCTCAAAGGCAAGCTGCTGGCCGTTTTCGGCAAGCAGTGCTTCGATCTCGGCCAGCGGCGTGCCGGCTTTGGCCGACAACACCAGTTCGGCCGGCTCGTAGAGCGTGACACCCGACAGTTTCGACAAATCAAGCGTGTGCTCGGTCTGCAGCGGACGGCCGATGCCGCGCTTGGAACCATGGCCGAGGATTTCAAGCGGCGCTTCTTCCGCCAGCGCCCATTGGACGGCGGACAGGACTTCGGCGGCAGAGGTGGGTGTGAAAGTGGTCAAAGCCGGTGCTCCCGCAGCTTTTCAAGCGCGGCTTCGCCGCGCGGCGACAGGCGATAGCCGATGTCGAGGCTTTCGGTCAGGCCGAGTTCCTTGAGCTTGCGCACGTCCTGCTTGAATTTCAGCTTCTCGACGCCGAGGTCTTGGGCAAGCACGGCGGCCGGTGTCGCGGGATGCTTGCCAATCGCGCCGAGGATCGAGGCGAAGTAGCCGGGCGCTGTCTTGTCCCAGCGCTCGAAGCGCCCCGCAAGCTCGTGCCAGTCGGCGTCTGACAGGTCTTCGCTGTTGCGCAGATCGACCCGCGGGTCCACCTCGATGCCGTCGAAAGTAATCCGGTAGAGCGCCCGGTCGCCATCGACGCGCAGATCTAAGACGAGTGCCGCGCGGTCGGCATAACCGGCGGCGATCGCGTCAGCGTCGGATATGGCCTCCTCATCAAGAGGTTCGACCTTGCCGATGCGGACAACGCCTGAGGCCGTGCGCAGGCCAGTGCCTGCCTTGACCGTCGGCCGCTGCCAGCGCCGAAAGGCAAGCGTGATGTCGCCGCGCGCGATACCGTCAAGGGTGGATTGCTTGAGCAGCATCGCTCAAAACCTCGGAATGTCGGGAAACGCCATCTGGCCACGGTGGACATGCATGCGCCCAAGCTCGGCGCAGCGGCGGAGCTGCGGGAACACCTTGCCCGGGTTGAGCAGATGGTTGGGGTCGAAAGCACATTTGACCCGCATCTGCTGGTCAAGATCGATCTCGTTGAACATTTCGGGCATCAGGTCGCGTTTTTCGACACCAACCCCATGCTCCCCGGTCAAGACGCCGCCAACCTTGACGCACAAGCGCAGGATATCGGCGCCAAAGGCTTCGGCCTTTTCAAGCTCGCCAGGAACATTGGCATCGTAGAGGATCAGCGGATGCAGATTGCCGTCGCCGGCATGAAAGACATTGGCGACGCCGAGGCCATACTGCACCGATAGCTCGCGCATGCCTGCAAGCACGCGTGGCAGTTCCTTGCGCGGGATGGTGCCGTCCATGCAGTAATAATCGGGCGAGATGCGCCCGACAGCCGGGAACGCCGCCTTGCGCCCGGCCCAGAAGGTCAGCCGCTCGTCTTCGGACTGCGATATCCGGCAGGTGGTGGCGCCGTTCTTGTAGGCAATCGCCTCGACGAGGCCGATCAGGTGGTCGACCTCGACACCCGGCCCGTCGAGCTCGACGATCAGCAGCGCTTCGACATCGAGCGGATAACCGGCATGGACAAAATCCTCTGCCGCGTGGATAGCCGGGCGATCCATCATCTCCATGCCGCCGGGAATGATGCCGGCGCCGATGATGTCGGCGACGCACTGGCCGCCCTCCTCGCTGGTCGGGAACCCGATCAGCAGCGCCCGCGCCGTCTCCGGCTTCTTGAGAATGCGCACGGTGACCTCGGTAACGACGCCCAAAAGGCCCTCGGAGCCGGTCATGATGCCAAGCAGATCATAGCCCTCGGCTTCAAGATGTTTGCCGCCCAAGCGCACGACTTCGCCATTCATCAGCACCATTTCGATGCCGAGCACATTGTTGGCGGTGAGGCCGTATTTCAGGCAGTGCACGCCACCGGAATTTTCAGCGACATTGCCGCCGATCGAACAGGCGATCTGCGAGGACGGATCGGGCGCGTAATAAAACCCGTCCTGCTCGACGGCGGTGGTGATGCCGAGATTGGTGACGCCCGGCTGGGCGACGACGACGCGGTTGGGGTAGTCGATCTCGATGATTCGGTTGAAGCGGCTCATCACAACAAGCACGGCGTCTTCTAGCGGCAGCGCACCGCCCGAAAGCGAGGTGCCCGAACCGCGCGGCACGACGCGGATGTTGCGGTCGTTGCAATATTTGAGCAGGCGCGACACCTGCGCCACCGTTTCCGGCAGCACCACGACCATCGGCAATTGGCGGTATGCGGTCAGGCCATCGCTTTCAAAGGCGCGCATTTCGTTGACAGCGTCGACCACGCCTTCGCCCGGCACGATGATGCGCATGTCGGCAACGATTTCGTCGCGCCGGCTCAGCGTCGCCGCATCTGGCTTGGGCATCAATATGCCGGACATGGGTCACCTGCGATCGATCAACTGGTAAAAAGCTTTTACCAGTAGTGCCGGCATCCTGTAAACCGCACGCATGTTGGATGCGCGATGGACGTCCAACCAGGTTCACGCAGCGTCAATCTGACGCTGGTGGGAAGGGCCTACCCATTTGAGCGAGCCTGCCCGCGCGAATTACTCGCCGGCTGCCGTCTTGGGCTCTTCGTGGGCGCGACGCACCCGGCGCACGCCCCACCAGACAAGCAGGATCGCCAGCGGCACCGAAGCGGCGGTGACGATCTCGGGGGCGAAGAAATGATCGACTGTCGATGCGCCCTTGGCGACGTAGCCGATGAGGCCTACGACATAATAGGACACGGCGGCGACAGACAGGCCTTCGACCGTCTGCTGCAGGCGCAACTGCAGACGGGCCCGGTTGTTCATGGAGGCGAGCAGGTCGCGGTTTTGCTTTTCGACCTCGACATCGACCCAGGTGCGCAGAAGCGTGGTGGCGCGGGTCAGCTTGCGCGACAGATTGGCCTGGCGCTCCTCGACCGACCGGCAGGTGCGCATGGCCGGCGCGACGCGGCGCTTGAGAAAGCCGGCCCAGGTGTCGTAGCCCGGCACAACCTCCTCTTCGAGCGCCTCAAGGCGCTCGCGGACGATGCCGTCATAAGCGCGGCTGGCGCCAAACCGGTAGAGGCTGGAGGCGGCATCCGCCTCGAGTTCGGCGGCAAGCTCGGTGAGATCGGCGAGCAAGGCCTGGCTGTCGCGGGATTCGGTCGCCTTCATCTCGCGCGTCGCCTGGGCGAGCCGGTCCTCGATGCGGCGCACGCGGCTCGACAGCGACAAGGCCACCGGCAGACCAAGCATGGCGAGCGTACGATAGGTCTCGATGTCGATCAGCCGCTGCGACAGCGCGCCTGTTCGGGCGGGCGTGAGGCCGCGATCGAGGATCAGTATGCGCGTCAGCCCGTCGCCGTCCTGGCGAAAATCGGTGATGATGCCGGCAGCACCATTCTCGACGAGGGAATAGCACAGGCTTGTCGGGTCAAAGCCGGCGATCAGCTTTTCGTTGTCAGGCGTCCATTTGCGGATCTCGAGCCTGATGCCCGAAATGACAGTGCCGGGCGGGCTGAAGCCGTTGCCGAAGGGCGAATCCTCCTGGGAACGGCCATTGTCGGAGAGCGGCCCTTCCCACAGATAGGTCGAGAACTCGGTGTGCCGCTCCCAGCGTAGCGAGCCCTGCCCCCATTTCATGGCGTGGTGGCGAGCGTGGCGGTCGGGCGAAGCAATGCCGAGCCGGCGCGACAATTCGGAAAGCACGGCGTGATCGACGCTGGAACCGCCTTCGGTCATGAAGGAGAGTTGGACCAGCACGCGCGGGGTTTCGACCAGAGGATGCGGCCTGGAATGCACCTCGCCAAGAGCGCCTGGTCGGCCCTCATGCGCAGGGAAACCCATGACGCTGCCGGTGGCGCGGGGGAGGAATTCGAGAGAGGACGGGTCGACTGTCACCAATGGCTCCATCTGTGCCCGGAATTTTTTGGCTCTAGGTAAATTCGAGGCAACAGGCAAACGCCAACTTTAGCGCTAGCTGATGAGCCGGCATCGGCGTGACACGGCGCGATCAGGCGAGATTGGATAATTAATTTGACCAGTTGCCAACGAGGCTCCTATCCTCAAGCGCACAACAAAGGCTTCGGACACGAATTTGAGCGACATCTTTTCCAGGATCGAACATTCGCGCACGGCCGACGAAGTGGTGCAGCAGATCGAGAGCCTGATCCTCGAAGGCGTGCTGCGCGCCGGCGACCGGCTGCCCGGCGAACGCGAGATGGCCAAGCAGTTCGACGTGTCGCGGCCGATCTTGCGCGAAGCGCTGAAGGTGCTCGAAGGACGCGGACTGATGGTGACGCGCCATGGTGGTGGCACCCATGTCGCCGACGTCATCGGCCAGGTTTTTTCCAAACCGGTGATGGAACTGATCGTCAACCACCGCAAGGCGGCGGCCGATTATCTCGAATACCGCCGCGAGATCGAAGGGCTGGCGGCTGAGTATGCAGCTAGGCGCGCAACCGCCGAGGATCTCGCACTGCTCGACGGCATCATGACGCGGATGGAAGCAGCGCATGCGCGCGCCGACTTCACCGAGGAAGCGGAAATCGACGTCGAATTCCACCATGCCGTCGGCGAATGCGCCCACAACATCATCCTGCTGCACACCTTGCGCTCCTGCTACAGGCTGCTGTCCGACGGCGTTTTCCAGAACCGGCTGGTGGTGTTTGCCCTGCCCGCTGCCCGCGAGGCGCTGCTCGAACAGCACAAGGCGATCCATCGTGCGGTCGTGTCAGGTGATCCGGATGGCGCACGCAAGGCGGCTATGGATCACATCACCTATCTCGAACGCGCCATGACCGAGGCCGAGCGCAGCGGCGACTGGCAACGCATCTCGCGCCTGAGGCTGCGGCAGCGTACGGACAACAAGCCATGACAGGCATGCACTATCTCGACGCCAAGGGCCCTGAAGGCATCCGCATCTATGCCATCGGCGACGTGCATGGCCACCTCGAGCTTCTGACGGAGATGCACGCGCGCATTGCGGCCGAGATCATGCGCGACAGGCCTGAGGACTGGCGCATCGTCCATCTCGGCGATCTCGTCGATCGAGGGCCGAACTCCAGGGGCGTGATCGAATATCTGATGGCGGCAACCGCCCGCGACAGCCGCAACATCGTATTGTCTGGCAATCACGATGTCGGTTTTCTCGATTTTCTCGCCTTTCCCGACCCGAACGGCCTGTTCGGACGCAATGGCGGACCGGAAACCGCGTGGTCGTATGGCGTGGCCTTGCGGATGGGAGATCCACTGAGCCTTCGCGACAGCCATGCGGAGTTGGTGCGCGCCGTGCCGGACAGCCATCTGCACTTCTTGCGCACCCTGCCGCGTTCGGCGTCGTTTGGTGATTTCTTCTTTTGCCATGCCGGCATCAGGCCGGGCATCGCGCTCGACCGGCAGGACCCGCAGGATCTGATCTGGATCCGCAACGAGTTTCTGAATTACCCCGGACTGCACCCGAAAGTGGTTGTGCACGGCCACACGCCGCAGGCCGAGCCCGAGGTGCTGGCCAACCGCGTCAATGTCGACACCGGCGTCTATTATTCAGGCGCGCTGACCGCGCTCGTGATCGACGGCACGGAAAAACGGCTGATCTCGGTGCAAGTACCCGGGCTTAGCGGGCGGCGGTGACGCCGTAGCCGTCGACCGCGTGGTGGTCGGCCGCGGCATCCGCGGCATAAATCCCGAAACCGCCGAGCACGATTGCCGACAGCATGGCGAAGGACAGGAGCGCTGCTTTCAAGGGAGTCATCTCAGGTTGAGCTTCCTGCATTCTGCATGAGCAGAGTTACGAATAAGTTTACGAAAAGTTTAAGCGACACCATCGACGCGCGGCATCACGGCCGTGCTTCTAGGGTCGTTCTGTATCGGGCTTGTGTCGCGCCGCACTCAGAGATGGTTCATTCGCGATACCATCGCCGACTGGCGCCGGGCTGTCTTTAGAAAGGCTTTCAGGCACAATCCAGAAGGCAAATGGCTATGCACAGCGGATTTTTTTCGACGTGCCAAAAATGTCACGGAACCGCTGGTTATATGGTCAGATCGCCGCCACCCAGGCGCGTGCCAGCGCCATGCCGACTGCGTCCGCCTCCGGACCGTGGCGGGCGGCTTCGCTGTCGTGGCGCGCGAGCCAATCGGGATTGCGCTGGGCGATGACCTCGGCAAAGGCCTCGTTCCACTGGCGCACCATCGGCTGGTCGGCCTCGAAATGGAACTGGATGCCGTAGCCGGCGCGGCCGATACGGAAAGCCTGGTTGCCTGTCACCGAACTTCCGGCAAGCCGCACCGCGTCCTCGGGCAAAGTGAAAGTGTCGTCGTGCCACTGGAAGATCGGGAAGCGCTGGGGCAGATCGCTGAAAACGAGATCGTCCTGGGCTTCCTCGGTCAAGGTGATGCCATGCCAGCCGAATTCGGTCGACCCGCCGATACGATTGTGGCCGCCAAAGGCGCGCGCCAAAAGCTGGCCGCCGAGGCAGATGCCGAGCACGGCCTTGTCCTTTTCGACAAAGTCGCGGGCAAGCGCAAGCAGAGCGGGGAAGTAGGGCGAATGCGCGTCGTCGCGGGCATTCTGGCCGCCGCCGAGCATGATCAGCGCGTCATGGCCATCGGCATCGACAGGCAAAGCGTCGCCGAGATAGGCGTTGCACTGATCGATCTTCGCCTCCACTTCGGCAAGGGCGGAACCCACCTGGCCGAGGCCGGTATCGGCAAAATTCTGGACGATCAGAACGCGCATTTCGGCCCTTCCGCAGCAGCGTGACAAAGTTGCGGCGAGCCCTATCATGCGCCGCGCGACGCAGCCAAGAAGGAACAGCTATGCCACTGCAGAACCGGGTCGACCCTTTCGGCGAGATCCATGCCGATCCGGCGCGTGGCATGTTCACCGGCAACCGCGGCATCATCCACGACCCCGAGACAAAAGAATTGCTGAAAAAGCGCTGGGCGACCAAGGCATGGATCACCTGCGCGCTGGCCTACAAGGGCGTAAGGCGCGAACCGATGGGGCGCAACCGCCCCGGCGACAAACCGGGCTGGACCGAGCTGTTTTTTCTCGACGAGGTGACGGCGCTCGCAGCCGGACACCGCCCCTGCTTCTACTGCCGGCGCGAGCGGGCAAAGGCCTACTCTGCCGCCTATGCCTGTGCCTATGCGGCCCAAGATCCGAAAGTTGGCGAAATCGATGCGCGGCTGCATGCCGAGCGACTGGCTTCCGGCGGCAAGGCGATCAAAGTCGACCGGCACGGACTGAAGCTGCTTCCTAACGGTGCGATGGTCTCGGACGGCGAAGCCGATTATGCCATCCACAACGGTCGCGCCCTGCGCTGGTCGTTCTCCGGCTATGGCCCGAGCCTTGGCTTTGACGACTTCGGCACGCGTGAAATGTGCGTGGTCACGCCGGCGACGACACTCGCCGTATTGCGCCAAGGCTATCGGCCAGCGTGGCATGAGAGCGCCGCACAAGCATAGGTCGCCGGATCAGCTCACCTCCCGCGCCTTTCTGTGCGCTTCGAGAACCGCGGCGAAATAACCCGGTGGAATTGTCATCGTCAGTGACGCGCGGCGTCCCAGCACCTTGAACGACATGCCGGTTTCGGCTCGGCGCGCCATCTCTTCCTCGGTAAGATTGATGCCGACGACCTCCTTGATGATGCAGAAGTCGGCACAGCTGACGCGCTCGCGATCGATTGCTGTCGTGCTTACCTCTTCCCCATCGGCAAAGGCCTGCTTGAGATAGACTCGCTTGGGGTATCGGCCGGTGACGAGGATCTGGAACTTGTCGTCAACGGACGGCCGCTCCGGATTGATCCAGCTGCGGATCAGGTAGGTGTTTCCGAGCAGGCTCCGGTCATGGAAAATCAGCGGCCCGGAGACCTCGATCGAACCGGTATGCGGATCGTGCTCAACCGAGATGTTTCTGGAAACCTGCTCCTTCTGCGCAGCCGCCACAATGGGAATGCCATAGGCCGCGGCAAGCGGGCCGCCGCAGCCTGCCAACAAGAGACACGCAATGATGACGCGCAAGATTGTCATGAATACTCCCCCAGACAGGAACATATCATGAACATAGCGCGTTGGAAAGTACCGTGAAACAAAAGCCCGGGCCTTGACCGCCGCCGTCGCCTGCCGCATTCCTCGCCGATGCGTGCAAACTACAAGATGCAACGGCTTTTCGTGCCGGACGACCTCGCCCACGGTGCCGGCTTCGATGCCAGCCCGCAGCAAAGCCACTATCTCGGCAATGTGCTTCGTCTCGGCGAAGGTGCTGAGGTTCTGTTGTTCAACGGCCGCGACGGCGAATGGTCGGCGAAGATTGCTACGAAGACCAAAAAGGCCGTGCGGCTCGAAGTGATTGAGCAGCAGCGGCCACAGCCTGATCATCCCGATCTCGTCTACTGCTTTGCCCCTTTGAAGGTCGGCCGGCTCGACTATCTCGTGCAAAAGGCCGTCGAGATGGGCGCGGGCACGCTGGTGCCCGTCATCACCCAGCACACACAATTGGCCAAGCCCAGCATCGAGAGGCTGCGCGCCAATGCGGTGGAAGCCGCCGAGCAGTGCGGCATCCTTGCCATCCCGGAGGTGCGTGAGGCCGAAAAGATCGAGCGTTTGCTCGGCAACTGGGACAAGGAGCGTCGGCTGATCTTCTGCGACGAGGATGCCAGCACCAATAATCCGATGACAGCGCTGCAAGGTATCAAGGAACGCAAGCTTGCCCTGCTGGTCGGACCCGAGGGCGGGTTTTCCGACGATGAGCGGCGCATGCTGCGCGCTTTGCCCTTCGTCACCGCCATCCCGCTTGGCCCCCGTATCCTGCGCGCCGATACGGCAGCAGTCGCGGCTCTGGCGGTGATCCAGGCTTCGATCGGCGACTGGTAGGATCGTCCTCACAGGCGTATTGCTTCCTGGAAATTGACCAGAAAGTGGAATGGGCAGTCCGCGACGGGACAATTCCAAGCATCAACATTTCAATATCGGCTGCGGAATCGATCAATTCCTGTTGACGAAGGCTCAGGATTTTTCGCTTGATCGGCAGGCGCTCGATCGTACATCAAGCGCCCGCGGTCCTTCCGCCCTTCAGGAGAAGCATATATGGCGCGCGACACCACTGATTTCCGGCCTATCGAGGGGATGGACGAGCTCGTCGACTATCTCGCAGCCGGTAACAAACCGCGCGACAAGTGGCGGATCGGCACCGAGCACGAGAAATTCCCCTTCTATGTCGACGGCAACGCGCCGGTTCCTTATGGCGGCGACCGCGGCATCCGGGCGCTGCTCGAAGGCATGCAGAAGACGCTTGGGTGGGACCCGATCATCGACGCCGGGCGCATCATCGGGCTTGTCGAACCGACAGGCCAGGGCGCGATTTCACTAGAGCCAGGCGGGCAGTTCGAGCTTTCTGGCGCACCTGTCGAATCCATCCACCAGACCTGTCGTGAGGGCAATGCGCATCTGGCGCAAGTCCGCGAGATCGCCGAACCGCTCGGCATCCGCTTCCTCGGCCTCGGCGGCAGCCCGAAATGGACGCTGGCAGAGACGCCGCGCATGCCGAAATCGCGCTACGACATCATGACCGCCTACATGCCTAAGGTCGGCACCAAGGGCCTCGACATGATGTACCGGACCTGCACCATCCAGGTGAATCTCGACTTCGAAAGCGAAGCCGACATGCGCCGCAAGATGCAGGTGTCGCTCAAGCTGCAGCCGCTTTCGACAGCGCTCTTCGCCAATTCGCCGTTCACCGACGGCCGCCCCAACGGCATGCAGAGCTGGCGCGGCGACATCTGGCGCGACACCGACAACCAGCGCTCGGGCCTGCTCGAATTCTGCTTCTCGCCGGAATTCGGCTTTGCCGACTATGTCGAATGGGCGCTCGACGTGCCGATGTATTTCGTCATCCGCGACGACCAGTACCGCAACATGACCCACATCACTTTCCGCCAGTTCATGGCGGGTGCGGCGCGCAACGAGATTCCCGACGGCATGCCGACAATGGGCGACTGGGCCAACCACCTGTCGACGCTGTTTCCCGACGTGCGCCTCAAGCGCTTCCTCGAAATGCGCGGTGCCGATGGCGGCCCATGGCGCCGCATCTGCGCGCTGCCGGCATTTTGGGTCGGCCTGCTTTATGATCCGGCAGCGCTTGATGCCGCCGAAGAATTCACCAGAAATTGGACCTACGCCGAAGTGCTGGCGATGCGCGACGCGGTGCCCGAGCAAGGCATTTCGGCTCCGTTCCGCGACACCACGTTGCGCGAGATCGGGCGCGAAGCACTGGCCATCTCCCGCCAGGGGCTTGTCAATCGCAGCCGCAAGAACCGCGAAGGTTTCGACGAGGCAGGCTTCCTCAACACGCTCGACGAGGTGGTGGCACGCGGCACGACAAGTGCCGAGGAAATGCTCAACGCCTACAACACGCGCTGGGGCGGCTCGATCGAACCGGCGTTCCTGGAATACGCATACTAGGGGTTCCGAAAGCCCCTTCAACCGCCTGCGAAAACGCACTACGCTCCTCCTCGGTGAATGACCCGAGGAGGAAAAAATGCTGCCACTGTTCGAGATGCTGGCCAATGCCCAGAACGGCAATGGCATGGAAGCGCTGTCGCGCCAGTTCGGGCTGAGCCAGCAGCAGACGCAATCGGCCGTCGAGGCACTGATGCCGGCCTTCAGCCAGGGGCTCAAGCGCAACGCGTCCGACCCTTACGGTGTCGGCTCGTTCCTGCAGGCCATGGCGAGCGGCCAGCACGCCAAATATTTCGACGATGCCTCCCGCGCCTTCTCGCCCCAGGGGGTCGATGAAGGCAACGGCATTTTGGGCCATCTGTTCGGCTCGAAGGACCTGTCGCGGGCGGTTGCCGGACAGGCGGCACAGGCGACCGGCGTCGGCCAGGACGTGCTCAAGCAGATGTTGCCGGTGATCGCCTCGATGATCATGGGCGGGCTGTTCAAGCAGTCGACCGGGCAGATGCAGGCGGCCAGCGGTTTCGGCGGCGGCAACAATCCGCTCGGCGACATCATCGAGCAGATGATGCGCCAATCTGGTGGAATGGGGGGCGGCGGCATGATGGGCGGCGGAGCAGCGCCCCAACAGGCACCGCAGCAGACGCAAGCACCCGACCCGTTCGATAACCCGTTCGGCAAGGTGCTGAAGGACATGTTCGGCGGCGGACAAGCACAGCCGCAGCCCACTCAACCTCAGCAGGCACCACAGCAAAGCCCTTATGGCGACAATCCGCTGGGCAAGATCTTCGAAGAGATGCTTGGCGCGGGCAGCCAGGCCTCCGCGCCCCAACCACAGCCGCAGCCACAGGAGCAGGCCGCGCCGAAGAACCCTTATGACGACCTGTTTGGCAAGATGTTCGACACCGGCCGCCAGCAGCGCGACGACTACCAGAAGGGCGTCGAGTCGATCTTCGACCAGTTCAGCAAGGGCATGGACCGGTACAGGTGAGGGAGTAGGGAGTAGGGAGTAGGGAGTAGTAGGTAGTGCTGCAGGAGGCTCTCAGGCCCTTCTATTCGCTACTCGCTACTCGCTATTCGCTATTCTCTACTCACTCCCCTCAAGAAAAATGCCCGATCCTTGGGAGGACCGGGCAATATGCAGGCAAGGCCGGAGGGGACCGGCTGGGAGTGGGGAGCCTGCAAAACTCCAAATCTGCGCCAATCAGGCGACGCGACGGGCCATGGCCTCGACGTTTTCGCTGCGCGACTGCCGGATCGAACGCAAGCGGGCCGTCGGGTCGCTGGCAAATGGCAGATCGACGGCGACATACAGGTCGCCGCGAGTGAGCCCGATATCAGCCAGTTCGCTGTCGCTCAGCTCGCCAAGGCGATAAAAGGCGCGCCGGTTTTTCCAGGCACGCAAGAGATCGGCGGTGTAATTGACGATACGCATCGCATTCACCGGCCGAGCCGCGGAATGCGTCGTCTCAGTTGAATGGTCGAGCGTGGTCATGGCGATCTCCCTTAGGGACACACGGGTCCCTTCCGGCTGGCGTTCCTTTTCCCGCCTACCGGTTCCGATTCACATGCTTCATGTGGACCTTGCGAGAGTGTCATCGCCGTATTGATTAATCCAACGAATGTTTCTAATCTTTACCATCAATGTTCATGATGGAAACGACGATGGCCGCTCCGCTCGATCTTGACCAGCTTCACACCTTCATCTCCATCGTCGACACCGGCAGCTTCACGCGTGCCGCCGACGAAGTGCACCGCACGCAATCGGCGGTGTCGATGCAGATGCGCCGTCTCGAGGACCGCATCGGCAAGGCCCTGTTCGAGAAGGAGGGGCGCATGAACAAGCTGACGGAGGATGGCGAACGGCTGCTGACCTATGCCAGGCGGCTTTTGCACCTCAACCGCGAGACGCTCGCCGCCTTCGACGACCGGGCGCTGGAGGGCACGATCCGCATCGGCGTACCGGACGATTATGCCGACCGTTTCCTGCCCGAGATCATGGCGCGGTTTTCGCGCTCCAACCCGCGTGTCGAGCTGTCGGTGCTGTGCGAGCCCACTGTCAACCTTGCCGACCAGATCCGCCGCGGCAATCTCGATATCGCGCTGGTGACCCAATGCGAGGAGACGAGGCCAGCCGAGATCGTGCGCAACGAGCCGCTGCTTTGGGTGTCGTCGTCGAGCCATATGGTGCATGAGGAAAAAATCCTGCCGATGGCCTTCGGCCGGCCGAACTGCCAGTGGCGGCGGACCGCGACCGAGACGCTCGATGCGTCGGGGCGCCAGTACCGTGTTTTGTTCACCAGCTGGTCGGCCACCGTCATTGCCGCAGCGGTTCTTTCAGGGCTCGCCGTTTCGGTTCTGGCCGAATGCGCGTTGCGGCCCGGTATGCGCGTGCTTGGCGAGGCCGACGGTTTCAGCCCCCTGCCCGACTGCCGGATCGGCATCATGCGTGGCCATACCAGCCGGCCGGACATTGTCGATGCGCTCGCCCGCCATATCTCGGAAAGCCTCGACAACATCTCGGTGCCGACGAATGAAGAAACCGGCACGTTCGATTTTGCCACCCTTGCGGCAGCGCGGGGCCGCCGGCTCAGGCCGAACCACATCATGCCGGGATGGTAGGCTCAGGCTGACCGGCAAAGCTTGACGAGGGGGCCGACCCGGCCCTCAATCGCGCCATGAACGAACTTGCCACCGAATCACGCACAAACGCTGCCGAATACACGGTCAGCGAGATCTCCGGCGCGCTGAAGCGCACCGTCGAGGACGCTTTCGGCAATATCCGGGTGCGCGGCGAGATATCAGGCTATCGCGGGCCGCATTCGTCGGGCCATGCCTATTTCTCGCTGAAGGACGACCGCGCCCGCATCGAAGCAGTGGTGTGGAAGGGCACGATGAGCCGGCTGAAATTCCGTCCCGAAGAAGGGATGGAGGTGATCGCCACCGGCAAGCTGACGACCTATCCTGGCTCGTCGAAATACCAGATCGTCATCGACAGCCTGGAGCCAGCAGGTGCAGGCGCGCTGATGGCGCTGCTTGAGGAGCGCAAGCGCAAACTCGCGGCCGAAGGCCTGTTCGACGACAGCCGCAAGCAGCTCTTGCCGTTCATGCCGCTGGTTATCGGCGTGGTAACGTCGCCGACAGGTGCCGTCATCCGCGACATCATCCACCGCATCAAGGATCGTTTTGCGCTGCATGTGCTGGTCTGGCCGGTGCGTGTGCAGGGCGAGACTTCGGGCACGGAAGTGGCCGCCGCCGTCAACGGCTTCAATGCGCTCGCCGACGACGGCGCGATCCCGCAGCCCGACCTTTTGATCGTTGCGCGCGGCGGCGGCAGCCTCGAAGACCTCTGGGGCTTCAACGACGAGGCGCTGGTCCGCGCTGTCGCCGCTTCGCATATTCCGGTCATTTCAGCCGTCGGCCACGAAACCGACTGGACACTGATCGACCTTGCCGCTGACAGGCGCGCGCCGACGCCCACCGGTGCCGCCGAGCTTGCGGTGCCTGTCAAAGCCGAACTTGAGGCGACGCTTGCCAATCTTGGCGCGCGGCTGCGCGGTGCTGTCTCGCGCATGATCGACCGGCGCAGCCAGGCCGTTCGGGCAGCGGCGCGCGCCTTGCCCACCCCAGACCAATTGCTAGCACTGCCGCGCCGACGCTTCGACGAAGCGACAAGCCGGCTTGGCCGGGCACTGACGGTCGCCACCGAGCGCAAGCGCGCGCGGCTTTCCGCCGTACGGCTGTCGCCTGCGACGCTGTCGCGGCGGATCGGCGAGACAAGGCGTCATCTCGACCGCGACATGTTGCGGGCGGATGCGGCTCTGCGGGCGATGGTGCGCGAAAAGCGCATCCGCTTCGATCGCACCCAAGGCCGGCTTTCGCCGGAACCGCTGGTTCGCCGCCAGGAAGCTTACGGCCAACAGCTCTCGGCGCTGGAGCGGCGCGGCACGCTGGCGATCGGGCGCAGGCTCGAACGGGCAAGGACGAGCCTGTCGCAGGCAGACCGGCTGATGGCGACGCTGTCGCACAAGGCGGTTCTGGCGCGCGGTTTCGCACTGGTGCGCGATGCCGATGGTGCGGTGCTCAAGCGTGCCGCTGAAATCGCCACCGGTGCTTCGCTGTCGATCGAATTTGCCGACGGCACGGCCAACGCCATCGCCACCAGTGGCGACGCCAAGCCCAAGCCGGGGGCTAAGCCCCTCGTCAAGGCCAAGGAACCCGGCAATCAGGGCAGCTTGTTTTAGGGTTAGTCACCCACCGGCTTCGAAAACACCGGCGCGACAAGAGGCGAAACGAACGGCGCGCTCCACGAGCCACCGACAAAGAAGGCCGTGGGCCTGATTGCAGGGGTGGTCGCGGTCGCAGGGTCCTTGGCTTCGATGGCCCCCGACAGGGCCAGCCCGCGGCCGACATAAGGCACGATGCCGGTGAGCCAGATGCGGTTGTGAGCGGTACGCGCCTCGGCCTTGTCGATCTTGGCGACCCCGTTGGCGATCGTCGCCTTGAGCTCCACGCCGTCAACGGGCACCGTGCCGCCGGAGACTTCGTCCAGCGAGAAGAAACCACCCTGCGAGGTGCGCTTGAGGAACGCCTGCAGGTCGAGCCCGGCAATGGCGCCGACGCCGAACGTGGCGGCCACCGAACCGTTGGCATTCTCAAGCAGCGCATTCCAGCTCAGGCCTGGTCCATTGAGGATCACGGACACGGAGCCACGGCCGATGGGCACGATATGGCTCATGCCTGCGGCGGCACCAAAGGCACCGCCATCGATGTCGGATGCCAGAAGCCGCATCTCGGCCTGCGTGCCGCCGGCCTTGCGGTCAAAGCGGATGCTGGCCTGGACGTTGCCACCAAAGGCCTCGGCGTCGGAAATGTCGAATGCCGCCAGCCCGCCCTTGACCTGAGCGGTTGCCGCGACTTCGGCGAGCGCGATGGAGCCGGCCGTCGCCTTGGTTGCCGAAAGCCGGAGATCGAGGTTGATGCGGTCAGCGAAGCTCGTGTCGATCTGGGATGTGCCTGGATTGTTCGTAGGCGCCATTGGCGCAAAGGACGACGCAAAGGTCATCAGGTCGAGCGTGTCGAAGGCAAGCGTTCCGGAAATCGACGGCACCGGACCGGCCAGCGACAGGTCGAGGATGCCCATGCCGGGATTGCCGTCGAGCGTGACCTGGGCGTTCTCTATCTTGAGACGCGATAGATCTCCGGTGATCTTGGAGGCAAGCGAGATCGAGCCGATTGGGCTGCCGGGCAGGACGCCGGGCTGCGACCATTCCAGCATCCGCCGGAGCGAGGGTGCCGACAGCTTGGCCTGACCTTCGACATGCGCGTCGGCAGCCATGCTTATCGTGCCGTCGAAGGACGCCTCCACCGGCGCTGACTTCACCGAAGCAATGACGGGTGCGGTGCCGCCGGCGAAAAGCACCAGCGGTCGCGGCGAAGACAGCTCGATCGCCACCTGTTCGCCACGCCAGACCCCGGTGGCCGTCAGCTTTCCAGCCTTGTTGAGCGCCGGCAGGCTTGCCTTGCCGGTGAGGTCGCTCAAAAAATCGGCCTCGCCCTCGGCCGAGACAGCCACGATACGGCCGTCGATGAATTCGATCGTGCCGAACTGGTCGGACGACAAGGTGCTCAGGTCCGGTTCGGCCGGGTTCGCGGCGACGGTGGCCTTTGCGCTTTCGATTGCCCGGCTGAGACGACCGCCACGCGAATGGGGAACCTCAAGCGCGCCATTCGCCAGACGCTTGAGGCGCAGCGTCGGCCTGACGAAATGCGCGTCGGAGAAATCGACATTTCCGCTCAAGGCGGAGAGCGCGGACAGTTCGATCTCGACACGCTCGGCCGCAATGACCGGCAATCCGCCCTCGTCTTCCCAGTCCGTCAAAGTCACGTCGGTGAGCGTTGCACGGAAGACCGGCCAGATCTCGATGTCGGGGGCGCCGTCGATCGAGACGCGAAATCCGCTCCACGCGCTCATCTCGAAAGCGATGCGGTCCTTGACGATCTGGGTGGAGGCGATGAACGGCAACGCCGCAACAGCGACGGCGATCAAGACGGCAATGCCGACGATCGCCCAGATGCTGCGCCTGAACAGTGGTGATGGCATGTTGCCCTTATGCTGCCCGTGCTGCGCGGTTATGGGAACCGGGTGTAACCGAGACACGCGGCATTTCAAGTCTTTGTGGCCTGGCGATGACGTTTGCGCACAGCGCAATGGCGCAATTCGACATTTCCTTGATCTGCTGCAGTGCGACATGCATAACCATGCACGGTTCTGGGAGAGATGCCGATGACTGTTGAAACGCCGCTTTGGACGCCGACTGCCGCGCAGATAGCGGAGGCGCCGTTGACGGCGTTCATGGCTGAGGCCAGTGCGCGGGCCGGCCGGAAGTTCTCCAGTTTTGCCGATCTGCACGCCTGGTCGATCGCCGATCGCGCGGCGTTCTGGGATCTGGTGTGGGATTTCTGCGGCGTGATCGGCCAAAAGGGCGATCGCGTGCTTGTCGATGGCGACAAGATGCCGGGCGCGGCGTTCTTTCCCGATGCCAAGCTCAATTTTGCCGAGAACCTGCTGCGCGGTTCGGGCAGCGGCGAGGCGATCGTCTTTCGCGGCGAAGACAAGATCGAGCGGCGGCTGAGCTGGGACGAGCTTTCAGCACTGGTGTCGCGGCTGCAGCAGCTGTTCGTCTCGCTCGGCGTCAAACAGGGCGACCGGATCGCGGCGATGATACCCAACATGCCCGAGACCGTCGCGGCGATGCTGGCAACGGCGTCGATCGGCGCTGTGTGGTCGTCATGCTCGCCCGATTTTGGCGAACAAGGCGTGCTCGACCGCTTTGGCCAGATCGAGCCGAAACTGTTCATCGTGCCCGACGGTTACTGGTATGCCACAAAACGCATCGACGTCAGCGAGAAGGTCGCAGCCGTTGCAAAGCGGCTGACAAGTGCCGCAAAGGTGCTGGTGGTCGACTATCTCGGCACAGCCAGGGAATTCGCCGCCGGCATCGCCAAGGCTGAGGCGCTGGACGATGCGCTGGCGCCGTTCGCAGCTAAGCCGGTGACGTTCGAGCCCCTGCCGTTTTCGCATCCGCTCTACATCCTGTTTTCGTCGGGCACGACCGGCATCCCCAAATGCATCGTGCATTCGGCCGGCGGCACGCTGGTCCAGCATCTGAAGGAACAGCGCCTGCATGCCGGGCTGAAATCAGGCGACCGCTTCTTCTACTTCACCACCTGCGGCTGGATGATGTGGAACTGGCTGGTCTCGGGCCTGGCCTCGGAAGCGACGCTTCTGCTTTATGACGGCTCGCCGTTCCATCCTGACGGCAATGTGCTGTTCGACTTCGCCCAGGCCGAGGGCATGACCCATTTCGGCACCTCGGCGAAGTTCATCGATTCCGTGCGCAAGGCCGGCTTGAGGCCGATCGACAGCCATGACCTGTCCAGCGTGCGCACCATCTCGTCGACCGGCTCGCCGCTGTCGCCGGAAGGTTTTGCCTTCGTCTATGACGGCATCAAGAGCGACGTCCACCTAGCCTCGATTTCGGGCGGCACCGACATCGTCTCCTGTTTCGTGCTCGGCGTGCCGACCGAACCTGTGTGGTCGGGCGAGATCCAGGGCGCTGGCTTGGGCCTTGCCGTCGATGTCTGGGACGACAACGGCAAGCCGGTGCGCCAGCAAAAAGGCGAGCTGGTCTGCACCAAGGCGTTTCCGGCAATGCCGATCGGCTTCTGGAACGACGCGGACGGCAAAAAATACCACGCCGCCTATTTCGACCGCTTCGACAACATCTGGTGCCATGGCGACTTCGCCGAGTGGACCAGCCATGGCGGATTGATCATCCATGGCCGTTCGGACGCGACGCTCAATCCCGGCGGGGTGCGCATCGGCACCGCCGAGATCTACAACCAGGTCGAGCAGATGCCGGAGATCCTCGAGGCCATCTGCATCGGCCAGGATTGGGACGACGATGTGCGCGTCGTGCTGTTCGTGCGGCTCGCGCCCGGTGTCACACTCGACGAGGGGCTGGAAAAGCGCATCCGTGCCAAGATCAAGATCGGCGCCAGCCCGCGCCATGTGCCGGCACGCATCGTCGCCGTCACCGACATCCCGCGCACCAAATCCGGCAAGATCACCGAGCTCGCCGTCCGCGACATCGTCCACCACCGCGACGTCAAGAACAAGGAAGCGCTGGCCAATCCCGAAGCGCTGGAGCTTTATCGCGACATTCCGGCGCTGCAAAAATGAGCGCGCGGCGCCCATATGCTTAACGAAAGATGAAGTGTAAATTTACCTAGACTTCAGGAGTGGTACACTTTCGTAAACTTTTCATCATCGCGGTAAGGTGGTGTTAATGTTCGACGCCGATATTCGTATCTAACTTGAGGGAGAAATCCCTTTCCTCGCCTTCGAGGATAGCTCGTTCGCTCAAGTCCCCGTTGAAACAGCATCTCCTTCAAAGGCGCCCCATCAGGCGCCTTTTTCTTTGGCGGCAAAGAATCGGAGGCGTCAAGAGCGCTCGTTGACCTGTCGCCACCTTGCAGGCAGATTTACAAGATGGGGATAAAAGAGCATCCGCCTCAAGGCGGCATTGTAACAGTCGACTATTCAACTGGCGGGTTTAGAGAACCTGAAATGATGAAGCGCAGGCTTGCGATAGTCCTTTCGCCCAAGATCGCGGCCCGTCCACACCTTTGCACTGTCGTGCCACTTAGCATGACTGATCCAGCGAAGGTCATGCCTTACCACAAGCGCATCGCCATCCCATTTGAATTACCCAAGGAGTGGGGCAATCATGAGAGATGGATCAAAGGTGACATGGTCAACGCAGTTGGCTTTCACAGGATTGACCTTCTTCGGCTAGGTAAGAACCATGCTGGAAAGCGTGTTTATCAGTTCGACATCCTTCCTGACGACCTATTCAAGATTGTACGGCAGTGTGTCCTTCATGGGATGGGCCTCTCGTCGTTGACAAAGCATCTCTAGATTCCCATATTGGTGAGGCTAGCGGCTCTGCTCCTGTCATCCGCGTCTAAGACCCCACCAGGGGCCACTGGCCAAGCGAGCGAAGGCAAGCTCGAGGTCAGTGCCGAAACCGCCACGAAACCCCGCACTAGCGGGGTTTTGTGTTTTTACCCCTAAGGAAAGAACTTAAAGCGAGGCCTCGGCGTCGCGCACCAGCGCACCGGAAAGCAGCACCACCGGCACCATCGCGGTGATGATGATGACGATCGCAGCGACAGCACCTTCCTCCGGTACGCCGCGCGAGGCGTTTTCGTAGACATGGGTGGCAAGGGTGCTGAAGCCGAAGGGCCTGAGCAGGATCGTCGCCGACAGCTCCTTGACAGTATCGACAAAGACCAGCACCGCAGCCGTCAGGATGGCCGGCTTGAGCAGCGGCAGCAGAACGCTTGTCGCACTTTGCGCCGGCGTCTTGCCCAGGCTGCGCGCCGCCTCGTCGAGGCTGCCGGGCAGCTTTTCCATGCCCGAGCGGACAGCACCTTCGGCAAGTGCGACGAAGCGGATGGTGCAGGCAAGAATGACGGCGGCGGCCGAGCCGGTGAGCAGAAGCCCGGTTGAGAAGCCGAGATAGGCGCGGGCGAAGGCGTCGACCGAATTGTCGAAGCGCGCGAGTACGAAGAGCAGGCCGAGGCCCAAAATGCCGCCGGGCAAGGCATAGCCTACCGAGGCCAGCCGCACTGTGGCGGCCATGGCGCGCGTCTTTGACAGGCGTTGGGCGTTGAGCAGAAACAGCGCGATGGCAACGGTGATAGCGGCGGTCAGCGAGGCCGTCATCAGGCTGTTGACGAAGGCATGACCGAGATCGGGCGAGGTGAATTGTTCGAGCCGGCGCGAGGCATATTGGCCGAAGACGGTGATCGGCACACCGAAGCCACTGAGAATCGGTAGCGCCACGGCAACCGGCATGGCAAAGCGCGTCCAGCCCTTCAGCGCCACCCGTGGCGGATGGACTTTGAGATGGGTACCGCGGCCGGCATGAAAGCGCTGGCGCCTTCGCGCCCATTGCTCGGCGACGAGCAACAGCACCACGAGCACCAGCATCAGCAACGCGATCTGCGCTCCGCCTTCCAGGCTGCCACGGTTGAGCCAGGTGGTGTAGACCGCAACGGTCAGAGTGCGGACACCGAAATATTCGGCAGCTCCGATATCGTTGATGGTTTCCATCAACACCAAAGCAACACCGGCAACGATGGCGGGACGCGCAACCGGCAAAAGCACGCGCCAGAACACCCGGCCTGGGCGCGCACCGAGCGTGCGGGCGACGTCGGCGATGTTGCGGCCCTGCATGAGGAAGACGATGCGCGTGGTGAGATAGACATAGGGATAGAGCACCGAAGCGAGCACAAAGGCCGTGCCCCAGGTCGAGCGGATGTCTGGGAACCAGTAGTCGCGGATGGTCTGGAAGCCGAAAATTTCGCGGACCAGGCTCTGCACCGGGCCCTGATAATGGAAAAACTCGCCGAAGGCATAGGCCGCGAGATAGGGCGGCACCGCAAGCGGCAGCACCAGCGCCCATGACAGGATGCGGCGGAACGGGAAATCATAGGCAACGACCGCCCAGGCGCAGGCAACGCCCGCGACCGATGTCAGTGCCGCAACCATGGCCAGCAGCGCAAGCGTGGTGCGAGTCGCGCCCGGCAGGACGTTTGCGATCAGATGCGGCCAGTCTTCGCCGGTGCCTGAAAGGGCGACGAAGACGAGCGACAGCACCGGCAGGATGACGACGATGCCGACGGCGAGCGCCAGCGTGCCGATCAAGGGATGGCGCAGGCGTTTGACGGGCAAGGCTCGGGCGTTCGCGGCAAATGCCGCGTCTGAAATCCCACCACCTGCTCCGCCCGTTGTCGGCAAGGCAATTCCCTTCTCACGCATGTTTCCGAAAATCGGAATCGATTTTCGGAAAGGATCATGCGCCAATTCAAACTGTTACAGTGTCCTTTGCGCGCCCAACAGGACGCATGGAGCTGTAATGCGGAAAAGCCGGGCTGATTGCCCGGCCCGGCTCTTCCTCAGAAATCTGACCGCCCGATCAGCTGTTCGGGCCGTCGTCGAGACCGACGCGGTCGACCATTTCGGACGCCGCCTTGCGGCCCTTGGCGATGTCGACCAGCGGCAGCGTGTCGGCGTTGAGCGTGCCGAAAGCCTTGACTGTCTCGGACGGCTCGAGGCCCGGCTCCACCGGATATTCGTAGTTCTTTTCGGCGTAGACCTGCTGGGCCTTGTGGCTGGCCAGGAAGCGGATCAGCTTGACGGCGTCGTCACGATGCGGCGCGTACTTAGCCAGTGCTGCACCCGAGATGTTGACATGCGTCAGGCCATTCTCAAAGGTCGGGAAGAGCACGTTGATGGCGTTGCCCCATTCCTTTTCCTTGGGGTCCTTCTCGTTGTTGCGCATCAGGCCGACATAGTAGGTGTTGCCGATGGCAATGTCGCACTCGCCGGCGGCAATGGCGCCAGCCTGCGGACGGTCGCCGCCGTCGGGCTTCTTGGCCAGATTGGCCTTGAGACCCTTCATCCACTCTTCGGTCTTCTCCGGCCCCCAATGGGCGATCGCCGCCGAGAAGAGCGCGAGATTGTAGTCATGCTGGCCCGAGCGCATGCAGATCTTGCCCTTCCACTTGGGATCGGCGAGGTCGGCATAGGTGATGGCCGTGTCCTTGACGCGCTCCTTCGAGGCATAAATGACGCGGGCGCGCTTGGTCACACCGAACCAGTTGCCTTCGGGATCGCGATACTCGGCTGGCAGTAGCTTGTTGATCTCTTCATCGACCAGCGGCTGGGTGACGCCCTTTTCCTTGGCCGAAGTGAGACGGGCGATGTCGACGGTCATGATGACGTCGGCAGGCGAGTTCTGACCTTCTGCCAGGACGCGTTCCTCAAGACCCTTGTCGAGGAACAGCACTTCGGTCCTGATGCCGGTTTCGGCCGTGAAGGCATCGAGAACAGGCTTGATCAGGTCAGGCTGGCGATAGGTGTAGATGTTGACGACACCATCGGCGAGCGCCGACGTGGTGAAGAGCGCCGCAACCGCAAAAGCGTAGCCGGCAATCGCCGACCGGGCGTTGTTGATCTTCATTTTTCTCTCCTGGCCAAAGGGGTCAAAGTCCCTCGAGGAACAAGTCAATGCCTCGGTTTCGAGGCTGCCTCCCCTATGGTCATTGTGAGACTTCCAGTCAAGTTTAAAGGCCAATCTTTTCAATAGTTTAGAATTATTCTAAACTGGATTGTTTCGCACCGGATTCAATGGCTTGTTCAACAAATTCTAACAATGGCCGAGCCAGCACACGCCAATGCGCACAAAATGTCGCACCCTGCCGGCCGCGCATTATTCGGCGAGCACCCGCGTCGACGGAAACGTCACCTCGACCAGCGTGCCCTCGCCCGGCGTCGAGGCAATGGCAAAGCGGGCGCGATTGGCCTCGACCATCGCCTTGGTCAGCGGCAGGCCAAGGCCGGTGCCGTCGCCGCGCGTGCGCTTGAGCGAATTGATCTGCTTGAACGGCTTCAGCGCCTGCTCGATCTCGGCATGGCTCATGCCGATGCCTGTGTCGCGCACCCGCATGACGATGTCGCCCGATGTCTCGTAGGCGGTGGAAACGATGACCTGGCCGCCGGCCTGGGTGTAACGCACAGCATTGGACAGGATATTGAGCGCGATCTGGCGGATGCTGCGCCGGTCGGCAACGATCTCGGGCAGGCGCGAAGCAAAGCTCGAGCGGATGATGACGCGTTCACGATTGGCCTGCGGCTGCATCATGGCGACCGTTTCAGCCAGCGTGTCGTTGAGCGACACCGCCTCGTAGTCCATCTCCTGCTGCCCAGCCTCGATCTTGGAGATATCGAGCAGGTCATTGACCAGCGACAGCACGTGATTGCCGGAGCGGTTGATGTCGCGGAGATAGTCGCGATAACGGTCGTTGGCGACGGGGCCGAACTTCTCGTCGACCATCAGCTCGGAAAAACCGATGATGGCGTTGAGCGGCGTGCGGATCTCGTGGCTGATGCGGGCGAGGAAATCGGACTTCTGCGATGACGAGCGTTCGGCCACGGCGCGCGCCTGGGTCAGCTCTTCCTCGGCGCGCTTCCACTGGGTGATGTCGCGAACCACGGCGCAAAAGCCACTCTCGTTGGGCAAGCGGCCGATGGTCATGAACAGCGGGATGAAACGCCCTTGCGACTCGCGGCCGATGACTTCGCGGCCATCGTTGAGCACGCTTGCAACGCCGTGTTCGGAAAGGCCAACCAGATAGTCGCGCGCGGCGCGCTGGCTCTCGATGGCGAAAAGCGAATAGAACGGCTTGCCGGTAACCTCGTCGCTGTCGAAGCCAAACAGAGCTTCCGCCGGGCGGCTGATCGAACGAATGGCGCCATCGCGATCGATCAGCACGACGCCGTCGGTCGCCGTGTCGATAATGGTGCGCATTTCGGCGAGGCGATCTTCGAGTTCGGCCACCTGCTCGGAAGCATCCTCGACATCGTCGTCGCCACTGATGCGGCGCACGACCAGCATCAGGGCCTTGCCGTCCTGCCACGGCACGGAGCGCAGCACCGCCTCGATCGGAAACTCCTCGCCTTCGCGGGTCTTCAATCTGAGATCGTGGTCCGAGCCCGGCTCGTCGCCATAGCTTTCGGCAAACAGTGCGTCGAGGCCACCAGCCTGCGCTAGCTCGTCAACAGAGGCGTACCCCGTCAGGTCGAGGAACTCGGCGTTGGCATAATGCAGCACGTCGCCGGCATGGATCAGCACCGGCACCGGCAATTGTTCGAGAATCGGCGCGTCGACTGGGGTGTCGCGCCCGGCAGCAAAGGACGGAATGACATCTTCGGTACGCAACGCCGGCTTTTCGGGCTCGTCGCGTTCGACATCGGCCTGTTCAAAGGCATCAGCTGGACGGACGGACGACAGCGTCACGATCTCGGCGCTCTCGGTCCCCAACTCCTCAACAGCCGCCGTCTCGGTCTCTTCAGACGTCGCGGGCGCCATGGTTTCAGCAATCGGCTGACGTGCGTCAGGCTCAGCGGCCACGGGCGCATGCTCGGCTATTTCAGCGGCGGCAGCTTCCGAATAGGCTGCGATCTCGGCCGATGCCCCTTCGCCATTCTTCTCGGCTACAGGTTTCTCCGCAGCGTGGGCGTCACTTGCAGACTGCTGCCTTGCGGCCACGATCTCGTTTGCGCGCTTCAACTTCTCGCCGATTTCGCGGAAGGCGTTGCGCTCGATGCTGGAAAGCCCCTTGCCATTGGCAGGCTCCTCCACCGTTGCCGGCCGATGTTCGGCAAGCCGGATCACCTTGTCGGAATAACGGCGGTCATTCGTAGGCCCGACCTCAAGCGCCGGCACTTCGCCGGCGAAAGGATCTGCCGGAGCCTCGGTCCCAACAGGAACCTCCTCGACAGGTTGTTGCAGGCTTTCGGCTTCCGGCTGCCCGGTTTCAGGCTGTTTCGCTTCCGGCTGCGCGACGTCAGGAACGTCGGCTTCCACGACAGGCGATTCGACTACGGTAGGCTCAACGGCAGCAGGCTGCTCGGCAATATCTGCGACTTTCGGTTCGGCTTCCTCAGGATGTTTGCCGTTGGGTACCAGCGCCAGGCCGATGCGCTCATGATCAAGCACGGCTTCACCGGGGCGCGCGACACCAAAGCCGCGAAACCCTTCAAAGCTGCGGTCGCGGCCATAGACCGGCAAGGCGGCCAGATCGACAGGAATGCGCTTGTCGGAGCCGGCGACCGGCCAGAGCACCGAACGGCCCGACCAGGTGTCGCGGCGCTGCAGGAGGCCGGCGATCTCGCCTGAGGGATCGAGCTCGAATGTGTTCGACACGTCCTGGAAGCGGCGACCGACGACGTCGGCGGCATGTTCGCCCACGACTGCGGCAAATTCCGGCGAAATCGCGCTGAAGCGACCTTCGGCGTCGGTGCGCCAGACGAAACGCACCGGAGCGGCGGAGCGCTCCGGTGCCGGCGTTGCCTGTGCCGGCTGGGACTGCGTCGGCGCGGACTCAGCGGGCGCAGCAACGGCGGCCGGCTCTTCGACCGGCTCAATGGCCGCAACCGGTTCTACAACTGGCTCCTGGATGGGCGCCGGCTCATCGGCCTCAGTGCCCCCTGATACAACAGGTGCTTCAGCCTGCTTTGCCGCCATGGCGCGAACGGCAGTGCCGGCCTGGCTTTCGCGCTCCTCGGGGCTGAAATACCAATGATCGTGATCGCTATCGTCCTGAGGACGTGCCGTTGTCAGCACCGCTGCGGGTGCTTCGTCGCGCGGGCGCTCGCTGGGCGCAGTAGGCGCAATCACAAAAGGCGCGTCCATCTCCTGGCCGGCGTCGTCCATCGCCTCAAGGCGTTCGTCGACGACGACAAGCAGGTGCCGCGCCGGATCGTCGGTCAGCCGCGCCAGCCCGGCCGGCAGATAGCCGCCGGTGGCAGGGATCGCACGCTTGATGATGCGGTCACGCTCGCGAGCGACCGATGAGACCAGCCCGGCAAGCGTGGAGGTCGCGATGCCAAGTTCGGCAAAGCCGTCGGTCGCAGCTTCAATCTCGCCGCCGCCATCGACGAAAGCGAGGAAATGTCCCGGCTCGGTGAACCCGCTGATGGCGTTTGCGGCAATGTTCCTAAAACCGCGCGAGCTGGCTTGAGCTGCGGGCACCGCAAGCATGATTGCGGTTGCGCCATCAGGCAGCCGAACCGAACTTGCCGCGAAGGCAACGGCACTGCTGGTCATGCCGGATGCCACGCGAACCATGATCGAGCGGTCGCGGCCGATCTCGGGGTACCCGGACGTGGCGGCGATCTGGCGGCGGGCGGCGATACCCAGCCGCGCGGGTGCGCCGATCACCGCATCGATGTCGTCATAACCAAGCACGGCAGCACCGGGACCATTAGCCCAGAGCACCTGCTCGAGATCGACCGACAGTACGACGATAGCGTCGCCAGCAGCGAAACGCTGCCTGACACGATCGACGACCGCGACGTCGATAAAGGAATAGGCTGCTGACGGCATTCACATAACCCGCAAGGCACGCATTCTCGTAATTAATGCTTTGTTAATAAAAGCCGTCATCGCTCAGGTCTAGCAAACAGGTGGACCATAGCGGCATTATTCTCGCCACGTGGTTAACCCCCCGAGATCGAAATGGTGCACTGCAACATAGATATTGCAATGCACCATAATATGCCCTATATGGAAAATGCGAATAAACGAGACGGGTGACAACACCCCGTCCAGTCCACAGGGTGAGACAATGTCCAAGACCAAGACCGCAGAATTCGCAGATACCATTGAAATGCCGAGCTTCGACGTTTCCAAGGCCACCGACCAGTTCCGCGTCTTCGCCGAAAAGGGCGTCGAGCAGTCCAAGGAAGCTTACACCAAGCTCAAGACCGGTGCCGAAGAGGCACAGAAGACCATCGAGACCAGCTACGAGACCGCCCGCAGCGTGACCAACGAGCTGTCGCTCAAGGCGATTGCAGCGCTCCGCACCAATGCCGAGGCCGGTTTCTCGCATCTCGAAGCTCTGGCCGGCGCCAAGACGCTGTCGGAGATCGTCGAGCTGCAGACCTCTTATCTGCGCGGCCGCGTCGAACAGACAGTCGAGCAGGCCAAGGAATTCCAGGCCGTTGCCTCGAAGGCCGCCGAAGACGTTTCGAAGCCGGTCAAGACCGCTTTCGAAAAGGCACTGAAAGACCTCAAGGCCGCTTAATCGCGCCTAAACAGATACCCGGCGGGCGGTTCCTCCTCCCTCTGCCTGTCGGGCGAAGCGGCCAGCACCTCCTCCCGCTGGTCATCACTGGAAAAGGCCGGCTCCTCCCGCCGGCCTTTTTCTTTTTCGGGGCCGATATGCCCCGGAAACCAACGACTTGCCGTTCAGGGCACAAATCGCCGCAGTGGATGGTTCGCAAAGCCCTTGAAATGTGATGGAATTGTCCGTATGGACGCTTCGCCAGAGCAAGGCACGCGGTTGTAGCTCAGTTGGTTAGAGCGCCGGATTGTGGATCCGGAGGTCGGTGGTTCGAGCCCACCCAACCGTACCATCACTTCCCCCGACACATCGATCTCCACGGCAACGCAGGATTTCCCGGCGAACAGCCTTTGGTGCGCCCTTGTGGCCAGCGAGACTGTGAGCGATTCGTTTCAGGCGTTTTCCCGGCGAATCATGATCACGGCGCGCACCAATGCAAAACGGCGCGCTTCGGTCGAAGCGCGCCGTTTTTTGTCCCAACGGACAATCAATCAAAACTGACGGGGTAGTATTACCGGCAAGGAGCCTCGTAGCTCATAGGATTGCCGTTGCGGTCGTACATCGGACGGCCACGGCTGTCCAACTGCTGGTAGCGGCATTGGCCCGGAGCCGTGCCAGCACCGATCATGGCGCCCGCGAGACCGCCGATGACAGCGCCCGCAACGGTCGCACCAGTGTTGCCGCCGATGGCCTGGCCGACAAGTGCGCCACCCGCCGCGCCGACGGCGCCGCCACCCAAGGCACGTTCCTGCGGTGTGTTACAGGCCGTAGCGGCCAGCGCGACGAAAGACAAAACTGCGACCGTAGCCATAAAACGTGTCATGAACCCTACTCCTCAAGATTATCGCCACGACGCTATCATGGCGACTTTGGCTTATCCAGTGGCATATCCTTGGAAAGCCTGACCTTTTGGGCGTTCCAGGACCTTGCCATTTCCGCTTCGCGCCGCTTGTGCCCAGCGTCGCTGACAGCCGGTCGGGCGTACCCGCTCACCCCCGCTGCGCTGCCTGTTCGTCGCGCAGGCGTTGAACCTCGCGCTGCTTGTTGACCAGCGAGGCAGCAATGACGCCGACGGCGACAATGGCGATCAGGATGGTGCAGGCAGCGTTGATCTCGGGCGTCACGCCCAGCCGCACCTGGCTATAGATCTTCATCGGCAGGGTCGTTGCGCCCGGGCCTGAAGTGAAGCTCGAGATCACCAGATCATCGATGGACAGCGTGAAGGCCAGCATCCAGCCGGAGATGATCGCTGGCAGGATGACCGGCAGCGTGATCTGGAAGAAGGTTTTCACCGGCGGCGCCCCCAAATCCATCGCTGCTTCTTCGAGCGAGCGGTCGAATGTGACCAGCCGCGACTGCACCACCACCGCGACAAAACACATGGAAAAGGTGATGTGGGCGAGCGTCAGCGTGAAGAAGCCGCGATCGAGCCCGACGGCGACAAACAGCAAAAGCAGCGACAGGCCGGTGATCACCTCAGGCATGACCAGCGGCGCAAACACCATGCCTGAAAACAGCACCCTGCCCCTAAACCGGGTGTAGCGAGTCAGTGCCAGGGCAGCGAGCGTGCCAAGCACGGTGGCGAGAGTCGCCGAGATCAGGCCGACACGGATGGTCACCCAAGCGGCATCCATCAGGCCCTGATTGTGGAACAGCGAGACATACCATTTGGTCGAGAAGCCGCCCCAGACGGTGACGAGCTTGGATTCGTTGAAGGAAAAGACAACCAGCAAAACGATGGGCAGATAAAGGAAGGCAAAGCCCAGAACGATCGCCGATATGTTGAAGCGGCTCCAGCTCGAATTCATCTCAGCGTCCCTGTTCCTGGGCGCGCGCCTGCGCCTGCTGGAAAAACATGATCGGCACGACGAGCAGCAGAAGCAGGATCACGGCGACGGCCGAGGAGACCGGCCAGTCGCGGTTGGCGAAGAACTCGTTCCACAGCGTCTTGCCGATCATCAGCGTCTGCGAGCCGCCGAGAAGGTCGGGAATGACGAACTCGCCGACGGCCGGGATGAAGACCAGCAGGCAGCCGGCGATGACGCCGGGCAGCGATAGCGGAAAGGTGATTTTCCAGAAGGCGGTGATTGGCGGGCAGCCGAGGTCCTGTGCCGCCTCGATCAGCGAATAGTCCATCTTCTCCAGCGCCGAATAGAGCGGCAGGATCATGAATGGCAGATAGGAATAGACGATGCCGATGAAGATCGCCGTATGGGTGTTCAGGATCACCAGCGGCTGGTCGATGACGCCGGTGGCGAGCAGAACCTGATTGAGCAAGCCCTCGGGCTTGAGGATGCCGATCCAGGCGTAAACGCGGATCAGAAAGCTGGTCCAGAACGGCAGGATCACCAGCATCAGCAGCGTCGGCCGGATCGTTGCCGGGGCGCGGGCCATGCCATAGGCGATCGGATAGCCGACAAGCAGCGCCAGGAACGTCGAGATCCCCGCTATGATCACGCTCGAGACATAGGCGTTGAAGTAGAGCGCGTCCTGGGTCAGCCAAATATAGTTGTCGAAGCTGAATTCGCCGATCTGCGACATCAGCCCGGAAAAGCCGTCGGAAAGGCCAATGACCGGCGTGTAGGGCGGCATTGCGATGGCCGTCGTCGACAGCGATATCTTGAAGACGATCAAGAACGGGATGAGGAAGAAAAACAGCAGCCACAGATAAGGAACGATGATGACGAGGCGGTTGGTGATGGCCGAAAGGGGGCGTTTCATCTCTCCCCCTATCGCGTCAGAACGACGCCGGCGTCGTTCCGGAAGGAGATCCATGCCTTGTCGTCCCAGCTCAGCGGATCGTCGGTGGCGCGCGTCGCGTTGAGCGAACTCGCCTTGACCACCTGGCCATTGCCGAGCTGGACGTGGAAGATGGTCATGTCGCCGAGATAGGCGATGTCGTAAATCTCGCCTTCCATGACATTGTCGCCGCTTTCCGGCTTCTTCGAAGAGACCTTGATCTTCTCCGGCCTGATGGCGAAGGCGACCTCGCTGCCCGCCGGAGCATCGCCGGCGTTGGCGGTGCGGATGATCACGCCATTGGCGCTGGCGATGGTGGCACCGGTGCCATCGCGGTCGGCAACCTTGCCTTCGAACATATTGATGTTGCCAACGAAGTCGGCGACGAAGCGCGAGCCCGGCGCCTCATAGACCTCGGCCGGCGTCGCCACCTGCATCACCTCGCCCTTGTCGATGATGGCGATGCGGTCGGCCATGGTCATGGCCTCTTCCTGATCGTGGGTGACGACGACGAAGGTCAGGCCGAGCGTCTGCTGCAGGTCCATCAGTTCGAACTGGGTCTCCTCGCGCAGCTTCTTGTCGAGCGCACCGAGCGGCTCGTCGAGCAGCAGTACCTTGGGCCGCTTGGCCACAGCCCGAGCGAGTGCGACGCGCTGGCGCTGGCCACCCGACAGCTGATGCGGCTTGCGTTTGGCGAACTGGCCAAGCTTGACCAGCTTGAGCATGTCGGCGACGCGTTTTTCGATCTCGGCCTTGGGCATGCCGTCCTGCTTGAGGCCAAATGCGATATTCTGCTCGACCGTCATGTGCGGGAACAAGGCATAGGACTGGAACATCATGTTGACCGGCCGCCGATAGGGCGGAATGCCACGGAGGTCCTGGCCGTCGAGCATTATCTGGCCGGACGTCGGCTCCTCGAAGCCGGCGAGCATGCGCAGCAACGTCGACTTCCCGCAGCCCGAAGCGCCGAGCAGCGCAAAGAACTCGCGCTCGTAGATCGACAGCGAGAGGTTGTTGACGGCGGTAAAGTCGCCGAAGCGCTTGGTGACGTTCTTGAATTGAATGTAGGGCTTGGCGTCAGGCTGGTTCCAGGGCGCAAATTCCCTGCGGATATTGCCGAGCGATTTCATGTCCCCTCCGTCCCTGCCCCGGTAAAAAATCCCGGCGCCGATGGCGCCGGGACAGTCCTCAATCATTATTGCCCTGTGACGATCTTGGTCCAGCTGCGCGTGACCGTGCGCTGGGTCTTGGGATCGTAAGGAGCCACGGTGAAGAGCTTCGCCAGCATCGCCTCATCAGGAAAGATCGCCGGGTCGCCAATGATCTCTTTGTCGATGAACTGCTGCGACGCCTTGTTGCCGTTGGCATAGAAGATGTAGTTGGAGGCCTTGGCCGTGACTTCCGGCTTCATCATGTAGTTGATGAATTCGTGCGCCTCGGCAACGTGCTTGGCGTCAGCCGGGATCGCCATCTGGTCGAACCACATCTCAGCACCTTCCTTTGGAATGACATAGTCGACGACGACGCCCTGGTCTGCTTCAGCCGCGCGGTCGCGTGCCTGGAAGATGTCGCCAGACCAGCCGACAGCGAGGCAGATGTCGCCATTGGCGAGCGCGTTGATGTATTCCGACGAGTGGAACTTGCGGATCGACGGCCGGATCTTGAGCAGGGCCTCTTCCGCCTTGGACAGGTCGTCGAGCGCTGTCGACTGCGGCTTGAGACCGAGATACATCATCGTGGTTGGCAAGATGTCGGTTGGCGAATCCAGGACATAGACGCCGCAATCGGCCAGCTTGGCGATCTGCTCCGGCTTGAAGACGACGTCCCAGCTGTCGATCTTGTCGACGCCGAGCGCTTCCTTGATCTTCTTTTGATTGTAGCCGATGCCGACCGTGCCCCACATGTAGTTGACCGAGTATTCGTTGCCCGGATCGTAGGCGGCGGTGCGCTCGCTGACCACGTCCCACATATTGGAAAGGTTGGGCAGCTTGGACTTGTCGAGCTTCTGGTAGACGCCCGCCTGGATCTGGCGCGCCAGGAAGGGACTGGCGGTCGGCACCACCACATCGTAGCCGCTGCCGCCGGCAAGCAGCTTGGTTTCGAGGATCTCGTTGGAATCATAGACGTCGTAGACGACCTTGATGCCTGTTTCCTTGGTGAAGTCCTCGATGATCGTGGAGTCGATGTAGTCCGACCAGTTGTAGACGTTGACGACCCTCTCCTGGGCGTTGGCCGCGGTCGCCACAACGGCGATGAGGGCTGACGCAGCGGTCAGCCAAAGCGCTCTACTGTTCATGACATTCTCCTTTCATGGACGCGCCCATCCCGGCAGCATCCTGATGCCTGTGCAAAATCGGGTTATGAAGGTAGCGCGCTCCCGCCGGCTTGCCGCGCGGCGCAAAACGTTCTGGCGATTTACAGCTGCGGACACCGAAGCCCCGGCAGTGGAACCTGGCAAGATACGCCTGTGTTGTTGTTACCCTCGGACCGCAGCCTGCCCGCCGGAAGGTAGCAATGTCAATGGCAAACAACCGACTGCTCAATCAGGCATGGGAACGCCTGTCACGCCCGGCCTTTGGGGTCGTGCCTGGCGCCTGAACTCCAGTGTCAGATGCACAAGCAGCGCACTGAAAATGACCGCACCGCCGGTGATGGTGCGAACCGACGGCACCTCGCCATGGATGAGCCAGACCCATATCGGGCCAAGCAGCGGTTCGAAGGTGCCGATCAGGGCGGCAACGGCGGCCGGGACCAATCTTGCGCCAGTCGCAAAGAAGGCAAGGCCAAGGCCAAGATTGACCACGCCGAACGCGAAGAGGAAACCCATGTCGCGCGGCGACACGGCAAACGCTGAAACCTGGGAGGCGGCGAAGGCTGCGGCAATCATGGTGCCGAGGCAGGTGGCGGGTGTCATGCGCACATGGGCGAACCGGCGGGTGATGACGGTGGCAATGGAGAACGCCACGGCGATCAGCAAAGCAAGCCCGTCGCCGACCGGCGAGACCTGGCCGCTGAACGATTCAGAGACCATGATGGCGACGCCTGAGATGACAACGAAGATCGCCACCCAGGTGGCGACAGCGACGCGCTCGCGAAACAGCATCCAGGCAAACAACGCCGCCAAAAGCGGCACACCGGCCTGCATCAGCAAGATGTTGGCAACGGTCGTATAGGACAGGGCCACAACGAAAGACGTCGAGGCGGTGGCAAAGCAGACCCCCACCAACAACCCCGGCAGGCCCATGTCGCGGAAGAGCCTCAAGGTGCCGCGCAGGCCGTCGCGCCAGGCCATGAAAGCAAGCAGGAAGGCCGCCGCCCAGAGCGAGCGCCAGAACACGACCGTCCAACTGTCCGGTTCTTCGATGAAGCGGGCAATGGCACCGCCAAGGCTCCACATCAGCGCCGACATGAACACCAAAAACACGCCGAGACGCTCGTCGCGCCGCGAGACATGCGGTGCAACGCCTGTTGGCGACGGCGGAGCGGCGAGATCTGTCATGGCGCTAATCTCGACGACTTGCGAGCGGCACGATGCGCTCGAAACGACTGGGGCTGGTGCGTTCGCGTAACGCAAGGCTGCCTTTGTGGCGAGGTCCAGCGCTCCCATCCCGTTGTGGCACAAGCAAAGCTCGCATCACCGAGCCGAAATGCCAGACGCCCCCTCGAAAGTTTCAAATTGGCGCTTGACCTCAATCTTAGTTGAGGTTTTACAGACAGGGCTCCTACAAGAAACCGAAACGGAGCCACCCCAAAAATGCATCAGAAAATCAAGCTCGCTTTGATCTATGGCAGCGCCCGCGAAGGCCGCTTCTGCGACACCGTCGTCGATTGGGCCGCAACCGAGATCCGCGGCTACCAGCAGTTCGCCATCGACCTGATCGACCCGCGCGAGCTTGCCAATAATCGTGCCGATATCGCGCGCCGGCTGGGCGAGGCCGACGCATTCATCGTGGTGACGCCCGAATACAATCACGGCTACACCGCCGACCTCAAAGCCCTGATCGATGCTCACTGCATAGAGTGGCAGGCCAAGCCGCTGGCGTTCGTATCGTATGGCGGCATCTCGGGCGGGCTGCGGGCCATCGAACAGTTACGCCTGGTCTTTGCCGAGCTTCATGTCGTGGCTATCCGCGACACTGTGAGTTTTGCCTTCGCCTCGAGACGTTTCGACGCCACCGGTGCGCTGATCGAACCGCGAGACGCACGAAAAGCGATGTCGGTTCTACTCGCGCGCCTGCAATGGTGGGCGATCAATTTGCGCGAGGCGCGCACCAACACGCCTTTTCTTGAGGTGGCGGCATGACCATGACGCATCAGCTTGTGCGGACGACGCCCTTCCCCGACAGTCATGCCGGCCGCAATACCACGCTGCTGCTCATCAGCACGCTGACCATCATGTCGGGCGCGACAATATCGCCCTCCCTGCCGGCCATCGAAAGTCACTTCACCGGCAGCGACAATGTCGAGATCCTGACCCGGCTCGTGCTGACGCTACCCGCATTGTTCATCGTCATTTGCGCGCCCTTCGCCGGCGGGCTCGCCGACCGCTTCGGGCGCAAGCCGCTTCTGATCGCGGGCGCTGTGCTTTACGGGCTGAGCGGCATGTCGGGCCTGCTTACCGACAGTCTGGCTGGACTTCTTGTCGGGCGCGCGCTGCTCGGCGTCGCTGTCGCCGGCGTCATGACGACCGCGACCGCCCTTGTCGGCGACTATTTCTCCGGGCCGGAACGCGACCGTTTCATGGGCTACCAGTCAGCTTTTGTCGGCATTGGCGGGCTGATCTTCCTGACCGGCGGCGGCATGCTGGCCGAATTGCACTGGCGCGCGCCCTTTGCCGTCTATGGCTTGTCGCTGCTGCTGATCCCGGCCATTCTGGCTTTCATCAACGAGCCGGCGCGCAACAACCCATCGACTGTCGGCGCGTCCACGCACATGGCGGGCCGCACAGTCTGGCTTGCGGTCATTGCCGTCTACATCGCGGCCTTGTTCAACAGTGTCGCCTACTACCTGCTTCCAACGCAGCTGCCGTTCCATCTCAATACCATGGGCATGGGCTCGCCAGCCGTGGCCGGGCTGACGATCGGTCTGGGCAACATGATCGGGGCAGCAGTCGCGCTGTTTTATGCCAGCCTGCGCGCCAGGCTTGGGGTGGTTGGTGTGTTCGGCCTCGCCTTTGGCTTGATGGCCATCGGCTATGGTCTTCTGGGGCTGGCGGATACGCTGGTGACTGTTCTTGCGGCGGCAGGCGTGGTTGGGCTGGGCCTCGGCATGATGATGCCGAACATCGCCGCAGCCGCAATGGCAGCCGCAGCGCCCGAAATGCGGGGACGTATCGCCGGCGGCATGACGGCGAGTGTGTTCGCCGGCCACTTCATTTCGCCCTTCGTCAGCCAGCCGGTGATCGCCACATTCGGCTACGCCGACACGTTCCTCTATACCGGGCTCGTCGTCGGCAGCGTGGCGATCCTTGTCGGCGCCATGGCAATCGTCAATGCGCGCCGCAGCCAGGCGACCGGCTTTTGAACCGCCGATCCAGCCGGGAGGTCTTGAAGGCCCTCTCGGCTTGGTGTCCCGCAGCACATCACAATCAATTCAACTTCCACGCGCTTTGCTGCAGTGCAGCGAAACGGTTCGGCAACAATTGTCACCGATAAGGGCGGTCTGCTTGGGGATCGCTTATGCTGACTGTACTCAACTGTCTCGTCACCGAACATGACTATCGCTTCGTCGCCGCAGCGTTGACCGTTTGCGCGATAGGCTGCGTGGTGTCGATGCGATTATTTGCGCGCGCCCGCAGCGTCAGCCGCGCCAAGCACGCAGCCTTTGTCTTCATGGCCGGCGTTGCCGGCGGCATGACGATCTGGACGACGCATTTCCTGGCCATGCTGGGTTTCATTCCTAGCGTCGAACATGGTTTCGAGCCCAACTTCACGGTCCTGTCGCTCGGCCTTGCCATCGTCACGTCGATGGCCGGTTTCCTGATCGCTGCGAGCCGCGAACGCGGCTGGATGATCGAAATGGGCGGCTTCATCATCGGCACCGGCATCGCGCTCATGCATTTTACCGGCATGCGCGGCTTCGTCGTTGCCGGAACGGTTTCTTACGACCCCAGCTTTGTCGCGGTGTCCATCCTTGGCGGTGCCGCACTCGGCATGCTCGCGACCAATCGCGTGGCACGGGGAACCACGCGCCGCAGCCAATATGTCGGCATGGCCGCTCTTATCCTTGCGATCGGCATGATGCATTTCACCGCGATGGGTGCGGTGCAGATCACACCCGACCCGCGTGTGGCGGTCCCCGGCCAGCTCATGTCGGACAGCGTACTTGCGATCCTGGTCATTGCAGTCACCGTTCTTGTGGTGGTGCTCGGCGCTGTCACCCATCTCGCCGAGGAACAGGGCCAGCAGGACGCTGTCGCGCATTACAGGCATCTCGCCATGCACGACCCGCTGACCGGCCTGCCCAACCGTGCGGCGGCCCGCGACGAGCTGCCGCTACGACTGAAGCAAGCCGGCGGCATGTCGCTCGCCATCATTGCCATCGACCTCAATCGGTTCAAGGAAATCAATGACGTCTACGGCCACGCCGCAGGCGACGCCGTGTTGAGCCAGACCACCGCGCGGATGCGCGCCGCGCTGGTCGACGGCGAGTTCTTTGCCCGCATCGGCGGCGACGAATTCATCGCCGTGAAACCCTTCACCCGCGAAAACGAGGTCGAGGAATTCGCGGCCCGCATCCGCGATGCCTTTTCGCGCCCCAACGAACTCGGCAAGGCGCGCTTTTCGACCAGCGCCAGCATCGGCATCGCGGTCTACCCCAAAGATGGTGACAACGTCGACGAACTGGCGACACGCGCCGACCTCGCCATGTACCGGTCGAAGAAAGTGCCTGACGGCAGCTGGTGCTGGTTCGACGCCGATGCCGACGAGGACGGCCGCCGGCGCGGGCAGATCGCAATCGGCTTGCGCAGCGCCATCGCCGACGGTGCGTTGCGCCTGGTGTTCCAGCCGCAGATATCGATCAAGAAGCGTGAACTGCTGGGTTTCGAAGCCTTGCTGCGCTGGACAAGCAGCGCGCTTGGCGAGGTCTCCCCGTCCGAGTTCATTCCGGTGGCCGAGCAGACCGGCATCATCGTCGAGATCGGCGATTGGGTGATGATGCAGGCTTGCCATGAAGCGACGCAATGGCCGGCACCACTCAGCATCGCCGTCAACGTCTCGCCGATCCAGCTGATGCGGCCGAATTTCGCCGAGCGTCTCAAGGAGATCTTGACCGAGACCGGCTTGCCGCCCACCCGTCTCGAAATCGAGATCACCGAAACAACGCTGATCGACAATCCCGGCCAGGCGCTGCTGATCCTGCGCCGGATCAAGGCCCTGGGCGTGCGGGTCGCCATGGACGATTTCGGCACCGGCTATTCGTCGCTTTCGACGCTGTTTTCCTTCCCCTTCGACAAGATCAAGGTCGACCGCAGCTTCCTCAACGCGCTCGGCCGGCAGGCACAGGCGACCAGCGTCATCGAGACGGTGATCGAACTCGGCCACAAGCTGTCGATCCCCGTTCTGGCCGAAGGTGTCGAGACCGATTTCCAGGCAGCGTTCCTGAAGGACCGGCGCTGTGACGAAGGGCAGGGCTTCTTGTTTGGACGCCCGCTCGATTCCGGCACGGCGCGCAACCTGGCCCAGACCGGCCTGGACACGGATGAAACCGCAGCCAGGCTGATCGCCTGAACTCTACTGGAAGTCGAAGGCCGACAGCCCCGTCACCATCTCGTCGAGACCGAGCGGCCGGGTGATCGGCGGTTCGGCGCGCGACAGGCAACCTGAGCGCTCGCAAAGCCGGCAGGCCGGGCCAACTGGCGTAGCAGCCACTGTGCCCGGCTTGGCGCCGACGGCAAGTGCCGGAAGGGCCGCGCCATAGACGATCTCGTCGCGGAAGGCGATGTCGCAACCAAGCAGGATCGCCGTGCGCCGTGGCCGTTCGCTGAAGGCACCCTGAGGCCCCTCCAACGTGCGGGCGACGCACAAAAACTCGGCGCCATCGGGCATTTCGACAGCTTCGACAAAAATCTGGCCGGGCTGGGTGAAGGCGGCATGTACCGGCAGCTTGGGGCAGCCGCCACCGAAGCGGCTTTGCGGAAAGCCTTGCGCACCCGCCTTGCGGAAGCGATTGCCGGCATTGTCGACCTCGAGCATGAAGAATGGCACCGATGAGGTGCCTTGGCGTTGCAGCATGGTCAGCCGGTTGGCCGCCTGCTCGAAGGACACGCCGAAACGCGAGCGCAACACATCGACATCGTAGCGGGCGCGCTGGGCGGCTGAGAGGAATGCCTGATAAGGCATCATCAGCGCATGCGCCGCGTAACGGCCAAGCTCGAAACGGGCAAGCCGCTTCGCCTCGTCCGACGTGAGTTTCAGCGCCTGGAGTTCGGCCGCGACCGCCACCTGCATGCGGATCAGGCTCGCTTCCATCGCGACTTCGCGCAGCTGGTCGAAGGGCGACAGGCGCTCGGACAGGAAAAGACGCTGCGAATGACGGTCGTAGCGGCGGCGCCAATTGGGCATGGTGGCCACCGGCAGCACCTTGACGACAATGCCGTGCTCACGCCTGAGCCAGGCCTTCAGCGCGCCCAGCAGATCGTCGCCGGGATCGAGCAGCGTGGTGAACGCCTCCGCCTCCTCCTCCAGCGAGGTGAAATGATTGGGCCGGCGCTCGAAGACCTCGTGCACCTCATCGATTGGCAGGCGTGCACCTGACAATGCTGTCGTGTGTCCCTCGCGGGCGAGCAGCTCGGTCAGATCCGACAACCGCTCGGCCTGCTCGCGATAGGCGCGGAACAATTTGATCACCGCCGCCGCCGCGTTGGGCGCTGCCTCGGCGATCTCGATCAACTCCTGGTCGCCTGGCAATTCGCCGGCCAAAAGCGGATCGGCGAAGACTTCGCGCAACGCGGCGATTGAACCGCGCGCCTCGCCTTGAAGCTCTTCCGGCTCGACCTTGTAGACCGAGGCAAGTTTCAGGATCAGCTGAACCGTCAGCGGGCGTTGGTTGCGTTCGATGAGGTTGAGATAGGAAGGCGAAATGCCGAGCCCCTCGGCCATCGCCGTCTGGGTCAGGCCCTTCTGGTTGCGGATGCGCCGGATACGCGGTCCGGCGAAGATTTTTTGCTCGGCCATCGGCTTTTACACCATTTTTACAACGAAAGTAGGGGTTTTACCCTACCCAGCCTTTTACATTCTTTACAAATTTACAGCGAGCCTTTGTCAAACGCAACACAGGTTTTCCCTAATATCACCAGCAAATTGTTGAATTTTCTGGCTGCTTCGGCGCCGCAATGTCAAACAAGTCACATAGAAATCGCCGCAAGAAGCCAAGACGCGGTGCCGCCCCAAGACCCAAAGTGACCAGACGGAGTCGACAATGACCGATTTTTACAACCTCGTCCCTTCAGCCCCGGATGGCCGCTTCGACGGCATCGAGCGCCCCTATTCGCCGGAGGATGTGAAGCGGCTGCGCGGCTCGGTCCAGATCAAGCAGAGCCTCGCCGAGATGGGTGCCAACCGCCTGTGGAAGCTGATCCACGAGGAAGATTTCGTCAATGCGCTGGGCGCGATGTCGGGCAACCAGGCGATGCAGCAGGTTCGCGCCGGTCTCAAGGCGATCTACCTCTCAGGCTGGCAGGTCGCCGCTGACGCCAACACGGCGGGCGCCATGTATCCCGACCAGTCGCTCTATCCGGCCAACGCCGCCCCGGAGCTGGTCAAGCGCATCAACCGCACACTTCAGCGCGCCGACCAGATCGAGACCTCCGAGGGCAAGGGCCTGTCGGTCGACACCTGGTTCGCGCCGATCGTGGCTGATGCTGAAGCCGGCTTCGGCGGCCCGCTCAACGCTTTCGAGATCATGAAGGCCTTCATCGAGGCCGGTGCTGCCGGCGTCCACTTCGAAGACCAGCTCGCTTCGGAAAAGAAGTGCGGCCATCTCGGCGGCAAGGTGCTGATCCCGACGGCGGCGCATATCCGCAACCTCAACGCCGCGCGCCTCGCCGCCGACGTGATGGGCACGGCCACACTGATCGTTGCCCGTACCGACGCCGAGGCTGCAAAGCTTCTGACCTCCGACATCGACGAGCGCGACCGGCCCTTCGTCGACCATGACGCCGGCCGCACGGTGGAAGGCTTCTACCAGGTGCGCAACGGCATCGAACCCTGCATCGCGCGTGCCATCGCCTATGCGCCCTATTGCGACCTGATCTGGATGGAAACAGGCAAGCCGGATCTCGCCCAGGCCAAAAAGTTCGCCGAAGCGGTGCACAAGGCGCATCCGGGCAAGAAGCTTGCCTACAATTGCTCGCCTTCGTTCAACTGGAAGAAGAACCTCGACGACGCAACGATCGCCAAGTTCCAGCGTGAGCTGGGCGCGATGGGCTACAAGTTCCAGTTCATCACGCTGGCTGGCTTCCACCAGCTCAACTTCGGCATGTTCGAGCTGGCTCGTGGCTACAAGGAGCGCCAGATGGCGGCCTATTCGGAGCTGCAGGAAGCGGAATTCGCTGCCGAGGTCAACGGCTACACCGCGACCAAGCACCAGCGCGAGGTCGGCACCGGATACTTCGACGCTGTCTCCATGGCGATCACCGGCGGCAAGTCGTCGACCACCGCGATGCATGAATCGACCGAGCACGAACAGTTCCGCCCGGCCGCAGAATAGGCCCGGCGACAGACGATAGCTCCGGAGGCATGAGCCTCCGGACAGAGGCAACGCCCCAGTGGGGCAAGGCAACACTCCGAGGAGAACCACAATGGCACCGCGCACCCGCGTCAAGGAAAGAGCCGAAGAACAGGCGACGACCATGAGCGCTGACCAGCAGGCCGTGATCCGTATCGTCGCCAACGACCTGCACCGGCTCAACCAGTCGGTCATGAAGGCAGTCGAGGCAGGCGTGTCGGTGGAACTGGTCCGCTCGGCCCGCCACCACGGTGGCGACGGCAACTGGGGCGACCTGCTGATCCCCGTCATCGTGACCCAGCAGCCGCACGGCTGACAGTCAAAACATCCCTGCCCTGCCCCCCGGACCCCGTTCGCAGCCCCGGCTGCGGGCGGGGTTTGTCTTTGGTGATACTGCGCCTTTGCCTGCGAACAACGTGCCGAAATGCTATGGTCTAAGACTAAAGTCGTACGCCTTTTTGAGTGTATTACTTGACACAACTCGCAGTTGACGCGAACGTAAGACACCGAACGCAACCACGCATTGAACAGACGCCCCCCAGCTGTCGGCTAAGCCAATGAAACGCAATGAACTAAATTCGGGCCAAGGCCCGGATACGAATGCGCGCACTCCTGACCGCCTTGTCGCTGATCTATCGAAAGTTCTCATCGTTGGCCGCTCGCAGATCAACCGCGTCGTCGTCGCCAAGATCGTCGAGCGCGCGGGCCTCAAGACAATCTCGGAAGCGCCCGATACCGCCATGGCCATGCTGCGCAAGATGGCGCCGGGCACGATCATTCTCGATGGTGGCAGCGACAACACGGATTGCGATGCGCTGCTGCCTTCGATCTTGTCGCTCAGGCTCGCCTCGGACGCGAACCTGCCTGCTGTGATCTTGCTGTCCAACCGTCCCGGAACAGTTGAGAGCCTTTCGCTGTCGAGCGCCGTCGACGTCGTGGTGGCCAAGCCGATCACACCGGAGCGGCTGCAGCCAGTCGTCGAAAAACTCGTCGGACGAGCCTGACTTCAATCCAGGGCTTTCAACAGGCCGGACAGCTCGCCGAGATGCTGCAACTTGCGGAAACGCTCGGCCGCTGTCGGTTCGTCGACATGTTCGTAGGCCCAGGTCAGGTCGTGGGGAATGTAGACACCCCAGCTGCCGGCCTCGATCGCCGGCACCACGTCGGACTTCAGCGAATTGCCGATCATCATGCTGCGGGCCGCACCGTCCCCGTGGCGAGCGAAGATGCGCTCATAGGTCGGCCGGGACTTGTCGCTGACGATCTCGACAGCGTCGAAGAAATCGCCAAGGCCCGACTGCGCCAGCTTGCGCTCCTGGTCGAACAGGTCGCCCTTGGTGATCAGCACCAGGCGGTAGCGCCCGGCCAGCGCCTCGAGCGTGTCATGGACGTGCGGCAGCGTCTCGATCGGATGGCTCAGCATCTCGCGGCCGGCGGCGAGTATCTTTTCGATCACCGAGGCCGGCACGCGGCCCTCCGTCACTTCGATCGCTGTTTCGATCATCGACAAGGTGAAGCCCTTGATGCCGAATCCGTAGGTGCCAAGGTTGCGCTTCTCGGCATCGAGCAGCCGCGCCATCAGTTGCTCCTGCTCGCCATGTTCGGCGAGCAGTTCGGCAAAGTGTTTTTCCGTCATGCGGAAGAACTGTTCATTCTGCCACAGCGTGTCGTCGGCATCGAAGCCGATGGTGGATAGTTGGGTCGAATTGGAGGTCATTGCGATCATCTAGGTCAGAAATCGGCTCAAAACTAGCGGCTTGGACCTATCGGTTCGCCAGAATCGCCTGCCAGCCCCCCTTTTCTTCCTTCATGCGGCACGGCTATAGTCGGAAATCTGCAACCACAACCTGGTGATTGATGCCGCCTGCAAAGAAGGAAGTCCGTCCGACCACTCGGGGGGCTCGCGCCCGCACGCCCGCTTTTGTGAAAAACACACGTGGTGTTCGCAATTGGAAAGAAGCCTCCGAATGGCTGGAATGGCGCGGTATCGAAGACATAGAGTGCATCACGCCCGACCAGGCGGGCGTCGCCCGCGGCAAGATGATGCCGTCGTCCAAATTCACCTCCAACACCTCGCTGGCGCTGCCCTCGGCGGTGTTCATGATGACGATTTCGGGTGGCTACCCGGAAGACGGCAACGGCTTTGCCTATCCCGAAGATGACGGCGACCTGAAGCTGGTGCCCGATCTTTCGACACTGAGTGTCGTGCCGTGGGAAGACGATCCAACAGCGCAGGTGATCTGCGACCTCGCCCATCAGGACGGGCGCCAGGTCGAGTTCACGCCGCGCAACGTGCTCAAGCGCGTGGTCGCCGCATATGAAAAACGCGGGCTCAGGCCGGTCGTAGCACCCGAAATCGAATTCTACCTCGTTCGCAAGAACCCCGATCCCGACTATCCGTTGACGCCGCCCGTTGGCCGCTCGGGTCGCGCGATCGGCGGCGGTGCCGGATATTCCATCGCCGGCGTCAACGAATTCGACGAACTGATCGACGACATCTACCATTTCTCCGAGGCTCAAGGCCTGGAGATCGACACGCTGATCCACGAAGAAGGTGCTGGCCAGCTCGAGATCAATTTGCGCCATGGCGACCCGATCGAACTCGCCGACCAGGTGTTCCTGTTCAAGCGCACAATCCGCGAAGCGGCGCTGAAGCACGACATCTACGCCACCTTCATGGCCAAGCCGATTCAGGGCCAGCCGGGTTCGGCGATGCACATCCACCAGTCGATCATCGACAAGAAGACCGGCAAGAACATCTTCTCGGCCGAAGATGGTTCCGAAACCGAAGCCTTCTTCCACTTCATCGGCGGCATGCAGAAGCATGTGCCGAACGCGCTGGTGATGTTTGCGCCTTACGTGAACTCCTATCGCCGGCTGACCCAGGCGGCCTCCGCCCCGGTCAACAACAAGTGGGGTTACGACAACCGCACCACCGCCTTCCGCGTGCCTCGTTCCGATCCGGGCGGTCGCCGTGTCGAAAACCGCATCCCCTCGTCGGATGCCAACCCCTATCTGGCGCTGGCGGCGTCGCTTGCCTGCGGGCTGATTGGCCTCACCAACAAGCTGCAGGCGGAAGCGCCTGTTTTGACCACCGCCAATGAGGACGAGATCGACCTGCCGCGTGGCCTGCTCGAAGCAGTCGACCTGTTTGAGGGCGATGAAGAGCTGACGTCACTTTTGGGGCAGTCGTTTACGACCACCTATGCAGCGATCAAGCGGGCCGAGTTCGAGACCTTCATGGAGGTCATCAGCCCCTGGGAGCGGGAGTATCTGCTGCTGAATGTGTGAATGAGCGAGTAGGGAATAGTGAGTAGCGAATAGAGGGCATCTTCTTTTCCCTACTCCCTACTCCCTGTTCCAAATCCATCCGAACATCTCCCGGAGCCCTCTCCGCATCATGCCCTACCAATCCCCCATCTCTCCCGGCCTTTCCTGGTACGAAGACACCGCCGGGCCGCGGCCTGAATATCCGGCGCTTGATGGCGACAGGCAGGCGGATGTCGTCATCATCGGTGGTGGCTTCACCGGGCTTTCGGCGGCGGCGCATCTCGCCAAGGCGGGCGCGGACGTCGTGCTGATCGAGGCGCATCGCTTTGGCGACGGCGCGTCGGGCCGCAATGGCGGTCAACTCGGCACTGGCCAGCGCGCCTGGGCGGAAGAGCTGGAGGGCGAATACGGCTTCACCCGCGCCAAGGCACTGTTCGACCTTGCCGAGGAGGCCAAGGCGCATCTGTTCGACTTCGCTGCCACCCATGGCATCGACATCGACTATATGCCGGGGCAGATGTCGGTGGCGCACAAGCCGCGCTTTGTCGATGACTACAAGGCCCATGCCGAGATCATGGCGAGCCGTTTCAACTATCCGCACGTCAAGTTCATGGATGCGCAAGAGACCGCCGAGCGGCTGGGCTCGACGCACTATTATGGCGGCACGCGCGACACCGGCACCGGCCATATTCACCCGCTCAAGCTGGTGATCGGCACAGCCCGGGTTGCCGCCGCTTCAGGCGCCCATCTGTTCGAAAACACGCGGTCGACCGGCATCACCTCACAAGGCGGCAAGGTCCGCGTGACAACGCCGCGCGGCACGATCACCACGCAGAAATGCCTGATCGCCGTCAACGCCTATGGCGGCAATCTGGAACCGATAAGTGCGTCTCACATCATGCCGATCGGCTCATTCATCGGTGCGACCGTGCCGCTGGGTGCCGACTCCAAGGTGATCCCCGGTGGCGAGTCGGTCGACGATTCCCGCTTCGTGGTGCGCTACTTCCGCAAGTCGCCGGACGGCCGACTGCTGTTCGGCGGGCGAGAAATCTACGGCGTCAACGACCCCAAGGACATCCATATCCACATCCGCAAGCAGATCGCCGAGATCTACCCCGCGCTCAAGGATATCGAGATCACCCATGGCTGGGGCGGCTATGTCGGCATCACCATGCCGCGCAAGCCCTTCGTGCGCGAGGTGATGCCCAATGTCATCTCGGTCGGCGGCTATTCCGGCCATGGCGTGATGCTGTCCAATTTCTTCGGCAAGCTCTATGCCGAGACGGTGGCCGGCAACCGCGACAGGCTCAAGCTGATCGAGGACCTGAAGATACCGCCCTTCCCCGGCGGCCGTCGCTTCCGCGCGCCACTGCTGTTTCTTGCGCTCAACTGGTTTGCGCTGAGGGACAGGATCTAGCTGAGGCAGGCATAGTCTTTGCTTCAATGAGCGGCAGTCGCAGCCTGATGCGTGCCCCGCGCCACGGGCCGCTCAGGATTTCGATGCTACCGCCATGCAGGCGGGCGATTTCGCGGGCAAGATTGAGCCCAAGGCCAGCGCCACTGTTGCGCGGGCGCAGGCGATAGAACGGCTGGAAGACGCGTTCGTGTTCTTCGTCCGGGATGCCGGGACCTTCGTCCTGGACTTCCAGGCTTCCACTCGCATGGACTAGTATCGTGATGGTCCCCTCGCCACCGCCATGGTCGATGGCGTTGCGCACCAGATTGGTGACGGCTTGCTGGATCTGCGAGGGTTGGATGCTGACAAGGACGCTCGACGCTGCCGGCTCGAAGGAAAAATCATAGCCTGCCGACAAGGCGAGCGGCGCAAAATCGGCGGCAAGATGCCGAGCGAACTCGACAAGATCGACGACCTCGCGCGCACCGGCTGAGTGGTGGTCGAGCACCTGCCGGTCGAGCAGTTGCTGCGCCAGATGCGACAGACGTTCGATGTCTTTGAGCAGGCGCGCGCTTTCGGGTTCCTCGCGCAGCAATTCGGCGCGGGTACGTAGGATGGCGATCGGCGTGCGCAGTTCGTGCGCCGCGTCGGTGAGGAAGCGGTTGCGCTGTTCGTAGCCTTGCCCAAGACGCGACAGCGCGTTGTTGAAGGCCTGCACCAGCGGCCCGATCTCCGCCGGCACATCGGCGGTCGGCAGTTGGACTCCACGGTTGTCGATATCGATCTGCTTGGCGTGGCTGGCGGTGGCGACAAGGCCGGCGAGCGAACGGCGGACGACCGCAGGTGTGGCAACGAGGGTCGTCCCGCCCATGACGATGAAGAAGGGCGCCACGAAGGCCACGATGATCAGTGCGACGGCGGGACCGATCTTCATCCAGTCGATCTGGCCGGTCGCGTCGCGCGTGCCGTCGAGACTCAGCTGAAAAGTAACGTCGATGCCGTTCGTTTCGGTGCGAGACATAATCGTCGAGGTGAGTATCTGAACCCGACCGGCAGCGCTTGGGCGATTGGCGAGCATCGCGTCGGGCCGAACATCGTAGACAGGGAAGCGCAGGTACGCGTAGTCGAGACCCCACGGCAGTCCGATGTCTTCCTCAGCATAGGCGTCCGGTATCTTTCCCTCTCGCAGCATCTTGCCCGCCTGGTCGCGGACAATTAGCCATAGATTCGGATAGTTCTGCCGCGCCGAGCGCATGTCCTCAGTATCGAGCAAGACGAGGTTGCCGCTGGCATCCCTGGATATGGCGCCCGCAACGGCCTCCACGGCAGTTTCGTTGTCGCTGAGCAGCCGCGGCTCGAGCAGGAAGAGAATCAGCCAGATGAGACCGACAAAGGCGGACAGTGTCGCCGCCTGAAGCAGGATCAGCCTTCGCACCAGCTGCCATTGCAACGAAATGGGACGCAGCTTTTTCATGCCACGGCGCGCAGGAGATAACCGAGGTTGCGGATGGCACGGATTTCAACGCCGGCGGCGACGTCGTCGAGCTTGCGGCGCAGGCGCGAGACGTGGGAATCGAGCGCATTGGAGCCGATCTCGTCGCCCATGGCATAAACCGACTCTTCGAGCGTCGCGCGCAGGACGGTGCGGCCGGGCCTGCGGAGCAGTGCCTCCAGCGCCAGCTGCTCGCGCCGCAAAAGTTCCAGCGGCTTGTCGCCGACGGAAGCTTCGCGATGGTGGAAATCGTAGGTGAGACGGCCGATCACCGTCTGCTCGGCCTTCAACGCGATGGGGCGCCGGTGCAGCGCGCGAAGCCGCGCCATGAGCTCTTCCATGGCAAACGGCTTGACCAGATAGTCGTCGGCACCGGCATCAAGTCCGGCGACACGGTCGTTGATGCCGCTGAGCGCGGTCAGCATCAGGACCGGCGCATCGACACGCAGCGCCCGCAGCTTCGGGATCAGATCGAGCCCCTCGCCATCAGGCACGCGCCGGTCGAGCACGATCGCGTCATAGGGCCCGAACTCAGCCGCAGCTTCCGCGTCGGCAAGTGTCGCGACATGATCGACGATCACATTACGGCGCGCGAGTGCTGACTTCAGCACCGAAGCCATCTCCGGCTCGTCTTCGAGCAGCAAAATGCGCATGGGCGGTTTCTTTCAAAAGGGCCAGGGACCGATAATCGCAACGCTGGCCGGCGCGGCGTCCATACCACCGACACAGCGAAAGGTGGACTTGCTCACTCGCATTCAAGCTTTGGCTTGCGGAAATTGGTGATGTACCAACGGCCGCCTGACATGCTGGCGTAGAATGTGTAGAAGCATTCCTGCTCCTCGACATAACCTGGCGTCGTCATCTCCTCGTATCGCGTGCCGCGCCTGGTGTCCCTGATTTCGCCGCTCGTCGAACCCGGCACGACATTCGTCGATATTTTCCGCCATTGATAGGCGCGTTGGCCACGGCCCAGCTCAAGCACGGCAACCGGCGGACCGTAGTCGATGATGACCGATTCCAGCGGCTGGCCAACATAGTTCTTCATGATGTCCGACTGGCAGCCGGCGAGAAAAACCGTCGCAGCGGCGACGAAAACGCCGACAGCGCGGCTGGCATTGCTGAAGGACATGTCTGATCCCAATTCTGGACGATATGCCCGCAGCTACGCCGCCAAGATTGCACTTACATTGCAGGCCTTGGCGGGGAATCGATCCGGAGGCTTGCCGCCACGATTTCCGGGAACCTTTTCGGCCACACCGCATCCAATGGTTCGAAGCCGCCGCGCCACGCGGGGCGTTCACAGGGAGATGCTCCAATGAAAATGGTTTCCGCCGCACTCGCTCTCATGCTCGCCGGCACCTTGCCCGCGCTCGCCCAAGATGTGGCGAAGGCCCCGCCCCCAGGCGCATTCAAGGCGGTGAGCAGCCTGGTCAAGCTGCCGGACTTCTTGCCCGGCATGGGCCAGCTCTTCGTCGATCCGGCAACCCTGCCGGCTGGCCCGTTCCTCGCCTACGACCATGACGGCAAGCTGGTCAGCACCATCTATATGCTGCCGATCAAGGACCTCAATCCCAACAAGCGCTTCGACGACCTCGCCTCGCCCGGCGGCAATGTCGACCATGTCAGCGTCTACTACAATGCCGGCCATCCCGGGGTAGAGGAGCCGCATGTCCATGTCGTGCTGTGGCATGTGGCCAAGGCTGACGAGGCGCGGGTGGCGAAATGATCGCCACGCGCCGACAGATGATCGGAGCCGGCGGGGGATTTTTCCTCGCCGCGCTTTTCTCCCGGCAAGCGCACGCCGCAAGCGGTGACATCGTCGATGTCGAGATGCACGGTAAGGACGATGGCGCGCATGTCTGGTTCGACCCTGCCGGCATACATATCGAGCCGGGGCAGACTGTGCGCTGGACCAACCGCGACCCGGGCAATTCGCACACGGTGACGTCTTATCATCCTGATATCTTCGACCGGCCGCTGCGTATCCCGGCAAACGCCAAACCCTGGAATTCCGACTATCTGCTGCCGGGCCAATCCTTCTCGGTGACGCTGACGGTGCCAGGGGTGTATGACTATTACTGCGTGCCGCATGAGCACGCCGGCATGGTTGGACGCATCGTGGTCGGCACGCCGCAGCCGGTGGCGCCGAGTGCAGCGGACCCCTCGCTCACGCCGCTGCCAGATGTGGCGCTGAACGGGTTTCCGCCTGTCGATGAGATCATCGCCAAGGGCATCGTGCGCCGCGTCTGAATGGCGGCGGCAAATGGAGGCGACAGCATGCAACTGGCAATCTTGCGGCAACAGGTCGATCTCGACGGACGCCGCGACGAGGAACTGGTGGCACTCGCGCGCCAAGGCGGCGAGAACGCCATCCGCGCGCTCATCAAACGCAACAACCAGCGGCTCTTTCACGTCGCCCGCGCCATCATGCGCAACGACGCGGACGCCGAGGATGTGGTGCAGGAGGCCTATGTCAGGGCCTTCACCAGGCTCGACAGCTTCAAGGGCGATGCGAAGTTTTCGACATGGCTCACACGGATCGCGCTCAACGAGGCGCTCACCCGCATCCGCAAGAGGCGACCTGTGGCCGAGCTGGACGAACTGGATAGCGCGGCCAACGGAGGCCAGGTGATCATGTTCCCGACATCGCTGACACCACCAGGTGCGGATGCCGAGCTTGGCCGCAGGCAGGTTCGCGCTCTGCTCGAACAGGCGATCGACGAATTGCCGGCGGCCTTTCGCATCGTCTTCATCCTGCGCGACGTCGAGGAGATGAGCATCGACGAGACCGCGACACAGCTCGCGCTCAAGCCGGAGACGGTGAAGACGCGGCTGCACCGCGCCCGCAAATTGATGCGGGCGACAATCGAAAAGCGCCTGTCGAGCGGCTTTGCCGAATTGTTCCCGTTCAACGGCGCGCGCTGCGAACGCATGGCCGATCAAGTGGTCGAGCGGCTGCGCGGGCAGTAGTGCCCTTTCACATCTTCCTGACGATGACGCTGCCGGCGGAATAGCCGGCGCCAAAGGAACAGATCACACCCAGGCTGCCCGAAGGCAGGTCGTCGGAGAATTTCGAAAACGCGATGATCGAGCCGGCCGACGAGGTGTTGGCATAGTCCTGCAGCACGTTGGGCTGTTCGTCGCGCGTCGCTTCGCGTCCCAGGACCCGGGAGCCGATCAGGTCGTTCATGGCCTTGTTGGCCTGATGCAGCCACAGCCGCGACAGGCCCGCCGGCTCGATGCCCTGATCGGACAGATGACCAAGCATCAGTTCGGCGACCATCGGCACCACCTGCTTGAAGACCTTGCGGCCTTCCTGGTGGAACTGCATGTCGCGGCGGTCGGCCATGTGGCCTTCACGCGTGCGGCGAAGGAAGCCGTTATTGTTGCGGATGTTGTTGGAGAACTCGGTCAGGCAGCGTGTCGACACGACCTCATAGAGGTTTTCCGCCTTGGCCTCGTCGGCGCGCTGCAGCACGACCGCCGTGCAGACATCGCCGAAAATGAAGTGGCAGTCGCGGTCGCGCCATTCCTGGTGGCCGGAGGTGATCTCGGGATTGACCATCAGGATCGCGCGGGCCGAGCCGGTGCGGATCATGTCAGTGGCAAGCTGGATGCCGAAAGTCGCCGAGGAGCAGGCGACGTTCATGTCGAAGGCAAAACCCTTGATGCCGAGCGCCTGCTGCACCTCGATGGCGATCGCCGGATAGGCGCGTTCATGGTTGGAGGCAGCGCAGATGACGGCATCGATATTGGCAGCGGTCAGCCCCGCCTTCTTCATCGCCTTGTCGGCGGCGTTGACCGCGATCTCGGCCATCAGCGACAGCTCGTCCTCGGCGCGCTCGGGCAGAACCGGATGCATGATGCCCGGATCGAGGATGCCGAACTTGGAGATCACGTGACGGCGCTCGATGCCGGACGCCTTGACGATGAACTCTTCCGACGACATCGCCATCGGCTCGCGCTCGCCGGCCTCGATGGCGTCGGCGTGAAGCTTGTTCTGGCGATGGGCATATTCATTGTAGGAGGCCACCAACTCGGCGTTGGTGATGACTTCCTCCGGCGTGAAGATGCCGGTCCCGCTGATCGCGACCCTGTGCATGGCGTTTCCTGCTGGTTTTGAGCCATTGGAATAGGGTTCCGGCATCGCCGGTCAAGCGTAAACGCCACGATTCAGGATCGAAACGGCGGTTACCTCGGGGAATAATCGCCTAAATACAGCGCCCGCCGTCGACTTCCATCGCCACGCCGGTGATCAACGAAGCCTCGTCGGAGACGAGGAACAGAGCTGCGTTGGCAATGTCGAGCGGCGTCGAGAAACGGCCGAGCGGGATCGACGCCCGGAACTTTTCGCGAATTTCCGGCGTGTCCTTGCCCATGAATTTTTCCAGCATGCCGGTTTCGCCGGCCACTGGGCAGAGACAATTGACACGGATGTTCTTCGGCGCCAGTTCAACCGCCATCGACTTGGTGGCGGTGATCGCCCAGCCTTTTGAGGCATTGTACCAGGTCAGGCCTGGACGCGGGCGCAGGCCCGCGGTCGATGCCGTGGTCAGGATCGAACCGCCGCCCTGGCGCTCCATGATCGGCACGACCGCACGCGCCGCATGATAGATCGCCTTCATGTTGACGGCAGTGATGAGATCGAAGACGTCTTCCTCGACATCAAGCAGGTCGCCGTTGCGGTGGGTGTAGCCGGCATTGTTGACCATGATGTCGATGCGGCCGAAAGCACTCTTGGCGGCATAGACAAGTTCGTCGAACTCGGATCGCAACGAGACATCGGTGGTGACGGCAATCGCGTCCTTGCCGATCTCGGCGACAACGCGCTCGGCCTCCCTGGCATTCAGGTCGGCGACGACAACCTTGGCGCCCTCCTCGGCAAAGCGCTTGGCCATGCCCTCGCCAAAACCGGCCGCAGCCCCTGTTATGATCGCAACCTTGTCCTTGAGACGCATGATCTTTCCGCCTTGTCGATTTCTTCCTGATCGATCTAGCCGCCGCCACAGTTGACCGCAATGCTCGCCACGAGGCAGAGCAGCCGATGTATCGGGCCAGCGGCTTCTTCTTGGATTTCCAAACGCCGAAGCCTTATGTTGGGCTGGCGTGATCGCCGTGTCGGAAACGAAACTGTGACACCAAAGCACTGGCATTTTTAAATCGATTAGCATATATCGGGCGGCGACATCACGGCCGTCTTGGAAACGGATAGAACATGACCAGCCAGATCATCCCAGTCGATCCCTTCGACTTCATCATTTTCGGGGGCACCGGCGATCTGTCGGAACGCAAGTTGCTGCCGGCGCTCTATCATCGCCAGCGCGACCACCAGTTTTCCGAGCCGACGCGCATCATCGGCGCGTCGCGCACCAAGATGGACGACAAGGAATTCCGCGCCTTCGCCAAGAAGGCGATCTCGGATCACGTCAAGCCGGAATATATCGAAGAAGCCGAGCTCAAGACCTTTCTCGACCGGCTGAGCTACATCACCGTCGACGCCAAGTCGGGCGACGGCTTCGCGGAATTGAAGCAATCGATCGGCGACAGCAAGCGCATCCGCGTCTTTTATCTCGCCGTCGCGCCCAGCCTGTTCGGCGACATCTCCGACAATCTCAAGGCGCACAAGCTCGTCACCCCGGATTCGCGCATCGTCGTCGAAAAGCCGATCGGCCGCGACCTCGATTCGGCCAAGGCGCTGAACGACACGATCGGCGACGATTTCGGCGAGCACCAGATCTTCCGCATCGACCACTATCTCGGCAAGGAGACGGTGCAGAACCTGATGGCACTGCGCTTTGCCAATGCGCTTTACGAGCCATTGTGGAACTCGGCCAATATCGACCACGTCCAGATCACCGTCGCCGAAACCGTCGGCCTCGAGGACCGCGTCACCTATTACGACAAGGCTGGTGCGCTGCGCGACATGGTGCAGAACCACATGCTGCAGCTGCTTTGCCTCGTCGCCATGGAGGCACCCGCCTCGATGGAGGCGAATGCGGTGCGCGACGAAAAGCTGAAGGTCTTGAACGCGCTGAAGCGCATCAACGGCAACGAAGCGCCCAAGCATACAGTGCGCGGCCAATATCGCGCCGGTGCTTCCGCCGGCGGCCCGGTCAAGGGGTACATCGAAGAACTCGGTGCCGAGAGCACCACCGAGACCTTCGTTGCCATCAAGGCCGAGATCGCCAACTGGCGCTGGGCCGGCGTGCCGTTTTACCTGCGCACCGGCAAGCGCCTGGCCTCGCGCGTCTCGGAAATCGTCATCGAGTTCCGTCCCATCCCGCATTCGATCTTCGACGAAAGCGCTGGGCCGATCTTCAACAACCAGCTGGTCATCCGCCTGCAGCCCGACGAGGGCGTCAAGCAGTTCATCATGATCAAGGATCCAGGTCCGGGCGGCATGCGCCTGCGCCAGATCCCGCTCGACATGAGCTTCGCCCAGTCCTTCGACGGACGCGCGCCGGATGCCTATGAGCGGCTGATCATGGATGTCGTGCGCGGCAACCAGACGCTGTTCATGCGTCGCGACGAGGTCGAGGCGGCATGGAAGTGGATCGACCCGATCCACCACGCCTGGGAAGCCAGCCGCCAGGAAGCCCAAGGTTATACCGCCGGCACCTGGGGACCGTCGGCGTCGATCGCGCTGATCGAACGCGACGGCCGCACCTGGCACGAGAGCAATTGAGCACCATGGCCCTGCCCCGCTGGAACGAGTTTGCAACTGGCGATGAACTGGCGGCAGCGCTTGCCGCCAAGGTCGCCGACGCGCTGCGGGCAGCGATCGCATTGCGAGGTGAGGCGTTCCTCGCCGTATCAGGCGGCACTACGCCTGGTCGTTTCATGGCGGCACTGTCGCGGGAAGAGCTCGACTGGAGCAAGGTCATCTTGACGCTTGTCGACGAGCGGTTCGTGCCCGAGAGTTCTCCGCGCTCCAACGCATCGCTGGCCAAGGCGAACCTGCTTCAAAACAATGCAAGCGCGGCACGTTTCGCACCGCTCTATCATGAGGCAGGCACCGTCGAAGAGGCAGCGGTACTTGCCGATGCGGAATTCCGCGCCCTGCCCTGGCCGCTCGATGCCGCAATCCTGGGCATGGGCGGCGACGGACACACGGCGTCGTTCTTCCCCGACGCGCAAGGCCTCGGAGCCCTGCTCGATCCGGCTTCCGCGCGCATCGTCATGCCGGTGCATGCCGAAAGCGCCGGCGAACCGCGTCTGACCTTGACGCTTGCAGCGCTGGTCAATGCGGGGCTGTTGGCCGTGCACATCGAAGGCGCTGAAAAGCGCGCCGTGCTTGAAGCGGCAATGGCGGCGGAAAAGGCGCTTCCGATCCGCACCGTGCTCGACCGGGCGCCGCGCGCCGCCGAGATCTACTGGGCGCCGTGAGCGGACGTCCATTGCCCGAAGCATCCTCCCAGGCTTCGGGCGCCGAGTTGAAAGGACTAGGGCCATGACCGCCAGGAACGACATCCAAGCCATCACCGAGCGCATCCGCGAACGCTCGAAGGTCAGCCGCGAGATCTATCTCGGCCGCCTCGCCGAGGCAGCGGGCAAGACGGCCAACCGGGGCGTGCTGTCCTGCGGCAACCTCGCGCATGGCTTTGCCGTGTGCAGCCCCTCGGAAAAAGTGGCGCTCGGCGGCGACAAGGTCGCCAATATCGGCATCATCACCTCCTACAACGACATGCTGTCGGCGCATCAGCCGTTCGAAACCTTCCCGCAGCTGATCAAGGACGCAGCGCGCGAAGCCGGCGGCATCGCCCAGGTGGCGGGCGGCGTTCCGGCGATGTGCGACGGCGTCACGCAAGGGCAGCCGGGCATGGAGCTGTCGCTGTTTTCGCGCGACGTGATCGCCATGGCGGCCGCCGTCGGGCTCAGCCACAACATGTTCGATGCGGCGGTCTATCTGGGTGTCTGCGACAAGATCGTGCCGGGGCTGGTGATCGCGGCACTCACATTTGGCCATCTGCCGGCGATCTTCGTTCCAGCCGGGCCGATGACGACAGGCCTGCCGAATGACGAAAAAGCCAGGATCAGGCAGCTTTATGCCGAGGGCAAGGTCGGCCGCGCAGAGCTGCTCGAAGCGGAGTCGAAGTCCTATCACGGCCCGGGCACCTGCACCTTCTACGGCACGGCGAACTCCAACCAGATGCTGATGGAGATCATGGGCCTGCACACGCCGGGCGCTTCCTTCGTCAATCCGGGCACGCCGCTGCGCGAGGCGCTGACGCGCGAAGCCGCCAAGCGCGCGCTGGCGATCACCGCACTCGGCAATGAATACATTCCCGCCGGGCGCATGATCGACGAGCGCTCGGTGGTCAACGGCGTCGTTGGCCTGCACGCCACCGGCGGGTCGACCAACCACACAATCCACCTGATCGCCATGGCGGCCGCCGCCGGCATCCGGCTGACCTGGCAGGACATTTCCGACCTGTCCGACGCTGTGCCGCTGCTGGCGCGGGTCTATCCGAACGGCCTTGCCGACGTGAACCACTTCCAGGCGGCGGGCGGCATGGGCTTTTTGATCCGCGAACTGCTCGACGTCGGCCTGTTGCATGAAGACGTGCAGACAGTATGGGGCGAAGGGCTGCGCCCCTATGCGGTCGAAGCCAAGCTCGGCGCCGACGGCTCGGTTGTGCGCGAGCCAGCACCCAAGCTAAGCGGCGACGAAAAAGTGCTGGCGCCGGCATCCAAGGCGTTCCAACCGCACGGCGGGCTCAAGGTGCTGGGTGGCAATCTCGGCCATGCCATCATCAAGACCTCGGCGGTGAAGCCCGAGCGGCGCATCATCGAAGCACCGGCCTTGGTGTTCGACAGCCAGCAGGGTCTCAACGACGCCTTCAAGGCTGGGCTGCTCGACCGCGATTTCGTTGCCATCATCCGCTTCCAGGGGCCCAAGGCCAATGGCATGCCGGAACTGCACAAGCTGACCACCGTTCTCGGCATCCTGCAGGACCGCGGCCACAAGGTGGCACTGGTCACCGACGGGCGCATGTCGGGCGCGTCGGGCAAGGTTCCGGCAGCGATCCACGTCACGCCGGAAGCACTCGAAGGCGGGCCGATCGGCCGTGTCCATGACGGCGACATCGTCCGGCTCGACGCCGAGGAAGGCACGCTCGAAGTGCTGGTGCCTGCCGGCGACCTGGCGCTGCGCCCTGCCCCGGTCTGCGACCTCTCCGGCAACGAATACGGCTTTGGCCGCGAGCTGTTTGCCGGCTTCCGCCAGATGGCCGGCCGCGCCGACCACGGCGCGAGCGTGTTCGGGACGGCCTGACCAGCTTGAAAGTAAGGCAATATTGCCTTACTTTCTGGTCAGAGGTTCGCCATGACCATTTTGACCGTCACAGCCAAGGGCCAGGTCACGCTTCGCAAGGAGGTGCTGCAGCATCTCGGCGTCAAGCCCGGAGACAAGATTGCTGTCGACGTCTTGCCCGACGGCAAGGCAAGTCTTAGCGCAGTGAGACCCAAGGATGCGCTGAAGGGCTTCATCGGGAGCCTGCACCAACCTGGAGAGGCCGCCCGCTCGCTCGAAGAGATAAGCCAAGCCATTCGTGATGGCTGGGCTGGCAAACGGTGAAGATCACGCCCGATACAAATGTGCTTGTGCGGATCGCGGTCATGGATGACGAAATCCAGAGCGCAACTGCGCTGCAGGCTCTGGAGCAGGCAGACAGCGTCGTCGTTCCGCTCACCACGCTTTGCGAGTTGGTATGGGTTCTGAGGCAGAGCTACAAACGTCCGGCAGCAAATGTGGCAGCGTCGCTTCGGGAACTGCTCGCCTCCAGCATCGTAGAGACGAACCGGCCAGCCGCCGATGCTGGTATTACCGTGTTGCTCGCCGGCGGCGACTTTGCCGATGGTGTCATCGCCTTCGAGGGCGCGCAAGCTGGCGGCTCAACGTTCCTGACCTTCGACAAGAAGGCCGCGAGCCTGGTCAAGAAGATCGGTGTCGAGGCAAAACTTCTGGTCTGACCAACTCTACTTCTGCGCAGAACACGAGAACACCGGCGGAGCATCTTCGCCCTTGGTCAGGTCGTAGAGGTCGGCGTTGTCGCCCTTGGTCCACCAGACATATTGCTGGCCGGCATATTTGGCGCCGGACCCGCTGAGTACCGTCACTGCAATGACCGTCTCGTCGCCGAGACCGAGCACGACCAGCGAGTTGTTCGCCGTGTTGATGTATTCGGCCTTCACTTCGCGGTCGCCGCATTTATAGGTCACCGCCTGACGCTCGACCGCCGCATCGCCGGGCAAGTCGATGGTGACGGCCGAGGCCGCTGCGCCGCTCAGAGCAGACACCAGGAAGATTGCCGTCAAAATCAAACGCATATGGGCCTCCATCCAAGCCGAAATCCAAAAACCGAATGACATGCGGCGACAGCTTGCCGAAGCTGGTGTGCCTCGGCAAGCTGGCGGCGTTTAAGCGGCGCCCGCCACATCGGTGAAAAAGTCCTCCGGCCCCTCGACCTCGACCAGGCGCTTTTTCTCGATCTGCCAGAACCGGTTGCCAACGACGCGCACGAAGCTGCGGTCATGCGACACCAGCAGGCAGCTCGCCTCGTGCTTCAACAGTTCGGTTTCCAGTGCTTCCTGCCCGTCGATATCGAGATGGTTGGTCGGCTCGTCGAGCAGATAGAAGTTCGGGTTGGTCAGCCTGAGCACCAGCATGCCGAGGCGCGCCTTCTGCCCGCCCGACAGCCGGCCGATCTGGCTTGCCTGCATATCGATGCCCATGCCGGCACCGGCCAGCAAGGTGCGGGCGCGCTGTTCACCTAGCTCGAAGCGACGCGTAAGCACGCCGAGCGGCGTGTCGCGGTCTTCGAGATCGGACAGGCCCTGGTCGCCATAGCCAAGCACCAGCGACGGCGTCGCCTTGACGGCATCGCCAGCATTTTCGGGGGCGCCGATGGCCTGACGGACCATGTTGACGAGGCGCGTCTTGCCGGTACCGTTGCGGCCCAGCAGCACGACACGGTCGCCCTGGCGCAGCCACAGCCTGCCGGTCCGAAACAACAGCGTACCGTCCGGCGTGGTGACAGCCGCATCGTCGAGCGTGACCAGCACCTTGGCGTGCGTGCCGCGATTGGCGAGCCTGATGGCGCCAGCCGAGCGTTCCAGATGGGCGGGCCGCGCCGCATCCTCCAGCTTTTCAGCCCGTTCCTTCAGTTGCTTGGTTTTTACCACCAGAAGGTCGCTGCCCGAATTGATGCCGATATTGTTGAGCTTGGCGGCTTGGCGCCGCAGTTGCTGCGCCGTTTTCATGTCCTTCTGGAACCGACGCTCGTCGGAGGCATCGATTTCATCGAGTGCCGCCCTTGCCCTGGAGTAAGGCAGCGAGAAGACCTGCGAATTTTCCGGTCGCAGGAACAGCGTCTTGTTGGTCACGGCATCGAGGAACGCGCGGTCGTGACTGCAAATGATGACTGGCACATCGCGCGGCAGCGCGTTCAGCCAGTCTTCGAGCTGGCTGATCCTGGCGAGATCGAGGTGGTTGGTCGGCTCGTCGAGCAACAGCACGTCAGGCTCCGTCACCCACACGCGGGCGAGCATCGCCAGCCGCTGCCAGCCGCCGCTCAGCTGCGACAGCGGGCGTTCACGCATCGCTTCGGGCACATCGAGCGAGTCGAGCACGATGTCGACGCGCCAGCTTTCGCTCTCGGCCTGATCCTCGGTTAGCGCCCGGAGGACCGCCTCATAGAATGCCACATCGCTCAGGCTGGCCGGCACGTCCTGCTCGACATGGCCGACGCGCAGGCCGCGCGCGCGGGTGATGTCGCCCGACGTCGGTTCGAAACCGCCTGACATGGAGCGCAACAGCGTGGACTTGCCACGGCCATTGGCGGCGACGATGCCGAGGCGGTCGCCCGGCTCGACGGAAAGGTTGAGATTGGAAAAAAGCGGCGCGCCAAGGGTTACGCCAAGCGACCTCAGATTGATCAATGCCATAGTCGTTCTCTGGTCTGTCCGGACCGTCGTCCCGCATCCTGTCAAGGGATGCATCTGGGGAGGCTGGGCCCGGTGGATTGTCACTGTGCAGGCGCGAGCTCAAAGCTCAGCGCTGCATCACCACGAAGGGCAGACCAATAAAGAGATACGCTTTGGCGATCGTCTGTGGTCAGCCCTGCAAACTTGTTTGCAGGGCGTGGACGGGGCCGCGCTGACGATGGTGACGAAAAAACGTGTACACGCAGCCCTCCTTTGTTTGTTTGACGCGTTGCGCTGCCTAAATAGCCGCGCCCGCTGCAAGTTGCAATCCTACTGGATGGTGACTTCGCTGCGTTCGCCGGCATGGACGGTGGCCGTGCCCTCTTTCTTGCCGCCATTGGCCTCGCGGTCGACTTCCACCGCGTAGTCGCCGGCAGGCAAGGTTGCCTGATGCTTCTCGTCGTAACCTACCCCGAAGTCCTTGCGTTCACCCTGGATGTCCTTCTTGGCCGAGAATACCTTGATCGTCCTGGCGCCCGGGGCGCTGATCGCCAGCACGCCGGCGTCGAGAACCGCCGTCACGTCGCCACGCTCGCCGACCTTCACGCTGAAAGGCTGCTCGACCTCGGCCTGGTCCATCCTCACGACAGCGACATAGTCGCCCGCCGACAAGTCGAACTTGGCGTCGGGGCCGAAGGCGTAGGTCACCTGCTCGCGGGTGCCGTCGATCTTTTTCTTGGCCTTGTAGATTTTCACGTCGAGGCCTGACGCGTCGACCTTCTCGCCACCTTCGGCATAGAGCGCATTGACCAGCACATGGCCGACGCCGACGACGACATCCTTTTCAATGGTCTGTCCGGCGGCAAGCTGGATCGTCTCGCTCGCTTCGCCTTCGCCGATCTTGACCGTCAGCTTCTGCTCGCCAGCGGGCAGCACAATCTTGATCTGGCCATAGTTGGTGGCAGGGCCGGTGCCGCCAGGATATTCGACAACGACGGTTGCGCCATCGTTGACGTCGGCACCTTCGCTGGGGCGTGGGCGGACAACCAGCGTGCCGGCATTGAGCACATAAAGCGGCTTGTAGACCTGGCCAGCCTCGACCTTCAGCGGCTGCTCGGCTGCCGCCTCGCCGAGCGTGGCGCGGATGATGTAGTCGCCGGCTTCGAGCGAACCCTTGTAGTTGTTGTATTCAGTGGTGACACGTTCGCCCTTGGTGCCATCCGCATTGGCCTTGTAGATCTCCCAAGTGTTGCCAGCATCCTTGAGCGGATCGCCGCCGGCAGCCATCGTCACTTCAGGCACGAAATTGAACTCGGGCTTGGCCGGCTCGGCTACAGGCGTTGGGGCCGGCGCGGGCGCAGGTGCGGCAACCGTCTGCACCAGCGCTTGCTCCAGCGCCTTGGCGTCCGAGGCCTGGATGTATTTGCCGCCGGTGTTTTCGGCGAGGCAGGCGACCTGCCGGCCCTCTTCCGCCGTCAGGCCGAAACCGACGACATGCGCGGTGAAGTCGACGCCCGACTGCTTGAGCTCCTTGCCGAGCGCGCACGGATCGGCGTTGCAGGTCTCGAGCCCGTCGGTGATGAGGATGACCGTCGCCTTCTCCTCGGTGTATCTGAGGTCTTCGGCGGCCTGCTTGACGGCGGCGGTCAGCGGCGTCTTGCCGAGGAATTTCATGTTGTCGGCGGCGGCGGTGATCGCACTTGCCGAACCGGCGGCGGGCGGCACGACAAGCTCGATATCGGTGCAGCTGCCCTTTTCGCGGTGACCATAGGCCATCAGGCCAAGCTCTGCATCCGCCGGCACAGTCTTCAGCACGGTGCGCAGCGCCTCGCGCGCGATCTCAAGCTTCGGCTTGCCGTCGATCTGGCCCCACATCGAGCCCGAGGCGTCGAGTATGATGATGGTACGGTCGGCGGCATGCGCAGTTGCCATTGCCGAGAGCATGAGCGCAGACGCCAGGATGCCTCGTGTAAACGCCTTCATGCCGTCCCTCGCCGATTCAGGTTGATGGCAGCGAGGCTAACCAAGGGGCCTCGGACTGACAACCCTGGGACCGATCAATAGGTGGTGCGGCGCTCTTCGCTCGGGGGGCGGCCAAACTGCAGCCGGTAGCTCTGGGCGAAATAGGAGTGCGAGGTGAAGCCGGTGGCGATCGCCACATCGAGGATCGGCAAATTGGTCTGGCGCAAAAGTTCGCGGGCGCGTTCGAGCCTGAGCCGCATGTAGTAGCGCCCCGGCGTTACGTTGAGATGGCGCAGGAACAGGCGCTCGACCTGACGGACGGACAGCCCGGCAGTCTTGGCGAGCTGTACCGCAGACAGCGGCTCGTCGAGGTGGTCGGCCATCAGCTCGACGATGCGCTTGAGCTTGTCCGACTTGCCGGTGAGATCGCGCTCGGGTCCGACACGCTGACGGTCGCCGGCCGAGCGGATGCGCTCGTGCTGGAACTGGTTGGCGACTTCGTTGGCAAGGTTGGTGCCGAAGTCGCGGCGGATGATTTCGAGCATCAGGTCGATCGAGGTGGTCACGCCAGCGCAGGTGTAGCGCTTGCGGTCGATCTCGAAGACATTGTTGGTGCACTCGATGTCAGGGAATTTCTCCATGAAGCCGGCACGGTTTTCCCAATGGATCGTGCAGCGGTAGCCGTCGAGCTGACCGGCCTCGGCAAGCAGATACGAGCCGACCGACAGCGCGCCGAGTGCCGCCCCGCGCCGTCCCCATGAACGAAGCGCGCCGAGCACCTTGCTCTTGCCGGGAAATTCGGTGGCGACACCGACGCAGACGAACATGATGTCGACCGCCGGCACATCGGCGACCGAATAGTCGACCTTGAGCGGCAGCCCATTGGAGGCGATCACCGACTCGCCGTCGGCCGAAACCGTGGTCCAGCCATAGACATCGCGGCCGAGCAGCCGGTTGGCCGACCGACAGGTGTCGATAGCGGCAACAAGCGAGAACATCGAGAACTTGTCGACCAGCAGGAAAGCGAACTGGCGGCCTTCGGGGTGGGGCTCTGACATGGAGGCCAAATCTACAGAAAGCGCCGAGTTGGGCAAGGAAGCGGCGCCGGTTTCAACAACGCCGCTTTCACTCAGAACCCCCGATATTCGAGGCCGGCGTGGCGATAGGCCGACACCAGCGTATTGGCCATCAGCATGGCGATTGTCATTGGGCCGACACCGCCGGGCACCGGTGTGATGGCGCCCGCGTTCTTGGCGGCCGAAGCAAATTCGACGTCGCCGACAAGACGCGACTTGCCCTCGCCCTTTTCAGGCGCGGGGACGCGGTTGATGCCGACATCGATGACGGTCGCGCCCGGCTTGACCCAGTCGCCCTTGACCATCTCCGGCCGCCCGACGGCGGCAACGAGAATGTCGGCGGTGCGGCAGAGCGCGGGCAGATCCTTGGTGCGGCTATGGGCGATGGTGACGGTGGCGTTGGCGGCAAGCAGGAGATTGGCCATCGGCTTGCCAACGATGTTGGAGCGACCGACCACGACAGCGTTGAGACCGGAAAGGTCCTTGCCGTGCTTGCGCTCGATCAGCAGCATTGAACCGAAGGGCGTGCAAGGCACCAGCGCCGTGTCGAGTTCACCTGTCGCGAGCTTGCCGACATTGATGAAATGGAAGCCGTCGACATCCTTGTCGGGCGCGATCGTCTGGATGATCTTGCCGGCATCGATGTGGCCGGGCAGCGGCAGTTGCACAAGAATGCCGTGGATATCAGGATCGGCATTGAGTGCTTCGACCAGGGCCACCAGTTCGGCTTCCGAGGTTTCGGCGGCGAGCGTGTGCTGGACCGAATGGAAGCCGCATTCCTTGGCGGTGCGCGACTTGTTGGCGACATAGACCTGGCTGGCGGGATCCTCGCCGACAATGACCACGGCCAGACCCGGCTTCACGCCATGCTCGGCAAGTTTGGCCGACGATTTCTTGACGCCCTCGACGACCTCGGCCGCGACACTCTTTCCGTCAATGATCTCAGCCATGGTCTACTCCGTCTGCTGCAGCGTTCGAGGCGGCATTGTCATCAAATTTCCGACCAGCAACCTCGCCATTGCGGCGTCCGGTGCCGTAAACTCGAAACCGCCCGGGAGAATTTCAGAAGTAGCGGCGCGAGCGGCGCGCCCTGAGTTGGTTCAACTCCTTGCGAACCTCGCGCAGGCTCTCGCTGATTTCGTCGATCTGGTTTTGGGGTGCCTGCGGCTCGGCATGCGGTGCCTGCGCTGGCACTGGCTGCCAAGGATAATGGCCCGCCGGCTGCGGCGGATAGGCCTGCGGATAGAGATATGGTGCGGGATAGCCAGACTGCTGCGGCGCGGCTGGGCCATAGCCTGCTTGCGGAGCGGGCGGATTTGCCGGCACGAAGGCGCCTTGCTGCGGGGCCTGCTGACCGGCCGTCGGCTGCGGCAGAGCCTGCGACGTCACCGGAGCTGCTTCGGCCTTGGGCGCAGACGCCGCGGGACGCGCCTCCGGCTCGCTTCCAGTGATCTCCTCCGGCCTGCGGCGTGACACGGGCTTGGCGCGGGCGCGGCTGTTGGCTGTATCGCGCAGGCTTTCGAGCGCGCCGCGCAAGGCGCCGACGCCAACGCCTGCTGCAAAGCCAAGCAGCATGCCGGCGATCGAGATCATGGCACGCGACGGTCCGGTCGATTCAAGCGGCGGCGAGGCCGTCGAAATGACCGTCACATTGGCCGAATTGATGTCTTTTTGCTCACCCGTTTCGCGTGCCCTGAGCAGGAACCCTTCATAGACAGCGCGCTTGGCGGTAACGTCGCGTTCGAGTTCGCGCAGCGTGACAAGCTCATCACCGACACTGCCCTGGCGCACCTTCAACTGGGCAAGGCGAGCGGCAAGCTCCTGCTCCATCTGGACGGCGCGCTTGAGTTCAACCTGAATGGAAGCCGCGACCCGGCGCAGCTCCGTCGCGATGCGCTCACGGGCACCGGTCAACTGGGCTTCGACAGCCAGGCGCTCGGGATGACGCGGACCAAGCTTCACGGCTGCCCGGTCGGCCTCCTGGGTCAGCGCTGCATATTGCGCCCGCAATTCGGTGATCGCAGGTGAGGCGATTGCCTCCGGCAACGTGCCGCTCAGCACCGAGTCGACGCCGAGATCGCGTGTCGATGCGGCCCGGGCGTTGAGTTCCAACGTACGCGTGCGCGCAGCCGTCAGCTGGTCGTTGACGCGCTGGATCTCGTCGTCGGTGATCAGCCGTCCTTGCGGATTGATGAGTTCATTTTCGGCTTTGAATGTCTCGACCTTGCGCTCGGCGGCTTCAACCGACTTACGCATCTCATTCAGCCGGGCATTGAGCTCGTCGGTCGCGCGCCCCGCGGTTCCCGCCTGCAGCTCGCCAAAGGTCTGCATGAAGACCTGGGTCATCGTATTGGCGATGACTGCCGATTTTTCGGCGTCCTCGGTCTTTGCTCCAATCGAGACGACGAACGTATTTGCGCCTCGCTCGATGGTCAGCGCTTCGGCGAGATGCGTCGTTGCCAGCGTATGCTTGCGACCGGTCGAATCTCCTGTTGCCGCGTCATCGCGCGAGATCAGCGAACGCAGGAAAGAACGAACGCTGAAACCGCCTCCAGCGGTGCCATTGAACTCCGGATCCTCAGCGAGGTTGAGCTTGTCGACAACCTTGGTCAGAACCGACCCCGACGTCAGCACCCGCACCTGGTTTTCGACAATGGCAAGCGTCGCGTCCGAAGGCAGGTCGCCAACGGTCAGTTCCTTGTCGGAGAGCTTGAGGTTGCGCGGATCGACGATCATCTCGGTCCACGCCTGGTACATTTTGGGTGTCGACAGCGCGATTGCAACGCCTATGAGCGCGCCCACCAAAGTGGTTGACGCGATCAGCAGCTTCGAGCGGGTAATGCCGCCGATGACCTTCATCGGATCGATCAGCGGCTTCCAGCGGACGTCGTCGTGGTCGCCTTGATCCTGGTATGACGCCACATCCGGGGCCGCGGGCTGAACCATCGCGGCAACGGGAACCGTGGGACCAAGCAAGCGGTCACGCCAGGTGCCGGTCATCGAGGACGGAGCCGACGCTGCCTTGATTGCCGGACGGTCGTTGTTTGATCGTACGTCCGCAGCAGGCTGGGCCTCGGCGGCTGTATCATGCGCGGCGCGGTCGGCTTCGCGACGCAGGCGAGCCATGCGATGTCGAGTCACCGGATCCTGCACCCTGGGCTCCGCGGGCTCATCGACAGAGATCGAAAGAAGCGAGGCCGCCTTGGACTTGGGCGTGGCGTCGTCCTGGTCCAGCGCGAGCAGCGAGCGCTTGCGCCTCCAGTCGTCGCGATTTCCAGATTCGTCCATGATTCGGGCAGCTTCCAACAGGATAGTCCGGATCATCGTCCGGTCGTTAACCCAAGCTAAACAGGCGTGGGAAACAAAAGGTTAATTGTCTGCCTTCATGGCTTTTTTTGCATCCGCCGCGGAACCGCACATTAAGCTTTGGGGGCTATCGTCCGGACAGATCATGACCCGGGCAAATGACATACCGCGCATGCCGTTGCGCGAGCGTATCGGCAGTTTCCTGTCGGATCGGCGCACGGTCCTGCGAGACTATTTCTCGGCGATCAGCGGCTCAGCGGGACGACTTGTCTTTTCGCTGATCTATTTTGTGGCGCTCGCCAACACGCTGTCGATCGCCGATTTTGGCCTTTTCGCCACCGCATCTGCCGCCGGCGTGATGCTGTCGCGCACGCTTGCCTTTGGCTTCATCTCAGCACTTTACCGGACGGCGACCATCCGCCCCCGGCTGATCGGCAGCTACACCGCAGGCTTCCTGATGCTGGCGCTGCTGTCGCTGCCGTTGCTTGCGGCGGCCTCGGCGCTGACCTGGTTCCTGTTTTTCAAAAGCACATTGCCGGCCGCGATTTTCGCCACCGTGATCTTCGCCGAAGCCTTGCTCTGGCGGCCGGTAGAGGTGGCGATGATCGTCAACAACGGTCTCGGACGCTTCGGCAAAGCGGCGGTGCTGGCGATCCTGACGTCGGCGATAAAAGCTGTTGCGGCAGCACTGTTCATTTTCTGGCCCAGCCACACTGTCGAAGCCTGGGCCGGATTCTACGTCGCCTGCAATCTCGTCTCGCTGGTCCTGGCTTTCGGCATGTTCTACCCGCGCCAGCGGCTCAGGCTCATGCCGGACCTCTATTGGCGCCGGCTGTCGGATTCGATCTATGTCGCCGGTGCCGAGGTGCTGTTTTACCTGCAGATGGAGTTCGACAAGCTGCTGGTGCTGGCCATAGGCGGCCCGCATCTCGCCGGCATCTATGCCATCGTCATGCGGCTGGTCGACCTCACGGCCATCCCGATCCGTACCTTTTCGATGATGCTGGTGCAGCGCATGATGCGCGCGCCGCAGATGCTGGCCAGGCTGAAGGTCAAGATCGGCATCGAAGCCGGCATCCTGATCGTCTCCACCTCGGCCCTGCTGTTCCTCGCCGTGGTGCTGTATTTTTATCCCAATTTCCTCGGTCGCAATGTCTCGGAGGCCGCACCGCTGGTTGGCCTCGCCCTGTTCGTTCCGGCCTTGCGCAATCTCGTCGAGTATCATGCCGAGCTGTTGTTCGCGCGCGGCCAGACGCTGATCCGCGCCGGCAACCTTGCCATGCTCGCAGGATTGAAGGCTGCGCTACTTTCGATGCTGCTGCTTCGGGTCGCCGACACCGAGACGCTGGTGTGGTCGCTGAACGGGATGTTCGCGCTGCTCTATCTCGCCTCGGCCGCGGTGACCTATACGGCGCTGCGTCGGCCAGCCCGGGCGATCTGAGCGTCAGGCCGCGACAAGCCTGCGGATACGGCCGAGGTCGGTACCGATAAAGGATTGCATGCCGATCGCCACCTGTTCCGGCGACATTTCAGCGACGAAAGCTTCGAACTGTGCGTCCGAAAGCGCCGTTCCGGTCCAGTGGACCCGACAGAACTCCTCCGAGCCGTGGTAATGCCCGGCACCGTCGACGACCTCGTCGACGAAGCGGCCATAGATCATGCATTCGGAGAATTTGCGCCGGGCGCACACCGCTTCGACCCAATGCCGGCCGCTGATCTTTTCGATAAGCGCGAGCATCTCGCGCACGCTTGAGCGGCGCCAGGCGATCAATGTCGAGATATAATCGTGCGGGGAAACTTCAGGCGCAGCGATGCCAAGCACTGCGGCCGCATTCGCAGACCAGATGCGATGATTGTCATGCCCCGGGGCAAGCAGCGCGTCGTCGCGGCGAAACAGCCGCAGCTTGCCGTCGCGCCAGAACCGGGCGCAATCGAAGGGTCTCAGGAACGCGACGTCGGAGTCGACATAGACAAGCGTTTCCTGCTCGATCCGATCGGCGATGGCCATGCGCCGCAACTGCTGGACATGCCAGCCACGCAACGGTGGCGCCTTGAAGCTCAGCCAGACGCGTCGCTTAAACAGGCTTGTCGGGTCGGGTATGTCGCGCAGCCAGGACGGCAACAGATCGCGCTCGTCGATCACGGTGCGGCGGCTGCCTTCCAACTGGTGAAACAGCGCCACGTCGCGGTGCTCGACCAGCAGATAATGATGCGAGGCGCCGACGACATGACGGTCGACGGTCTCGCACAGCAGGCGGCAGCGCTCGAAATCGGCGGCATAGCTGGCCGTCACCAAGGCGGCATCCGGAGCCGTCGATGTTCCCTGAGCGTTCAAGAGCGGTCCCCGGCGAGCTTCTGGCGCAGCACGCGAAGCAGGAAGAGCGGGTTGCCGACGATATAGCGCCGCCACAGCCGGCCCGGTTCGATCAGCAGGCGAAACAGCCATTCGAGACGCAGCCGGCGCATCCACTCCGGCGCGCGCGGCACCGAGCCGCTAAGGAAATCGAGCAGCGCGCCGACGGCGATCGGCAGCGTGCAATGTTGTGGTCCCAGGTTGCGCGCGATCCAGAACTCCTGGCGCGGGACCCCCATGGCGACGAGCAAGATGTCCGGGCGAAGCGCACCAATGTCGGCGACTATCCTGGGCTCTTCCTGAGCGGTGAAGAAACCATCGTGAACAACGACGAAACGATGCTGGGGCGCGATCTTCGCCAGCCGCTCCGCGGCGCGCTCGGCATTGGCACGTTTTGCGCCAAGCAGAGCGACGGTCAGCGGCGTCTGAGACGCTTCGAGCAAGGCCGGCACAAAATCGGTGCCGTTGAGATTGTCGGGAAAGGGCGCGCCATAGAGCCAGCGCGCGGCGACATCGACACCGACGCCGTCGGCGAGAACCAGGAAATCGTCGAGTGCCGCGGCAAATTCCTTGTCGGAACAGGCGACATTGGCGTTGTGGGCATTGAGGAAGGTTACCTTGGTGAAGGTCTTGTCCCTGAGAACCCGCAACAAATGGGATACCGCCTCGTCGCGACGCAGGCTGGCGACCCGAACGCCGAGAATGCGCCGGACCGGTATAGCTGCGCTGGAAACAGTGACGCTCACGCCGCCACCTCACACGCGCCGGCACCAAGCTTCGCGAGGCCAAGCGCAATCGCGCTGTCGAGTGCTGCGATCTGCCGGCGGTGGAAATCGCTGCCATCGACGTCGGCGACCCGCTGATCGACGGTTTGTTCGAGCGCTCTGGCGAAGGCAGCGGGATCGTCGGTCATGATGCAATTCTGAGGCTTGTGGGCGATGCCGCGCAGCGAGTGTGCAGTTGCCACCGAAGGCAGGCCCAGTTCAAAGGTCTCGATGGTCTTGAGCTGGACACCGCTGCCGGATGTGCTGACGAGCGGGATGACCGCAGCACTGCGTACGAAGGCCTGGGCATCCGGTACCCGGCCGACGAACTTGACGCCGGGATGCGGCGAGGACACGGCGGCCGGAACACTGCCGGCGATATGAATACGAAAATCATTGCGCAGATGCGGCACGACCTTGCCCAGAAACCAGTCGAGGCCGATACGATTGGGCTCCCAGGTCCAGGTGCCGATCAGCGCCGCCTCGCACTCGATATCCCGCTTGCCGTGCCCGGTCGAAAGCTCCGAGCGGGTGACCAGCGGCAGCGCCACCGAGCGTTTGTCGGAGGCAACGCCGAGCTCGGCGCGATCCTCCTCGGCCAGCGTGAAGACGAACCGTGCCTTGCGGCACAGCCGCTTTTCGATGACTTCGAGCAGTCTTGCTTCCCGCCGAAACAAGGCGCGTTGAAATGCACCATTGGCGGCTTGCGCGTTCTCCGCCGCCGAGCGGAACTCGACATTATGCGCGACGAAGATCGACGGCCTGTCCTGAAAGGCGCTTTCGAAGGCAGCGGCCATCTGCACCGAATTGAGGATGTAGCCGTCGAACGGCCCCGCGGCCGCGATTGCCTGGCGCACGGTGTCATCGGAGACCACGCGCAGCTTGGCCGACGCGAATGTCAGGCCCGAGGCAACAGCGCTCGCCAGCCAGGCCAGTTTTCGCGGCAAGGGTGCCGCGTCTGTGCGCACATCGATCGAGCCAAGCAGAATGGTGTTTTCGGGATCGGACGGCGCCTTGTCAGGCCAGCCAAAGCCGAGCACGGTCACGCGCACGCCGGCCCGGCGCAACGCATCGATGATCGCCTGATTGGCGATCTCGTAGCCCGAGGAAAGCGCTCCGTCAGGCACGATGGATGTGGCAAACAGCAGATGCATCAACTAATTCCTGCCCATGCCATAGCAGCGCGCAGTGAAGTCTTCTTTAAGCAATTCGGGCCTGCTGCGGAATACGCCTGACCGGCGGCACTCACCGGTTATTTAACCGACCGTTATCGTGCCGGTGGTAGGGAGGGGCATCAAGAACGGCGCCCTTTTCATGAATGCTCTACCACCCCTCAAATCCGTGACCATTGCAGGCATGTCGCCCGCGTTGGAGGTGGATGATGTGGAGGTGGTGGTCACGCTGCCGACTTTCCGCCGGCCTCAGCAGTTGCTGGCAACGCTCGATTCGCTCGCCAAGCAAAAAACCGCGCGGCGATTCGCTGTCATCGTCATGGAAAACGACGCCGAGGGCGGCGAAGGCCTGCGCGCCGCGCTGCCGTTGTTTGAAAGCGATGCGATGGCGGGGCTGGTGATCGTCGCGCATGAGCGCGGCAATTGCAGCGCCTACAATGCCGGCTGGCACACGGCACTCCTGCACTTTCCCGACTTCACCAAGCTCCTGGTCATCGACGACGACGAACTGGCCGATCCGCTGTGGCTTGAAACCATGTGTTCGGCCGCCGAAAGCCTTGGCGTCGACATCGTCGGTGGGCCGCAGGTGCCCGTCTTCACCGATGCCGCACATCAGGTCTGGGCGACACATCCGGTCTTCGCACCGCCCTATTCCACCACCGGGCGCGTCGCTGCCCTTTATTCGTCGGGCAACCTGCTCGTCGGCCGCCACGTGCTTTTGGCCATGGGCCCGCCCTTCCTCGACCTGCGCTTCAATTTCATGGGCGGCGGCGACTCCGACTTCCTGAGCCGGGCTGCGCAAAAGGGTTTCAAGCTCGGCTGGTGCGCGGAAGCAAAACTGTTCGAAACGGTTCCGGCACGTCGCCTCGAGGCCGACTGGATCCGCGCCCGGTCCTTGCGCAATGGCGTCATCTCAACCCTGGTAGCGAAGAAGAAATACGCCGGTACGCCGTTCGCCAATACGCGCGTCTTCCTGAAAAGCCTGGCACTTCTTGCCGCCTCGCCCCTGCGTGCCTTGAAGCGCCTTGTCGTCACCGGCTCGCCATCGGTCGCGATCTATCCGATCCATGTGGCGCTCGGTCGCGTGATGGCCGACTTCGGTTATGCCAATGAGCAATACCGGCAGCCTGAAAAGAACTGACGCCGCGCCGCTTTCGGCGGCGTTCACCCCTGCGGGCGTCGCCACGGCGGTCGCAGCGATGGTGCTGACCATCGTCGTCGTATCGTTCCGGCCGTTCCAGCCGGCGAGCGCCAACCTCGATGGCGGCGGCGATATCGTCAACCAGCTCGGTTTCGGATCGCTCGGCGCCTTTGCCATTTTTGCGCTGCTGACCCTGGCCGGTCCGGGCAGATTGCGCGCGCTGGCCGGCCTGCCTTGGCTGCTGCTTTTGTGCTTCTTCATGGTTTCGGTGGCGAATGCCATCGATCCCAATGCAGCGTTCCGCGCCGCCATATTCACCCTCATCGGCATCGTCGCCATGGCAACCGTGCTGGCGCTGCCGCGCGACGGCGAAGCCTATTCGACTGTACTCGCCTTCGCCGGCTTCGTGGTCGTTGGACTTTGCTACGCTGGTGTCATTTTCTATCCGAGCGTGGCGATCCACGGCTCCGGCGGCTTCGAGCCCGAACATTCCGGGTTATGGCGCGGCGCCTTCACGCACAAAAATATCGCAGCACCCGTCATGGCCTGTTTCAGCTTCGCCGGGATCTACCTGTTCCGCCGCGGCTGGCGCTGGTCGGGCGTGATCCTGTTTCTGCTGGCCATGTTCTTCATGGCGCATACCGGATCGAAAACCACGGCGGGCCTGGTGCCGCTGTCGATCCTGCTGGTGCTTTTGCCGGGAATGATCGGCATGCGGCTTGGCGTGACCTTGGTGTTTGCGCTTGCCGTGACCGGCACGGCCCTTGCCACGCTTGGCATCGTCTTCATCGATCCGCTCAAGCAGCTTGCCGCCCATCTTTTTCCGGACCTCACCTATACCGGCCGCACGACGATCTGGGAGTTTGCCGGCAAGATGATCGCCAGGCAGCCATGGTTCGGCTACGGCTATGAAAGCTTCTGGGGCACGCCCATTGTCACCGGGATCGACCAGACCTTCGACCAGCGCTGGGACATCAGCGGCATCGTACATGGCCACAATGGCTACATCGATCTTGCCGTGGCCATGGGACTTCCGGCACTTGTCGTGGCGATCTACGTCTTCCTGATCGCGCCGATGCGCGACTACATGCGCATCCCGCTCTACAAGGAAAACGTCTTCCTCGGCGACTTCTTCATGATGGTGGTGCTGTTCACCTCGCTCAACGCCTTCCTCGAAAGCTTCTTTTTCCGCCGCACCGACCCGGTGTGGATGTTCTTCGTCTTCGGCGTGCTCGGACTCAGGCTGGTCTCACGCACGGTCATCCACAAGTCGAGCGCCTGAGCGGCTCTCTTGATCATGCGCGGCGCGCCATCCATTCTCACGCCATGATCACCACTGTTTCCAGACGCCAGATGCTGGCCCAGACACTGGGCATCGGCCTCGCCTCGTTGCTCAAGGTGCCGGCGGCGCGCAGTGCAAGCTGGCCGGAGATCGACGCGACCTTCCTGTTTTCGGCCGACATCCATGCCTGCCGCATGGCCAGCGGCCTCAGTCCGCATTGCCAGACGGAAGGCAAGACCGACGAGAACCTGCGCCGGCATATTGCAGCACTCAATGAAGTCGGCGAGTTCGAGTGGCCACGCGAGATCGGCGGAGCGCCAAGCCGATTGGCGGGTGCCGGCCAAAGGATCGGACGTTCGCTTGGTTTGGTGATCGGTGGCGACATGACCGACGACGGCGGCGGCCAGGTGACAGAGCCTCATGAGGGCACGCAGCTTCTGCAATTCAGCCAGCGCTACCAGGAAGGCAACGGCCCCGACCGGGTGCATGTGCCTGTCTATGTCGGGCTTGGTAATCACGACCTCGACCAGGACGGCCCGCCACCGCAAGTCGACTGGTACCGGCGCGAGATGCGCGACTATGTCGAGATCAACCACCGACCAAGCGTGTTCTTCAAGCCGCCGGTGCCAGCCACCAACTACGACGCGGCGTCCGACTGCTATTCATGGGATTGGGGCGGACTGCATCTCGTCCAGACCCACAGGTTCGCCGGCGACACCGCCAAGGGCGCGATCAGCGGCCTCGACTGGCTGAAACATGACCTGAAAACATTCGCCGGCGACGGGCGGCCGGTAATCCTGTTCCAGCATTATGGTTGGGACCCGTTCTCAACCGAAAAATGGGACCCGAATGCCCACCAGTTCGACGACACCGGCAGCGGCAAGCCGCACTGGTGGAGCGATGACGACCGGCGCGCGCTGCTTGCCGCGATCGAAGGCTACAATGTCGTCGGCGTATTCCACGGGCACCAGCATGACACCGCGATGACCTACAAGCGCGACGGGCTCGACCTGTTCAAGCCCAAGGCGGCCTTCATGGGTGGCTTCGCCGTGGTCCGGGTGACCGATGCCTTCATCGACGTCGTTTTGGCGGAAGCCGGCCCACAAGGCAGCGTCACCTTCACCAACGCCTTCTCCAAGGCGCTGGACGGCACACGCTGAAGTGGCCCTTCCGCCTGGCCCCAAGACGGTCTATGTCAGTTGTGTTCGGAGGGCTTTGCATGACCATCAGACTGATCCTCGCCGGCTGCGGCAACATGGGCTACGCCATGCTCACGGGTTGGCTCAATTCAGGCAAGCTCGCGCCTGAAGAGACCTTCGTGGTCGAGCCCAACGCGGAGCTTCGTGCCCGCGCCGCTGAGCTCGGTAGCCGGGTCGCTTCGGAAGTTGGCGGCATACCGGTCGATGCCGACCCCGAGATCATCGTCATTGCGGTCAAGCCGCAGGTCATTCGCGAGGTCACATCAGACTATCGCCGCTTCGGCAATGGTCGCACGACCTTCGTCAGCGTGGCTGCGGGCACCCCGGTCGCCACCTTCGCCGAGATTCTCGGCAGCCACACACCGATCGCGCGCTGCATGCCCAACACACCCGCGGCCATAGGCAAAGGCATGATGGTTGTCTATTCCAACGAGCACGTCACCGAAAAGACCAAGGAGATCGTCGGCGACCTCTTGTCGGCCAGCGGCGAGGTCGCGACCATCGCTGACGAGGGCCTGATGGATGCGGTGACGGCGGTTTCCGGTTCGGGACCGGCCTACATCTTCCATTTCATCGAGTGCCTGACCGCAGCGGCGGAGAATGCGGGGCTTCCGTCGAAGACGGCATCGCTTCTGGCGATGCAGACAGTCTATGGCGCCGCCAGCCTCGCCGCCGAAAGCCGTGAAGACCCGGCCGTATTGCGCCGCCAGGTGACAAGCCCCAATGGCACGACGGCGGCAGCGCTCAGCGTTTTGATGGGCGAAGACCGGCTGAAGAACCTGCTCACGGAAGCCGTCGAGGCAGCGCGGGTTCGTTCGATCGAACTCGGGAAATAAACTATTTCGCGTCAGCTTCGGCTTGCAGCGCCTTGATGTGGGGCGCTGCGGCCTCGTTGACCGCGCGCTCCATGTCGCGGAACTGGCGCACGACCTCTTCGCCAACTGAGGTGAGCTCGGCGCCGCCGCCATGCTTGCCGCCGGTCTTGGCGGCAACCAACGGCTTGCCGAACATATCCTTCATCTCTTCGACCAGGTCCCAGGCGCGCTTGTAGGACATCTCCATGGCGCGCGCCGCAGCCGAGATCGAGCCGGTGACGGCGATCTGTTCGAGAAGTTCGACCTTGCCCGGCCCCAGACGGCCCTTCGGGTCGAGATACAAGCGCAAGGTCAGAGATGGCATCGGCTACTCCAGTCAGTCGCTGGTTAGCACAAGCGGCGCCCCTGGAGAAAGATTGGCGCGATCGAATGCGACAGTCTTGATGACGGCAAAGACGTCGCGGCCGACGGCAAGCTGAAGTGTTTCCAGCGACTGGCGGGTGATGCGCGAGACGAGCATGTCGCCGTGGCAGTCGAGCCGGAGATCGATCTGGGCACCGTTGACCTTGCCGATCTCGGCGATGCGTCCCGGCAGGACGTTGAGCGCGCTCAGCCCCTGCGGCCGTTCGGTGGCGATCATGACATCACGCGCCCTGATGCGGACACGAACCTTGGAGCCCACCGGCAAGGCAATGTTGGGCACCCGCATTTCGCCGGCGGCAGCACCCAGGACCGTCATCCCGAACATCTCGTCATGGCGCAGGACTGTCATGTCGAGCACGGCACCGCCCTCGCCCACCTCTTCGGGCGGCAACAGGTCGAGGCGCTGCATGATCTCGATTGTCGGCCCGGATGCGGCAACCTTGCCTTCGGCCATGACCACGATGTCGGTGGCGAGCCGCGCGACCTCCGATATGGAGTGGCTGACATAGACGATCGGGATCCTGGTCTCGTCGCGCAGGCGCTCGAGATAAGGCATGATCTCGGACTTACGGGCATCGTCGAGCGAAGCCAGCGGCTCATCCATCAACAGCAATCTCGGGCTGGCCAGAAGCGCGCGGCCAATGGCAACGCGCTGCTTTTCACCACCCGAAAGAAGCGCCGGTCGCCGCGCCAGCAAATGACCAATGCCGAGCATGTCGACGACGCGATCGAACTCGGCATAACGCTCCGTCCGTGGCGTGAACCAGCGGCCGTAGAGCAGGTTCGAACGCACGTTGAGATGCGGAAACAGCCGCGCGTCCTGGAAGACGAAACCGACCCGGCGCCTGTGGGCGGGCACGAACTTGCGAGCCGCCGTGTCGACCAGCGTCCTCTCGCCGATGGCGATGCGACCGGTATCGGGCCGGATCAGGCCCGCGATGATGTTGATGAGCGAGGTTTTTCCCGAACCGGACGGTCCGAACAATGCGGTCAGGTGGCCGGCACTTTCGAAGCTGGCCTCCAGGTTCAGCGCACCAAGCCTGTGGCGGATATCGACGAGTAGCGTCATCCGACATCCATGCGTTGGCCGATGCGGCGGGCGAAGATCTCGGAGACGATCAGTGCGATCATCGAAATGGCGATCGAGATCAGCGTCAGGCGCATCGCACCGGCGTCGCCGCCGGGCACCTGGGTGAAGGTGTAGATCGCCGACGGCAGCGTCTGGGTTTCGCCGGGGATGTTGGAGACGAAGGTGATGGTGGCGCCGAACTCGCCCATCGCCTTGGCGAAAGACAGGATCATGCCGGCAACGACGCCGGGCAGGATCAAAGGTAGCGTCACCGTGAGAAACACCCAAAGCGGGCTTGCCCCGAGTGTGCCCGCCGCCGACTCAAGGCGCCGGTCGACTGCCTCGATGGACAGGCGGATGGCCCGCACCATCAGCGGAAAGCCCATGACCGCGCAGGCAAGGGCGGCACCGGTCCAGCGGAATGAAAAGACGATGCCGAAATGCTCGTCGAGGAACGAGCCGATGGGCCCGCGCCGGCCGAAGCTTAGAAGCAGCAGATAGCCGGTGACGACGGGGGGAAGCACAAGCGGCAAGTGGACAACGCCGTTGAGCAGCGATTTGCCCCAGAATTTGCCACGCGCGAGCAACAAGGCAATGGCTATACCGAAAGGCAGGCTGGCGGCCATCGCCCACAGCCCGACCTTGATCGACAGGTGGACCGCATTCCATTCGTCAGGAGTGAGGTCCAGCCATGTCATGCGTCAGTCTGAATGCCTTTAGTTGGAAGCGACGGGCGCAAGCATAGTGAAACCTTGCGCCTCGAACAGCTCCTTAGCCTTGGCGGACTGAAGATATTTCACGTACGCAGCCGCGTCCGCGTTCTTCGAGTCCGCCGTCAGGCCTACCGGATAGACGATGGGAGGATGCGAGTCTTCCGGGAAAATGCCAACAATCTTCACGCCAGGCTCGGCGGTCGCGTCGGTCTGGTAGACGATGCCGAGCGGGGCTTCGCCGGTCGTGACCAGCTTGAGCGCTGCGCGCACGTTTTCAGCCTGGGCGATCTTGCCTTCGACCGACGACCAGACGCCGAGCTTTTCCAGTGCCGCCTTGCCGTACTTGCCGGCGGGAACGGCCTTGACATCGCCCATGGCGAGGCGACCGTCGCCGAGAAGTGCGGCGAGGTCGAAATTCGCAGCGATCTCGGCCTTGGCGGCGGAATCCTTCGGCGCGACGAGCACGATGCGGTTGCCAAGCAGCTTCACTTCCGAGCCGTCCTTGATGAGCTTCTTGTCGGAGAGATACTTCATCCAGTCGAGGTCGGCGGAGATGAACACGTCGGCCGGGGCGCCCTCTTCGATCTGCTTGGCGAGTGCCGAGCTTGCGGCATAAGAGGCGGTGGCCGACTTGCCGCCTTCAGCCTTCCAGGCGGCATCGACGGCGTCGAGCGCGTTCTTGAGGCTGGCAGCAGCGAACACGACAACGTTGTCATCGGCGCGCGCTGCCGGCAGGCCGAGCGACAGCACCGCTGCAAGGCCACCCACCATCGCGGCAAGCCGCACCCCAAATCCCCTGCGCGTGAACATCGTCATTCCTCCGTGATTGCCCTGCCGCAGCCAAGCCGCGGATTCGTTATATTCATACGGATATAACACATGACAGGCAACCACCCATCCGGGTGGTTTTCAGCAAAACAGTTGCGATGTTTTGACGGCCAATCGAACCGGATTCTAGCATGGCATACGGGGGGAGACTGGCCCGACGCTTCGTGCCATATGTGGCCCTCCTAACCCAAGGGGAGCCTTGAGAGGCGTATCTCGCAGACCCTGCTCCCACCATCCTTATCGACAAGAGTTTTCCAGACATGGCCGGCATATCGACGTTTGAAATCATCTGGCTCGCCGTAGCCCTTCTGGGCGCCGGCGCCATCACCGGCCTGCTGGCCGGCGTCTTCGGTGTCGGCGGGGGCACCGTCATCGTGCCGGTTCTGTATGAACTGTTCCAGGCGGTCGGCGTGCCGGAGGAAGTCCGCATGCCGCTGTGCGTCGGCACCTCGCTCGCCATCATCATCCCGACCTCGATACGCTCATTCAAGGCCCACCATGCCAAAGGCGCAGTCGATATGGCCATCCTGAAGCAATGGGCGGTGCCTGTGATCGTCGGCGTCATCATGGGCAGCGTGATCGCGCGCTACGCACCCGCCGACCTGTTCAAGGCCGTGTTCGTCGTTGTTGCCGGTTTCTCGGCGATCCGGCTTTTGTTCGGCAAGGATTCGTGGCGGCTCGGGCTCGACATGCCGGGCAAGCTGATCATGAACATCTATGGCTGGATCATCGGCGTGCTGTCGAGCCTGATGGGCATCGGTGGCGGCCAGTTGTCCAACCTGTTCATGACCTTCTATGGCCGGCCGATCCACCAGGCGGTTGCGACCTCCTCCGGCCTCGGCGTGCTGATCTCCATCCCCGGAGCGCTCGGCTACATCTATGCCGGCTGGCCCCGCGCGGCCGAGTACCCCGACGTCGCCGCCCTGCAGTTTCCGCTGTCGCTGGGCTATGTCTCGCTCGTCGGCCTGATCCTGTTCGTTCCAACCAGCGTGTTGACGGCGCCGTTGGGTGCGCGGCTCGCGCATGCGCTGTCCAAGCGCAAACTCGAAGTCGCCTTCGGCATCTTCCTGCTTTTGATCAGCCTGCGCTTCTTGATCAGCCTAGTCGGCTAAATGAAAAACGCCCGGCGATGCCGGGCGTTTTGATAATCGGCTGACGGAAAAGCTTGGCTCACGCTCTTTCGAGCGCGATCGCGATGCCTTGCCCGACACCGATGCACATGGTGGCAAGCGCCAGCTTGCCACCGCGCAAGCCGAGCTCCAGCGCCGCGGTACCAGCGATGCGGGCGCCTGACATGCCAAGCGGATGGCCCAGTGCGATGGCCCCGCCATTCGGGTTCACGTGCTCCGCATCCTCGGCAATGCCAAGGTCACGGAGCACGGCAATGCCTTGGGAGGCGAATGCTTCATTGAGTTCGATGACGTCGAAATCGGAAGGTGAAATGCCCAGCCGGGCGCACAGCTTCTTGGTTGCCGGTGCCGGGCCGATGCCCATGATGCGCGGCGCAACACCGGCAGCAGCACCGCCGAGCACACGCGCAATCGGCGTCAGGCCGTATTTCTTCACCGCCGCTTCCGAGGCGACGATCAACACTGCGGCACCGTCATTAACGCCCGAGGCGTTGCCGGCAGTCACCGTGCCGCCTTGCCTGAACGGCGTCGGCAGCTTGGCCAGCGTTTCGATGGTGGTGCCGGCGCGCGGATGCTCATCCTTGGCAACGACGATAGGATCGCCCTTGCGCTGCGGGATGGTCACCGGCGTAATCTCCTTGCCGAGACGACCGTTTTCCTGGGCGGCGACGGCCTTGTTTTGGCTGCGCACAGCAAAGGCGTCCTGATCGGCTCGGGAGACAGCAAAGTCTTCCGCCACGTTCTCGCCGGTCTCGGGCATCGAATCGACGCCGTACTGCTTCTTCATCACAGGATTGACGAAGCGCCAGCCGATGGTGGTGTCGTGGATTTCGGCATGGCGCGAGAATGCCGCGTCCGCCTTGGGCATGACGAAGGGTGCGCGGCTCATGCTTTCGACACCGCCAGCGATCATCAGTTCGGCTTCGCCTGATTTGATGGCGCGGGCAGCCGCAATCAAAGCGTCCATGCCCGAACCGCAGAGCCGATTGATGGTCGTGCCCGACACGTCCTGAGGCAGGCCAGCCAGAAGCAGCGACATGCGCGCAACGTTGCGGTTGTCCTCGCCGGCCTGGTTGGCGCAGCCGAAGATGACGTCGTCTACAGCCGCCCAATCGACGGCGGCATTGCGCTCCATGAGCGCCTTGAGCGGCACCGCCCCCAGATCGTCGGCGCGAACCGACGACAAGGAACCGCCAAAGCGGCCGATCGGCGTGCGGATATAGTCGCAGATATAGGCCTCAGCCATCCTTCGATCCTCTCTTTGCGCCAACGGCCTCGCCCTTGTGGGCCGCATCAGTGCGTGCCTTGAGGTCACGCAGCGTCTTCAGCTCCAGCTCGGTGGGTGCTGGGGTTTCCTCCAGCGTGTCGGCAAATTTGACGGTCCAGCCGCAGGTCTCTTGCACCTTGTCGCGGGTGACACCGGGATGCAGCGAAACCACGGTGAACTCCTTGGTCACGGGGTCGGGCTTCCAGATCGCCAGATCGGTGATCAAAAGCGTCGGGCCCTTGGTGTCGATGCCGAGACGCTGACGGTGGTCACCGCCCTCGCCGTGGCCGAAGGAGGTGTAGAAGTCGATCTTTTCGACCATGCCGCGCTTGGTCTGCGCCATGGTGATGTAGATTTCCTTCGACGACGTCGCGATCTCCGGCGCGCCACCGCCGCCCGGCAGGCGGGTCTTGGGGTGGGCGTAGTCGCCAATGACCGTCGTGTTGATGTTGCCGAACTTGTCGAGCTGGGCGGCACCGAGGAAGCCGATCGAAATGCGTCCGCCCTGCAGCCAGTAGCGGAACATCTCCGGCACCGAGACGGTGGTGACGGCAGTGTCGCACAACTCGCCATCGCCGATCGACAGCGGCAGCACGTCGGGTGCGGTGCCGATGGTGCCCGATTCATAGATCAGCGTGATGTCGGGCGCATGCGTCAGACGCGCGACATTGCAGGCGGCCGAAGGCGCGCCGATGCCGACGAAGCAGACGTCGTCGCCCTTCAAGGCGCGCGAGGCGGCAATGGACATCATCTCATTGGGGGTGAAGCCGAGTTCGCTCATGCCACGTTCCTCAGGTGTTCGACGCGGGCCGCAAAATCGTCGGCGCTCTTTTCGATGACATTTTCCTGCATCCATTCGCGGAAGCGGTCGCGGTCGGCAGCGATCTCGTCCCATTCGAGATAAGAAGCATTGTCGCGGATGTAATAGCCATGCGCGTAGGACGGGTGCGCGCCGCCCGGCACGACGGAAATCGCGGTGACCGACCAGTTGGGCAGCACTGTCAGGTTGGGGTGCAGGTCGTCGAAATTGTCGACCACCTCCTCGACCGTGACCACCGCGCGCTTGGCGGCAAGGGCTGCTTCCTTCTGGATCCCGATGATGCCTTCGACGAGCACGTCGCCCTTCTTGTTGGCCTTCTGGGCATGGATGAAGGTGACGTCGGGACGAACCGACGGGACGGCGGCCAGCACCTCGCCGGTAAATGGGCAGGTCACCGACTTGATGTTCGGGTTGACCTTGGCGAGTTCAGCGCCGCGATAGCCGCGGAAGATCGCGCAAGGCAGGCCGGCGGCTCCCGCCTCATAGGCGTTGGCCATGGCGGCGTGGCTGTGCTCCTCAATCTCCAGCGCATGCGGAAAACCGTTCTCGACCGCGTCGCGCAGACGGCGCAGCAGGCCGACGCCCGGATTGCCAGCGTAGGAGAACACCGCCTTCTTGGCCATGCCCATGCCGATCATCTGGTCGTAGATCAAGTCGGGCGTCATGCGGACCAGCGTCAGGTCCTTGAAGCCCTGGCGAATCGCCTCATGCGCGGCGGCGGTGGGAATGAGGTGCGTGAACCCTTCGAAGGCGACTGTATCGCCATTGTTGAGATTGTCGGCGACCGCCTGCGACAGGGGGAGAAATTTGGCCATTTCGTTTCGTCCCGGTTTGTCTAAGTCCGCTCAAAAGTTCGTATTGCGAACATTTGTTTTCTATGCGATACATTTTTGAGCTAAGATGCGGCGAGAGTCAATGAGATGACTCTGCGGCGACGCTATTTCCCGAGGAATGCCGCATGAGCGATGACGACACCGGCCGCGATCACGTCACCTCGCTGGAGCGCGGTCTATCGGTAATGGAAATCCTGGCTGCCAATCCTGCCGGACTGACGCTGACCGAAACCGCCGAAAAGGCAGACCTCACCCGCGCCGGCGCGCGGCGCTTCCTGCTGACACTGGTGGCGACGGGCTATGCCGTCCAAGTGGGACGGAATTTCTCGCTGTCGCCCAGGCTTTTGGCGCAGGCCCGCATCTGGCTGCATGGCGTTCCGCTGTGGACCTTCGCCGAGCCCTTCATGCGTGAGACCGCCGCCAAGCTGCACGAATCCTGCTCGGCGGCGATCCTGTCGGGCGAAGACATGGTCTATGTCGCGCGTGTGCCGGGACCGCGCATCATCGGCGTCGACCTGCAGGTCGGGGCGCATCTGCCTGCCCACTGCACGGCCATGGGGCGCGTATTGCTTTCGGGTCTCGCCGAAAGCGACCTCGAAACATTTTTGGCACGCGCGACGATCACGCAGCGGACGCCGAAAACCACTGTCGACAGGACACGGCTTGCCGCCATCATCGCAAAAGTCCGGGCGGACGATTTCGCGATCGTCGACGAAGAGCTGGAAATCGGCCTGCGTTCGATCGCCGTGCCGCTGCGCGACCGCTCGAATGCGATCATCGCCGCGATCAACGTCTCGACGCAGACCTCACGTCACACGCCGGCCGACATGGAAGCCGAGATCCTGCCGATCCTCAGGCAGATGGCCTCGCGGATCAGCGACTTCTTCGTCGTGCAGTAACGCTATGCCCGCATCGAGCCGGTCTCGATGTAGCGCTGATGCCACGACAGCGCCTCGTTGAGCAGCGACGGCGACTGCAATCCATAGGAATGCTTCAACGCGCGCTCGAAATAATCGGCCAATGCCGGCCGATAGTCCGGATGAGCGCAGGTTTCGATGATGAGCCGCGCGCGTTGCTTGGGCGACAGGCCGCGCAGATCGGCCAGCCCCTGCTCGGTGACGAGCACCTGAACATCCTGGTTGATGTGGTCGACATGGCTCGCCTGCGGCACGATCGCCGAGATCTTGCCGCCCTTGGCCGTCGACGGCGTCATGAAGATCGAGACATAGGCGTTGCGGGCGAAGTCGCCCGAGCCGCCGATGCCGTTCTGGATGCGCGAGCCCATGATGTGGGTCGAGTTGACGTTGCCATAGATGTCGGCCTCGATCAGCCCGTTCATGGCGATGCAGCCGAGCCGCCGGATCAGTTCGGGGTGGTTGCTGATCTCCTGTGGCCTCAGAATCATCTTGTCGCGATAACGACCCATATCCGTGTTCAGCCGGTCGGCCGCCTCGGGGCTGAGCGAAAAGGCGGTGGCCGAGGCCATGCGCAGCTTGCCGGAATCGATCAGGTCCAGCATGCCGTCCTGGATCACTTCGGTGTAGGCGGTCATGTTTTCGAACGGGCCGTCGACAAGGCCGGTCAGCACCGCATTGGCGATGTTGCCGACACCTGACTGGATCGGCAGCAGGGAGGCCGGCAGCCGGCCCTTCGCGACCTCATGGCTGTAGAATTCCAGCAGGTGCCCGGCGATCGCATGGGCGACGCCATCGGGCTTGGAGAACGGCAGATTGCGGTCCGGCGCGTCGGTCTCGACGATGGCGACGATCTTGGCAGGGTCGCAACGGAAGACAGTCTCGCCAATGCGGTCGTCTGGTTTCACCAGCGGGATCGGCACGCGATGCGGCGGCAGTGCCGTGCCATAGTAGATGTCGTGCATGCCTTCCAAATGGCTGTTTTGCCAGCGGTTGACCTCGAGGATCACCTGGTCGGCACGGTCGAGCCAGGTCTTGTTGTTGCCGACCGACGACGAGGGGATCAGCGAGCCGTCCGGCAAGATGCCTGAAACCTCGACGACTGCGGTGTCGAGCGGGCCAAGAAAGCCCTGCCAGGCCATCGGCGCCACCTGGCTCAGATGCATGTCGAAATATTCCATCTCGCCGCGATTGATCTTTTCGCGGGCAATGGGATCGGAATTGTATGGAAGACGAAACTCAATGCCGTCGGCCTTGGCCAGCGCGCCGTCGAGTTCGGGGCCGGTCGAAGCGCCGGTCCAGACACGCAGGCGGAACGGATTGCCCTTGGCATGTTCGGCCTCGATGCGAGCGGCAAGCGCCAAAGGCACGGTCTTGGGATAGCCCGAGCCGGTGAAGCCGCTCATGCCGACAGTGGCGCCCGACTTGATCAGGGAGGACGCGTCCTCGGCGCTCATCACCTTGGACCGCAGGTTTTCGCAGCCTATCCGCGTTTGCACCATGTCTCGCCTCGCTCAACCGTTGCGCTTCGTTGCTCGCCCCCAATCGAGGCTACCTGATATGGCATCCGCCTGTCTGTGCAAGGGGTGATTGTGACGCGGCGCGGCTATGCGGCCGGAACGTCAGGCGGCCTCGGCGAGGCCGTTGCGCCTGGCGTTCAGCCGGATCACGGCCCGGATCGGCAGATGATCGGAGGCGATACGCGCAAGTGCCGTATCGTGCGCCTCGATCTCGGTGAGCAGATTGTGCGGCCTTGCCATGACGCGGTCGAGCGCCAACACCGGGAAGCGTGAGGGAAAGCTCGGCACGATCGCATGCATCGGCCCGAAGGCCGGTTCCAGGCTGCGCAGCGACGAACGTTTGCCCAACCGCCATTCGTTGAGGTCGCCGACAAGCACCGTCGGCTTGTCGCTGTGCAGCTCGGCGGCGGTCAAAAGCGTTCCAGCCTGCAGCTTGCGCGAGTGGCGCAACAGGCCGAAATGCGCCGCGATGATGCGCAAGGGGCCAGCCTCGAGTTCAAGATCGACGACGACCGCACCGCGCGGCTCGGCCCCGGGCAGAACGATTTGCCGCGCCGAAGTCACCGATCCCTTGCGAAACAGCACCACATTGCCGTGCCAGCCATGGCTCATGCGCCGGCCGGCAAGCGGAACCGGAACAAGCCCGGTCTCGCGCTCGACAGCATCGAGGTCGAGCAGGCCTGCACGCTCGCCAAAGCGCTGGTCGGCTTCCTGCAGCGCGATCACATCGGCGCCGATCTCGGAAATCACCTCCATCGTGCGCTGCGGATCGAAGCGACGATCCAGCCCGACACATTTATGGACGTTGTAGGAGGCGACGACGATTTCGCTGTGGGCACCTGCCCTATCGGGAATCTCAAAGCCTAGTGTGCTAGCCATCACTCGTCTGGAATCTCTGGGAAATTCATGTTCAGTTGCGGCATGCGTTGTTGCCAACTGTAACCTATATGGTCGAGGTGTTCGAGGTTTTCCACATGCGTCACGATGGCCTTCCACCGAAATGGTATCGCGAGGCTATGGTTCCATCCTTAACAGATTGGCCGCCCGACGCATGAAACTCATCGCAATTGCCATAGCTGTCGTTGGAACGCTGGTCCTCGCCTCCTTGCTTGCGGTCTATGCCTATGGCCGCTTTGCCAAACGCGCGCGCGGCGCACCCTCCCAGGCACTTCCGACGGCGGAAAACCAAACCCAGTTCGATTCGCTGGTTGCCCCGCTTTTAGCCAATCATCCCGACCAGAGCGGGATTGCACTGCTTTCCTCCAATCTGCATGCCTTTGCCGTCCGCGCCTATACCGCGCGCCATGCGCAGCGCAGCCTCGACCTGCAATATTACTATTGGAAAGACGATCTGACCGGCGGCCTTTTGGCGCGCGAGATCCTTGGCGCGGCCGATCGCGGCGTGCGCGTGCGCCTCATGCTCGACGACATCAATGCCAGGGGCTACGATCCGAACTACCTCGCCCTCGACAGCCACCCCAACATCGAGGTCCGGCTGTTCAACCCGAGCTGGGCGCGGGCCTTTGGCCTGCAGCGCGGGCTGGAACTTCTGCTGCGCGCGGTGCGCACGACACGGCGCATGCACAACAAGGCCTGGATCGCCGACGGCAGGCTCGCGGTCGTTGGCGGACGCAACATCGGCGATGCCTATTTCGACGCGTCGGAAGACGCCAATTTCCGCGACATGGACCTTTTGCTCGTCGGTCCCGTGGTCGACCAGACCGAAGTCATCTTCGACCGGTTCTGGAACAGCGAGGCCGTGCTGCCGATCCGTCATGTCACCGGCATGGCGAAAGGCGACCTGCCGGCACTGCGTGTCCGCCTCGAACGCACGGCGACCACTGGCCTTGCCGAGCCTTACATCCATCGTGTTACCGAGGAGAGCCGGTCATGGGCGTCGTCGGGCATGGGAAAACTGCGCTGGAGCAGCGAAGCGACGGTCGCCTCCGACCCGCCTGAGAAGGCCTATGGCGGGGGCCAGGACAGCTGGCTGATGACGGCGATCAAACCAGTATTGGCTTCGGCGCAGCGCGAACTGAAGATCGTTTCGCCCTATTTCATCCCCGGCGAGGCTGGCACGCATCAGTTGACGACGCTGGCCAAGGATGGGGTGGCCGTCACGGTGCTGACCAATTCGCTCGCCGCCACCGACGTCGCCGCCGTCCACGGCGCCTATGTCCGATACCGCAAGCCTCTGCTGAAAAGCGGCATCGACATCTACGAGTTGAAGCCCGACGACGAACGCACCGACATGTCGCTATTCGGCTCCAAGGGTGCCAGCCTGCATACCAAGGCGTTCATCGCCGACGGGCAGGCAGGCTTCGTCGGCTCGTTCAATTTCGACCCGCGCTCGACCTCGCTCAACACCGAAATGGGCGTGCTGTTTCGCCAAAAAGATCTGGCGGATGAAGTGGGAGCGGTGATTACGGCACAAATCTCGCCGCGCAGCAGCTTCAGACTTTCGCTACGTGGCGACAGACTGACCTGGACCGACCGGGCCGCCAACGGCCCCCGCGAGCTCAAGCACGAACCGCAGGCCAGCCTGCGACGCCGCCTGCTTGCCAAGGTCATCAGCTACCTGCCGATCGAATCGCAGCTATGAACTGACTGCTCCGCCAAACCCACCACCCAAACCCACCTCATCGTCACACGTCGCATGCGAAGCCGCGCGCTGCGCCAAAAGATGCAATGCAGGCGTAATGCGGCTGGCTCTTTAGATCGCTCAGTCGGTTCCAGGATTCTGCGGAACCGGCGTTAGCAGTCTGAAGGAGCCATCGCGTGCGACATGAATGGAAGCCGGAACTGGACCAGCGTGCCGCGCTGCCTGTCCAGTCATCACCGGTACGCGCTGCGAAGCACCCCTCGGTGTTCCTCCAGGCACTGGGGCTTGGCGCGCGCATCTCGCTCAAGCGCTCGGTGGTGTTTTGCCTGCGATTCGCCTGCCGTCCGATCAGCACCTTTGGCTGGATCAAATTCCTCGACGATTTTTCGTGGCAGCAATCACTTGGCCGTCCGCATGACGACCTGTTGCGCAAGGCGCTGGACGTCTTTTTCATCCAGGGAATCCCAAGCCCCACCCGTCTCAAGCTGATGACCGGGCATTTCCGAATCGCAGGCAAGATGCTGAGGCATGACGACCTCGCGGCCCTTTGGCGCGGCGAACGCCTCGATGTCGGCACCATCAGCGGGCGCAATGAAAACTACATCATGCAGATGCTGCTGGCCGACCATTGCGGCAGCCGCCATGAGGGCGTCTTCGCCCTCAAAATGTCGCGGGCGAGCGACGATTACAGCTTATGGACGGCCAGCTTCGTCTTCGTTCGTGGCGCAGACGGCACCCCCAGCCTGGCGATCGGCGGCATGCAAGGCCCCAAGGGCGCTGACGCGAAGCGCTCGGTCATCACCGCAACCCGTTGCCTTGGCGGCCTGCGGCCCAAGGATGCGATGTTGCTCGTGCTTCATGGCCTGGTTTCGGTGACCAATCCGCCGCACGTCATGGCCGTTTCCAATGAAACGCACGTCATCAACCAGCGCCGCCGCAAGCGCCGGCGCCTTATGCAGGCCGATCTCGACGAATACTGGACCGAGCGCGGCGGCATGCCCGCCGAACCGTTCGGCTTCCAGCTACCGACACCGCCTGCGCCGCAGATCGACAGCCCGAACCGACGCGAGCAGAGCAAACGTGCGTTCTGGGATATTGGAGCTGGGTTTTGCCGTGCGGTGAGCCGGAATGTGATGGCCAGCGTGCCGCGCGAAAAGGTGTAAAGCACCTTTAGCTCAAGAACGCAGCGCAAACCGTCTCGCTTTTTCTCAGTGTCCTGAAACGCTGGACACAGGAAGGCAGCGAGCGATTAACACAACGAGGACGACCCTCTAAAATATGGACTAAAAAGGAATCTCGTCGTCCAGCTCTCGACTGGCTTTCTTCTTGGAATAGTCGACTTCCGGAGCACGTGGAGGAATGAGGGCAAACCGTTCTGGGATAACCGGAATCTTACGCTGTTCGTCTTCTTCAGCTTTCGCTTCAGCGACAGTCTGATTGATGTTGTGAACGAGTTTGTTGACTACCTCTGCCGACCCCCAAAGCGCACCCGGAATCGCGAGAATTTCAAAAGTTAGTCGGGCAACGGCAAGTAAGTTGACTCGATTCTTTTCGAGGGCGGTTTCAAACTCCCCCACCTTCTTAAGCAGCGTTTCTTTTTTAGCATCTGTAAGATTCGCCTCGCTGATAGCCTGCCTCAGATGGTGGAGGTGCGTCTTTATGCGGTCCTTCGACTTCTCCGGAATACGTGTGGAATCCTGCTTACTGCGAATGCTGTGATCGATTGCCAATTGCGTCATGTAGTGGTCGAGGTCAGCAACAAGCTGACGATAATCGTCGCTGTCGAATCTGTTGACGCGAGGCACATCGATTGACTTGAAGGCATCAATTTGGAAGCGCTTGGCAGCGGCCAGGACGACGTTGGTAAAGCCGTGTCGTGCATCCTGAATTAGACGCCAATTCGCTTCTTCATCATCGTTGAGTGAGGCCGTCGCTTCCCGAAGCCGACGCTGCGCATGCTTCACAAAGATGGAAAAAGCTTGCTCGCCATTCTCAGGCAAGTCGTTCAATTCATCTTCTGTGATGAAGTCGAAGACGTTCATAGCTTACAAATAACTGCTGATCCTGAATCTGCAATGTTTCTGCCGGGTTCATGCGCTCGTGTTCACAGCATTCTTCCAGAAGATTGTCGCCGGGCTTCTGGTCGGTCGGCAAGGATCGACGACTATTCCGGGTGTTCACCATTCAATGCACGCAAGATTAAGGCCCTGAGTTCCTTCTTGGTTGCCTTCTCGAAGCCGAGCCGTGCCAAATCGGCCGTGAGGGGCAATGCCGGAATGGTCGCCTTGGGCAGGCTTGCCATACGCTCGCGAGCGGACCATTTCGTGAAGCGCGGGATTGAGCGCCATTATGCGGCCCTCCCTTCCATCTGCCGACGCGCGGCCTCCTGTGCCGGCCTAACCAGGCCCGAGCGGTGTTCGAAGCTCGGATTTGCCGCTCATGAAGGGGCGAAGCTCCTTCGGAATTACCAGCCGAGCGAAATAGCGCCCGTCGCGATTGAGCAAATTCCGGACCGCGCCCGCCATCGACTGCCACCTGATTTTGTTACGTGTTTTGTAACATCAGAATGGACAGAAGCCTTGTAGGTCAAGGGCTTCAATAATTTCAATGGGGAGAAAATGGTGCTGCCAGAGAGGATTGAACTCTCGACCTCTCCCTTACCAAGGGAGTGCTCTACCACTGAGCTACGGCAGCAACCGTGAACGGGGCGGCTTGTGCCACATGATTCCCGGCAGCGCAAGTTATCAGTTGCACCAAATCGTGTATCATTTTCCATAGGCCCGCTTGCGCCACAATACTGGCCATTTCCATTGCCAAGCCGTTATGAACGATCGACAAGCGGGGACCACCACATGTCGTCGAAACCAAAAATGCCCTCAAGCGGTGCCGACAAGCGTCAGGCGCGGCTCGCAGCCGAGTTGCGCGCCAACCTGATGAAACGCAAGGCGCAGGCGCGCTCGCGACGCACAGGCGAAGCCGATACGCGGCCGGAAGGCCTGGCCGCCGCCGAGGGAGAGACGGAAAAACCCGAGAAAGCCTGACCGGCAACGGCAGGCGCTTGGCGCCAATGACCGCAAGACCGGGTTTCTTGAACCTGAAAGCGCGATGGTCTAGACGGCGGCAAGAAAATTTCTCGCCAGAACCGGGTTTCCCCCGGAGAAACGACGGCCAATGGATCGCATCAGAATTGTCGGCGGCAACGAGCTGACCGGAATCATCCCGATCTCGGGCGCGAAGAACGCAGCCCTTCCCCTGATGATCGCCTCGCTGCTCACCGACGATACGCTGACGCTCGAAAACGTGCCGCATCTGGCCGATGTCGAGCAGCTGATCCGCATTCTCGGCAATCATGGCGTCGACTATTCCGTCTCCGGGCGCCGCGAGCGCCAGGGCGAAGGTTATTCGCGCACCATCTCGTTTACCGCCCGCAACATCGTCGACACGACAGCTCCTTACGAGCTGGTCTCCAAGATGCGCGCCAGCTTCTGGGTCATCGGCCCGCTGCTTGCCCGCATGGGCGAAGCCAAGGTGTCGCTGCCGGGCGGTTGTGCCATCGGCACGCGGCCGGTCGACCTGTTCATCGACGGCCTGCAGGCGCTTGGCGCCAAGATCGAGGTCGAAAACGGCTACATCCTGGCCTCGGCCAAGAACCGCCTCACCGGCAACCGCTACACCTTCCCCAAGATCTCTGTCGGCGCCACCCATGTTTTGATGATGGCGGCCACACTCGCGCGTGGCGAAACCGTGCTCGAAAACGCCGCCCGCGAGCCTGAAGTCGTCAATCTCGCCGAGTGCCTCAACGCCATGGGCGCCAGGATCACCGGCCAGGGCACCTCGACCATCACCATCGAGGGTGTCGATTCGCTGTCGGGCGCGCGCCACCGCGTCATCCCCGACAGAATCGAGACCGGCACCTACGCCATGGCGGTCGCGATGACCGGCGGCGACGTGCTGCTCGAAGGCGCCCGCGCCGACCTCTTGCAGAGCGCGCTCGACGTGATCTCGCAGACCGGTGCCGAGATCATCGAGACCAATTCCGGCATCCGCGTGCTGCGCAACGGCTCGGGCATTTCGCCGGTCGATGTCACCACCGAGCCGTTCCCGGGTTTCCCGACCGATCTTCAGGCGCAGTTCATGGGCCTGATGACGATGTCGAAGGGCAAGTCGAGGATCACCGAGACGATCTTCGAAAACCGCTTCATGCATGTGCAGGAGCTTGCCCGCCTCGGCGCCCACATCACGCTGTCGGGCCAGACGGCGATCGTCGAAGGTGTGTCCAAGCTCAAGGGCGCGCCTGTCATGGCGACCGACCTGCGCGCTTCGGTGTCGCTGGTCATTGCCGGCCTTGCCGCCGAAGGCGAGACGACGGTCAACCGCGTCTACCATCTCGACCGCGGCTTCGAACGGCTTGAAGAGAAGCTGTCGCGCTGCGGCGCGGTGATCGAGCGCATCAGCGGCTAAGTGCAAGGCAGTAGGGCATTAAGGCAGTACGGCAGTAGTTCTGACTGCCCTATTCCCATACTGCCCTACTCCCCTCACGCGCGGTTGCGCGCTGCATCAAGACCGCCTAACAAAGCCGGAAGCATCACCTTCCCGCACAGGCAGCCGACCAGATATGAATCAGCTCAAGCTAGTCGCCCTCGACGAAGAAGATCTGGAGATCGTCTCGGCCCATGTGCAGGACGCCGTGATCAAGGTCGGCGACCTGGCTTTCGATGCGCCCGCCAAGCGCTTTGCGCTGGCGATGAACCGCTTCGCCTGGGAAACCAAGAAGGGTTTCTTCCGCCCCAAATATGAGCGCCGGCGCTCGATTCTGCATTTCGACCGCGTGCTGTCGGTCAAGATGTTCGGCATTTCGCGCACCAAGACCGAGGAAGTGCTGGAACTTCTGGCCATCGGTTTTGCGCAAGGCGACGATCCCGCAGGCGAGATCGAATTGCTGTTTTCCGGCGATGCCGCCATCCGGCTCGAGGTCGAAGTTATCGAGGCCCGGCTGACCGACACCGGCGCGGCCTGGCAGGCCTCCTCCCGCCCCATTCACAAGACCTGAGCATTTTTCCATGGCCATCACGCTTAGCCAATCCGACGCAGACTTCGAGAAGCGCTTCGCTGCCTTCCTGACCACCAAGCGCGAGGTGTCGCCCGACGTCGATGCGACGGTGCGCGCCATCATCGACGACGTGCGCAGCCGTGGCGACGCGGCGCTGATCGACTACACACAAAAATTCGACCGCGCCGACCTCACCGCGCTCGGCATCGCCGTGACCCGCGCGGACATCGATCGGGCCTATGTCGACGCCGACCCGGAAATTGTCGAGGCGCTGCGCTTTGCCCGCGACCGCATCCGCTCGCACCATGCCCGCCAGATGCCCAAGGACGACCGTTATGTCGATCCGATCGGCGTCGAGCTTGGCTCGCGCTGGACCGCCGTCGAGGCGGTCGGGCTCTATGTTCCCGGCGGCACGGCGAGCTATCCGAGTTCGGTGCTGATGAATGCGGTTCCGGCCCAGGTCGCCGGCGTCGAGCGCATCGTCATCGTGGTGCCAGCCACCGGCGGCATCATCAACCCGCTGGTGCTGGTCGCGGCCGACCTCGCCGGTGTGTCCGAAATCTACCGCGTCGGCGGCGCGCAAGCGATTGCAGCCCTTGCCTATGGCACCGAAACCATCCGCCCCGTCGCCAAGATCGTTGGCCCCGGCAACGCCTATGTGGCGGCGGCCAAACGCCAGGTGTTCGGCACCGTCGGCATCGACATGATCGCCGGCCCCTCGGAAGTGCTGATCGTTGCAGACGCCGACAACGATCCCGATTGGCTTGCCGCCGACCTGCTGGCCCAGGCCGAACATGACGTGTCGGCGCAGTCGATCCTGATCACCAACGATGCCGCCTTCGGCAAATCCGTGGAAGAAGCGGTCGAGCGCCAGATCAAGCTCCTGCCCCGCGCCGAGACGGCCGCGGCCAGCTGGCGCGACTTTGGCGCGGTAATCCTGGTCAGCGACTTTGATGCCGCGATCCCGCTGATCGACCGAATCGCTGCCGAACATCTCGAACTTGCCACCGCCGACCCGGAGGCGCTGCTTGCGCGCATCCGCAACGCGGGTTCGATCTTCGTCGGCAAGCATACGCCCGAAGTCATCGGCGACTATGTCGGCGGTCCGAACCATGTGCTGCCCACGGCACGCTCGGCGCGCTTTTCCTCGGGCCTGACGGTGCTCGAATTCGTCAAGCGCAGCTCGATCCTGAAGCTCGGCCCCGAACAGCTCAGGGCACTGGCGCCTGCGGCGATAGCGCTGGCCAAGGCCGAAGGTCTCGACGCCCATGCGCGTTCCGTCGCCATCAGATTGAACATGTAGGCGGCGATGTCCGACAAAGGCCACGCACGCTCCCGCCTGGTCGACGTCGAACTCGACGAATCGATCGGCCGTTCGACGCCCGACGTCGAGCACGAGCGCGCTGTCGCGATCTTCGACCTGATCGAGGAAAACAGCTTCCACCCGATCAATGACGACGGCCATGGGCCCTACCGGCTCAAGCTGTCGCTTGTCGACGCCCGGCTGGTCTTCGCCATTTCGCGCGAGCATGGCGAAGCGGTGGTCACCCACATCCTGTCGCTGACGCCGTTCCGCCGCATCGTGAAGGACTACTTCATGATCTGCGAAAGTTATTACGAGGCGATCCGCTCTTCGACGCCAAGCCAGATCGAGGCGATCGACATGGGCAGGCGCGGCCTGCACAATGAGGGATCGCAAACGCTGCTCGACCGCCTCTCGGGCAAGATCGAGATCGACTTCGACACAGCCCGCCGCCTCTTCACGCTGATCTGCGTGCTTCACTGGCGCGGATGACATATGGCGGCAAACGGCACCTCACCGCGCTCTATCTTGTTCATGTGCCGAATGAATTCGGTTCGCTCGCCGATGGCCGAAGCGATTGCCCGCCACCATTTGCCGCCTTCGATCTTCGTCGCATCGGCCGGCGTGCGCGCCGGCGACCGCGACCCGTTCGTCGATGCCGTGCTTGCCGAAGAAGGCATGGGGTTCAAAGAGCATGAGCCGCGCACCATCGATGAGCTCGAAGACGACTATTTCGACCTGATCGTCACGCTGGCACCCGAGGCGCATCACGCCGCACTCGAATTCACCCGTTCGATGGCAATCGACGTCGAATACTGGCCAACACCCGATCCGACGGCCGTGACCGGCACACGCGACCAGATCATGAACGCCTATCGCGACGTGCGCGAGCGGCTGAAGGTCAGAATGGCCGAAAGATTCGCGCAAAAGGCAGCCAAAAACGACGCCGATTAAGCGTGTTCACAAAGCGCGGATTATCATATAGGTTCCGCGAAAATTCCGGCCGGATCGCCGGGAAAAGCCATCCAAACCAAAGGTACCGAATGCCGAAGGAAGAAGTCCTCGAGTTTCCGGGCGTTGTTACGGAATTGTTGCCGAATGCGATGTTCCGGGTCAAGCTCGAAAACGAACACGAAATCATCGCCCACACCGCCGGCCGCATGCGCAAGAATCGCATCCGCGTCCTCACCGGCGACAAGGTCCTCGTCGAAATGACGCCCTACGACCTGACCAAGGGCCGTATCACCTACCGCTTCAAGTAAGCCGCCACAGCCCAAGGGCGCGTCGGCCGGCCTCAGCCTACAGGATCTTGGATTGAGCGATCTGCAAAAGCTTGTGCTTGCCTCGGGTTCGCCGCGCCGCGTCGAGTTGTTGCAGCAGGCCGGCATCGAGCCGGACCGGCTGTTTCCAGCCGACGTCGACGAACGCCCGATGCGTGCCGAGCACCCGCGCTCGCTGGCAAAACGCCTGTCGGTGACCAAGGCGCAGAAGGCACACGACATCCTTTCCAAGGAAGCCGAACCGGCTTCCGGCTTCATCCTCGCCGCCGATACGGTGGTGGCCGTCGGTCGCCGCATCCTGCCCAAGGCGGAGACATCGGACGAGGCGCTGCATTGCCTGCAGCTGCTTTCGGGCCGCTCGCACCGCGTCTATACCGGCCTCGCGCTGGTGACCCCTGCCGGCAAGCTGCGCCAGCGGCTTGTCGAAACGCGCGTGCGCTTCAAGCGCCTGTCGCGCCAGGACATGGAAAACTATCTTGCCTCGGGCGAATGGCGTGGCAAGGCTGGCGGCTATGGCATCCAGGGCCTCGCCGGTACCTTCGTGGTCAAGCTCGTCGGTTCCTACACCAATGTGGTTGGCCTGCCGCTCTACGAAACGACATCGCTGCTCTCAGGCGAAGGTTACCAGATCCAGCTCAACTGGCAGGCTGGTGCCCGCATATGACCGACAAGCCCAACGACATCGTCACGCCGCTGCGAGCCAAGCACCCCTGCCCCGAATGCGGCAAGGCATCAGCACGCGACAGCTACCCGTTCTGCTCGCCACGCTGCAAGGCAGTCGACCTCAACCGCTGGCTTTCGGGCTCCTATGTCATTCCCGTCCGCGACGACGAGGAAGAGGATTCAACCAGCAGCAGCGAACCCGGCGAGCGAAGCTGAGGTCCTGTTTGAGCTTCCGCAACGGCCTGTGATTTCTTTGCAGAAAAAGACACCACAGGCGCTGGACAGGGGCAAATCTCGTGTTATAACCCACCCGCTTTCAGGGGTGCAGCGCACCACTCGAAGCGTCCGGATCAAGGCTTTTGGCGTGATCCTGGAAGTAGGCCCAGATAGCTCAGTTGGTAGAGCAGCGGATTGAAAATCCGCGTGTCCGTGGTTCGAATCCGCGTCTGGGCACCACTCCTTTTTCCCTTTCCAACGCAATCAACGGGTTAGACCCCACTCCTTTCCAAGTGGTCAGAAAGTGGGACAATTATCTGTTTCTGCTCGGCCGCATCGGGGCGCGGGCGGTCCCGGCGTGATCGAGAAAAGTTGTCGACCTGCCGGGGATGCGCTAGTTGTGGAGCCTCAACAGGTTGTCCCCAGACAGGCCGAGTCTGCTTATTGGTGTTTTAGATTTTAGGCTGCCGTGAGGC
>NZ_JBXARL010000007.1:0-364205 GCF_058808215.1 Aminobacter sp. GW821-FHT11F06 | reverse complement strand
AGACTCACTGAAGCTTTGACAACCTCAGCTTTCCCGGCCGGGACCGAATGGACAACCTCCTGAAAGCTCACAGCTAGAGCGCCCGTTGCAGCTTTTCATAGCGCTTGACCAGGCGGTCGCGCTTCAGCTTCGACAGCCTCTCGATCCAGAAGATCCCGTCGAGCTGGTCGATCTCATGCTGGTGGCAAACCGCGAGATGCCCCTCGGCCTCTTCAGTTTGCTCGACGCCGTCGAGATCCTGGTAGGTGACGCGGACCCGCGCATGCCGCCTGATCTCGTCGGTCACGCCCGGCATCGACACGCTGCCTTCCGTGTGCGGCAGCATCTCGTCCGAAGCCCAGATGATCTCAGGATTGACGTAGGTCCGCGCGCTGTCGGTGCCTTCCAGCTGGAGCACGACGAGGCGCTTGGCGATGCCGATATGCGGCGCGGTGATGCCGATGCCCGATGCCGCGCGCATCGTATCGAGCATGTCGGCGGCGAGTTCGCGAAGGCCTTGGTCGTAGGCGGTGACAGGCTCGGCGACGAGGCGCAGCCGAGGGTCGGGAAATTTCACGATTTGTCGGATCGTCATGTTCGCCATTTACTCCAGCCGCTCGATGTCCCGGCGCAGCACGATCAGCGTCGTCAGGTCCTGCACGCTTGGGTGCGTGGCGATGATGTCGCGCAGCGTGTTCAGCCTGTCGATCGACGGCACCTCGACCTCGACGATCAGGTCCAGCTGGCCGGTGATGGACGACACCCGCCGCACTTCCGAATAACGCGCCAGTTGGTCGAGCACGCCTATGGAAGGGGTGCTGACCAGCGTCACCAGCAGGAACGCCGAAACCAGGTTGCTATCCATCTGGCCGATGTCGGCGCGATAGCCGCGGATGACGCCGCTCTTTTCCAGTGCCGCGACGCGTTCGCTGGTGGCGCTGCGGGAGAGCCCGATGCGTCCGGCAAGGGTCTTTAGCGGAATGCGCGCTTCCTTCGACAGGATGCCCAGAATGTCCCTGTCCTTGGCGTCGAGTTCCTTCATCGCCTGGTTCCGATCCGTGCCGTTAAAGTGCCGGTCCATGCAGTCATAGTGCCGGTGCAACCGACGCTTTGCCGGATGCCCGATTTTTCGGCCCGTGCCAAGCTTCAATACCAGCAAATCCGGATAGAACATGACTGACGTGACCCATCCCGCGCCCGCATTCTCCTTTGGCGAAGCCGCCGACCTGGCCGCGAGCCAGTTCGGTGTGAGCGGTCGTGTCACCTCGCTCGACAGCGAGCGCGACCAGAATTTCAAGCTTTCAGCCGACGACGGCGCGCAGTGGATCTTCAAGATCGTCAATGCCAGCGAGCCCGCCAGCGAGAGCGAATTCCAGGTCGCATTGCTCGATCATCTGGCGCGCACCAGCCCCGATGTTGTGGCTCCGCGTCTCAAGGTTTCGCAAATCGGCACGCCGCTGGCTGAGGTTGCAAGTGCTGCTGGCGAGCGCCACGCGCTGCGGCTGGTATCATGGCTGCCCGGCCTGCCGCTGGCCGAGGTCGAGCGTACGCCCGAACTCCTGGCCAATCTGGGTTCAGCACTAGGCCGGCTCGACCGCGCGCTGCAGGGCTTCATCCATGCAGGCGCCTTGCGTTCATTCGACTGGGACATCCGCCAGGCCGGCGCCGCGCGCCAGCGCCTGCCACATATCCCTGACGCCGAAGACCGCGCACTTCTACGGCGCCTGCTCGACCATTTCGATGCGGAGGTAGCTCCCCGTCTCGCCGGTTTGCGCGCGCAGGTCATCCACAACGACGCCAACGACTGGAACGTGCTGGTCGAAGAGGACGGACGCGACCGCATTGCCGGCATCATCGATTTCGGTGACGCGCTCTATTCGCCCTTGATCGCCGAAGTGGCTGTCGCCTGCGCCTATTCGATCCTCGACGTCGAGGACCCGATCGGGGCCGCCGCGACCTTGGCCGCCGGCTTTCACGCCGAATATCCGCTGCGCGAAGACGAGCTCGATGTCCTGTTCGACCTCATCGCCATGCGGCTGGTCATCAGCGTCACCCTGTCGGCTGCCCGCAAGGAAAAGACTGGCGACAATCCTTACCTCGCCATATCGGAGGCGCCGGCCTGGCGGCTGCTGCGTCGTCTCGGTGCGATGAACCGCAGGTTCGCCACCGCCATCCTGCGCCATGCCTGCGGTTTCGATGCCGCACCCGGAGCCAGCACCATTGCCAGCTGGATCGGCGCCAACTGCAAAGGCCTCGCGCCGATCCTCGATCGCCATCCGGCCACTCTGGTCAAAGCGCTGGTGCCTTACGGCGATCCGGCCCATCCGATGACCGTGACGTCGGCTGGACAGCAGCCTGAGATAGCCACCGCCTGGTGGGATGCCTATTGCACTGAGAACGGTGTCGCACTCGGCATCGGCCCATGGGGCGAAGCGCGCACGGTCTACACCTCAGACATCTTCTGGTCGCGTTTCGTCGAAGGCGCGCGCCGGGTCCATCATCTTGGCCTCGACCTGTTCATGCCCGCCGGCACCAAGGTTTTCACCCCGCTCGCCGCAACAGTGAAAAGTGTGGAGATCGAAGAGGACCCGCTCGGCTATGGCTGCCTCGTCGCCCTGCGCCACGAGCCCGAGGGTTGCCCGCCCTTCGTCACCTTGTGGGGCCATCTCGGCCATGAAGCCGCAAAGCGGCTGACGCCAGGCCAGCAACTCGCTGCCGGCGACCTCGTCGGCGAAATGGGCGTGCCTGCCGAAAATGGCGGCTGGGCGCCGCATCTGCATTTCCAGATCTCGGCCGATCCCGACCTCGCCGCCCGCGACATCCTCGGCGTCGGTGAAGCGCGTTACCTCGATGTCTGGCGCGAACTTTTCCCCGACGCCGCCGAGCTTGCCGGCATCCCGCCGGAAACCTTTGTCCAGACCGGCCGGACGCGTCCCGAAATCGTCGCCGCGCGGAAAACCTCGCTGCTGCCCAACCTGTCGATCTCTTATTCCGAGCCGATCAAGTTCGTGCGCGGCGAGGGCGCCTGGCTGATCGACGACCGCGGCCGCGCCTATCTCGACTGCTTCAACAATGTCTGCCATCTCGGCCATGCCCATCCTGATGTCGTCGAGGCCATTGCCCGCCAGGCCGCCAGGCTCAACACCAACACGCGCTACCTGCACGACGGCATCGTCACCTACGCCGAGCGGCTGACGGCGACGCTGCCCGAAGGCCTGTCGGTGGCGTCCTTCGCCTGTTCCGGCAGCGAAGCCAATTCGCTGATGCTGCGCATGGCCCGCACCCACACCGGCCGCAGCGAGGCCATCGTGCTCGACTGGGGTTATCACGGCACCACCCAGGAGCTGATCGACCTCAGCCCCTACAAATACAAGCGCAAGGGCGGCAAGGGCCGGCCGGCTCATGTCTTTGAGGCGACAATCCCCGACAGCTATCGCGCGCCAGAGGACTGGCCGGTCGAGGAGCACGCCAAACGCTTTGCCGAAAGCATTGCCGAGCAGATCGCGGAGATGGCCAGACAAGGTCGTGCGCCCGGCCTGTTCCTCGCCGAATCCATCCCCAGCGTCGCCGGCCAGGTCTTCCTGCCCGAGGGCTACCTCAAGGAAGTCTACGCCATGGTCCGCGCTGCCGGCGGCATCTGCGTCGCCGACGAGGTCCAGGTCGGCTTCGGCCGCGTCGGCTCGCATTGGTGGGCGTTCGAAACCCAAGGCGTCACGCCCGACATCGTCACCATGGGCAAGCCGATCGGCAACGGCCACCCGATGGCAGCCTTGGTCACCACCAGGGAGATCGCCGCCTCCTTCAACAACGGCATGGAGTATTTCAACACCTTCGGCGGCAACCCGGTGTCCTGTGCGGCGGGCCTTGCCGTGCTCGACGTCATCGAGCGCGACGGCTTGCTTGCGAACGCCGCCGATGTGGGCGCCTATCTCGTTGCGCGCTTCAAGGAGATGCAGGCGCGCTACGAGGTCATCGGCGATGTCAGGGGGCAGGGCCTGTTCCTTGGCATTGAACTTGTCGCCGACCGCAAGACCAAGCAGCCGGCCACGGCCTTCGCCCGCAAGGTCAATGACGGGGTGCGGGCGCGCGGCGTTTTGATCGGTACCGAAGGACCGCATGACAACGTGCTCAAGATGCGCCCGCCGATGATCTTCAGCCGGGCCAACGCCGACCACCTGGTTGGCGTTTTGGAAGAAACCTTCGCGGCGGTTCTCGCCGAAGGGGCATAGCAGACCCGGGCGAAAGCTTCGCGCGGAGGGACTTAACGACAGGGGATTTCACCAACTTCCGGCACCTCACGCGCCGGCGGCAGAAAGAGGCTTTGCCTCGGGATACCAAGGGAGGAAGACATGAAACATACGTGCATCACAGCACTTCTGCTCGGCTCGGCATTTATGGCTGTGCCAGCGGCAGCCGACACCCTCGACATCGTCAAGGAGCGCGGCAAGGTCACCTGCGGCGTCAGCCAGGGTGTCACCGGCTTTTCGGCCCCCGACGACACTGGCAAATGGAGCGGCTTCGACATCGATTTCTGCCGCGCGGTGGCGGCAGCCGTGCTTGGCGACCCGGAAAAGGTGAGCTACGTCCCGCTCTCCACCAAGGAGCGTTTCACCGCGCTGCAGTCGGGCAGCGTCGACGTGCTGTCGCGCCAGACCACCTGGACCCTGTCGCGCGATGCCAGCTTGGGCATCCATTTCGTCGGCACCGCCTATTATGACGGCCAGGGCTTCATGATCCGCAAGGATCTCGGCGTTGACAGCGCGCTCAAGCTTTCCGGCGCCACCGTCTGCGCCGAGCAAGGCACCACCACCGAGCAGAACGTCGCCGACTATTTCAGCGCCAACAAGCTGAAATACGAGCCCGTCGTCATCGATTCCGCCGACGGCATCATCAAGGCTTTCGCTGGCGGCCGCTGCGACGTCTACACCACCGACGCCTCCGCCCTTTATGCCCAGCGCCTGAAGCTCACCGATCCTGCCGCCTACACCGTGCTGCCCGAGATCATCTCCAAGGAACCGCTTGGACCCGCCGTGCGCCAGGGCGACGACAAGTGGTTCAACATCGTGCGCTGGACGCTGTTCGCGCTCGTCGAGGCAGAAGAACTCGGCATCAAGAAAGACAACGCCGAAGCCGGCCTGACCTCGGCCAATCCGGCGATCAAGCGGTTCTTGGGTGCTGAAGGCGACAGCGGCCAGCAGCTCGGGCTCGATCCGCGCTGGGCCTACAATGTCGTTTCGACAGTCGGCAATTACGGCGAAATCTTCGAGCGCAACCTCGGCCAGTCGAGCGACCTGAAGATCGATCGCGGCATCAACGCATTGTGGAACGCCGGCGGCCTGATGTACGCCCCGCCGGTGCGCTGAGACCTCAACGCTGCGGGGCCGCGCATCTGCGCGGCCCCTCAGCAAGGCTTGGAACCACTCGAAACGACCAGCAGCGGTAGTTGCCTCGGTAGGAAAAAATACTTACGATGATCTCGTTTTGTTCTCAAGGTGAGGCGAGGTCATCGCATGTCCACGAGAGGGAAATTACGCAATCCATCTAATGCGTCAGCTGATCAACTGTCGCTCGATCTCGGCCTGCCACCGGTGGTGCAGCGTCGACACACCGACAATCTGTTCTTCTGTTTGCTTGCCGGGCCTGTAGACGCTGCACGCACCGCCGCGTTGAGGCAAAATCTGTGTTGTCAGCATGGTTTGACTGGTCAGCTTCAGGCTGCCGACCGGCTCCACGTCTCGCTATTTTCCCTTGGGAAGCATGCCGGTCTGCCTTCCCGACTGCTCGATGTCGCCATGCGGGCCGGCGAGGCGGTCAGAGCACCACCGTTCGAGCTGACCTTCGACCGCTTCATCAGTTTCAAGAGCAGCGGCAAGCCTCCGCTCGTCCTGCTCTGCGGCAACGGCAAAGCCGAGCTCGTGGTGTTGCAGCGCAAGCTTGGCGCGGCGCTCGGAACCGTCGGGCTGAACATGCGCATGCGCGCCAGCTATGAGCCGCACTGCACCTTGCTCCGCGACATCAGTTCCTTGCCGGAAACGCCGCTCGAAAACCCGGTTACCTGGCGCGTAGGCGAATTGGCACTGGTCCATAGCTTGCACGGCCAGGGGATTTATCTCCATCCCGGCCGTTGGCGGTTGCAGGGCTGATCTCAGCTTGCTGGCAGCGGCTGCCGCGCGTTGCGCCAGAATTCCTGCGGCTCTTCAAGACCCGATCCAGACGCTGATGCTCAACGCCTCGGCGCAGTCGGTGCAGAGCGTGATGATCGGCGGCCGCTTCGTCATGGAAGACGGCGTCATTCCGGGCGTCGACGACCGTGCCTACCGCAAGCGTGCGCAGACACAGTTCGAAGGCGTCATCGCCAAATACCCGCTGCGCACCTTCAACCACCTGCCGGTCGAGGAGATCTTCTCGTCGAGCTATCCGATGGTTCGCAAGGCGTAAGCCTCGGACGGACCAGGCCTGAAGCCCGCAACGTCGACGCCTCCCTCCCCCCTTGTGGGGAGGGATAAAGGGTGGGGGTGCTTTCGCGCTTGCCTGACAATTCCAGGCGTTCAAATGGCAAGGTTGAAATTGGCCTGGCACCCTGTATCCCTCCCCACAAGGGGGAGGGAGGGCGTCAACGCCGAGTGTAGGTGTCTGCAAGTCAGTGCGCCGCCGCCTCGGCCTGCGGCTGCGAACTCGTGTCGAGGCTGACCACCACCGACATGCCGGGCGACAGTTGTTCCGCCATCGCCTGGCCCGGATCGATGCTGATGCGCACTGACAGGCGCTGCGCCACCTTGGTGAAATTCCCCGTGGCGTTATCTGGTCTCAGCACGCTGAATTCCGAGCCCGTCGCCGGCGCGAAGCGCTCGACATGGCCAGTCAGCGTTCCATGACCGAGCGCATCGACGGTGAAGGTTACCGGCTGGCCGACCTTCATGTTGGCAAGCTGGGTTTCCTTGAAGTTGGCGACCACCCAGGTGCGCTTGGGCACCAGCGCCATCAGCTGCGTTCCCGGCGCCACATATTGGCCAAGCCGTGCGCCGACCTCGCCGAGCCGTCCGTCTTCGGGTGCCACGATGCGGGTGTTCTTGAGGTCGATTTCGGCCAGATGCACGGCGGCCTCGGCGCCTGCGACCGCTGCCGCCAGCGACTGGCGGCCGACGATTGTCGATTGCAGGTCCTGGCGCGACACTTCGGCGGCCGCTTCCGCCTGACTGTTGGCGGCGCGCGCCTGTTCGAGTGCCGTGCGCACCTTGTCGGCCTCGCTCAGCGTCGACACGCCGCGCTCAAGCAGCGGCTCGATCCGGCCCCAGCTGGCCTGGGCGTTGTCATAGGCAACCTTGGCGGACCCGATTTGCGCCTCAGCCGACTTGACCCGTGCTTCGGCCGAGTGCCGCTGCTGCTCAGAATTGGCCAATGCGGCCTGCTGTGCGGCAAGCGTCGCGCGTGCCTGCTCAAGCTTCTGCACGAAGATGCGGTCGTCGATCTGGACCATAAGCTGGCCTGCCTTGACGTCCTGGAAGTCCTGCACCGCCACTTCGGCGATATAGCCCGAAAGCTGTGGTGCCAGGATGGTCGCCTGTCCCCGCACATAGGCGTTCTCGGTGACCACGACAGAACTCTTGAAGGGCGGCAATTGCCAGACATAGAGGATCAGCGTCAGCCCGGCGATACCGAGGACTATGGCCAGCAACGTACTGGCGGAACGCAGGAGGTGGAGACTTTTCGTAAGCATGGCGGTTCACGCGGTGGCTGGGAGTGGGGGCGCTGCCATCCGCTTGCGGATGGCGACGATGGCGATGTGGGCAAAGAGCAAAAACAGCAGCGCAAGCGCGATGGCCGTGATCAGCATGAAGGCGTCGTTGTAGGCGAGCACATTGGCCTCGCGTGTCGCTTGCTGCGACAGCAAAACCAGGCCTTCGGCGTTCACCAGAACCTTGTCGGTGATGACCTTGGAATAGGCGCCGCCGAGCTGGGCGACGCGTTGCGCCACCAGCGGGTCGGTCAGCGCGATGTGCTCGATCAGCACATTGTGGTGGAACTGCTCGCGGATCGTAATGAAGGTGGTGAAAACAGCCGAACCGAGCAGGCCGCCGATGCTCTGAGTCGCCAGAAAGACGATGATGAAGCTCAATATGTAGTTCGGGCCCTTCTTCAACGCCGACATCAGTCCGCTCTTCATGGCCGGCGGCAGGATCAGCGCACCGGCAAAGGCGATCAGCGCCTGGCTGTAGAAGACCTGCTCCGGCCGCGTCAGATTGGTGGCGCGGCTGTCGAGGAAGGCACCTACGGCGATCATGATCAGCGCTGCGATATGGATGCGCTCCTCCTTGCCGTGCTTCATCAGCATGGCACAGGTCGCACCGCCGGCGATGGATGCGACGAGGATAACGCCATAGACCGGGCGGGTTTGCTCGTTGGTCATGCCCAAGGCCTGGAACAGGCTGGACGCGCCGAGCGCCTGTTCCGACAGCACCAGTCGAAACATCAGCAACACGCCGGTGAAATGCAGGATCGGCGGGCTTGCCAGCCAGCGAATGTCGAGCAGCGGGTTCTTGCGGTTGAGTTCGATGACGGCGGCGATGGTGATGCACACAACAGCGAGTGCCAGAAGCACGCCGATCCATGGCGCTTCCAGCCACCAGTACAGTCGCCCGAGCACCAGAACGATTGCGGTCGAGCCGAAGCCGACAGCGATCAGCAAATAGCTGACAACGTCGAGCTTCTCGATCACCTTGGCGCGCGGCTGCGGCGCCAGCGGCAAGGCATAGACCAGGGCAAAGGCAACCATCGCCATGCCGAGTTCGAACATGGTCACGGCATGAAAGCCGCCAAGGTCGAACAGGGAAGGGGAGATCAGTCGCGCCAGCGGTGCGCTCAGCGTGATCGAAGTCAGCGCCATCGGCAGGCCGATATTGAGCTTCTTCTCTGGAGGAAACGATTCCAGCATGTAGAGGAAGGCCAGCGACGACATCGGGGCTGCAGCGATGCCGCTCATGAAGCGCACGATCAGCGCCGACGGCAGGTCGCGGATGAACAGATTGAGCACGCAGGCGATGACGAAGCCGAGGATGCTGAGCTCGGCAAAATTGCGCAGGCCGTATTGCGTTCTGATCTTGATCAGCGCGAGCGACAGCGACACGTTCGGCGCCATATAGGCGGCGACCAGCCAGGTGGTCTCGTTGACGGTCGCGCCGATCGAGCCCTGGATCTGCGGGATGTTTGCGGCAACGAGGTTCATGCCGAGCCCTTGCGTCAGAGACAGCATGGCCGAGGCGCAGATATAGGCAGCCGCCATCAGTGGCGGCTTGGCCACGAAGGGCGGCGGCGCGGGCGCGGCAGGAGCCGGCGCCTCTGTCGCTACGTCGGCCTGTTGCGGCTCCGCCGCCTCGTGGCGTCCTTCGTCTGGGTCTGCTGGCTGCTGCATCTCGGCCACTCAGTCCTCGGCGGCATCGCCGATGTTGCGGCTCAGGATGCTCAGCACGCGCGTCGCGCTTTCGATATCGGCGTCGTCGACGCCAGCCAGCACTTGGTTGCGCAGTTCTTCGACAAAGGCGACCATGCCGTCGGTTTCGCGCCGGGCGGCGGGCGTGAGGAAAATCCGCTTGGCGCGGCGGTCATCGTCGGTGGTGCAGCGTACCACCAGCCCCTTCTTTTCCAGCCCGTCGAGAAGCCCGACAAGCGACGGCTGCTCGATATGCATCAGCTCGGCGAGTTCAGCCTGGGTGTCGCCTTCGCGTTCGGCGATCTGCATCAACAGCCGGGCGCGCGCCAAGGTCAGCCCGCGCTTCTTCACCCGGGCGTCGAACATCGTCCGCAGCTTGCGGTTGACCTTCAGCAGTTCATCGAAAAACGCGCTCTTCAAGACGTCGGCGCTCATCGCGGCTCTCATTCATTAGGATAGATATGATTAGGTTCCTATGTAAATTGGCTGGACGTGTTTGACAAGGGCATTGCGCCTAGACAGTTAGGCCTAGGTCAACACAAAACAGCTAAAATGCAGGCATGGACGCCCGTGATTTCAGCTTGAGAGCATAGTGGTGGGATTGATCTAGGTCTCGACGCGAAATCCGGCCGCTTTCCAGTCCGGGAATCCGTTCTCCAGCCTGCTCGCTTGCAAACCCTTCGCGTGCAAGGCCGCGACGGCATCGACGGAGAGGATGCAATAGGGACCTCGGCAATAGGCAACGATTTCCTGATCCGCCGGAAGCTCGGCGAACCGGCACTCGAGTTCTTCGGCAGGGATGTTGATCGCGCCCGGCAGATGCCCCAGCGCGAATTCTTCATGCGAGCGAACATCGAGCAAGGTGATGCTGCCTTCCTGCATCCGCGCCAGCAGCTCTGCCGGCGAGATCGCTTCCAGCCTCTCGCGCCGGCCGACACTGTCGGCGATGAGTTCGCGGATTTCCGAGCGGTTGTGCTCCGCATGATGCCTAAGCGCTTTCAGCAGGGGCAGAATCGGCCCGCTTCCTAGCCGATACAGCACGTGCTTGCCGTCCCGCCTGGTCTGCACAAAACCCGCACGTCTGAGCTGTTGCAGATGCTGCGAGGCGTTGGCGATGGACAGGCCGCAAAGCTCGGCCAGCCGCTCGACGGATCGCTCGCCCTGGGCGATGTGTTCGAGCAACATCAGCCGGTGGCCATTGCCAAGCGTACGCGCGAGCTCGGCGATGTCGGCGAAGATCTGGGTTTCTGCTGAGATCATTGACATGAAGCTATCATTCCTCCATCAATCAATCAATTAAGTTATTGAATGTTGATGGCGACCGACGATGTGAGACCGTCGTCGGGGAGGCGCGGAAGGTGACCCTCGACGCGCCGCCAATGAAAGCAGGTGAATGAAGTGCTGGAAATCTTTGGATACGCAGTCTTGATCGGCGTTGGCGCAACGGTCGTGATGGATATCTGGGGCATCTTCCTGAAGCGCTGCTTCGGCATTCCTTCGCTCAACTTTGCGATGGTCGGCCGCTGGATCGGCCATTTCCCGCGCGGCCGCTTTGTGCATGGCGCAATCGCTCAGGCGGCGCCGGTTCGCGGCGAGGGTGTCATCGGCTGGAGCGCACACTATGCCATCGGCATCGTCTTTGCCGCTGTCCCGCTCGCGATCTGGGGCCTCGACTGGGCGCGTCAGCCGACACTGCTTCCGGCGTTGATCGTTGGCGTGCTCACGGTCGCAGCGCCCTTCTTCATCATGCAGCCGGGCATGGGGTCCGGCTTCGCCGCGTCGAAAACGCCCAAGCCGAATGTTGCGCGTCTACGCAGCCTGGCAACCCATACGGTCTTCGGCTTCGGCCTCTACGCGTCAGCCCTGCTGCTTGCCAAAACAGGCTTCATATAGGAAGCAAACCGCATCTGAATTGGCCGAGTCGGTACTCAACGCCGGCCTGTCGCGCGGAGGCGAGCTTGCCCATCATCATGTACGGCATCAAGAACTGCGACACCATCAAGAAGGCGCGCACCTGGCTCGAAGGCCGCGGCATGCCTTACGATTTCCACGACTACAAGGCTTCAGGCATCGACCGCGAGCGGCTGGAGAAATGGGTCAAGGAATTCGGCTGGGAGACCGTGCTCAACCGCGCCGGCACCACCTTCAAGAAGCTGCCCGATGCCGACAAGGCCGGCCTCGATGCAAACAAGGCCATCGCCCTGATGCTCGCCCAGCCCTCGATGATCAAGCGCCCGATGCTCGATCTCGGCGAGCGCCGCATCGTCGGTTTCAAGCCCGAGATCTACGAAGCGGCCTTCTCAGGCTAGACGCGTTCCGAACCGCGCCATGGTCGCTGCGATCTCTTCGCGCAGCCAGTCCGAAAAATCCCTGACCTTGCGCGGCGGCCGTTCGGCAGCCTGCGTCACCAGATAATAGCCGAGCCCGCTCGCCACCGTGATGCCGAACGGCGCCACCAGCCGCCCGTCGGTCAGCGCATCTGCCGACAAAAGCTGCCAGGCCAGCGCCACGCCCTGGCCGGCGATCGCTGCGTCGATGCCGAGGATCGGATCGGTGAAAGCAGGCCCCGCCGGCAGAACGGGGTAGGGCGCAAGCCCCGCCGCCTCGAACCAGCGCTCCCAGCTGATCATCGTGCTCTCGTCGGCGATGACGGGCAGTTGGGCGATGTCGGCCGGCGTCTTCAGCCTCGCCGCCAGTGCCGGCGCGCAGACTGGAAACACCTCCTGCGCCAGAAGCAGCTCCGCCCGCACGCCAGGCCATTTGCCGTCTCCCATGCGGATCGCGAGATCCACGTCGGAATGGTCGAGATCGACAAGCCCGGTCGAGGCGTCGATCCGGAGCTTCAGTTCGGGAAAGCGCTGGTTGAAGCTGTTCAGCCGTGGCACCAGGAAGCGCGAGGCGAAGGCGGGCGCCACCGACACCACCAGCATCTTCGAGCTCGCTTCATCGGCAAGGGCGACGGCGCGCGAAATCTCCTGAAATCCGGCTGTCAGCCTGCGTGTGAATTCCGTCCCGAAGGCGGTCAGCACCAGTCCCGACCCGCCGCGCCGAAAGATCGCGCGGCCGAGCTGGCGTTCGGTGCGCGTGATCTGCTGGCTCACCGCACTCACCGAAACGCCAAGCTCGTCGGCGGCCTTGACCAGCGCGCCGCCGCGCGCCACGCTCTCCACCGCGCGGAGCCCGTTGAGGTGGACGCGATTGAGGTTAGAACTCAAGTTTTTCTAAACTCCAGCCGGCAAGTTCTTGATTGAAAGATGCGTGATTGTAGCGATTTTGGAGTGAGAGGATCAACGCCTCAGGAGAAGGCAAATGAAGATTTTCTCAAGTTTGCGCGCACTGCTGCCTATCCCGTCGTCCAATGCTGAGTCCGACAGCGAACGCTGCCTTGCCTGGATGCGCGACCCACTGTCCCATCCCGACATCGCGCGCATGGACGCCCGCGAACTCGGCGACCTGCCGTTCAGCCGCGGCTTTCGCCGCTCGCTGCCCGGCCTTGGCGGTGGAGCGTGTCGTACCTAAAGCAGCACGATGGCATGCCCGAGCACGCCGAGTGCCGCTGCCGCGAGCGTCAGCATGCTGAGGCCAAAGCCAGTGGCCCGTTGCCATTGCCGGCCCCGCTCGCGGGTAAAATGCCAGGCGTGCACCGCGCGCCCGAAGGTGAAGACCGCTCCCAGCACATGGATCGCCACCACAGGCGCACCCAGTGCTGCCGCGAGCCCGAGCAGGATCAGCATGACAGGTACGTTTTCGATGGCGTTGGCATGGCCGCGCATCGTGCGGCTGAGATGCTCGATCCCGCCGTCACCAATCAGCACCATGTGCTTTCGCCTGACGAGTGCTGTCGCCATCGTCAGCCACAACAAGATGAAGGTGTTGAGCGCGGCATAGAGCCCGGCTGCGGCATAGGCTGACTGGTTCATGTCGCACGTTACCTAACTGTAATCTGCAAAAGCCGAAAATCGCCACGATCGCGCGCGCAATGCAACATGGGCGCGCCGCCGGGGATTCCCTTGTGTCGCGAAGTGTGACTTCATGCGGCCAATTGGCAATGCCGCCGTCTCCGAAAGGAACCCGGAACCGTGTTCGTATCCTTCTTCCCGCAGCCGAAGCTGTTTTTCTCCTCGGCTGCTCTGTGGAGCCTGGCGCTTGTCCTGGCCTGGTTTTTCGGAGGCGAACAATTGGGAGCCGTCTTCGGAATGGCCCCAGCCTTGGCCGACGCGCCCAAGATCATCGGCATCTCGGTGTTCTGGTCGCCGCCCTTCCTGTGGTTCTACATCTATTTCTTCTTTGGCGTGATGATCTTCTATGCCTTCTGGAGCTGGTATTCGCCCCACCCCTGGCAGCGCTGGTCGATCCTCGGCACGGCCCTCATCCTGTTCGTCGTCTATTTCCAGGTCCAGGTCAGCGTCGCCGTCAACAACTGGTACGGCCCGTTCTACGACCTGATCCAGAATATCCTGTCCAAGACAACGACAGCGACCGACGACCAGCTTTATTGGCAAATCGCCAGCTTCGCCGGTCTGGCGCTGATCGGCATGAACGTCGCCGTCGTCAATGCCTTCTTCGTCAGCCACTGGGTCTTCCGTTGGCGCATGGCGATGAACGGCTACTACATGGAAAATTGGAGCCGGCTGCGCCACATCGAAGGTGCTTCCCAACGTGTGCAGGAAGACACCATGCGCTTCGCCCAGATCATGGAAGGCCTGGGCGTCAATTTCATCGATTCGATCATGACGCTGATCGCGTTTACGCCCGTGCTCATCCAGCTGTCGACGCACATCACGCATCTGCCGCTACTGGGCGAGATCAAGCAGCCGCTGCTCGTTGCCGCGATTGCCTGGTCGCTGTTTGGAACGATCAGCCTGGCGCTCGCCGGCTACAAGCTGCCCGGCTTGCAGTTCCGCAACCAGCGTGTCGAGGCGGCCTACCGCAAGGAACTGGTCTATGGCGAGGATCATGACGATCGAGCCCAGCCGGCGACGGTCGCCGATCTGTTCACCAATGTCCGCCGTAATTATTTCCGGCTCTATTTCCACTACGTCTATTTCAACGTCGTGCGTTACACTTACCTCCAGGCCAACAACATGTTCTCGCTGATCGTCATGGTGCCGTCGATCGCCGCGCAGAAGCTGACGCTCGGCCTGATGAACCAGATCAGCTACGCTTTCTCGCAAGTCACCAGCTCGTTCCAGTTCCTGGTCAATTCGTGGTCGACGATCGTTGAGCTTTTGTCAGTCTACAAGCGTCTGCGCGCCTTCGAAGCGACGCTCACCGGCGGCGAGCTGCCCGACATCGACAAGCGTTATCTCGACCGCGAAAAGGCTGGCCTGGAGCCGGAAGACCAGCCGGTGGCGTGATTCTGGTCAGATGGGGCCTCGCCCTATGCAATGGAGGGGGCTGCGAAGCGTTTGAGGAGGGGTGAGGACGAGCCGTTGGCTCTGTTCGCTTCCGATCGAAAGCCGCTGGATATGCAGTTGGCCGTCATGTGATCGGCTTACTGCTAGCCCTTCGGGCATATTCGATGGCCTTCTGGATATACGAAACAACTTCTGCACCGCTTCTGACATCGCTTGGGTTGCGGCATGGATTCCCGACACTCTCCGCTCGTTTCACTCGCTCACGAGGTCGGGAATGACGAGCTTTGTTGACCGTTTCCGCCAATCGCCAACGCTGGAGACTGGCGGAAGCGTCCCCCCGCAATCCGTCATTCCCGACCTCGTGAGCGAGTGAAACGAGCGGAGAGTGTCGGGAATCCATGCCGCGACGCAAATCAGAGGCGGCGCAGGATCCGCTAGCTGGCAGGCAGGATCTGTGCATCAACGTGCAAATGCGCCAGCAAAAGCGCGCTCACCCGCCGGCCTGCACCGGCGCTGCGTTGCCCTTCGCCACATAGTCGGCATAGCTGATGCATTCGACATCGGCCTTGACGCAGACCTCGCCGGCGAAACGCTCCAGCGCGCGCCAATAGGCGCCGTCGTTCATCAGCGTGAAGTGAAAGCCGATCTGCAGCGGAATGCGCCCGCCCGCATATTGCTTGTCGAAGGCCGCGTGGAACGCGTCATAGGCGCGGGTTTCGTATCTGGCGGCCTCGTCAGGCTTGTCGACGCCGCCGGAATGGCGAACAAACAGATTGTAGTCCATCGCGATGACGCGCCGTTCCGACGGGCCCTCGGGAATCAGCGGCAGGGCGAACTCCATCATGCTGGCGTCGAGTTTTGGCTCTTCCGGCTCGCGTGACACGCCGCTGGCATTGTAGGCAAAGCCCTTGTCGCGCAGCGCTGCCGTCAGCCCTTTGCTGTCCGAGAGATAGGGCGCGCGAAAACCTGTCACCGAGGCTGCGATCCTGGCCCATCCCGCTGGCTCGGCCGATATGCCATTGATCTTGTAGGCGTCGCGCATGACAGTTGAAAACGCGTCGAACTCCTTGGTCCAATCGGCCTTGCTCCATTTGCCACCGTCGAAATGGCCGCAGGCGTGGCTTGCGATGTCATGACCCTCGGCGGCAGCGAGGTTGATCTGGCCGAGCCGATCGACCACCTCCTGCTTGTCCATGGCAAAGCCGACATTCGACCTGCCTGCCGATTTTCCGGGCGCGAGATATTCGCCGCGCGTTTCGCGCGACAGCAAAAACACGCAAGACAGAAAATAGGTGAAGCGCGCGCCTGTCCGGGCCGCCAGGTTGCGGCTGCGCTGCCATTGCGCAAGGTCGTGGGCGCCATCGAAGGAGATCAGCACCACCTGCGGCGCCTTGACGTCCTCGACCTTGGGGGCAGGGCCGGCCACCGCCGGAAGGGCGATCAGCGACGCGGACAAAAGGACACTCGGGAACGCTTTGGACATGTTTTGGGGACTGCTGCGCAATTTCAGGGGATTTGGTGACGTCGGGCGTTAGCCGCCAAATGTGGCACGTCTGCGTTCGGCATGGAATGCGACATGCGGCAGCCAGCACTTGGGGCAGGCCGCTTCGGCGTGGAATGGTTCTCCACGGTTGCTGACATTTCCAACGCCTTGGCTCGTTCTATTTCAACGTCGCGATCCTTCGCACCCCCCTCTGGCCTGCCGGCCATCTCCCCCACAAGGAGGGAGATCACGCCGTCATCGGCGCTCGGGCCAACTACCAACGTCGCAAGGCTTGTCCTTATGACGTTGCAGAATGAGCGCCGCCGGTTACGAGACTAATCTCCCTCCTTGTGGGGGAGATGGCCGGCAGGCCAGAGGGGGGCAACGTAGAGCTCACCAAGTGCCGCTTGCTCGGCCACCCAATTTAGTCGAAGGGCGCGAGGAGCAGCGCCCACCCACCGAATTTCCACCCCGCCCCCTTCCATGCCGGCAAAATTCCGTTAAAACGCAGGCTCAGAACGGGCCCCGAGGGGCGAAGGTGGTTGGATAGTATGTCGGACGACAGTTTCTTTCGTGAGGTGAACGAGGAAATTCGCCATGAACGGGCGAAGGCCCTGTGGGACCGGTATGGTGCCGCGGCAATCGTCGCCGCCGTGCTGGTCGTCATCGGCACCGGCCTGTTCGTCGCCTGGGAATATTGGCACGAAAGCAGCGCCAACCAGTCCGGCGATCAGTTTTCGCAGGCGCTTACGCTTGCCAATTCCGGCAAGGCCGACGAGGCGCTCGCCGCTTTCGACGCGCTGGAGAAGGATGGCTACGGTGCTTATCCGCTGCTCGCCCGTATGCGTGCGGCAACCGTCCAGGCCGACAAGGGCGACTTCAAGGCCGCCGTTGCCGGCTTCGATGAAGTGGCCGCAGACACCTCCATTCCCGGCGTCATCCGCGACATCGCGCGCCTGCGCGCAGCACTGCTTCTTGTCGATCACGGCTCTTATGCCGATGTGTCGAGCCGCGTCGAGACGCTGACCAACGACACCAATCCGCTACGCCATTCGGCGCGCGAGGCGCTTGGCCTTGCTGCCTGGAAGGACGGCAAGCTCACCGACGCGCTCAAGCTGTTTGAGCAAATCTCCTCCGACGACGGCGCGCCGCGCAACGCGCGTCAGCGCTCCAACCTCCTGGCCGAACTGATCCGCGGTTCCGGCAACGCGTCGTGATGCGGCTCTGATGGCTTTCAAGATCGCCATAATCGGCCGACCGAACGTTGGCAAATCCACGCTTTTCAACCGCCTGGTTGGAAAGAAAATCGCCCTTGTCGATGACACGCCGGGCGTGACGCGCGACCGCCGCGTCCATCCGGCCAAACTCTACGACCTCGTCTTCGACGTCATCGATACTGCCGGTTTCGAGGACGCGGCTGCAGCGACCCTTCAGGGCCGCATGCGGGCGCAAACCGAGATCGCCATCCACGAAGCCGATCTCATCTTCTTCATGGTCGACGCCAAGGCGGGCGTGACCCCTGACGACCGCACCTTCGTTGAGATCGTTCGCCGCTCCGGCAAGCCGGTGGTGCTCGTCGCCAACAAGTCCGAGGCGCGCGGCGCTGAGAGCGGTGCGCTCGAGGCATGGGAACTGGGTGTCGGCGAGCCGGTGCAGATCTCGGCCGAACACGGCCAGGGCATGCCAGACCTGCGCGACGCAGTTGTCGAGGCACTTGGCAAGGAACGCGTCTTCGCCGATGACGAGGACGACGCAGACGACATCGCCGAAAGCGACGTGCTGATTGGTGAGGACATCACCGATCCCGACGCCGAGGATGTCCATGCTTATGACGAGACCAAGCCGCTCAGGATCGCGGTTGTCGGCCGCCCCAACGCGGGCAAGTCGACGCTGATCAATACGCTGCTCGGAGAAGAGCGCCTTTTGACCGGGCCCGAAGCCGGCATCACCCGCGATTCGATTTCGGTCGACTGGGACTGGCACGGCCGCAGCATCAAGATGTTCGACACCGCTGGCATGCGCCGCAAGGCCAGGGTCCAGGAAAAGCTCGAGAAGCTGTCGGTGCAAGATGGCCTGCGCGCCATCCGTTTCGCCGAGATCGTCATCATCGTGCTCGACGCGACGATCCCGTTTGAAAAGCAGGATTTGCAGATCGCCGACCTGATCATCCGCGAGGGCAGGGCGCCCGTCATCGCCTTCAACAAGTGGGACCTTATCGACAATCCGCAGGAAGCGCTGGCCGAACTGCGCGAAAAGACCGAGCGGCTGTTGCCGCAGGCGCGCGGCCTGCAGGCCGTGCCGATGTCGGCGGAGACCGGCCGTGGGCTGGACAAGCTGATGGACGCGGTGATGAAGACGCACCGGGTCTGGAACAGCCGCGTGTCGACCGGCAAGCTCAACCGCTGGCTCGAAGGCATCCTTGCCCATCACCCGCCGCCCGCTGTCGCTGGCCGCCGGCTCAAGATCAAGTACATCACCCAGGCGAAGACGCGGCCCCCCGGCTTCGTGCTGTCCTGCTCGCGCCCCGATGCGATGCCGCAGTCTTACGTGCGCTATCTCGTCAACAATCTGCGCGAGTCCTTCGACATGCCCGGCGTGCCGATCCGCATGGCGCTGCGCACCTCCGACAATCCTTTTGCCGGACGCGCCAAGAAAAAACGCTGACAAGTTCAAAGGGCTCGCATCATGCGGGCCCTTGCCACATTGCCGCAACGCCGCATCGACCCGAAAATCAGTTCAGATTTTCGGAAAGTACGATGCGCAAATTCAAAGCGTTAGAGCGTCTTTTGCGCGTCCAAGAGGACGCGCGTCGCTCTAAGGGCGCGCGTTAACGCTCCATCAAGGTTAATGCTTCATTTTTCTCTCCAGTAGGGGTGTGTTGCGTCCTGGAGAGTTTCTGTGCATCGACGAGTTGTGAAGCGGCGGTTTGTTGCTGCCCGCGAGGGTAGACGTTCGTTCCTGGCGCCCGCCGTCGTCGGGCTCGGAATCTGGCTCGGCTTTCCCACCGTCGCCGCCTACCAGGACATGACCAGCCTCGTCTCCGGCCTTGAAGGACAGAGCACGCGCTGGGGGTCTTATGTCGAGAAATCGGCAGCCGGCTCGGTCCATGCCGCCGAAATGCCCTTTGTCGACGGCATCATCACCGGTCCGATGTCCGGCTCGGGCGTCAAGATCGCGGGCGTCGGCACCGTCTCGTTCAGGGGCAAGAAATTCGGCGCCCCCGATGTGCCTGACGAAGAGCGCGTCGTGCGCGTCGACAAGAAGGGCCGCATCATCCATGTCGCGCGTTTTGCGCCGCCGAAGAATTTCACCGCCGGGTCGGTGTTCGAACGCACCAGCTCGCTTCTGCGCCCAGGTCCCGACAGTAGCCTCAAGCTGACCTTCGCCAAGCCCGACATCAAGGGCAAGGAAGTCCAGATCGCCGCCGCCTTCCACGTCAAGGAAACCAGGGAGAATGCCTCGCCCGGCGTACCGGCGATGCTTGCGTCGCTGGTCACCAACGACAAGGCCGACGTGCTGGCCACGGCCTACGCGCCTGCCGAGCCCGATTACGCCAAGGCCTCGCCGTTCGAAGCGCTGTTGGGCAGCGACGACCAGGCCAACGGCCGCTTCATTCCGCCGATGGGCGAGGGCGATCACTGGTGGCTGGGAAACCCGCTGCCGGCCGGCGTGTTTTCAAAGGCCGAACAGACATGCCTGGCCACCGGCATCTATTTCGAAGCGCGTGGCGAATCGCTGCGCGGCCAGGCGGCTGTCGCCCAGGTCATCCTGAACCGGGTACGCAACCCGGCCTATCCCAACAGCATCTGCGGCGTCGTTTATCAGAACGACGGTTGGTTCAACCGCTGCCAGTTCTCGTTTGCTTGCGACGGCACCAAGGACCGTGTCACCAGCCCCTCGCATTACAAGACCGCCCAGGACATCGCCATGGCGGTGACCGCCGGCAAGATCTTCATCCCGGAAGTGGGCTCGTCGACCCATTATTACGCCAACTACGTCAATCCGGGCTGGGCGCGGGGCATGAAGAAGATGACCAAGATCGGCCTGCACATCTTCTATCGCACCTATGGCGGCGGCTGGAGCTGATCGCGCCGGAGACCCGGCTGCTTGGGGCAAGCGAGTCCCCGATTGCGTACGGATTCGGCAGGTGATCGCCGACTGGCGGCGAGGGCAGGATGTCGCACTTCACCAACTCTCTGATTTTACTGACTAAAATACTTAGTTAGAAGGGTGTCCGCGTGGCTTGACGGGCACCCACCCTCTAACTATGTTGCCGGCGACTTTGAAGCGGACGAACGGATACGCTCGGACCGGGCGGGAGTTTGCAATGGCCAAGCCATCAGGGCCGGGCGATACTGGAAACGACCGGCCTGAAAATCGAGCCGAAAACGATCGTCGCGACGATGAACTTGAGCGCCGCCGGCTCAAGCTTGAAGCAACACTTGCGACAAGACGCCCGGCAAGCCGCGAGGGGGAGAAGGGTACAGGGTCGAACGGTGTGACCGGCTACGGCCAGGCACTCAAGCTGTCCAGCGAGTTCATCGCCGGGATTGCGGTGGGTGTCGGTCTGGGTTGGATCATCGATCGGCTGGCGGGCACGTCGCCTTGGGGCTTGATCGTGTTTCTGCTGCTCGGCTTTGGTGCCGGTGTGCTCAATGTCCTGCGTTCAGCGGGAATGGTTACTGATGCCGGCATAAGGTCGCCCGACAGGCGGCCGGACGAGCCGGAAAACAAATAGTAGTGCCGCAAGGCGCAATTTAGGCGAAGGGGGGCCAGCGTGGCCAACGATCCTATTCATCAGTTTCAGCTCTCGAAATTGATTCCGATCGAGATCGGCGGCCTCGATTTCTCCTTCACCAATTCGGCTGCCTTCATGGTCGCCACAGTGGTTTGCGCCAGCGCCTTCCTGTTCCTGACGACGTCGAGCCGCGGCCTGGTGCCGAGCCGCATGCAGTCGATTTCGGAGATGTCGTACGAATTTGTCGCCTCGATGCTGCGCGACGCCGCCGGCTCGCAAGGCATGCGGTTCTTCCCGTTCGTGTTTTCGCTGTTCATGTTCGTGCTCGTCGCCAACCTGCTCGGCCTGTTCCCCTATTTCTTCACCGTCACCAGCCATCTCATCGTCACCTTCGCGCTGGCGCTGCTGGTGATCGGCACTGTCGTCGTCTACGGCCTCATGAAGCACGGCTTCGGCTTCTTCAAACTGTTCGTGCCGCAAGGCGTGCCCGGCATATTGGTGCCGCTGGTGGTGCTGATCGAGGTGATCTCGTTCCTGTCGCGCCCGGTTAGCCTGTCGGTTCGTCTTTTCGCCAACATGCTGGCCGGCCACATCACGCTCAAGGTTTTCGCCGGTTTTGTTACCTCGCTGAGCGCGCTTGGCGCCGTCGGCGTTGCAGGCTCGCTGCTGCCGCTGCTGATGACGGTCGCCATCACCGGTCTGGAAGTCCTGGTCGCGTTCCTGCAAGCCTATGTGTTTGCGGTGCTGACCTGCATGTACCTCAACGACGCCCTGCATCCGGGCCATTGAGCAAGAATTCGTCGGCGGGTAATCGCCGGTCGGGAAATCGCAACTAAGTTTCGATCCACAAGGAGTTGGACAATGGAAGTAGACGCAGCAAAGGCAATCGGCGCAGGCATCGCCTGCCTCGGCATGGGTGGCGCGGCCATCGGCCTCGGTAGCATTTTCGGTAACTACCTGTCGGGCGCCCTGCGCAACCCGTCGGCAGCTGATGGCCAGTTCGGCCGCCTGATTTTCGGCTTCGCCGTGACCGAAGCTCTCGGCATTTTCTCGCTCCTCATCGCTCTGCTGCTCCTCTTCACGTGAGAGCCGGCTAGGCGATTTAACCGGCCGCGCGTTGCGGCCGGTAGGATGGACAGGGGAAAGAGATGTTTGTCACACCGGGTTATGCCGAGGAAGTCGCTCCTGCGGCTGGAGCAACTCAGACCGATGCCGGTGCCGGGGCTCACACGAGCACGGGCGCTGAGCACGGCGCAAAAGGCGTTTTCCCGCCCTTTGATTCGTCGTCCTATCCTTCGCAGCTCTTGTGGCTCGCGATCACTTTCGGCCTGTTTTATCTCTTCTTGAAAAACGCCGTGCTGCCGCGTGTCGGCGGTATCCTTGAGGTGCGTCGCGATCGCATCGCAGGGGATCTCGACCAGGCCGCCCGGATGAAGTCCGAGGCGGATGCGGCGGTTGCCGCATACGAGCAGGAGCTTGCCGAGGCGAAAGCCAGGGCAAACGCCATCGGCCAGGAAGCACGCGACGCGGCCAAGGCGGAAGCCGAAGCCAAGCGCAAGGAAGTCGAAGCCGGGCTGGACCAGAAGCTCACCGCGGCCGAGGCTCGCATCGCTACCATCAAGGCTAACGCCATGAAGGAAGTGGGCTCCATCGCCGAGGACACCGCTGTGGCGATCGTCCAGGCTCTGGGGGCCGGCAAGGTCGACAAGGCCGACATCGCTGCCGCCGTCAAGGCAGCGGGCAAGTAGGAGCAAGGCCATGGACGCAACATTCTGGGCCACAGTCGCTCTCGTCATTTTCATCGCACTTGTCCTGTACCTGAAGGTGCCGGGCATGCTGTCGAAATCGCTCGACGAGCGTGCCGACCGCATCCGAGCCGAGCTCGAAGACGCACGCAAGCTTCGTGAAGAAGCCCAGCAGCTGCTCGCCGAGTATCAGCGCAAGCGCAAGGAAGCCGAGAAGGATGCAGCTGACATCGTCGAGTCGGCCAAGCGCGAAGCCAGCCTTCTCGCCGAAGAAGCACACAAGAAGACCGAAGAGTATGTTGCTCGCCGGACCGCGCTTGCCGAGCAGAAGATCGGCCAGGCGGAGCGCGAGGCGGTCAACGAAGTCCGCGCCAGCGCTGTCGACCTCGCGGTCGAAGCGGCCCGCCAGATCCTCGGTGGCAAGGTCGACACCAAGACCAGCGCCGATCTTTTCAAGGGTTCGGTTCAGGAAGTGAAGGCCAAGCTCAACTAAGTCGAGCACGCCTAGCAGATCAGAAAAAGCCGCTGGAATTTCCGGCGGCTTTTTTGTTTTCCAGGCACCGCCCGAAAACGGGCGTCTCGCGTCAGGCAAGCGTTGGCTCGACGCCCGACTTGCGCGTCACAACTGCGGCTGCTAGCCAGTGGCATGAACCAGATCGTCGAAATTCAGCATTTGCGCGTGCTCCAATTCACGCACCAAGGCGCGATCCTGCGAACCGCCGCCGACGCCAATGACTTCATCAGCGAGGCGTGGTCGAATGAAGCGGCCTTCCTCGCCATCCCCGTGGAAAGGCTCGGTCCGGATTTTCTCAAGCTCAGCACCGGCGTTGCCGGCGAGGTGTTTCAGAAATTCGTGAATTACGGTCTTGGCTGCGCCGTCGTCGGTGACATCACGCAGGCGCTCGATGGCAGCGGGGCACTTCGCGACTTCGTGCGCGAAACGAACAAGGGCAAGTCGATCTGGTTCGTTGCGGACTTCGACGAACTTCAGCGCAGGCTCGGCAAGCCATCGCCTCAGGGCCAGCAGGGCCAGCAGGGCTAGCGCCTTCATTTTCTGTCGGGGTTAATCCCTGAACGGGGCGAAGGAAATACGGTGCAGGCGAAGCGAGGCACCGTGCTCGATGATCGCGGCGCGATGACGTGCCGTAGCGTAGCCCATATGGACTTCGAAGCCGTAGCGGTCGTCCTGCGAGCCGCAGACAGACATCATCCGGTCGCGCGTTACCTTGGCGACGATGGACGCCGCCGCAATGGATTGCGAACGCTGGTCGCCCTTGACCAGCGCACGGCAGGTGCAGGCAAGGCCAGGGGGCACGTCGCGGCCGTCGGCGAGGGCTGATTTGGCGGTCATAGGCAGGCCTGCCAGCGCCCGGCGCATGGCTTCCAGGCTCGCCTTGCGGATATCGCTGCGGTCGATGCTGTCGGCCGAGACGGAAGCCACGGCAACGCCGAGCGCCTTGCTGAGCACCTCGTCGAACAGCTTCTCGCGCTGCGCCGCCGACAGGCGCTTCGAATCGTCAAGCCCAGCCGGGATGTTGTCGGGGTCCAGCACGACGGCAGCCGCCACGACCGGGCCAGCAAGTGGCCCACGCCCGGCTTCATCGAGCCCCGCGCACGGCCACAGACCAGCTGCGATCGCTTTCTTTTCGAAGGCGAAGTCGGGCTTTTCGATGAATTCGAAGAGGGGCGGAGAATCGGAACGCGGGCGAGCCATATTGCGGCGATGCTCGCATCGGCTCCGATTCTCCGCAAGTCTTTCCCGACCGATTGGGGCGGCGGTCAGGAAAGGCACACCGTCAGCTGGCCACGGGGAGAGGCCGGACGGGGTGGTGGAGACGAACCGGCAAAGCGGTTCGCCGTATCGGGTCAAAGCAGCGTCAGCTGCAGCTGGTCCTTGGGCGCGGCTTCAAACAGGTCGGTCCTGAGCGGCGTGCGCACGGCATTGAGGCCAAGGCGCAGGGCGGCAATCTCGAAGCGGCGTCCGATCTGCCAGGCGTAGGGACCTTTGCCCTTCATGCGTTTGCCCCATTCGGAGTCGTAGTCCTTGCCGTCGCGCATCGAGCGGATCAGTGACAGCACATGGCGGTAGCTGTCGGGATAATGGCGCAGCAGCCAGTCCTTGAAGATCGGGCTGACTTCGAGCGGCAGGCGCAAGATGACGTAACCGGCACCTGTCGCCCCAGCCGCCTTTGCCGAATCAAGGATGCGTTCGATCTCCTGGTCTGTGAGGCCCGGGATGATCGGCGCCACCATCACCGAGACAGGCACGCCGGCATCGGACAATTGCCTGATCGCCTCAAGCCGCTTGGTCGGGGTCGCGGCGCGCGGCTCCATGGTGCGAGCCAGCATGCGGTCGAGCGTGGTGATCGACAGTGCGACCTTGGCGAGGCCCTTTTCGGCCATGCGGCTGAGGATATCGATGTCCCTGACGACCATCGCCGACTTGGTGACGATGCCGACAGGGTGGTTGCGAGCCTCCAGCACTTCGAGCACCTCGCGCATGATGCGCCAGTGCTTTTCGATCGGCTGGTAGGGATCGGTGTTGGTGCCGATGGCGATGGTGCGCGGCTGGTAGCCGTCCTTCGACAGCTCGCGGTCGAGCAGCCTTGCCGCGTCGGGCTTGGCGAACAGCTTGGACTCGAAGTCGAGCCCGGCGGACAGGCCCATATAGCTGTGCGTTGGCCTGGCGAAGCAATAGACGCAGCCATGCTCGCAGCCGCGATAGGGATTGATCGAGCGATCGAAGGAAATGTCGGGCGACTCGTTGCGGGTGATGATGGTGCGCGGCTTTTCGACCTGGACCTCGGTCTTGAACGGCGGCAGTGCCTCGATGGTGCTCCAGCCATCGTCGAAGACGTGGCGGCTGACCGGCTCGTAGCGCCCGGAGGGATTGACGCCCGCGCCACGGCCGCGCCGGCGCTCGTGATTGATGCGCAGGCCGCTTTCCTCGATCATGGCATTGGCCATTCCGGCTCCGCCGCCCTTGAAGGCGGCAATATCGGCCCGTGCAATGGGTTCCATTTCACTATCTCCCGAAGGGAAAACGGCCGCCCGTCGATTCGTTCGGCATGAAACTATTCCTATTTTGAAAATGAGAACAAAGCAAGAACTTTGTGATTAGAGCAGCGAAGCTGGCGCTTTGGCCGCCTTTCGGATATGCGGCTAGATATGCTGAGCGTTCTGATCGAGACCAAGGACGACGAGGAGGGGCTGGCGCGTACGCTGGCCTCGCTGGTCGGTGGTGCGGTCGAAGGTGTCGTGCGCGAGGTGATCGTCTGCGACCTTGGCTCGACCGACCAGACCCATTACGTCGCCGAGCATGCCGGCTGCGCCTATGTCGCCAGCGGCGGTATCCAGGCAGGCATCGCACAGGCCAAGAGCGATTGGCTGCTTTTGCTCGAGCCGGGCGCCCGGCTCGCCGAGGGCTGGACAGAGAGCGTCGTGCGCCACATGAGCCGGGTCACGATGGCCGCGCGCTTCACGCGGTCGAGGTCTAGCAACCGGTCGTTCTGGGCGCGTGTGACCTCACGGCCGCATGCGCTGGAGCAGGGGCTGGTCATCACCAGGAAGCAGGCGGCGGTGCTGGGCCGCAATGGCGCCGATGCCGAAGGCATCGCGCGCGGGCTGGCGATGAAAACGCTCGACGCAGAAATCGTCGTGGCGCAGCAGTAGTTCGCCTCAGGCCGGCTTGGCCCCACCGCGCCTGAGATGCTCGTCGAGGCGCGGCATGATCTCCACGAAATTGCACGGCATGTGGCGGTAGTCGAGCTGTGCCTTGAGGATGCCGTCCCAGGCATCGCGGCACGCGCCGGGCGAACCCGGCAGCACGAAGACGAATGTGGCGTTGAGCACGCCGCCGGTGGCGCGCGACTGGATCGTCGACGTGCCGATCTTGTCGTAGGAGATGCGGTGGAAGACTGCGGAAAAGCCGTCCATGCGCTTTTCGAAGATCGGCTCAAGCGCTTCCGGAGTGACGTCGCGGCCGGTGAAGCCGGTGCCGCCCGTGGTGATGATCACGTCGATTTCGGGATCGAGCGACCAGGCGGTGACGCGGTCGCGGATCTGGTCCTTGTCGTCGGTGACGATGTCACGCGCCTTGAGCATATGGCCGGCCTCGGTGATGCGGTCGGCGAGCGTCTGGCCCGATCTGTCGTCGGCGAGCGTGCGCGTGTCGGAGACGGTGAGCACCGCGATGCGGACGGGTACAAAGGGGCGGGGCTCGCTTGACATTGTCTTGGGCTCCTAGGTCCGGGTCGTGGTGGCGGCGCTGAACCAGTTCGGATGCTCGCCTGAGATGGACTTCGCGGCGCGCGAGGCGGCAGCAGCACTGTCGAAGATGCCGAAGCAGGTGGCGCCGGAACCTGACATGCGGGCGAAGGCAGCACCAGACCGGCGAAGGGCGGTCAGCACCTCGGCAATCGACGGTTCGATTGAGATTGCCGCAGGTTCGAGGTCGTTGCGCGTCGCGGCAAGCCATTCGAGCACCGTGTCGGCGGTGTCGAGCGGCGCAAGTGCTGGGTTGTCGCGCGAGGCCAGCGCCCGGAACACTTTTGGGGTCTGGACCGCGACGCCGGGATTGACCAGCACCAGATGCAGCGCGGGGAAATGCGCGACGGGCTCGAGCTTTTCGCCGATGCCGCGCGCAAACAGCGGTCGCCCTGCCAGGCACATCGGCAGGTCGGCGCCGAGCGGCAAGGCGAGGTCGGCGAGCGCTACCGTGTCTGGGATGCGCCACAGCCGCTTCAAAGCCCGCAATGTGGCTGCCGCATCGCTCGACCCGCCGCCGATGCCGGAGGCGACCGGCAGGTTCTTTTCGAGCGAGATCGAAACCGGTTGCGCCGTATAAGCAGGATAGGCAGCGCGCAGTGCGTCGCGGGCGCGCAGGACAAGGTTGCCGCCGTCGCGCGGCACATCGCCAGCGAACGGGCCATCGACGAAGAAGCGGTCCTCATTTGAGGAGGTCACAGTGATGCGGTCGCCGAGATCGGCGAATACGACCAGAGAGTCGAGCAGATGGTAGCCGTCCGAACGCTGGCCGGTGACATGTAGTGCAAGGTTGATCTTGGCCGGGGCGAGTTCGGCGAGCGCGACGCTGTTCAAGGTCACGGGCTGGTCGTCAGTCCTTCTCGAGCCGGTATTCGCCGGTCTCGGGATCCTTGACCAATGTGCCGTTGGCGCCGGTCTGGCGCTGCTTTTCGCTGCGGCGCACCTTGGCGGTCACCCGGTTGGCTTCCTTGATGAAGGAGCGATAGCCGATATATGCCACCACGCCGACAAGCACGAAAAAGATGAGCTGAGGCATCGTCATTCTCCTCCCGTCGGGGGCCGGCTTTCCGGCCAGTCGGGTTTTCCCGATGATAATCCGCTATTTCTGCTTTTTCAAAGGCCGAACCGGCTCCACAGCGCGCGCTCTTCCGCCGCATCCACAAGCCCGGTGGCAACCGCGCCCGCGACCTCGGGCGTGAAGCCCATGGACGACGAACCGAGACCCAGCCTGCGGCCGAACAGACCACGCGGTGCGGTGATCAGCTTGAGCTCGACCTTGGCGCCATAGCGGTCCCGAAGCACTGTGCGCATATCGCCGAGCGCGTCGACCAGGCCGAGTTCCAGCCCCTTCTTGCCCGACCAGAACAGGCCGGTGAACAGATCTGGGTCGTCCTTGAGTTTGGAACCACGGCGGTCCTTGACCATGTCGATGAAGGTCTGGTGCACTTCGAGCTGCAGCTTTTTCAGCCGCTCGACATCTTCCTTCTTTTCCGGCTTGAACGGATCGAGCGTCGCCTTGTTTTCACCGGCGGTATAAACGCGCCGCTCGACGCCGATCTTCTTGATCAGCTCGGTGAAGCCGAAGGACGACGACACGACGCCGATCGAACCGACGATGGAGGAGGGGTCGACGATGATCTCGTCGCCGGCAATCGCGATCATGTAGCCGCCCGAGGCGGCGACATCCTCGACGAAGACCAGCACCTTCTTGTTTTTCTCGGCGGCGAGGTCGCGGATGCGCTTGTAGATCAGGCGCGCCTGCACCGGCGAACCGCCGGGCGAGTTGATCGAGATGGCGACAGCCGGCGCGCTGCTGATCGCGAAGGCCTTTTCGATCAGGCCTGCGGTGGTTGCCAGCGAAAGAGTGGGTCGGAACTGGCCGCCGCCCGACATGATGGCGCCTTGCAGCCTGATGACGGGGATGATGACTTCGCCGCCACGCATGGATTTCGGCAGCAGGCGGCGGAACGGGTTCTTCACTTAGTCTCTCCGGTCAGTGTCATGCGGGATGTATGTATTCTTGCGACATCCGCAATGCTCGAGCGTTGCTCAATCGCCGAAAAGCGACGAGCGGCCGCTGCTTATGTCTTGGGCACGTTGCGAGAAGCTGTCGTTTTGCTCATGCAGCACCAGTGGCGGGCATAGCGCCAGCGGTGCTCGCGAGGCCCGCACCGCACGTATGATGACGCGGATCGCTGGGGCGTCGGCGCGCGGGTGCACCGGAACGATCTCCGCCTTGCCGAAGCGCCCGTCCATGGCAGTCAGGATCGGTGCCAGCTGCTCCGGCCTGGCGATGATGGCGAAGCCGCCGCGTGGCTTGACCACGGCTGCGGCACTGCGAATCCAGTCTTCGAACAGCCCGTCTTCCATGACATGCGCCTGGCGCTTCAGCGCATCAGGCGTCGGGCGATGGTGCGGTGGGTTGAAAGGCGGGTTCATGATGACGAAGTCGAGCGAGGCATTGGCGAGCCCGGCTTCGGTTCGTGCCTTGCCGGACAGGCCAACGTCGGCGACGAGCACCGAAGCGCGCTGGGCGAGCTGTGTATTGCCCGGATGGGCAAGCGTGGCGTTGGCGAAAGCCGCCATTTCGGGGGTGAGTTCGACCAGCAATACCTGTGCGCCCTTGCAGCGTGAGGCAACCGCAAGCCCGGCGGCACCGGCGCCAGCGCCAAAATCGGCGAGCCGCCCGGAAAACGCTGCCGGTACCGCAGCCGCCAGCATCAACGCGTCCATGCCGGCGCGATGACCGTCATTCCTGGGCTGGACCAGCCAGAACGCGCCGCGATGGAAAGCGTCCACCGTATGCGGCGGCAACTCCATATCTTCGGCTGATGGCGGCTGGGTTGTCACTTCTGGCGGATTTCGTGCTCGATGCCGGCGTCGGTGAGCAACTGCCGCGCTTCGTCGGCGTCGTCGGCGTCGATCATGATGCGGCGCGACAGGATGCCGATCGAACCGTCGAGCACGCTCATGTTCTGGTCGGCGACGAAGCAGCCGATACGCGCGTCGCGCAGCAGCGATTCCACAAAGGAGATGATGACGGCGTCGTTGGTGCGGATGAGTTCGATCATGTGGTGAAATTCGCAGTTTGGTGCGACGAAGTAAACGCTACGTGTTGCACCGCGCCAATTCGCCACTTGCGGGCACCGTGCATGGCGCCTTAGAATCGCCTAAGAGATACGCGCGCGACCACGCGTCTGTGTAATTGGGAGTGTTGGCCTTGGGTGTCGTTCTCAACATCGAGAAGGGAAAGCGGGACACCGCGTCGATCAAGGACCTGATCGACCTGACCTCGTCCGACATGACCAGGGTCAATGAGCTGATCCTGTCCAAGGCAGGCTCCGATGTCGAGATGATCCCGGAGGTGGCCAACCACCTTATTTCGTCGGGTGGCAAGCGCTTGCGCCCGATGCTGACGCTCGCAGCTGCCCAGATGTTCGGTTATTCCGGCGAAAACCACGTCAGGCTCGCCACGTCGGTCGAGTTCATGCACACGGCAACGCTGCTGCATGACGATGTCGTCGACGAAAGCGATTTGCGCCGGGGCAAGAAGACCGCCCGCACCATTTGGGGCAATCAGGCAAGCGTGCTCGTCGGCGATTTCCTGCTCGGCCAGGCTTTCCGCATGATGGTCGAGGTCGGTTCGCTCGAAGCGCTCGACATCCTGTCTTCCGCCGCATCGATCATCGCCGAAGGCGAGGTGATGCAGCTTGCGGCCGCCAAGAACCTCGAAACCACCGAAGACGAGCATTTCGCCGTCATCAAGGCCAAGACTGCAGCGCTGTTTTCGGCTGCCGCCGAAGTCGGGCCGGTGATCGCAGGCGCATCGAAGAACGACAAGGCAGCCCTTCGCTCCTACGGCATGAACCTCGGCCTTGCCTTCCAGCTCATCGACGACGCGCTGGATTATGGCGGGTCAAGCAAGGACCTCGGCAAGAATGTCGGCGACGATTTCCGCGAGGGCAAGGTCACGCTTCCGGTCATCCTGAGCTATCGCCGGGGCACCGCCGCCGAGCGTGCGTTCTGGAAAAGCGCGATCGAGGACGGCGTTTCCGACGATGCCGCACTTGAAAAGGCTGTCGGCCTGATGGTCCGCCACAGTGCCATCGCCGATACGATCGGCCGTGCCAGCCACTTTGGCGAGATCGCCCGCGACGCACTCGCACCGCTCGAACAGACGCCGCAGAAAGCGGCCTTGCTCGACGTCATCGATTTCTGCATCAGCCGCGTCGTTTGAGGTTGGTAGCCGCGCGCCGGCGCTGCGGCTCTGGAAACCTTGAGCCGGTTGTCGCATTGTGAAGCGGTGCCGGATTGAAGCGCGACCCCAAAAAGGCCATGCTTGGCGGCGAAAACGAAGTTGCGGCCACGGATCCCGCCTCGCGGGTGTCATGATGACCATACGACCTGACTAGGAAGGACATTCATGCGGCAGCGACGCGCAATTTGGCTTTTGGGCCTGGCAGCTCTTGCGGGCTTTACCGCCCTGACCCAGCCCGGATATGCCAAACAGGTCTCCGAGCCGGTCGAAATCAGTTCGTTTTCAGGAGCTTATCTGGCGGCACGCATCGCCGAAGCCGATGACGACCTCGACAGTGCGATTGCCTACTACAAGCGTGCCTTGGCCTTCGATCCCTCGGATACCGCCCTCCAGCAGAGCGCGATGCTGGCGCTGATTGCGCAGGGTCGGTTCGACGAGTCGCTGCCTTACGCCGAGATGTTGAAGACGGTTCCCGATGTCGAGCGCTTCTCGCGGCTGGCGCTGGCTGTCGATACGTTTCGCAAGAAGGATTACGAAGCCGCCGAGAAATGGCTCAAGCTGGCGCTCGAATCCGATCTGGATCGGCTGATCACCGGCACTATGACGGCCTGGGCCAAGCAGGGCGAAGGCCGCGGCGGCGACGGGCTGCAGTTCCTCGACAAGCTCGAGGGCCCCGAATGGTACGACCTGTTCAAGACCTATCACCAGGCGCTTATTGCCGAGACGGCCGGCAAGAACGACAAGGCCAACGAAATCTTCCGCGCCACCATCGACAATGTTGGCGCCGGCAGTGCCGCACCCGAGACCTGGATGCGCGCGGCCGAGGCCTATGCCGGCTTCCTGGCACGCGCCGGCAAGAAGACCGAAGCGCTGGCTGTCCTCGACCGTGCCGATGAGTTCGCGCCCGGCAAGCTGCCGATTTCGGCATTGCGCGAGAAAATCACCAAGGGCGAGAAAATCCCCCCGCTTGTGGCCGGTCCGAACGACGGTGCCGCCGAAATCCTGCTCAATCTGTCGACCGCGCTCAATCGCGGCGGTGGCGAGCCTTTCGTCCGGCTCTATCTGCAATATGCACTGGCGCTGAAGCCCGAAAGCGACGAGCTCCTGGTGCAGCTTGCAGCAATTGCCGAGCAGCAGCGCGATAGCGAGGCGGCGATCGCGCTTTATCGTCGAGTGCCCGAGACGTCGCCGTTGAAGCGCCTGTCGGAGCTGCAACTCGGCCTCAACCTGGCGGACCTCAAGCGTCACGACGAGGCGATCACGCATCTCAAGGCGCTGGTCGAAGCCAATCCCGATGACATGCGTGGATATCTGGCGCTGGGCGGGGTCTATGCTTCCACGGAAAACTACCGTGCCGCAGCCGACGTCTACGACAAGGCGGTTGGCGTGCTGAAGACGCCGACCAACGCCAACTGGAACATCTTTTATCAGCGCGGCATCGCTTATGAGCGGCTGAAGGAATGGCCCAAGGCCGAGCCGAATTTCCGCGAAGCACTCAAGCTGTTCCCCAATCAGCCGCAGGTGCTGAACTATCTCGGCTATTCCTGGGTCGACATGGATACCAACCTCGATGAAGGCCTGGGCATGATCAAGCAGGCCGCCGATCTGCGGCCGAGCGACGGCTACATCATCGATTCGCTCGGCTGGGCCTACTACCGGCTCGGCCGCTACGATGACGCCGTGCGCGAACTGGAGCGCGCGGTGTCGCTAAAGCCCGACGATGCGGTGCTGAACGACCATCTTGGCGACGCCTACTGGCGTGCCGGGCGCAAGCTTGAGGCCACGTTCCAGTGGCGCCATGCCCGCGACATGAAGCCGGAGCCGAACGTTCTGGCAGAGGTCGAAAAGAAGCTCGTAAGCGGCCTGCCGCCGCTGCCTGAAAAGCCCACGGCCCTGCAAGCTCCGGCCAAGCCGCCTCTGAACGAGATCAAGCCGGAAGCGCCCGCACCCGACAGCCAGAAAAAGAGTGAGGCGGAGGTGCCAGCGGTCGAGCCCGCCGTCCAGGTGATCCCGGCTGCCTACAAGGTGCAGCGCGGCCAGTCCTTGTGGTCGATCGCCAACGAGGTGCTCGGCGATGGCGACCGCTTTCGCGAGATACTCGACCTAAACCCGCAGCTGCGCGGCGATCCCGCCCGGCTCGCACCGGGCCAGGAACTTCAGCTGCCGGGCAAGTGAGCCGCATCGCGCGGCCACTGCTTGACCCTTGCCGATGGCCGGACTAGGACGAACCGTCTTGCGGCCCCGCAGTTGTGCGGGGCGCGCGCCAATGATCGAGCTTCGCCCGTGACCAACCCAATGCCCGCCCACATGCACCCCAGCCGTTCGTTTCAGGGGTTGATCCTGACGCTGCACAATTTCTGGGCCGCGCAAGGCTGCATCATTCTCCAGCCTTATGACATGGAAGTGGGCGCAGGTACGCTTCATCCGGCCACGACGCTGCGCGCGCTCGGACCCCGGCGCTGGAATGCCGCTTACGTGCAGCCCTCGCGCCGTCCCAAGGACGGGCGCTATGGCGAAAACCCGAACCGGCTGCAGCATTATTACCAGTATCAGGTGATCCTGAAACCGAACCCGGCGAATCTCCAGGAGCTCTATCTCGGCTCGCTGGCCGCAATCGGCGTCGACCCGCTGGTGCATGACATCCGTTTTGTCGAAGACGACTGGGAAAACCCGACAACAGGTTCGGCGGGGCTTGGCTGGGAGTGCTGGTGCGACGGCATGGAAGTGTCGCAGTTCACCTATTTCCAGCAAGTCTGCGGCATCGAATGCGCCCCTGTCGCCGGCGAGCTGACTTACGGTCTCGAGCGCCTGGCGATGTATGTGCAGGGCGTCGACAATGTCTACGACCTCAATTTCAACGGTCTCGAAGGCGACGACAAGGTCACCTATGGCGAGGTCTTCCTGCAGGCCGAGCAGGAATATTCCCGGCACAATTTCGAGCATGCCGACACGGCCATGCTGTTCAGGCATTTCGCCGACGCCGAAGCCGAGTGCAAGGCGCTGCTCGATGCCGGCGCGCCTGCCGAAGGTGGCAATCAGCTTCGCCACAAGATGGTGTTCCCGGCCTATGACCAGTGCATCAAGGCGAGCCATCTGCTCAACCTGCTCGATGCGCGCGGCGTGATCTCGGTCACCGAGCGCCAGAGCTACATCCTGCGCGTGCGCAATCTCGCCAAGATGTGCGGCGAGGCGTTCCTGCTGACGGAAGCGGGAGGAGCCGACAGTGCGAAGACGAGCATGAAGGAAGATGGCATGCGGATGGAGAAACTCTGATGCCGGATTTGCTGCTCGAACTTCGTTCCGAAGAAATTCCCGCGCGCATGCAGCGCAAGGCGGCGGGCGATCTCAAGAAGATGCTGACCGACGGTCTTGTCGAGGCGGGCCTCACCTATGAGGCGGCGCGCGAATATTGGACGCCGCGCCGGCTGACGCTCGATATCAGGGGCCTCACGCCACGCTCCAAGGACGTTCGCGAAGAGCGCAAGGGCCCGAGCACCAAGGCGCCCGAAGCCGCGATCCAGGGCTTTTTGCGCGGCGCCGGTCTGGCTTCGATTGCCGAAGCACATGTCCATAGCGATCCCAAGAAGGGCGATTTCTACGTCGCCCACATCTCCAAGCCCGGCCGTTCGGCCGAAGAGATCATCGCCGAGCTGGTGCCGGCGATCATCAAGAGTTTCCCGTGGCCGAAGTCGATGCGCTGGGGGCCGGCTTCGGCCAAGCCCGGCAGCCTGCGCTGGGTGCGTCCGCTGCAGTCTATCGTCTGCACTTTCGGCCCCGAGACCGAAGAGCCTGTGGTGGTCGATTTCGAGGTCGACGGCATCCGTTCCGGCAACGTCACTTATGGCCATCGTTTCCACGCGCCCGAGGCCATCAAGGTCCGGCGTTTCGAGGATTACGCCGCCAAGCTCGAGGTGGCCAAGGTCGTCATCGATGCCGACCGCCGCAAGGAGATGATCCTCGCTGATGCGCGCAATCTGGCCTTCGCCAACGGGCTCGACCTTGTCGAGGACGAGGGGCTGCTGGAAGAGGTTGCTGGCCTGGTCGAATGGCCGGTCGTGTTGATGGGCACCTTCGAGGATGCCTTCTTGCAGATCCCGGCCGAGGTCATCCGCTTGACCATCCGCGCCAACCAGAAATGCTTTGTGACGCGCCCGCATGGCAGCGAGGACGCGCTGTCCAACCACTTCATCCTGACCTCGAATATCGAGGCCAAGGACGGTGGCAAGGAGATCGCCCACGGCAATGGCAAGGTGGTGCGCGCGCGTCTCTCCGATGCGCTTTATTTCTGGAACACCGACCAGCACGATCTGCCTGACCTTGATACGCTGAAACAGTCGGCCGAGGCCTTCGGGCTCGACCTCAAGAAGCCGCTCGACCAGCGCATGGCCCGCCTCGACCATCTCGGCGTGACCTTCCATGCCAAGCTCGGAACGCAAGGCGCGCGCGTGCAACGCATCCGTGGCCTGGCGCGCGAGATCGCAAAGCTTGTCGGTGCCGAGCCGAAACTGGCTGACCGCGCGGCTGTGCTCGCCAAGGCGGACCTGCAGACCGAGGTGGTCGGCGAGTTCCCCGAATTGCAAGGCGCGATGGGCCGCAAATATGCGTTTCTGCAGGGCGAAAGCCCTTCGGTCGCTGCGGCAATCGAAGAACACTACAAGCCGCAAGGTCCGTCCGACCGCGTGCCCGCCGACCCGGTTTCGGTGTCGGTGGCGCTCGCCGACAAGCTCGACACGCTGGTTGGCTTCTGGACAATCGACGAAAAGCCGACGGGTTCGAAGGACCCCTACGCGCTGCGCCGTGCAGCACTCGGCATCGTCAGGATCATCCTGTCGGCGCGCGGTCGCCTGCCGCTGCAGCAGCTGTTTGATGCAGCCCTGCGGCAGCTAGAGGAGGCCTCCGTCCAGCGCCGGCTCGCCGCGTTCGAAGCCACGCAGGCTGCCATCGACAGCGGCGATGTCGACGGCGAACAGGATGTCGACAACGCGCTCGCCGCTTACGAGGCGGAACTGCGCAAGGAAACGATTGATCGAGCCGTCCCACTCAAGGCTGACCTGATCGCGTTCTTCCACGATCGCCTGAAGGTCTATCTGCGCGAGCTCGGCGCCCGCCACGATCTGATCGACGCGGTGATCACGCCTGACGCCGACGACCTCTTGACCATCACCCGTCGCGTCGAAGCGCTCGGCAAGTTCCTCGACACCGAAGATGGCAAGAACCTGCTCGCCGGCACCAAGCGTGCCGCAAACATTCTGGCCGCCGAGGAAAAGAAGGGGACTGCGGTTGCGGCAGCCGTCGACCCGGCTCTTTTCCGCGAGGAAGCGGAGAGGGCGCTGTTTGCGCCGGTGGATCAGGCCGTCAGCGAAGCCGGCCAAGCCATTCGCAATGAAGACTTTTCAGCCGCCATGCGGGCGCTTAGCGTGTTGCGTGAACCGGTTGATTCATTCTTCGAGAAAGTTCTCGTCAATGACGAGGATGTGGCCGTGCGCGCCAACCGTCTGGCGCTGCTCGCCCGCATCCGCACGGCAACCGATCAGGTCGCCGACTTCTCCAAGATCGCGGGCTAGAAACCGGGCGGCAGCGCCGCCCGGACACAAGTTGAACGGTCAGTTGGAAGGCAATCGCCTGAAAGGCGGTCAAGCCGGCCTACTCGGGTTCCACAGGCGCCGGATCGACCGTTGAGCTGCCGCTCGGCATCGCTGCCTGATCTCCTGCCGCAACCTGCTGCGGGGTGGCCGCGTCCGATGACGTGGTGGCTGCCGGTGCGGCCGCCGCGCTGCCAACCTCGCCGCTACGGATGACCATCAGTTCGGGACCTATCTTGCGGTTGGCGTTTGCGGGCGCGGTATCGATTGCCGCGACCTTGCCGGCGTCGATGGATGGAACGCCGATCTCGACGATCGACCTGGCAGCCGATTTTGGAGCGTCGACAAGGACGGATGACGGGCTGATCGTATCGCCTTCGACCACGATGATCGAAGACGCATAAGCCGAACCGGACATGGAGATACCGGCCGCAAGAAACGCAGCAAACAGACGCATTTGGCCCCCCGAATTGAAGCAGTTTTCGCGGGAAACCTATCTGCACGGCGGTTGCGGCCGGCTTGCGAAGATGCCGCGCATTTTAGCCAATAGCTGAATCTTGGGCGCCGCGCCTTGTCGCAAGACCTGATGCGGGCTAGGGACCGGGCATGCAACTGGAAGCTATGACGTGGCGGAGCTGATCGCAGCGGACAAGGCGATGGAGCGGGCGCTGGCGCTGCTTGGCGCGGGCGAGGTCGTCGCCATACCTACCGAGACCGTCTATGGCCTGGCCGGTGACGCCACCAACGGCGAGGCCGTGGCGCGCATCTTCGAGGCCAAGGGCAGGCCGCGTTTCAATCCTTTGATCGCCCATGTCGCCGACATGGCCATGGCCGAACGCATCGGCGTGTTCGATCCGCTATCACGCAAACTCGCCGAAAAATTCTGGCCGGGGCCTTTGACGCTTGTCGTGCCGTTGCGCCCAGGTTCCGGCATCCACCCGCTCGTCACTGCCGGGCTCGACACGATTGCGCTGCGTATGCCCAAGGGCTTTGGCGGCACGTTGATTGCAAAACTCGGGCGGCCGCTGGCGGCGCCCAGCGCCAACAGCTCGGGCAAGATCAGTTCGACAAGCGGCGAGGCAGTAGCCAGCGATCTCGGCGAACGCATCCCACTCGTCGTCGATGGCGGCGCGACTTCGGTCGGGCTCGAATCGACCATCGTCAAGGTCGAGGACGGCAAGGTGCGGTTGCTGCGTCCCGGTGGTGTTCCCGCTGGCGAAATCGAGGCTATCGCCGGCATGTCCTTGCTGCGCGGCATGACCGCTGGCATCGAAGCTCCGGGCATGCTCGCCTCCCACTACGCACCGGGCGCCCAGATGCGGCTCAACGCCGACAGTGTCGGGGCAGGAGAGGCGTTGCTTGGCTTTGGCCCCAACCGTGCCGAGGGATGGCTGCAGGCGCGCGCTTTCCTCAATCTGTCCGAAACAGGCGATCTGCGCGAAGCGGCGACCAATCTCTTTGCGCATCTTCAAAGCCTCGACCGCAGCGGCGCCGATCTGATTGCCGTCGAGCCGGTGCCGTTCGACGAACTCGGCGAGGCGATCAACGACAGGCTGGCGCGGGCTGCCGCACCGCGTGACATTCCTCACATCTGAACTTAGCTTTCATCACATGACCCAGAATCCTTCCGGCCTCGATCCCGCGCTTGCCGAGCGCTTTGCTGCTATCGTCGGCGAACGCTATGCGGTTCGCTCGGACACCGACATCGAACCGTATGTGCACGAGCCGCGCGGGCTGTTTACCGGCGCGACTTCTCTGGTGCTGCGTCCGGCAAACGTCGAGGAGGTGAGCGCGATCATGAAGCTCGCCACCGAGACGCGGACGCCGATCGTGCCGCAGGGCGGCAATACCGGCCTCGTCGGCGGCCAGGTGCCGGACCGCTCGGGCGGCCAGATCGTGCTATCGCTGTCGCGGCTCAACCGCATCCGCGAGATCGATCCGGTGTCCAATACGGTGATCGCCGAAGCGGGCGTCGTGCTCGATGTGCTGCACAAGGCGGCTGACGACGTCGACCGGCTTTACCCGCTGTCGCTGGCCTCGCAGGGCTCGTGCCAGATTGGCGGCAATTTGTCGTCCAATGCCGGCGGCACTGGCGTGGTCGCTTATGGCAATGCACGCGAATTGTGCCTCGGCGTCGAGGTGGTGCTGCCCACCGGCGAGGTGCTCGACGACCTGCGCAAGCTCAAGAAGGACAACACCGGCTACGACCTGAAGAACCTGTTCGTCGGCGCCGAAGGCACGCTCGGAATCATCACGGCTGCCGTGCTGAAACTCTATCCCAAGCCGAAGGGTCGCGAGGTGGCCTGGGTCGGGCTGTCGTCGCCCGAGGCTGCGCTTGCCTTGTTCGACCGCGCCCAGGACCTTGCAGGCAGCGCGCTGACAGCCTTCGAGCTGATCGGACATCTGCCGATGGAATTTGCCATGCGCCACATTCCCGATGCGCGCCCGCCGCTGGAAGGTGATTGGCCCTGGCAGGTGCTGATGGAAATCTCGTCGGGCCGCTCCGCCGAGGACGCGCGCACGCTGATCGAGGAAATTCTCTCGGCTGGCTTCGAGGCCGAGCAGGTCGGCGACGCGGCGATTGCCGCAAGCGTCGGCCAGGCCAACGAGTTCTGGCGCCTGCGCGAAATGCTGCCTGAAACGCAAAAGGCCGAAGGTGCATCGATCAAGCATGACATTTCGGTGCCGATCGCCAGCATCCCCGCTTTTATCGAACAAGGGGCGGTCGCGGTGGCGAGTGTCTGCCCCGAGGCGCGCGTGGTCTGCTTCGGCCACATGGGCGACGGCAACCTGCACTACAACATCTCCCAGCCGGTTGGCATGGACGGTGCTGCGTTCCTCGCGCTGTACCGCCAGATGAACAAGGCGGTGCATGACGTCGTGCGCGCCATGAACGGTTCGATCTCGGCCGAGCACGGCATCGGCCAGCTCAAGCGCGACGAACTGATCGCCACCGCACCGCCCATCGCCATCGAGCTGATGCGCCGGGTCAAGTCGGCGTTCGATCCTGCCGGCATCATGAACCCCGGCAAGACGATTTGAACGTCTCTGGTGGCATTCCGATAACCATCGGAGAGATCAGCAAAATTTAACCCAATTTCTTAAGCGGGGCGGTAAGGACCCCCCGCTAGTGTCCTTCCCAACGAGACCGGGAAAACTGGTCCGGAGAGACCGGAAACCGGCTCTCAGGAGATAACAGGAAGGCACAATATGAACACCGGACTGAAGCCAGTCTGGGCGGGACGCAACATGCGCCTCGACCCGTTCCGCTTGCCGCAGAAGGTCAGCTACACCACGCGTGATGACCTTGGCGACGTCACCTTCACGATCGACCACCGCGGCGCGGTGATCCGCCGTGTGCTGGCGCAAAGCGGGCTGCCCGCTGCCATCGCGCTGCCGGCGCGGGCCTTCCGCGGTGTCGCAGCGCGTGCCATGGAAGACGAGAACCTGAACGTCACGGTGACGCTGGAACTTTTGCACAACGATCCGATGCTTTCGGTGCCGCTCCTGGTCGCCGACGATCTCGAGGACGTTGCCGCCGACTGGCGCGCCTGGGCCGACTATTACAGTCTGCCGATGCTGCTGATCGAGGCAGACGGTGTTGCCCGCACGCTTGAGGATTCGCTCGGCGCGGCGATCAAGACGATGCCGCCGCAGGAACGCCGCAAGGGCCGGGTGTCGCGCATGCGCCGTCCGCGTTTCCTGGCCCGCCGCAAATCGGGCACGCTCGGTGTCCGGCTGGTTATCGACGGCGAAGAGATCATCGCCAGGGCATGACGCGTATCTAGATCAGCGGCTTCAGCGCCACCCAGGCGCCGCCGCAGATCAGGCCGATGAAGATGATCCAGCCGATCTGGCCGTTCGACCTGAACAGCCTGAGACACTGGTCTGGATCGTCGATGTCGAGCGTCACGATCTGCCTGATCATATGCGCGCCGGCGGCGACAAGGCCGGCGAGCGCGGGCATCGGCACCTGCGCGATGGCAAAAGCGGTGGCAAACAGCATCAGCGCCCCGCCATAAAGCCCGACCAGCCATGATTTGGTGTTTTCGCCGAAGAAGCGCGCGGTCGATTTCACGCCGACCAGCGCGTCGTCTTCCTTGTCCTGGTGGGCGTAGATCGTGTCGTAGCCGATCACCCACATGATCGAACCGAAATAGAGCAGCACTGCCGGTCCGTCGATGTCGCCGAACTCGGCCGCCCAGCCCATCAGCGCGCCCCACGAAAAGGCAAGGCCGAGCACGAACTGCGGCCAGTTGGTGATGCGTTTCATGAACGGGTAGATCGCAACGATGGCCAGCGACGAGATTCCGAGCAGGACGGTGAAGCTGTTGAACTGCAACAGCACGACAAGCCCGACCACGGCCTGAAGCACGATGAACAACCACGCCTGACGGCGGCTGACCTGGCCGGAGGGAAGCGGGCGCGAACGCGTGCGCTCGACCTGGGCGTCGATGCCTTCGTCGACGAGATCGTTGTAGGTGCAGCCGGCCCCGCGCATGGCGACGGCACCGATCAGGAACAGCGCCAGGAGCCATGGCGAGGGCAACAGCGAGATCAGGCTGTCGCCGGGCCGCGCAAAAGCGCTTGCCGCCATCGCCGCCGACCACCAGCACGGCCACAACAGCAGCACCCAGCCGATCGGCCGGTCCCAACGCGCGAGCTGGGCGTAGGGCCACAGCCCGCGCGGCAGGGCGCGGTAGACCCAGTGTCCGCTAGGGGCGTCGGCGACCCGGCCCTGGCCGGCTTTCGATTGGATCTGTTCCATGTGATGGGAGTGCCAGCGGCGCGGGCGGGCGTCAAGACGCTCTGCCTTGATACGAGCGATATGTACGTATATATGTACGGAAATGGATCAAGGAGGTCGTCATGACCTATGTCACGCTTACTGAACTTCGTGCCAACATGGCCAAGCATTTTGACAAGGTCGAGGAAGACCGGACGGAACTGATCGTCACGCGGCAAAACCATGAGCCTGTGGTGGTGATGGCACTTTCCGAGTGGGAGGGGATGAAGGAGACACTGTACTTGCTCAGCAACCCCGCAAACGCTGAAAGGCTGCTGAAATCGATCGAAGAGGCCAATGCCGGCAAGCTCGAGGAACATGAGCTGATCGAACCGTGAAACTTCTGTGGACTGCCAAAGGCTGGGAAGATTACCTTTACTGGCAGAGCACTGACGCGAAGATGACGACCCGTCTCAATGAATTGATCCGGGATGCACAACGCAGCCCGTTTGCGGGAATCGGCAAGCCTGAGCCATTGCGCAACGAAATGTCGGGATGGTGGTCCAGGCGTATCAATCACGAACATCGGTTGGTCTATCGTGTCATCGGGACCGGTGATGCCCAGGCGCTAGAGATATCCGCGTGCCGTTTTCACTACAGTCGGTAGGCGGCGAGCTTGACCTTGGCCGCCACGACCAATAGCGGGTGCATATCCCGCATCGGCAAGAGGTCACTCGCATGAATGTTCTCCTCATCGGCTCCGGCGGCCGCGAACACGCGCTGGCCTGGAAGCTTGCGGCGTCGCCGATGCTGACCAAGCTTTATGCCGCGCCGGGCAATCCCGGCATCGCTAGGGAAGCCGAACTGGTGGCGCTCGACATTGCCGATCATGCAACTGTCGCCGCCTTCTGCAAGGACAAGAGCATCGACCTTGTCGTTGTGGGTCCCGAGGGGCCGCTGGTGGCGGGCATTGGCGATGACCTGCGCGCAGCTGGCATCCGCGTCTTCGGCCCGTCGGGCGAGGCAGCTCAGCTTGAGGGGTCGAAAGGCTTCACCAAGGATCTTTGCGCCCGCTACGATATTCCGACCGCCGCTTATGGCCGCTTCGATAATGCTGGCGACGCTCGCGCTTACGTAGAAAAGATGGGCGCGCCGATCGTCATCAAGGCCGATGGCCTCGCTGCCGGAAAAGGCGTGACGGTGGCGATGACGCTGGATGAGGCACTGGAAGCGGTGGATGGCTGCTTCGATGGCGCATTCGGCGGTGCTGGTGCTTCCGTCGTCGTCGAAGAGTTCATGACCGGCGAGGAAGCAAGCTTCTTCTGCCTCTGCGACGGCAAGACGGCGCTGCCTTTTGGCACCGCGCAGGACCACAAGCGCGTCGGCGACGGCGATGTCGGGCCCAACACCGGCGGCATGGGCGCCTACTCTCCCGCTTCGGTGATGACACCTGAGCTGATCGAACAGACGATGCGCGAGATCATCGAGCCGACGATGCGCGGCATGGCGGAAATGGGCGCGCCGTTTGCCGGCGTGCTGTTCGCCGGCCTGATGCTGACCGACAAAGGCCCGAAACTGATCGAATACAACACGCGCTTCGGCGATCCCGAATGCCAGGTGCTGATGATGCGGCTCAAGGAAGACCTTCTCGTGCTGCTTAACGCCGCCGCCGATGGCCAGCTGGCCCATGTTTCGGCGCGCTGGCGTGACGAGGCGGCACTTACGGTTGTTATGGCGGCCAAGGGTTATCCTGGTACGCAGGAAAAAGGCTCGGTCATTTCGGGCATCGACGAGGCGGAAGCCTCAGGCGCTCAGGTGTTCCACGCCGGCACGGCTTTGCTGGGCGGCAAGATCGTCGCCAATGGCGGGCGCGTGTTGAACGTCACGGCGACGGGCCACAGCGTTGGTGAAGCGCAGCAAAAGGCCTATGCGGCTGTCGACCTGATCGATTGGCCGGAAGGCTTTTGCCGGCGCGATATCGGCTGGCGCGCGGTCGAACGCGAACAGGCTTAGCGCCCGGCACTGTCCAGTTCGGTGGAAGCGGTCGAGACCGGATCGAGTTCGACCTTGCGGGTTTCGCGCAGGCGCTGGTCGAGCCTTGAGGCGACATATTCCGCCATGCCATTGGCATAGCGGCTCGCTGGCGGGTTGATCGCCGGCAGGGCGCCGAGAACGGCATTATTCCAGCTTGCTCGCAGCGTCTCGGCAAGAAGATCGAGGCGCACCGGATAGGCGACCGAGGCGTAGGTGATGCGGCCTTCGCCCTTGAGGCCGTCGTCGCGCGCGATCGGCACCGGCACATTGACCATGAACTCGTCGGTCGTTTCGATCAGCTGGCCGAACGGCCAGACCTTGCGCAAGCCCTCCGCGTCCATCGGCGCGACGTTGACGTCGATGTCATTGGGCGTGCCAGCGACGCGATAGGGGCAGCGGTTGATGCCGCAATTGGCCTGGGCCGAGAACTGCCACAGCGAATAGCCCTGCCAGTTGCCTTTCGGAAAATGGATGCCGATCTCGGGCTTGTAACGCGCATACCACAAAGGCAGGCGCGACAAGAGCCGGTAGCGGTAGCGGTTGTCGGCGATGTAACGCGACGTCGTGCCATTGGTGTAGAGGATCGGGTAGCGACCGGTGCGCTGAAAGATGCGGCGCACGAACAACTCGGCGTCCTCCAGCGACATCCAGTTTGCTGGATCGTTGTCTTCGATGTCGATGGCCATCAGGTCGTCGGGACCGGGCTCGGCGAAGTCGAGGAAGTTGTCGGCCTGTTCGATCGGATTGCCGGGACGGGCGAGGTGGTAGGCGCCCCATTTGAGGCCGAGCGCTTTGGCGACGATCTTGCGTGTATGAAACAGCTCGCGGGTCACCGCATGGCGTTTCCACAGCGCCTTGCACAGCTTGTAGGCCGTTTCATCGCCGGAGCATGAATAAGGTGGCGGCAAGCCGTCCGAGGCCTTGTTGATGAAGCCGACGATGCGTTTGTCGCCTGACAGCTTCTGCCAGTCGATGGAATTGTATTCGTACGCATCGATGACGAGCGCGCGGTCGACCTTCTTCCACGGTTCGGAGAAGTCGGATGCATGGGAGGCCGCAGGAAGGTGCAATGTCCACGCGGCGGTGAGCGCAGCGAGCGCAAGACGGTGAAGCTTAGACGCCAGTCCCCTCAAAGGCGATCCTCGGTGACGAGCCGATGGTGAACCGCCATGGTTAAGGAAATGCTGATAAAGCTCCACCGCCCCTAGGTTGAAAGCGACAGGGGGCGCTGTCACTCGAACGGATCAGGTGCGGGCGCGGTTGGAAGTGTGCCTTCGGCGGCGCGCTTGCGATGGTGGTCGAGCGAGCATTTCGGCGAACACAGGATGCCGCGATCGGTCCAGTAGGCGGCGCCATCCTCGATCTTGCCGCCGTGATACCAAAAGCCTTCGGAACGGTAGGGCAGGCCACATTCGATGCAGCTATAGGCGTCGGGGCGGGCGAGCATGGTCGTTCCTCTTGATTTCGCGTCTTCTACCCACCTGAGACTTTGGTGCAAAGTGCGGCCAAAAATTTGACGTTTACGTAAAAAGTCACTTCCCCTCGCCGAAAGAACGCGGCTAGTGTGCATGCTAGGCGGTGGTGAGGCCGCGACAGCAGTTCATCAGGTCAGGCAGGAGGAAGCGTCATGTATCGCGCCCCGGTGGAAGAAATAGCTTTTGCGCTGAAGCATGTCGCGGGCCTCAAGGCCGCGCTCGACGCCGGCACCTTCGGCGACCTTGGCGAAGACCTGATCGACGCCATCCTGGGCGAGGCCGGGCGCTTCGCCACCGAGGAGGTGGCGCCGCTCTACAAGGTCGGCGACAGGACGGGCGCCAAACTCAAGAACGCTGCGGTGACCACGCCGCCTGGCTGGAAAGAACTCTACAAGCATTGGACCGAGGGCGGCTGGAACAGCCTGAACGGGCCCGAGGAATATGGCGGGCAGGGCCTGCCAACCATGATGGGGGTCGCTGCCCTTGAAATGTGGAACTCGGCCTCGATGGCCTTCGGCATCGGCCCGACCCTGTCCATGGGAGCGGTCGAGGCGCTGGAAAAACATGCCTCCGACGAGCTGAAGGCTGCCTATCTCGCCAAGCTCGCCTCCGGCGAATGGATGGGCACGATGAACCTGACCGAGCCGCAGGCCGGTTCGGACCTTGCGGCATTGCGCACCCGCGCCGAGCGGGCCGATGACGGCACCTACCGCATCTTCGGGCAGAAGATCTTCATCACCTATGGCGAGCATGATTTCACCGACAACATCGTCCATCTGGTGCTGGCGCGGCTGCCCGATGCGCCGGCAGGCACGCGCGGCATCTCGCTGTTTCTGGTACCGAAATTCCTGCTCAACGAGGACGGCACGCCGGGTGCGCGCAACGATGTGTTCTGCTCAGGTCTGGAGGAAAAGCTCGGCATCCACGCCTCGCCAACCTGCACGATGATTTATGGCGACGGTTTTGCCAAGGACCGCGAGCCGGGCGCCGTCGGCTGGCTGATCGGTGAGGAACATCGCGGCCTCGCCTGCATGTTCACCATGATGAACAATGCGAGGCTGTTGGTTGGCATACAGGGCGTCGCCATTGCCGAGACCGCGTTCCAGAAAGCGCTTGCCTATGCCAACGACCGTCGCCAGGGCAAGGCGTCGTCCTACAAGGGCGAGGGCATGGCGCCCATCGTCCACCACCCGGATGTTCAGCGCAATCTGCTGACCATGAAGGCGCTGACCCAGACCGCGCGTGCCATTGCCTATTCCTGTGCGCATGCCATCGATATGGCCCGGGTTTCGCAAGGTGCCGACAAGGCGCATTGGCAGGACCGCGCCAATCTTTTGACCCCGGTCGCGAAAGCCTTTGCCACCGATGTCGGCGTCGACGTCGCTTCGCTCGGCGTGCAGGTCCATGGCGGCATGGGCTTCATCGAAGAGACCGGTGCCGCCGCACTTCTGCGCGACGCCCGCATCGCGCCGATCTACGAGGGTACCAACGGCATCCAGGCGATCGACCTTGTGACCCGCAAGCTGCCGCTTGGCGGCGGCGAGCATGTCTTCGGCTACATCAAGGAGCTGGATGGCATCGCAATTGCTGTCGCTGCGATGAACTCCAAGGACTATGGCCGCACAGCACTCAATCTCGATCAGGCGCTCGACGATCTGCAGGACGCCACGCGCGATCTGCAAATCAAGCTCAGCGACGGCCGAACGGACGATGCGCTGGCTGGGGCCACGCCATATCTCAGGCTGTTCGCACTGGTGGCCGGCGGGGCCTATCTGGCGCGCGCGGCCCTTGCCGACGGCGATCAGAACCGCATCGCCCTTTGCCGGTTCTTCGCCGAAAACCTGCTCGGCGAGACGGCGGCACTGAAGGACCGCATCACCGGTGGCGCAGGCAGCCTTGCCGCTGCCGCCACGGCGCTGATTTCGGCGTGACATCTGGGACGAGGGACGAGACTGACGTGAGCGACCACATTCTCATCGAACGGCAGGACGCCGTGCAGATCATCCGGATGAACCGTCCGGACAAGAAGAACGCCATCACCCGGGCCATGTATGCCGAGATGGCGGCAGCACTTGTCGCGGGCGATGCCAATCCGGCGGTACGCTGCCATGTCTTTCTTGGCGTGCCCGGCGCGTTTTCGTCCGGCAATGACCTTGCCGATTTCATGGTGATTGCATCAGGTGGCGAAGGTGGCGGCGAGGTCTGGGATTTCCTGCTGGCGCTCGCCAAGACCGAAAAACCCCTCATCTCGGGTGTCGACGGCATCGCCGTTGGCATCGGCACGACCATCAACCTGCATTGCGACCTGACCTTCGCTACGCCCCGCACTGTGTTCCGCACGCCCTTCGTCGACCTTGGCCTGGTGCCTGAGGCGGGCTCCAGCCTGCTTGCGCCGCAGGTGCTTGGCCATCAGGGCGCCTTTGCGTTGCTCGGGCTCGGCGAGGGCTTTCCGGCCGACCGCGCCTTGGCCGCAGGACTGATCTACAAGGTCGTCGCCGAAGACGAGCTGGAAGCGGCAACACTTGCCGCAGCCCGCGAGATCGCGGCCAAGCCGCCTGAGGCGCTGAAGATCGCACGCGACCTGATGCGTGGCGACCGTTCCGAGCTTGTCGCCCGCATCAAGGAAGAGGGCGCGCATTTCCGCGCCCGGCTCAAGTCCGACGAAGCGCGTGCGGCGCTTGTCGCCTTCATGTCACGCAAGAAGGGCTGATCTTACCCTCACCCTTGTGGGGAGGTCGAGTCTCAAGGATTCTCAAGGATAAAGCCGATCCTTGTCCCAGCCGCCTTCTGCGTTGCGGCTGAAGACGACGCGGTCATGCAGCCTGAACGGACGGTCGTGCCAGAATTCGATCTGGCTCGGCACGATGCGGAATCCCGACCAATGCGGCGGGCGGGGGATTTCGCCAACGACATGGCGGGCAGTGTATTCGGCCACGGCCTTTTCCAGCGCGAATCGGCTTTCGAGCGGGCGCGACTGTTTCGACGCCCAGGCGCCGATGCGGCTGCCGCGCGGGCGGGTGGCGAAATATTCGTCGGCCTCGGCATCGGTGACGATTTCCACAGGGCCGCGTACCCGCACCTGACGGCGCAGCGACTTCCAGTGGAAGCACATGGCGGCCTTCATCGTCGCCAGGATCTCACGGCCCTTGGCGCTTTCGAAATTGGTGTAGAAGACAAAGCCGTGTTCGTCGAAACCCTTGAGCAGCACCATGCGCACGTCTGGCAGCCCGTCGGTGTCGACGGTCGCTAGCGCTAGTGCCGTGGGGTCGTTCGGCTCGCTGGCCGTGGCGTCCTTGAGCCACGCGGCAAAAAGCCGGAAAGGCTCCGCGCTCTCGGTGAAGTCACTGCTTGTTAACTCTGAGTCCGTCATAGCTTTTACTCGACCTGCCATTTCCGACCGGGAGAATGCCTATTGTCGCGCTTCGCGCAAGCCTTTGAGGGCCATTGCCTCCCACAATTCGGGTTCCGATCCTTCAAGGTGGTGCTGCTGCTGAGCCTGACGACGATCAGCGCCTGTGGCGCCGGCGGCTTCAGCCTGGAAAAGGCCGAGGTGGATCGCAGCCTTGTGACCAGCAAGATCCCGGATGACGTGAACCGGACCACCGATGCGAATCGGCTGGCCGATCAGACGACGATCCGCAACGCGGTTTCATCAGCCGATATCGCCGAGCTGAAGGGCAAGGCGATTCCCTGGGCCAATGCGGAGACCGGTTCGCGCGGCGCCATCAGTGCGCTTGTGGAAAGCACCGAGCGCGGCGTGCTGTGCCGCGAATTCGCCGCTTCGCGCGAGAGTTTTGACGGTGTCAGCCTGTTCAAGGGCGAGGTTTGTGCTGCCGGTGCCGGCGCCTGGCAGATGCTGGCATTCGAACCGGCCTGACGATTGCGGCATTTCCGCCTCTGGAATTTCTTCCTAGCCAAGCGCATATAGGGAGGAACCAACCCTTTTCTCTGTTGTGGAATGACGCATGCGCGACCCCTATGAGGTGCTGGGCGTTGCCAAGAACGCCTCGGCCAAGGACATAAAGGCGGCTTACCGCAAGCTCGCCAAGAAGCATCACCCGGATCAGAACCCTGACGATCCGAAGGCGAAGGAACGCTTTTCCGCGGCCAACCAAGCCTACGAGATTCTCGGCGACGAGAAGAAAAAGGCGGCCTTCGACAGCGGCGAGATCGACGCCGAAGGCAAGCAGCGCTTCCATGGCTTTGAAGGCGCTGCCGGCGGTGATCCGTTCGGCGGCTTCCGCCGCCAGCAGGCCGGGCACGGTGGCTCGCGGTTCGAATTCCGTTCCGGTGGCCCGGGCGGCCAATCGTTCGATGCCGGTGACATTTTCAGCCAGATTTTCGGCGATTCCTTCAGCCAGCGCGGTGCTGGTCCCGGTGCCGGGGCAGGCATGGGTGGCGGACAGCGCGCCCAGCCGGGCGCCGACGTCAATGTCACGCTCGATGTGACCATCGAGGAAGCCGCGACCGCGCCAAAGGTCACCGCGATGTTCCCCGACGGCCGCAAGCTGGCGGTCAAGCTGCCGGAATATGTCGAGGACGGCCAGACGATCAGGCTCAAGGGCCAGGGCGAACAGGGTTTTGGCGGTGCCGGCGACGCATTGGTCAAGATCAGGTTCCGCCGTCATCCGCGCTACCGCGTCGAGGGCAGGGACCTGCATGCCGATCTGCCGGTCCAGCTTCGCGATGCCGTGCTCGGCGCCAAGCTTGCGGTGGAAACACCGACCGGGCGCATTGCCGTCAAGGTGCCGGCCTGGTCGAGTTCGGACAAGGTTTTGCGCATCAAGGGGCGCGGCCTGCCTGAAAAGGCGGGCGGCCACGGCGATATGTATGCTCATGTCCGCGTGATGCTGCCCGAAGGCGGCGATGCGGCACTCGAAGAGCTGATGCGCAAATCCAGCGACTGAAAGCAGGCCGGCGACGACGCCGGCCACTGCGTCGGCGTATCAACGCTTGAAGGCGCAACTTGCCTATGCGATAGGCTCTCCCAAACAAATCATGCATTGGAGTGCGCTCATATGGCGGGTGGACAGGGCCTGATGGCCGGCAAGCGCGGCCTTATTCTTGGCGTCGCCAACAACAGATCGATTGCCTGGGGCATTGCCAAGGCTTGCGCCGACCAGGGCGCGGAACTGGCCTTCACCTATCAGGGCGATGCGCTGAAGAAGCGCGTCGAGCCGCTGGCCGCCGAAATCGGCGCTTTTGTCTGCGGCCATTGCGATGTCACCGACATGGCGACCGTCGACGCCTGCTTCGAGACGCTGGAAAAGAAGTGGGGCAAGCTCGACTTCGTCGTGCACGCCATCGGCTTCTCCGACAAGGACGAACTGACTGGCCGCTACGTCGACACCAGCCACGGCAACTTCCTGCGCACCATGGACATTTCGGTCTATTCCTTCACGGCAGTCGCCCAGCGCGCCGAGAAGCTGATGACCGATGGCGGTTCGCTTTTGACGATGACCTATTACGGCGCCGAAAAGGTGATGCCGAACTACAACGTCATGGGCGTCGCCAAGGCCGCGCTCGAGGCAAGCGTCAAATATCTTGCCGTCGACCTCGGCCCGAAGAATATCCGCGTCAACGCGATCTCGGCCGGCCCGATCAAGACGCTTGCCGCATCCGGCATCGATGACTTCCGCTACATCTTGAAGTGGAACGAGTACAACGCGCCGCTGCGCCGCACCGTTTCGATCGAGGAGGTTGGCGACGCCGGGCTCTATTTCCTGTCGCACCTTTCGCGCGGCGTCACCGGTGAAGTGCATCACGTCGATTCGGGCTACCATGTCGTCGGCATGAAGGCTGTCGATGCGCCCGATATCGCAGCCGTGAAGGACTGACTTCCAACCAGGCTCGACATGACCCCGCTCATCTATTTCGTGCGCCACGGCCAAACGCCCTGGAACGCCGAGCAACGTCTGCAGGGGCAGGCCGATATCGACATCAATGCTCTCGGGCGCGAGCAGGCCGACCGCAATGGTCGTAGGCTCGCCGAGCTTGTTCCCGATCCCGAGGCTTTCGATTTCGTGGCAAGCCCGATGCGGCGTACCCGCGAGACGATGGAGCGCGTGCGAACTGCGATGGGGCTCGATCCCTTGGCCTATCGCACTGACGCACGGCTCATCGAAGTGAATTTCGGCGACTGGCAGGGCTTCACCTTCGCCGAACTCGAAGCCCGCGAACCGGGCGTGAGCGCTGCACGGCAACTGGACAAGTGGGATTTCGTGCCGCCGGGCAAGGATGCGGAGAGCTATGAAATGCTCACCCGCCGTATCCGTCCCTGGCTGGCGGAGGTTGCGCGACCGACGGTCTGCGTGACCCATGGCGGGGTCATGCGCGCGATCTTCAGGCTTGTCGAAGACCTGCCCAAAAACAAAGCCGCGGCCCTGGATACGCCCCAAGACCGCGTGCTGAAATTGGAAAACGGCCGCCTGGACTGGCTCTAGCGGCCGCGAATGTCGCGTTTACTGCGGCAGTTCCATGTCGGTGATCAGGTTTTCGCCCCCGACCACGTCATAGGCCAGCAGGATTTCCATGCCCGGCTTGATGTTGTCGACATCGAACTCGCCCGGCAGCTTGTAGGTCTTGCCGTTGTCGAGCGTGATGACCGACTTTTCCTTGTCGACCGACTTGACCTGGCCTTCGGCTTCGGCGGCCAGTGCTGCACCAGACATCATGAGCACGGCGGCAACGGCGCCAATAAGGGTACGCCCAATAAGGGTAGGCATTGTCGTCCTCTTTTTCTCTGCGCCCCGCGAAGCGCGAGGCAAAACATACGGGGCGGTCGGAAGGAAGCAGAAACCAACCGAATGTGTCAAAACTAAATCGGCTCCGATCACAGTTTGACCACCGCTAATACGGCGAGTCGGGCACTTCGCGCCCGAATGGACATGCAGGCGATCCGTCAAATTCGATGGGCGCATGCTCCTTTTTCGAAAAGGAATTTTACTTTTCGGGGCCATGCGCTAGAACGCGGCCATACCCCGGCACCTGCCGGAAAGGGTCCTTTGCATGTCGCACAACACCTTCGGCCACCTGTTTCGCGTTACCACCTGGGGCGAAAGCCATGGGCCGGCACTTGGCTGCGTTGTCGACGGCTGCCCGCCCGGTATCCGCTTCACGCTGAAGGACATCCAGGACGAACTCGACAAGCGCAAGCCGGGCCAGTCGCGTTTCGTCACCCAGCGCCGCGAACCCGACGAGGTTAAGGTGCTGTCGGGCGTCATCACGGACGAGGACGGCGAGACGTTGATCTCGACCGGCACGCCGATTTCGATGCTGATCGAAAATGTCGACCAGCGTTCCAAGGACTATGGCGAGATCGCTCGGCAGTATCGTCCTGGCCATGCCGACTACACCTATGACGTCAAATACGGCCTGCGCGATCATCGCGGCGGCGGACGCTCCTCGGCGCGCGAGACGGCTGCGCGCGTGGCGGCCGGTGCGATTGCCCGCAAGGTCGTGCCCGGCCTCGTCGTGCGCGGCGCGCTGGTGTCTATGGGTGTGAAGTCGATCGACCGCGCAAATTGGGATTGGGATTTCATCGGCAGTGCCGAAAACCCGTTCTTCACGCCCGACGCGGCTTCGGTCCAGATTTTCGCCGATTATCTCGACGGCATCCGCAAGTCTGGCTCATCGGTCGGCGCGGTGATTGAGATCGTCGCCGAGGGTGTTCCAGCAGGGCTGGGTGCGCCGATCTATGGCAAGCTCGACCAGGACATCGCGTCCAACTTGATGTCGATCAATGCCGTCAAGGGCGTCGAGATCGGCAACGGTTTTGAGGCCGCGCGCATCACCGGCGAAGAGAATGCCGACGAGATGCGCATGGGCAATGATGGGGTGCCACACTTCCTGTCCAACCATGCCGGCGGTATATTGGGCGGTATATCGACTGGACAGGCAGTGATCGCGCGTTTTGCCGTCAAGCCGACCTCCTCGATCCTGACGCCGCGCAAATCCATCGACAAGGACGGCAAGGACGTCGATGTGATGACCAAGGGCCGGCATGATCCGTGCGTTGGCATCCGTGCCGTGCCGATCGGCGAGGCAATGGTTGCCTGCGCGATTGCCGACCATTATCTCCGCCATCGCGGACAGACGGGAAGGATTTAGGGGAGTAAGGCAATATGGCAGTAGGGCAATTCGCTCTGCATGCAGAAAAACCTACTGCCTTACTGCCCTAATGCCCTACTCTGCTTCAGAACAACAAACGCACCGAGTGACCAAGCCATGGCCTACGATCAGAAGAAAATCGTCGAAGCGCTCAGGGCCTTCGAGCGCGGTGAGATCGTGGTCGTGATGGACGACGACGGGCGCGAGAACGAGGGCGACCTGATTGTTGCCGCCGTGCACTGCACGGCCGAGAAGATGGCCTTCATCGTGCGGCACACCTCAGGCATCGTCTGCACGCCAATGCTCAAGGAAGACGCAAGGCGTCTCAACCTTGCGCCGATGGTCGCCGACAATGATTCCGCCCACACCACGGCCTTCACCGTTTCCGTCGACTTCAAGCACGGCACGTCCACCGGCATCTCCGCCGAGGACCGCACGCTCACCGTGCGCAACCTTGCCAATGGCAATGTCGGCGGTTCGGATTTTGTCCGTCCCGGCCACATCTTCCCGCTGATCGCGCGCGAGGGCGGCGTGCTGATGCGCTCGGGCCATACCGAAGCCGCCGTCGACCTGTGCAAGCTCGCTGGCCTGCCGCCGGTTGGTGTCATTTCCGAGCTGGTCAACGACGACGGCACTGTGATGCGTGGCCCGCAGGTTGCTGCCTTTGCCGAGAAGAACGGCCTCAAGCAGGTTTCGGTCGCCGATCTCATCGCCTATCGCCAGCGCCAGGAGACGCTGATCCAGCGTGTCGACAGCTTCGACATCGAAACCCCGGCGGGCAAGGCGAAAGCCATCACCTACACGCTGCCCTGGGACGTCATGCATCACCTCGCCATCGTCTTCGGCGACATTCGCGACGGCGAGGACGTGCCGGTGCGCCTGCACACCGAAGACGTGGTGACCGATGTGTTCGGCACCAGCAATCGCTTGGGCGACATCATGAAGACCTTCGGCGAGTGCAACCGCGGCGTCATCGTCTACCTGCGTGAAGGTTCGGTCGGCGTTTCCAATCTCGGCCGCAACCGCCCGACAGCGGAGCGTGAAGACCACGAAGAGGCGCGCCACCGCGAGGACGAATGGCGCCAGATTGGTCTCGGTGCGCAGATCCTCAAGGATCTCGGCATCTCTTCGATCAACCTGATTGCTTCGCGCGAGCGCCACTATGTCGGCCTCGAGGGCTTCGGCATCCGCATCGCCAAGACCGAAATCCGCTGATTCTTGCTGCCTCGGCGGGGGTGATTGACTTCCGCTAGGGGTAGCGCATTCTCTGCCCACTCTTGGGGGAGAGCTGGGGATGTGGGATTTCAGCATAGGCCGTAGCCTGGCGATCATGGCGCGCACATGGCCGTTCATCGTGCTGCGCATGGTCGTCTATTTCGGCATCACGCTTGCCTATATCGTAGCGACGGGGGCGGGCGCCGGCTTCGGCTACGGGTTAGGGCACGCCGCTGCCGATCCTGACAGTGCGATGTCGTTTGCGCTATGGGGCGGCATCGCTGGCTTCAGCGTTGTCTCGATCGCGGTCTACTGGGTCCGCGAGTACATCCTCTACATCGTCAAGGCGGGACACATCGCTGTCATGGTCCATCTGATCGATGGGCGCGAAATCCCTGGGGGGCAGGACCAGCTCTCTTATGCCCGCGATGTCGTCGCCACGCGCTTCACCGAGGCCAGCGTCCTGTTCGTTCTCGATCAGTTGGTGAAGGGTGTGATCCGCACGATCGCCGGCCTGGTCGGCGGCATTGCCGCTTTCCTGCCGATCCCAGGCCTGAATGGGCTGGTCAGGTTCATCAACACGGTCATCCGCATGTCGCTGACCTATGTTGACGAGATCATTCTCGGCTACAACATCCGCATCGGCAGCAATTCGCCGTGGTTGAGCGCGCGGCAGGGCATCGTGCTTTACGCTCAAAACGGCAAGACCATGGTCAAGAACGCTGTCTGGCTGTCCCTGGTCGTCTGGGGTGTATCGCTGGCGATCTTCCTGTTCATGCTGGCACCCGCCGGCGCCATCCTCTACTTGATGCCGGGGCAACTCGGCGGCTGGGCCTTCGTGCTGGCGATCGTCTTTGCCTGGGCGTTCAAATCGGCGCTGATCGAACCCTTTGCGGTCGCTTCGCTGATGCAGGTCTATTTCAAGGTCATCGAAGGCCAGGTGCCCAATGCCGAATGGGACCGCAAGCTGGAAGAGGCGTCGTCGAGGTTCTGCGAGCTGAAGGAAAAGGCGTTCGGCTCGGGCGAAGCCTCTCGCTGGGATGGTGCTCCGAAAAATGCCTGAGCGCTGATGACGCGGCCCACTGAGGTGAGCCGCGTTTTTTGTCACTCAGCGGGAACCGCGGCCAGGCCACGCGCCGACCGCAAAAGGCTGCTCTGACCCAGCAGGGTGACGAGCAAGGCCAGGAGGCCGGCCAGCATCGAGATGAAGAAGCCGCTTGTGGCGCCAAACTCGTCGATGACCCAGCCCGAGGCCGATGATCCGAGCGCCATGCCGATGCCGATGCCGGTGATCGCCCAGGTCATGCCCTCGGTCAGCTTGGACGAGGGAACCAGCTGCTCCACCAGCGCCATCGAGATGATGATGGTCGGCGAGACAGCGACACCGGCGACGAACAGGACCACCGCAAGCGTCGGGATGTTTCCGACCATCAGCAAGGGCAAGGTGGTGAGTGCTGCGAGCGTGATGGCCAGCAGCAATTGCTTGGGCAGCGGAAGCTTCAGTTTCAGAGCGCCGAAGGCGAGCCCGGCGATGAGCGAGCCTGCGGCGTAGGCAGACAGCGCAAAGCCCGCGGCAGCCTTGTCGCCCTGGGCCTCGGCGAAGGCGACGGCCGTCACTTCGGCGGTTCCGAAGATCGCGCCGATGGCAATCAGCGTCAGCACCAGAATCTGCATCGAGCCGAGACGGATGACCGAAGCCCCGCCGCTGATGTCCTGGGCGTGGATCGGCGGCTCGGTCGAGCGTTGCGCCGCAAACAGGAAGTTGCCGACGGCCAAAAGCACAGTGGCGACAAGCGGTCCTGCCTCGGGAAAAACGCCCACGCTGAGGCCGATGGAGACGATCGGGCCGGTCATGAAGATGACTTCGTCGACCACCGATTCGAACGCAAAGGCGGTGTGCAGCTTCGGCGTGCCGCGATAGATCTGGGTCCAGCGCGCCCGAACGAAGGCGCTCATGCTCGGCATCGTGCCGCCCAGCACGGCAAACACGAACAGTGTCCAGTTGGGTGCCGAGTAGTGGGTGGCGAGCATCAGGCCGCTCAAGGCAGAGACGGCGACAATCGTGCCGGGGATGAGAATGCGGCGCTGGCCGTAGCGGTCGACGAGGCGCGATACCTGAGGTGCGATCAGCGCGTTGGCGAAGGCGAAGGTGGCAGCGACAGCACCGGCGAGCCAGTACTCGCCATGTGTTTCCGACAGCATCGTGACGATGCCGAGCGTGATCATGGCCAGCGGCAGGCGCGCGATGAAGCCGGCAGCCGAGAATGCCTTGGCGCCACGCGCATTGAAGATTTCGTTGTATGGATTACGCATGGATGTCACCGGGGACGGGGAAAGCTGAGATTTCGAGGGCGGCCGAGCCACCAGATGGGGCGGCTCGTTAGTGCTGTCGGGAGGCCTGGAATCCTGTGGGCCTCATTCCGCTGCTTGTGGTGCGAGTTGCGGTAGCTCGACCTCGTGTTCTCTCGCAAGCGTATTCTGGCCCAGAAGGACGATCACAAAGGAAATCGTGCCTGCGGCCACGGACACCCAAAAACCGTTCTGGGCGCCGAAATTGTCGACGACCCAACCAGTTACGAACGCACCCAGCGCCATGCCTATGCCCATGCCGGCCATCACCCAAGTGATGCCTTCGGTCAGCATGGCCTCGGGTACCCGTCGCTCGATCAGGCCGAAGGCCATGATGAAGGTGGGCGAGATCGCCACGCCGCTGAAGAAAATGGCGAGTGCGAGCAGCGGCACCGTGTTGGCGACCAGCAACGGCAAGGTGGTCAGCGCCACGATGGCGATCGAGATGGCGAGCAGCCGCTCTTTCGGTGCCTTGGGGTTCAACGCGCCAACAATCAGGCCGACGACGAGGGAGCCGGCTGCATAGACGCCAATGACCAGGCTGGCGGCGGTCGGCTGGCCAAGTTCCTTGGTGATCGCAACGGCGGCGACCTCAGCGGCGGCGAAGATCGTACCGATGAAGACAAGCGCCAGCGTGATGATCTGAACGGGTCGCAACATGATCGCCGAGCCGCCGCTTGCACGTTCCGGGTCCCTGACCTTGGGTTCGCTGGACCCTTGCAGGATGAAGGCTGCCATGCCGAGGGCCAGGAACAGTGTGCTGGCCAGCATGCCGGCTTCCGGGAACAAGGCAACGCTCAGGCCGACGGAAAGCGAGGCGCCGGCGATGTAGACCATTTCGTCGGCGACCGATTCAAAGGCGAAGGCCGTGTTGAGTTCCGGCCGATTGCGGAAGATTTCGGTCCAGCGCGCCCGAACCATGGCTGGCACGCTCGGCATGGCCGCCGCCAGGAAGGCCGAGACGAACAGCGTCCAGGCCGGCCAGTCATAACGGGTTGCAATGAGCAATGTGACGAAGGCAATGACGGAGATGATCGTGGTGGGTACAGCCACGGCAGTCTGGCCGAGACGGTCGATCCGGCGAGAAATCTGCGGGGCGGCAAAGGCATTGGTCAAGGCGAAGGTGGCCGCGACGGCACCGGCCAGCCAATATTCACCACGCGCCTGCGACAGCATCGCGACAATGCCGATGGGGGCCATGGCTATCGGCAGCCGGGCGATGAAAGCAGCCGCTGCGAAGCCTTTGGCTCCCGGGGTTCTGAAGATCTCACCATAAGGATTGTGCATCGGAGCACTCCTGGCAATTTGAGGGTCTGCCACTTACATACGCGGCGTATGTAAAGGAAATAATTGCATACGACGCGTATGTCAATTACCATACGCGTCGTATGCGAAATAAATATACGCGACGTATGTGAATGGGACCGGCAGGTAAGAAACTATGAGGACTGCGCACAAACCCCGCAGCGAGATGATTGCTGAAACACGTGCAAAGCTAACTGCTGCCGCGCGGCGGGCATTCGCGACGGTGGGCTACGCGAATGCATCAATGGACGATTTTACCGCCGAGGCGGGGCTCACGCGTGGCGCGCTCTATCATCACTTTGGAGACAAGAAGGGTCTGTTCGAGGCCGTGGTGGCCCAGATCGACCATGAGATGTCGTTACGCCTCAGTGCCATCTCCGCCAAGGCCAGGACCCGCTGGCAGGGCTTCGTCGACGAGAACATCGCCTATGTCGAAATGGCGCTGGAACCGGAAATTCAGCGCATCGTGTTGCGCGACGGCCCGGCAGTCCTCGGCGATCCGGCGCAATGGCCCAATGCCAACGCATGTATCCTGGCGATCACGAAGAACCTCGCTGCGCTCAAGCAGGAGGGCGTCATACGTGATATCGACCCGGAAGCGATGGCACGGCTGATCAGTGGCGCTTCGCTCTACGCAGCGCAGTGGATCGCCACCTCCGAGGACCCCGGCGCGACGTCCGAGAAAGCTGTGAAGGCTTTCCGAGCGCTCATGGAGGGGCTCCTGCTCAACGGCCAGCCCCCAATTGAACTTCACTCATCCTCGGTCGGCACCGGCATCACGTAGCCGATTTCCCCAGAGGTTTGACAGGTACTGCATGGTCTGGCCGGCCATTGCTGATAAGGTGGGGTGATGACCACCCGGCTCTATTCCCACCCCATCTATCTGGAGCACCTGACGACGCCGGGGCATCCCGAGCGCCCAGACAGGCTGCGCGCCATCGAGCGCGCGCTCGACGACGAGCCTTTCGAAATGCTCGATCGTGCCGAAGCACCCATGGGTGACGAACAGACAATTCTCTCCGTTCATCCCGAGAAATTTGTCGAAAAGATCCGCCGGCAGGTACCCACCGAAGGCCTCGCCACGATCGACGGCGATACCACGCTGAGCCCGAAAAGCTGGCAGGCGGCTCTCACCGCGATCGGTGCCGCAAACGCCGCGGTCGACGATGTCTTCTCCGGCAAGATCGACAATGTCTTCGTCGCCTCGCGCCCGCCGGGCCATCATGCCGAAAAGACCACGGCGATGGGTTTTTGTCTGTTCAACAATGCAGCGATCGCGGCGCGCTATGCGCAGCGCAAGCACGGTGCCGAGCGGGTAGCGATCATCGACTGGGACGTGCATCACGGCAACGGCACCCAGGACATCTTCTGGGACGATCCATCAGTGCTTTATTGCTCGACGCACCAGATGCCGCTGTTTCCCGGCACCGGCGCCAAAAGTGAGACGGGTGCGGGCAATATAGTCAACGCACCGCTCGCGCCCAACACCGGCAGCGATCATTTTCGCGAGGCGATCCGCTCGCGCGTTTTGCCCGCTCTCGAGCGTTTCGCGCCCGACCTGATCATCATTTCGGCCGGCTTCGACGCGCATCATCGCGACCCGCTGGCCGAGATCAATCTGACCGAAGCCGATTTCGACTGGGCGACCGGGCAATTGATGGATAGTGCTGCACGCCACTCCAGCAATCGTCTCGTCAGCCTGCTTGAGGGTGGCTACGATCTTCACGGGCTGGCCTTTTCGGTGGCCGCCCACGTCACACGCCTGATGAAAGGATGAACCATGGCCGCTGAGCCCAATGACGAAATCAAGGCGATGAGCTTCGAACAGGCGCTTGCGGCACTGGAAAAGATCGTCGACGATCTTGAGCGTGGCGACGTGCCGCTTGACCAGTCGATCAAGATCTATGAGCGCGGCGAGGCGTTGAAGGCGCATTGCGACCGCCTGTTGAAGGCAGCCGAGGACAAGGTCGAAAAGATTCGCTTGTCCCGCGACGGCAAGCCGGTGGGCACGGAGCCGCTCGACGCGGAGTGAGCGACGTCCCGTTCAGCCCGCGGCGGCACCCCCGTCGCCGCCCATAAAATCGCCGGGCCGTGCAGCATAGAAGCGTTCCGGCGCTGTCCAGCGGTCCGGTATCTGCGTTTCACCCCAGCGGGCAAGCTCTTGCAGGGCGGGAATGAGTGCTGCGCCTTTCGCGGTCAGCGCATAGGCGCCCCGGATCGCACCCTTGCGTGACTGTGCCTGCACGATGAGGCCGGCGTCTTCCAGGCGCCGCAACCTTTCGGCCAGGATGTTGGTCGAGATCTTTTCCGGCGTCGACAGGAAATCCGAATAGCTCGTCGCACCCATCACCATCGATCGAATGATCACAAGCGACCACTTGTCGCCGACGATGTCGAGCGCCGAGGCGATGGGGCATGCGGAACGGAACTGGGTCATGGCAGCATGGTGGATTTTTAACTTGCAAAATGCAAGTGAGAAATGATTAGCTGACCGGGCAAGGTCCGGTTGGGAGGGAAAGCCATGCTGCCAATAACGTCGACGACCGCCGCGCTCGCGGCTGTCGCTCTGGTCGTCCTGAGCATTGCGGTAAGCCTGCGGCGCAAAAAGGTCGGGGTTAAGATCGGCCTGAGTGAGGACACCACCTTGATGCGGCGCATCCGTGCCCAGGGCAACTTCACCGAATATGTGCCGCTTGCCCTGATCCTGCTCGCGCTCGCCGAATATCGTCAGGCGCCGGTGGCGATGCTGTGGACCATCGCCGGCTTGCTGGTTGTTGGCCGCTGCCTTCACGTCGCGGGGATGATGACGGGAAAAACGCCGTTGAGCGCGCCCGGCATGGTGGGAACCTACGGCGCGCTTCTCCTCGGCGCTGGCGCCCTGATGTTTGGGTGACACTGTTCACGCTGGCAGGCGGGCTAGCTTGACCTTGCGGCCCATTGGGCCCAGTTAAAAGGTGCCCAAATGGTGGAAAGCCCGGGAGCAGGCGATGTGCCGTAACATCAAGACATTGTTCAATTTCGATCCGCCGGCAACGCATGACGAGATCCGCGACGCCGCGCTGCAGTTTGTCCGCAAGCTGAGCGGTTCGACAAAGCCTTCTAAGAAAAACGAGGAGGCGTTTAACCACGCGGTCGACAGGATCACTGATGCAGCGCACGACCTGCTGCATTCGATGGAAACGCACCAGCATCCGCGCAATCGCGAGGAAGAAGCCGCCAAGGCGAAGGCACGATCGGCGCTGAGGTTTGCCTGAGTGTTGTGCTACCCTTGGTGACAGCAACTCCCATCGCACCAGCTAGGATGTGGCCATGAGCTTTTTCCCCGCACCCGACCCAACGCCCGGCGACGCTTTTTCCTGCGACGCCATCGAGCTGATGGTTATCCCCAACGCCAAGGACATTGACGGTTTCCAGGTCCGCCGCGCCTTGCCGACGGCCAAGCGCCGGCTGGTCGGGCCGTTCATCTTCTTCGACCGCATGGGCCCGGCGATCCTGCGCGCCGGCCACGCGCTCGACGTGCGCCCGCACCCGCATATCGGTCTTGCGACCGTCACCTACCTGTTCGACGGCAAGATCCGGCACCGCGATTCGCTCGGCACCGAGATGGTCATCGCGCCGGGCGACGTGAACCTGATGACGGCGGGCAGGGGGATCGTCCATTCCGAGCGCACGCCCGAGGAACTGCGCGGCGCGCCGATGTCGGTTTCGGGTCTGCAGACATGGCTGGCCCTGCCTGACGGCAAGGAGGAAGTGGCGCCGCTGTTTGAAAACACTGGCTATGCCGACCTGCCGACATTCGCCGCCGACGGCGCCTCCGGCCGGCTCATCATCGGCGATTTCAAAGGGCTGCGCTCGCCGGTGCGAGCGGCGTCCGACACGCTCTACGCCGACATTTCGCTCGCGCCCGGTGCAAGGATCAAAATCCCTGCCGATGCCGAGGAACGCGCCATCTATACGCTGGATGGCGAGCTCGATATTTTGGGCGACCGTTTTCCCCCCGAGCGGCTTTTGGTGCTCCGGCCCGGCGACGAGATCGTCGTTGGCTCTGAAAACGGTGCGCATTTCATGCTGTTCGGCGGCGCGTCGCTGGGTTCCAAGCGCTACATCTGGTGGAATTTCGTCTCCTCGTCGAGAGAACGCATTGAGCAGGCCAAGAACGAATGGAAGACCAGGCGCTTCGATATCGTTCCTGGCGACGAGGAAGAATTCATTCCGCTGCCCGAAAGCTGAGCCGCGTCACCTCCACGCATTTACTTTCGCAGCCTGTGGACGTATCTGCCAAAGGTTAACTGATGTTAGTGCTGAGTGATGAACGCAAAACCTGAAACGCCCCTTCTGGACAAGGTCCGCCTGCCGTCCGACCTGCGCGCGCTTGACGAGGGCCAGCTGCCGCAGCTGGCCGCCGAGTTGCGGGCCGAGTTGATCGACGCGGTGTCGCAGACGGGCGGCCATCTGGGGGCTGGCCTCGGCGTTGTCGAGCTGACGGTCGCGTTGCATTACGTCTTCGACACGCCTGACGACCGCATCATCTGGGACGTCGGCCATCAGGCTTATCCGCACAAGATCCTGACCGGCCGCCGCGACCGCATCCGTACGCTGCGCCAGGAGAACGGTCTTTCCGGTTTCACCAAGCGTACCGAGAGCGAATACGATCCTTTCGGCGCGGCGCACTCGTCGACCTCGATTTCCGCTGGCCTCGGCATGGCGGTGGCACGCGACCTCAGCGGTGGCCGCAACAACGTCATTTCCGTCATTGGCGACGGCGCGATGTCGGCCGGCATGGCCTATGAGGCAATGAACAATGCCGGTGCGCTGGACGCGCGCCTGATCGTCATCCTCAACGACAATGACATGTCTATCGCACCGCCGGCGGGCGCGATGAGCGCCTATTTGGCGCGTCTTGCATCCGGCCGCACCTATGCCGGCGTGCGCGAGCTCGGCAAGAAGCTGACCTCATATCTCGGACGCCGCGTCGACCGTGCCATCACCCGTGCGGTCGAACATGCGCGGGGCTTTGTCACTGGCGGCACGCTGTTTGAGGAGATGGGCTTCTTCCACATCGGCCCGATCGACGGCCACAATCTCGAGCATCTGATTCCGGTGCTGAAGAATGTCCGCGACAATGGCACTGGCCCCGTGCTGATCCATGTCGTGACCCAGAAGGGCAAGGGCTACGCGCCTGCCGAAGCCGCCTCCGACAAATATCATGGCGTCAACAAGTTCGACGTCATCACCGGGGCCCAGGCCAAGGCGCCTGCCAATGCGCCTGCCTATACCAAGGTGTTTGCCGAAAGCCTGGTCCAGGAAGCGCGCCTCGACGACAAGATCGTCGCCGTCACCGCCGCCATGCCGTCGGGCACCGGCCTCGACCTGTTTGGCGAGGCATTTCCGTCGCGAACCTTCGATGTCGGCATTGCCGAGCAGCATGCGGTGACCTTTGCCGCTGGTCTGGCGACCGAAGGCTACAGGCCGTTTGTTGCGATCTACTCGACCTTCCTGCAACGCGCCTACGACCAGGTCGTGCACGACGTCGCCATCCAGAAACTGCCGGTTCGTTTCCCGATCGACCGCGCCGGTTTTGTTGGCGCGGACGGGCCGACCCATTGCGGCGCCTTCGACACGACCTATCTCGCCTCTTTGCCCGACTTCGTCGTCATGGCCGCCGCCGATGAGGCGGAACTGCGCCATATGGTGCGCACGGCAGCCGAATATGACGAAGGCCCGATCTCGTTCCGCTATCCCAGGGGCAATGGCGTCGGTGTCGACATGCCCGAGCGCGGCTCTGTGCTGGAGATCGGCAAGGGCAGGGTGGTCAAGGAAGGCACCAAGGTCGCACTGCTGTCATTCGGCACGCGGCTCAAGGAATGCCTTCTCGCTGCCGAGGAACTCGGGGCTGCCGGCCTGTCGACCACTGTCGCCGATGCGCGCTTTGCCAAGCCGCTTGACGAGGATCTGATCCGCCGCCTGGCGCGCTCGCACGAGGTGCTGGTCACGGTCGAGGAAGGCTCTGTCGGCGGCTTCTCCAGCCAGGTGCTCGATTTCCTCGCCCGCAACGGCCTGCTCGACAATGGCCTGAAGGTGCGTCCGCTGACGCTGCCCGACAGCTTCGTCGACCATGCCAATCCCGACAAGATGTATGTCGATGCCGGCCTCGATTCGGGCGGCATCGTGCGCGCCGTCTTCGCAGCGCTTGGCAAGTCGGCCCAGGCCGTCCGCGCCTGAGCATTTCGAGTGAGCGCTTGCCTTGCAGGCGCGCATTCGCCATTGAAAGCCATGGAAATCTCAAGGCAAGCTCGCGCATCGGCCCGAAAATCGAAATCGATTTTCGGAAAGCACGATGCGCAGACACAAGAAGCTGGAGCGCCTTTGCGCGTCCAATCGGACGCGCAGCACTCCGGAGCCAGCCTGCGGCTCGACGAATTGCTCGTCAGCCGCGGTTTTTTTGCCAGCCGCTCGCGCGCTCGCGACGCCGTGGCGCGCGGAGCGGTGACCGTCGGTGGCCAGCCGGCGAAGAAGCCGGGACAAACAGTTGCCGCAGATGTCGCGATCGCGGTTGATGACCCGGCGCAGGCTTATGTCTCACGCGCCGCGCTCAAGCTGATCGCCGGTCTCGACCATTTCGGCTTCGACCCCTCAGGCGCCCACGCGCTCGACATTGGCGCGTCGACCGGTGGTTTCACGCAAGTGCTGCTCGAACGCGGTGCTGCGCATGTGGTGGCGATCGACGTCGGTCACGGCCAGATGGACGAAAAGCTGCGCGCCGATCCGCGCGTGACCTGCCTGGAAGGGCTCAATGCGCGTAATCTGACATCGGATGATCTTGGCGGTCAAAAGCCTGATCTCCTGGTCTCGGATGTCAGTTTCATTTCGCTGCGCCTGGCCTTGCCCAACGCGCTCGAACTGGCCGTGTCGGGCGCCAAGGGCGTGTTCCTGGTCAAGCCGCAGTTCGAAGCCGGCCGCGAGGCGATCGGCAAGGGCGGCCTGCTCAAGAACGCTGAAGACGGCCCGCGCATGGCCGAAGAGCTGCGCGCGTGGCTTGATACTATTCCGGGCTGGCGCGCGCTCGGCATCTGCGCCTCGCCGCTCGAAGGCGGTGACGGCAACCGCGAATATCTGCTCGGTGGAGTGAAAGATCGATGACGACTCGTTTCGAAATTGCGCGGCTGGGCGCGCATGGCGACGGCGTCGTCGATGCCAATGGCGGGCATATCTTCATCCCCTTCGCGCTGCCGGGAGAGACGGTGACCGCCGCGCGCGAAAAGGACCGTGCGCAACTGCTCGCGGTGATCGAGCCGTCGCCTCAACGCATCGAGCCCGCCTGCCGCCATTTCACCGAATGCGGCGGCTGCGCCATCCAGCATCTCGAGGAAAGTGCTTATCGCGACTGGAAGCGCGGCCTTGTGGTCCAGGCGCTGAAGGCGAGGGGCATCGAAACACCGGTCGGCGATCTCATTGCATGTCCGCCGCACAGCCGGCGCCGCGCCGCCTTTACAGCACGCAACACCGAAACCGGACTGCATCTCGGCTACAACAAGGCATTTTCCAACCTCCTTATCGACATCGAGGAATGCCCCGTTCTTCTGCCCGAGATCGTCGAGGCGAGTGCTGTGCTGCGTCACCTGGCCGGCATCATCGCCAACACATCCAAGCCTTTCAGGTTCCTGGTCACCGCAACCGAGTCCGGTTTTGACGTGGCCGCTGCCGATTGCGGCAAGCCGACCGAAGCGATCCGCCGTGCGGCGACCGATTTCGTCATCAAGTCCAAGATCGCCAGGCTCTCCATCGACGGCGAGATCGTCGTCGAGCCGACCAAGCCGATGCTGACCTTCGGTGCTGCGACGGTGACTCCGCCGCCGGGCGCGTTCGTTCAGGCGGTAGCCGAGGCCGAGGACGCGATGGTCACGCTCGTCACCGGCCATATGCGCAAGGCCAAGAAGGTCGCCGACCTCTATTCGGGCTGCGGCACCTTCGCGCTCAGGCTCGCCGCCAATTCGGAGGTTCATGCGGTGGAGGGCGATGGCCCGTCACTTGCAGCGCTTGATCGCGGCTTCCGCTTTGCCAATGGCTTGAAACGCGTCACCATCGAGCGCCGCGACCTCGACCGGCGCCCGCTGACCTTCAAGGAGCTGAATGCCTTCGACGGCATCGTCTTCGACCCGCCGCGTGCCGGTGCCGAGGATCAGTGCAAGCAGATCGCCCGCTCGGACGTACCCACGGTGGCGGCTGTGTCGTGCAACCCGGCGACGCTCGCGCGGGACCTGCGCATCCTTATCGACGGCGGCTATACGCTGAAGGCTGTGACACCGATCGACCAGTTCCTCTGGTCGCACCATGTCGAGGCTGTGGCATTGCTGGAAAAGCCGAAAAAGAGGCGCTGAGGGGCGGCTTGATAGTTAGGTATCACCACGCGGAGCGGGTGATACCTAAACGCCCTTTATGTATCACACCCTGGTGCCGCCGACCGTCATCTGGTTCATCCTGAGATGCGGTTGGCCGACGCCGACGGGTACGCCCTGGCCGGCCTTGCCGCACATGCCGATGCCGGTGTCGAGCTTCATGTCGTTGCCGACCATGCTGACGCGATGCATCGCGTCGGGGCCGTTGCCGATCAGCATCGCGCCCTTGATCGGCTGGGTCACCTTGCCGTTTTCGATCATGTAGGCCTCGGTGCAGCCGAACACGAACTTGCCCGAGGTGATGTCGACCTGGCCGCCACCGAACGACACGGCATAGATGCCGTTCTTGACCGAGGCGATGATCTCCTGCGGGTCCATGTCGCCTGAGGTCATGTAGGTGTTGGTCATGCGCGGCATCGGCTGGTGCGCATAGGATTCGCGGCGGCCGTTGCCTGTCGCCTTCATGCCCATCAGGCGCGCGTTCTGGCGGTCCTGCATGTAGCCGACAAGCTTGCCGTCCTCGATCAGCACGTTGCGTCCGCTCGGTGTGCCCTCGTCATCGACGGTGAGCGAGCCACGGCGTTCGGCGATCGTGCCGTCGTCGACGACGGTGACGCCCTTGGCCGCGACCTGCTGGCCCAGCAGGCCGGCAAAAGCCGAGGTCTTCTTGCGGTTGAAGTCGCCTTCCAGCCCGTGGCCGACGGCCTCGTGCAGCATCACGCCGGGCCAGCCGCTCGACAAGACGATGTCGAAGGTGCCGGCAGGGGCGGGGATGGCTTCCAGATTGACCAACGCCTGGCGAAGTGCTTGGCCGGCCGCATCCTTCCAGCTTTCCTCGGTCAGGAACTCGTCGAAGCTCTTGCGTCCGCCAGCGCCGTATGAGCCGCTTTCCTGGCGGTCGCCGTCGCCGACGACAACAGAAACACTCATGCGTACCAGCGGGCGAATGTCGCGCACCACCTGGCCGTCGCCGCGCAGGATCTCGACATGCTGCCACGACGAGGCCAGCGATGCGGTCACCTGGCGGACGCGCGGGTCCTTGTCGCGCAGCCAGCCGTCGATTTCCTGCAACAGCTTGGCCTTGGCCTCGAAGGACGGCGAGGTGATGGGGTTTTCCTCGCTATAGAGATGCCGGTTGGTACGAGCAGGCGCTGCGGCGAGTGTGCCGGAATAGCCGCCCTTGACGGCGGAGACCGCGTCGGAGGCGCGCAGCAATGCCTGTTCAGACAGGTCGCTCGAATGCGCATAGCCCGTCGCCTCGCCGGCAACGGAGCGCAGGCCAAACCCCTGGTCGGTGTTGAAACTGGCCGTCTTCAGCCGGCCGTTGTCGAACATCAGCGCTTCGCCCTCGCTATATTCGAGGAACAATTCGCCGTCGTCCGCACCCTCGATCGTCTCGGCGACGATCTCGCGTACGCGGTCTTCTGAAATGTCGAACTGGCTGAGAAGGCTGGTCATGGCGCTTGCCCTTCAATAAACGATTTTACCGGATGTAGGCGCGCGGGCACCGTTAGGCAACGTCACGACGAGGCGAGGCGACCCGGAGCCAAGCGTCGTGCCATCATGATTTCGTCGATTTCCCGACCTTCGTGAAGAATGCCGCCGGGTATGCGGCCGATTTCTTGAAAGCCTTCGCGAAGGTAAAATCGCATGGCTGCGGGATTTTCCGCGCTTACAGCCAGTTCAACCTGTCGGACACCCAAAGTGCGGGAGTGATCAAGCAGCAGGTCAAGCATGGCGACGGCGCGTCCGCCGCCTCGTTCGCTCTCGCGCAAATACACCATGATGATGGTCGCGCGATGCACCATCTTGCTGGCCTGCTGCTGCATAAGCCCCATGATGCCGACAGGCTCCTCGTCCCGAAAGGAAACGACGACGGAATTGTTGCTGAGACGTCGCTGCCATTCCTCATCGGGGAGCCTTGCCCAGTCCCGTTCGCTGCTGGCAAAGGCTTCCGGAGTCGTGCGCAAGGCTTCCAGGCGAATTCGCTTGAAAACCTCGTAATCTTCAGGAACGAGCAACTTCAAGGTCAAGGACAGGCGACCTCAGGGCAGTGCGGCGAAACCTTCGCCGAAGCCGTTGAGGTCGACTGGGATGCCGATGCCTTCTTCAGGGGTCTGGAAGACGATGAAGGTGGCCGATTTGCCGGTTTTCAGCGTGTCGAGCAGGGTCTTGTCGAGGATCACTTCGGCATAGCAGCCGTCCTGGAAGCAACGCACGAAATAAGCGCGGCCGATGTCCTTCTGGTCGACGTTGAGACCCAGCCCGTTGGGCAGGAGCACACCGAGCGGGGCGAGCACGCGCAGGATCTCGGCCTTGTTGTCGGCGGTGCGCAGGATGACCACAGACAGCCCCATCTCCGGGCGGTCTTCGGCGATGACGTTTTGCATCATCACGCATTGTTCGTTGGTGGCACCCGCGGGCGTGTCGCAGATGATCGACCAGGCGCCATGGGTGGACTTGACCGTGCCGCTTTGCTGCGCGCCGGCTTGCATGGGAACCACGCAGGCAGCGGCGACCAACATTTTCGCCACGGTTTTAAAAAGCCCAGACTTCATGACGGCTCCATTGCGAATCACGACCGTTCAGGCCGTGCAGGCAGCAAGTAAATAACAAGACAGCGTCTTCGCCATCCTGCAATCTCAGGTTTTCCAGACATTCGAGCCCAATTTGGCCCGAATTGCGACGCCTTTCGAGGGCATGGCAGCGCAAAGCGGGCGAATAGCCAGTCCGCCTGCGCGTTCTTCAACTAGCGCCAAACGCGTCGCGGCGCCAGCCTCTGTGCCTGCGCGCAAAAATGCCGCATGACTTCCGCCTCTGCTTCCTTGCGGTTGGAAAGAGAGTATGGTTTGAACCTCCGAACGTCTCTGGGATTCCCGTCCCGGAGCGGCACGATGTCCTTGCGGCTATGCCCGCACGGAAATGGGAGATACTGAGGGCGATGAGAAAGATCTTTGCTAGCGCCGTCGCGGCGACTGCTTCCCTTGCCAGCGTCGCGGCCTATGCGGCACAGCCGACGCCTTGGCAGACCACCTTCCAGCCGGCCGCGACCGGTATCATGGAACAGATCACCTGGTTCGAGCGCTACACGCTGTGGTTCATCATCCCGATCACGCTCTTCGTGCTCGTGCTTTTGGCCTATTGCATCGTGCGGTTCCGGGCGAGCGCCAACCCGGTGCCGTCGCGCACCAGCCACAACACGCTGATCGAGGTCGTCTGGACCGTCGGTCCAGTCGTGATTCTGCTGTTTTTGGCGATCCCGTCCTTCCAGCTCCTGACGGCGCAGTATTCGCCGCCGGAAGAAGCCAAGCTGACGATCAAGGCGACGGCCAACCAGTGGAACTGGGACTATGAGTACCAGAACGCCGAGCCGCTCTCCTTCAACTCGGCGATGCTCGCTGAAACTGACCGCACCGCTGCAGGCAAGGAAGACAAGGCGGCCTATCCGCGTCTTCTCGCCGTGGACAACGAGGTTGTGGTTCCGGTCAGCGCGATGGTCCGCGTCCTGGTCACCGCCAGCGACGTCATCCACGCCTTCGCCATGCCGGCTTTCGGCGTGAAGACTGACGCGGTGCCGGGCCGTATCAACGAGATCTGGTTCAAGGCTGACAAGGAAGGCCTCTACTACGGCCAGTGCTCCGAGCTTTGCGGCAAGGATCACGCCTACATGCCGATCGCAATTCGCGTCGTCTCCGACGCACAATACAACACGTGGCTTGCCGCCGCGAAGTCCGACCTGCCAGGTGCCAACAAGGCGCTGATGGCTGAGACGGACGGTGCGGCCAAGGTCGCGGCCGCCGGCAACTGAGCCGCGGCAAATAGGATCAGGGAACGGAGCGGAACATGGCAGGCGCTGCAGCTCACGACCATCACGACCACAAGCCGACGGGCTGGGTTCGGTGGGTGTATTCGACCAACCACAAAGATATTGGCACGATGTACCTGATCTTCGCGATTTTCGCGGGGATCGTCGGCGGCTTCCTGTCGGTGATGATGCGCTGGGAACTTGCCCATCCGGGCATTCAGATCTTCAGCGGCCTGGCCGAGATGGTCTACGGCGTCAACGGCGATGCCGCGATCGATGCCGGCAAGAGCATGTACAATGCCTTCACCACGGCGCACGGCCTGGTCATGATCTTCTTCATGGTCATGCCCGCGCTGATCGGTGGTTTCGCCAACTGGATGGTTCCGATCATGATCGGCGCGCCTGACATGGCGTTCCCGCGCATGAACAACATCTCGTTCTGGCTGCTTCCGCCGGCCTTCATCCTGCTGATCCTGTCGGCGTTCATGCCGAGCGCTCCGGGCGCCCATGGCGTCGGTGGTGGCTGGACGATCTATCCGCCGCTGTCGACTTCGGGCCAGCCTGGGCCTGCGATGGATCTCGCGATCCTGTCGCTGCACATCGCCGGTGCCTCGTCGATCCTCGGTGCGATCAACTTCATCACCACGATCTTCAACATGCGCGCTCCGGGCATGACGCTGCACAAGATGCCGCTGTTTGCCTGGTCGGTGCTGATCACCGCCTTCCTGCTGCTGCTTTCGCTGCCGGTTCTGGCAGGTGGCATCACCATGCTTCTGACCGACCGCAATTTCGGCACGACCTTCTTCGCGCCTGAAGGCGGCGGCGATCCGATCCTGTTCCAGCACCTGTTCTGGTTCTTCGGTCACCCGGAAGTGTACATCCTGATCCTGCCGGGCTTCGGCATCGTCAGCCACATCGTGTCGACCTTCTCGAAGAAGCCGATCTTCGGCTACCTCGGCATGGCCTATGCCATGGTCGCCATCGGCGCCGTCGGCTTCGTCGTGTGGGCTCACCACATGTACACAACCGGCCTGTCGCTCGACACGCAGCGCTACTTCGTCTTCGCTACGATGGTCATCGCGGTGCCGACGGGCGTGAAGATCTTCTCGTGGATCGCCACCATGTGGGGCGGCTCCATCTCGATGAAGACCCCGATGCTGTGGGCGATCGGCTTCATCTTCCTGTTCACCGTCGGTGGCGTCACGGGCGTGCAGCTGGCCAACGCCGGTCTCGACCGTTCGCTGCACGACACCTATTACGTCGTCGCGCACTTCCACTACGTGCTGTCGCTGGGTGCCGTGTTCGCGATCTTCGCGGCCTGGTACTACTGGTTCCCGAAGATGAGCGGCTACATGTACTCGCCGATGATCGCCAACACCCACTTCTGGGTGACGTTCGTCGGCGTGAACCTGGTGTTCTTCCCGCAGCATTTCCTCGGCCTTGCCGGCATGCCGCGCCGCTACATCGACTATCCCGATGCGTTCGCGGGCTGGAACATGGTGTCGTCCTACGGCTCCTATATCTCGGCCGTCGGCGTGCTGATCTTCCTGTTCGGCGTCTTCGAAGCCTTCTCCAAGAAGCGCGTCGCTGGTGCCAACCCCTGGGGCGAGGGTGCGACCACGCTTGAATGGCAGCTGCCTTCGCCGCCGCCTTTCCACCAGTGGGAACAGCTGCCGAAGATCAAGTAAGGCACTGACTGAACTACGAAGCCGCCGGCCAGACCGGCGGCTTCGGCCAAACGGAACGACTGGACGTAAGTACGCATGGCCCTTGTCCACAACCGGTTTGAAGACCAAACCATCCGCATGTCGGAAGCGACGGCGGGCGATTTCTTCGCCCTGCTGAAGCCGCGTGTCATGTCGCTGGTCGTCTTCACGGCATTTGTCGGCATGGTTGCCGCGCCCGAGACCATCAACCCGTTCCTCGCCATTGTCGCGATCCTTGCGATTGCCATAGGCGCTGGCGCTTCGGGTGCCCTCAACATGTGGTATGACGCCGACATCGACGCCGTCATGACGCGCACGGCCAACCGGCCGGTGCCGTCGGGCAAGGTGACGCCCCATGAGGCGCTGACCTTCGGCCTGGTGCTGTCGGTCCTTTCGGTGATGACGCTCGGCGTCCTCATCAACTGGCTGTCGGCGGCGCTGCTTGCCTTCACCATCTTCTTTTACGCCGTCATCTACACGATGTGGCTCAAGCGCTGGACGCCGCAGAACATCGTCATCGGTGGCGCGGCCGGTGCGCTGCCGCCGATGATCGGCTGGGCCGCCATGACCGGCTCCGTCAGCTTCGAGAGCTTCGTGCTCTTCCTCATCACCTTCTTGTGGACGCCGCCGCATTTCTGGGCGCTCGCGCTGTTCAAGTCGCAGGACTATGAGCGCGCCGGCATTCCGATGATGCCGAACGTCGCCGGAGAGGCTTCGACCCGCCGCCAGATCTTCGCCTATTCGCTGCTGCTGGCGCCCGTTGGCGTGGCGCCCTGGCTGCTCGGCTACACCACAATCGGCTACGGCGTGGTTTCGCTGGCGCTCGGCGCAGGCTTTGTCTGGTACGCCTGGAAGGTGCTTCGCATGCCCGACAGCGACCGGGTGATGAAGCCCGCCAAGGCGCTGTTTGGCTATTCGCTGCTTTACCTGTTCGTGATCTTTGCGGCCTATCTGGCCGACAGCGTCATCGAGCGTGTCTTTGCGCTTGGAGGCGCATGATATGTCGGACAACAGTTTCGTTACGCTCACTGACAAGCAAAAGAAGGCGCGCCGCAGCCGCAACATCGCCATTGGCCTGGCGTTGGCAGCACTTGTCATCATCTTTTATCTCGCCACGATAGCGAAGTTCGGCCCTGGTATTCTGGATCGGGCGATTTGAGCAACGGCATGACCAACGAAACGCAGCCCGTCGACCCCAAGAAGCAGAGCTCCAACCGCATGGTTGCGGGCATGTGCATCGCCTTTGTCGGCAGCATGGTCGGCATGGCTTATGCCGCCGTTCCGCTCTACGCGATGTTCTGCCAGGTCACCGGTTATGGCGGCACGACCCAGCGCGTCGAGCAGTATTCCGACAAGATCCTCGACCGTGAGATCACCGTCCGCTTCGACGCCAACACGTCGGGCGGGTTGCCGTGGAACTTCCAGCCGGTGGCGCGTGACGTCAAGATCAAGATCGGCGAGACGACCCAGATCCACTACACGGCCAAGAATATGTTCGACGCCCCGACCCAGGGCCGCGCGACGTTCAATGTCACGCCGGAACTGGCGGGTTCTTATTTCAACAAGGTCGAGTGTTTCTGCTTCACCGACACGACGCTGAAGCCGGGCGAGACGCTCGACATGCCGGTCGTCTTTTATGTTGATCCGGCGATCGTCGACGAGCCCGACCTCAAGGACCTCAGGACGATCACCTTGTCCTACACCTTTTTCCCGATTGAGGGGGAAAAGCCCGTAGCAGCCGCGCCAAAGGTTGACGGCGAAGCGAAAAATGTTAATTCCGACGGAAAAGCCGGGGGCTGATATGGCAGACGCGCACGCGAAACCACAACACGACTATCACATCATCGATCCTAGCCCGTGGCCGTTCCTCGGCTCGCTGGGCGCGCTCGTCATGGCGTTCGGCGGCGTCGCCTGGATGCAGCACATGAAGGGCAGCGTCTTCCCGATCTTCGGCTTCAACGCCGCCAACGCCAATTACTGGATCTTCGCGATCGGCCTGCTGATCGTGCTTTACACCATGTTCGGCTGGTGGTCGGACACGATCAAGGAAGGCAATGAGGGGCATCACACGCGCGTCGTGTCGCTGCACCTGCGCTATGGCATGATCATGTTCATCGCCTCCGAGGTGATGTTCTTCGTCGCCTGGTTCTGGGCGTTCTTCGACGCAGCACTGTTCCCGGGCGAAGTCCACCAGGTGACGCGTGCGGCGTTCACCGGCGGTGTCTGGCCTCCGAAGGGCATCGAGGTTCTCGATCCTTTCCACCTGCCGCTCTACAACACCATCATCCTGCTGCTCTCGGGCACGGCGGTGACCTGGGCGCACCACGCGCTGCTGCACAATGATCGCAAGGGCCTGGTCAATGGTCTCGCGCTGACGGTTGGCCTCGGCATCCTGTTCTCCTTCGTGCAGGCTTACGAGTACATCCACGCACCGTTCGCTTTCCGCGACTCGATCTACGGCGCGACCTTCTTCATGGCGACCGGCTTCCATGGCTTCCACGTCATCATCGGCACGATCTTCCTGGCGGTGTGCCTGTTCCGCGCCATGGCCGGCGGTTTCACGCCGAAGCAGCATTTCGGCTTCGAGGCAGCTGCCTGGTACTGGCACTTCGTCGACGTGGTCTGGCTGTTCCTGTTCACCGCGATCTACGTCTGGGGTTCGTCGGGCGGCACCATCGCTCACGGCTGATCGATCCGGTCTTTGATGCAAGGCGGTCGCGGCAACGCGGCCGCCTTCTCTTTTTGGACGCTTTTCTGCGGCAACCACGCGGCAATGTTGACCAGCCGCTTCGCCCTGCCTTTGATTGCCCTCGTTGCTTCAACGATGTCCGCGCACGCCGACGTCGTCGACCTGGTGCGGGTGGGCAAGTCCGAGCGCCGGCTGGAGCTGGTATCAGGCGACAAGGTGGTTCGCAGCTATGCTGTCGCGCTCGGTGCGAGCCCGGTTGGCCACAAGGGCCAGGAAGGCGACGAGCGCACGCCTGAAGGCCGCTATGTGCTTGATTGGCGCAACCCCGGCAGCAGCTATTACCGCTCGATCCACATCTCCTACCCGAATGCCGATGACGTGGCTGCGGCAAAGAGGGCAGGTGTAGTGGCAGGCGGAATGATTATGATCCACGGCCAGCCCAATGGGTATGGCTGGTGGTCCTGGCTGATGCAGATGTTCGACTGGACGAATGGCTGTATCGCAGTTACCGACGAAGAAATGGCGGAGATCTGGCAGATGGTCGAAAACGGAACTCCCATTGAGATAAATCCATGAGCGAAGACAAAGCGATCTGGCCACCGGTCGATCCGATCACGGCCGGGCTCAAGGGGCGCTGTCCGCGCTGCGGCGAGGGCAAGCTGTTTTCGAGCTTCCTGACCGTCGGCAAGGAATGCGGCGTCTGCCGTCTCGACTATTCCTTCGCCGACGCCGGCGATGGGCCGGCAGTGTTTGTCATCCTGATCATCGGCTTCGTGGTCGTTGGTCTCGCGCTGTGGATGGAAGTGACGCTGTCGCCGCCGCTGTGGCTCCACCTGCTGCTCTGGATTCCGTTGACCTTGATTCTCGCCCTCGGCTCGCTGCGGCTGATCAAGGGCGTGCTGATCACGCTGCAATACCGTAACAAGGCCGCCGAAGGGCGTTTGGACAAGGGCGAATGAGCGACCAGAATACGATGTCCGCTCCGGCGCGCCGCTCCGGGCTTGTGCTGATGCTTGTGCTCGGCACGATCGCGTTCGCGCTCTTGATCGCGCTCGGCAGCTGGCAGGTCCAACGCCTTTTCTGGAAAGAAGATCTGATCGCCCAGATCGCCTCCCGTACCCAATCACAGCCGCTGCCATTGTCCGAGATGGAAGTGAAGTTCCGCGCCACCGGCGACGTCGACTATTGGCCGGTGACTGTGAGCGGAACGTTTGTGCATGAAGGCGAGCGGCACTTCTTCGCCACCTGGGAAGGCCAGTCGGGCTTTTATATCTACACTCCACTCAAGCTGGACGATGGTCGTTTTGCGCTGGTGAACCGCGGCTTTGTTCCCTACGACCTTAAGGATGCGGCCAAGCGGCCGGCCGGCCAGGTGACGGGTCCGGTCAGCATCGTCGGGCTGGCGCGCAATCCGCTCGCTGCCAAGCCGGGCTCGCTGGTGCCGGACAATGATCCGGCGAAGAACATCTTTTACTGGAAGGATCGCGACGTGATGGCCGCGACCGCCGGTTTGCCGGCTGGCGCTGCCGTGGTGCCATTCTTCATCGATGCCGACAAGACTGCCAACCCGGGCGGCCTGCCTGTCGGTGGCGTCACCATGGTCGATATGCCCAACAACCATCTGCAATATGCCGTCACATGGTATGGGCTTGCGCTTGCACTTCTGGGCGTCATGGGCTTTTGGCTGCTGCGCCGGCCCGACAGCAAATGAGGCAGAGCCTCCCTTGACAGCAAGGGGGTGCAGACATCATTTCGGCACTGAATAAAGAACCGGATTAAATGCCCCAGACGCTGACAAAACCGCCCCTGACAATCAGGCTCTGCCAGCCGCGCGGCTTTTGCGCAGGCGTCGACCGTGCGATCCAGATCGTTGTTCTGGCGCTCAAGAAATATGGCGCGCCGGTCTTTGTGCGCCACGAGATCGTGCACAACCGCTACGTCGTCGAGGGGCTGCAGAATCTCGGCGCGGTGTTCATCGAAGAGCTGAGCGAAATCCCGCCCGAGCACCAGGATGCGCCGGTGGTGTTTTCCGCCCATGGCGTGCCGAAGTCAGTGCCGGCCGATGCGGTCGCGCGCAATCTCTTCTATCTCGACGCGACCTGCCCGCTGGTCTCCAAGGTGCACAAGCAGGCGATGCGCCATCAGCGCAAGGGCCGCCATGTGCTGTTGATCGGCCACGCCGGCCACCCTGAAGTGATCGGCACCATGGGGCAGTTGAACGAGGGCGCGGTGACGCTGATCGAGACAGAGGCCGACGTTCGGAATTTCGCGCCAGCGGATCCGGAAGCGCTCGGCTTCGTCACCCAGACCACGCTGTCGGTCGAAGACACGGCGGGCATCCTGAAAGCACTTCAGGAAAAGTTCCCGGCGATGCAGGCGCCTGCCGCCGAATCGATCTGTTATGCCACCACAAACCGCCAGGACGCGGTGAAGGAGACGGCACCGGGTGCCGATCTCTACCTCGTGGTCGGCGCGCCGAACTCTTCCAATTCGCGCCGCCTCGTCGAAGTCGCCGAGCGGGCAGGGGCCAAGATGTCGCTGCTGGTTCAGCGCGCGTCGGAGATTCCGTGGAACGACATCGGCTCGATCGCTACGCTGGGCCTGTCGGCGGGTGCTTCGGCACCGGAGATCATCGTCGACGAGATCATCAACGCTTTCCGCGAACGCTTTGAGGTGAACGTGGAACTCGCGATAACGGCGACAGAGACGGAGGATTTTCCGGTGATGCGGGTATTGCGCGACGTCGAGCTGACGCCAGCCGACATGGCCTTCGTCAACGGTAACGGCTGATGGCTGTCTATACCGACGTCGGCGAGGGCGAGCTCGAAGCGTTCCTGCGCAACTATCCGGTCGGCGAGCTTCTGTCCTACAAGGGCATCGCCGAAGGCACCGAAAACACCAATTTCCTGCTGCATACCACGACCGGGTCGTACATCCTGACGCTGTATGAGAAGCGGGTCGAAAGATCCGACCTGCCGTTCTTCCTCGGCCTGATGCAGCACCTCGCCCACAAGGGCATCTCCTGTCCGCTGCCGGTCGAGGGCAAGGACGGCAATGTCGTAGGCGAGCTGGCAGGCCGCCCGGCGGTGGTCATCACCTTCCTTGAAGGCATGTGGTTGCGCCGGCCCAAGGTCGTGCATTGCCGCGAGGTTGGCAGGGCGCTAGCCGAGCTGCACATCGCCGGCCAGGACTTTGCGATGACGCGTCCGAACTCGCTCGCCATCGATGGCTGGCGCAAGCTGTGGGACCCAGCCCACCCGCGCGCCGACGAGGTCGAGCTTGGCCTTGCCAGGGAAGTCGACGCCGACTTCGCCGAATTCGAGAAAAGCTGGCCGAAGGACCTGCCTTCGGGCGTCATCCATGCCGACCTGTTTCCCGACAACGTCTTTTTTCTTGGCGACAAGCTGTCGGGCCTGATCGACTTCTATTTCGCCTGCAACGACTTTTACGCCTACGACCTCGCCACCTGCCTCAATGCGTGGTGTTTCGAGAAGGACTTTTCCTTCAACCTGACCAAGGGCACGGCACTGCTGGACGGCTACCAGAGCGTCCGGCCGCTATCCGCGGACGAGAAGGCGGCACTGCCCATCCTGGCGCGGGGTTCGGCACTGCGCTTCATGCTGACGCGGCTCTATGACTGGCTGACGGTGCCGGATGGCGGGCTGGTCATGAAGCGCGATCCGTCGGAATATATCCGCCGCCTGCGTTTCCATCGGACGATCAAGTCCGCCCAAGAATACGGCCTGAAATGACAAAGCATATCGAGATTTTCACCGACGGAGCCTGTTCGGGCAATCCGGGCCCTGGCGGCTGGGGCGCGATCATGCGCTACAACGGCAAGACCAAGGAACTCTCCGGTGGCGAGGCAGAGACGACCAACAACCGCATGGAGTTGCTCGCAGCGATCTCGGCGCTCAACGCGCTGAAGGAGCCATGCACCGTCGATCTGCACACCGACAGCAAATACGTCATGGACGGGATCTCCAAATGGATCCACGGCTGGAAGAAGAATGGCTGGAAGACCGCCGACAAGAAGCCGGTGAAGAATGGCGAGCTGTGGCAGGCGCTGGATGAAGCCAACAAGCGTCACAAGGTGACGTGGCACTGGGTCAAGGGCCATGCCGGCCATGCCGAGAACGAGCGCGCTGACGAGCTGGCGCGCGAGGGCATGGCGCCCTTCAAGAGCGGACGCAGCGGACCACCGGCCGGATTGCGCGCCGCCAAGGGCTGACGACGCGCAGATTAACTCTTAGAGCTGCTCAAGAATCCTGGCAGCGCCGGAATCGATGGCCTGGCCGGGCGAGCCTTCGACGTTGAGCTGCGTGACCTTGCCGTCTTCGACGACCATCGAAAAACGCTTCGAACGCAGGCCCATGCCGGCGGCCGACAGGTCGAGGTCGAGGCCGGCTGCGCGGGCGAAATCGCCACTGCCGTCGGCGAGGAACAGCACCTTGCCTTCACCGCCGCTGAAGCGCGCCCAGGCGCCCATGACGTGGACGTCGTTGACCGCAACGACCGCGATGGTGTCGACGCCGCGCGCGATGATGGCGTCATGGTTTTCGACATAGCCGGGCAGGTGGTTGTTGCTGCAGGTCGGCGTGAAAGCGCCAGGAACGGCAAACAGCACGACCTTCTTGCCGGCGAAGATCTCTTCGGTAGTAAGGTTCTTGGCACCGTCGGCGGTCATCGTCTTGAACGTGGCCTCAGGCAGCTTGTCGCCAATCGAAATGGTCATGAATTTCCTCGCATGCGTGGTGGTTGAAAGATCCAAGATGAACGCGCATCCCAACTAGCGCAGATGCGCGTCTTATCCAATGGCCGACCAGATGTAGGAAGTTGAGCGCGGCTTGATCAGGGGTAAGGCAAGAATCCTTCGACCGCGCCGGCAACTGTCGTCAGCGTGTAAGGAATGCCCTTGCCTGCGGGCTTCGTTGCCGGACGTTCGAGCACCTTGACGGTGAAAACAGGCTTTCCCGCCTCGACATGCCGCTGGGGCGTGCCGAACTGATAGCCGTCGGTGCCGGCAATGAAGACGTCGACGGCCTCTGGCGCGCCCGGAGAGGCTGCCAGGAGCGAAATGTGATCGCCCTCGCTGGACTTCACCGTCACGCCGAAATCGGGCTGTGCCGCCGCTGGCAGGGCCGCGAGTGCAGCCTTCACCAACATGGCATCGCCGGCATTGTCGGGATCGGCTGCCGGATCAACCTCAAGCCGTGCCTGCACCGGCACGCAGATGGTCTCGCAGACGCCAAGAAACACGTCGGCGGCGATTGTCGTTGGCTCACTGGGCGCAGGCACGGTGAAACTCACCGGCAGGCGCACCGGATAGTCGTAGCCGGCCCATTTGGAATAACCGTCGTCATGCCGCTGCGGGGCCGGATAGGAAAACTCAGCCGCCGAGACGTTGCGGCTTGCGGTCACGTCGATCTGCGGCGGCACGCCAGCATTGCCGGGATCGCGCCAATAGGTCTTCCAGCCGCGCTTGAGCTCGATGTCGAGCACGCCCTGGAGCTTGCCTGTGGCGTCGGGCCGACCCGTGGTGACGAGCCGGAAACGCCCGCCTTCGGCGTCGAACCACGCCGACGACGAGGCGTGTGCCGGGGCGGCGGCAAGCAAGGCGGAGCCCAGGCAGATCGTGGAAACGCATGCAATTTTCATGGCGGTGATTTGATAGCCTCCCGCAGCGTCCGCAACAGGGCGCGCCAACACTTCGCATCATTTTTGCGTGACGTTGCCTGTCAAAAGATGAACGCCACGACCTTATCGCCATCTTTCAAGAAGTCGGGAAACGCGGTACCTTCTAGCCATGGACCTCATACGCCAGAAAAAGGGCGCTTCGCAGCGCGGTTTTCTCGACGATCAGTTCCTCATCGCCATGCCGGGGATGAAGGACGACAGGTTCTCGCGCGCCGTCATCTACATTTGCGCCCACAGCGACGAGGGCGCCATGGGCCTGATCATCAATCAGGTCCAGCCGCTGCTGTTCCCCGATCTACTGGTGCAACTCGGTATTTTGGACGAGCACGAGGCGATCAGGCTACCGATGAAGGCCAAGGACTTCATCGTGCGCAATGGCGGGCCAGTCGACCGTAGCCGCGGCTTCGTGCTGCACACCGACGACTACAAGGTCGAGTCCTCGCTGCCAGTCTCGGAAGAGATCTGCCTGACCGCGACCGTCGACATCCTGCGGGCGATTTCGGCCGGTCGCGGGCCACGCCACGCGCTGATGGCGCTTGGCTACTCCGGCTGGGGTGCCGGCCAGCTCGAAAGCGAGATCGCCGAGAACGGCTGGCTGACCTGCCCGGCGACGCCGGAGCTTTTGTTCGACAGCGACATCGACCGCAAATACGACCGCATCCTCGCCGCGCTCGGCATCGACCTCGCGCGGCTCAGCAGTGCTGCCGGTCACGCCTGAGCGAGCGGGTACTGCTCTTTCAGCATTTTCAGGGCCTGGTCGCCGGGGATAGGCGCACCGAACATGAAGCTCTGCACATATTCGCAGCCCATCTGGCGCAGTTCGAGCGCATCGCTCTCATCGGATATGCCTTCGGCGACCACCGACATCCCCAGTTCGTGAGCCATGTTGACCATCGATTTGATCAGCACCGCGCGCTTGGGCGAGGTGTCGTCGACAAAGCTCTTGTCGATCTTGATCGTGTCGAAGGGGAAGCGCGTCAGGTAGGACAGCGACGAATAACCGGTGCCGAAATCGTCGAGCGACAGGCCGATGCCGAGCTGCTTGAGCTTGGTCAGCACGTGGTTGGTCTGCTCGGGATTGTCCATCACAAGCGATTCGGTGAGTTCGAGGCGGAAGCAGCGCGGCTTGAGATTGGCCCTGGCGATGACCGAGCGGACGTCGCTGACGAGGTCGCGACGGATGAGCTGGCGGCTCGACAGATTGACCGAAACCGAAAGCGGCGCGTCGCTGATCTGCTTTTGCCACTCGGCCAGGTCGTCGGCGGCGCGCTGCATGGCAAACAAGCCAAGCTGGACAATCAGGCCACAGCCTTCGGCAACCGGAATGAAGTCGCCCGGCGGGATCATGCCGCGGCGCGGGTGATCCCAGCGCAGAAGTGCCTCGAAGCCGGCGACGCTGCCATCTTCCAATCGCACGATCGGCTGGTAGGCAAGCGTGAATTCCTTGCGCTCGATGGCGCGGCGGAGGTCCGATTCAAGCTGCAGCCGGTCGGTGCCGACTGTGCGGAAGGCCGGGCGGAACGGCTCGATGCGATCGCCGCCGAAACGCTTGGCCTGATGCATGGCAAGCTCGGCGTCCTTGACCATGTCTTCGGCCGAGGCCTGGGCCGTGGTCCAGGTGATGAGGCCGACAGACGCGGTCAAGACGATCTCGCGCTTGGCAAAGGTGATCGGCGCCTTGATCGCCTGCTTGATCGCGTCAGCGACAACAGCGATGCGCGAGGGGTCTTGTTCGGACAAGAGCATCAGCGCGAACTGGTCGCCGGCGAAACGCGACAGGGAGTCTTTCGGCTTGAGCAGGCGGTGCAGGCGGCGCGCGATGGTCAAAAGGATGGTGTCGCCGGCCGAGATGCCAAGACCGTCATTGACCAGCTTGAAACGGTCGATGTCGATGACGAAGACCGACGGACGCACCTTCTCTTCGGTGCGGGCGATCGAGATGATCGCCTCCAGCCGGTTCATGAACAACTCGCGGTTGGGCAGGCCGGTCAAATTGTCGTGTACGGCATCGTGCAGGAGGCGTTCTTCGGACTTCTTCTGCTCGGTGACGTCGACCATCGTGCCAACGCAGCGGATCACTTCGCCATCCGAACCGATCACCGGCCGCGCCTTGAGCGAGAACCAGTGATAGTGGCCATCAGCACCGCGCAGGCGAAAACTCTGCGCCACGCGGCCGCGGCGATGTTCAAGCACGACGTCGAGCGTCGTGCGGAAGGTGTCGCGGTCGTCGGAATGCAGCACCGGCAGCCAGTTGCGCGCCGCACCACCCAGGCTGTTGGGCGCGAGCCCGAGCTGGAGCGAAACGTCGGGGCGGGTCACCACCCGGTCGCGCAGCACGTCCCAGTCCCAGACGATGTCGCCTGAGCCTGAGATTGCCAGCGCCTGGCGTTCCATGTCGCTGAACAGGCCCTGATGTGCCCCACCACCGGCGAAGGCATGCTGCATGACGGTGAAGCCGATCAGCAGGATGATGAGGATCAGGCCGCCGCCAAGTGCCGGCTGGACGATGTCGTTGTCCAAAACGCCGGTGATCGCCATCCATGAGCCGGTCAGCCAGATCAGCACCATGGCCCAACTGGGCACCAGCATGATGGCGCGGTCGTAGCCGCGGATGCTGAGATAGACGATCAGGCCAAGACCGGTGACCGCTGTCGCGGCGAAGGAAATGCGTGCGATGCCGGCAGCTACCGCCGGATCGATGATGGCGACGCCGGCGATCAAGAGCAGGCCGATGACCCAGACGAAGGCGCCATAGCTGAAATGGCCGTGCCATCGGTTGAGGTTGAGATAGGCAAACAGGAAGACAACGAAGGTGCCGGCCAGCGCCACCTCCGTGCCCGCTCGCCATATCTGCTCGTTGCCGGGCGAGACCTCGATGACCTTGTTGAGGAAGCCGAAGTCGACGCAGATATAGGCAAGCACCGCCCAGGCGAGGGCTGCGGTGGCCGGGAACATCGAGGTTCCCTTGACCACGAACAGGATGGTCAGGAACAGCGCCAGAAGGCCGGCAATGCCGATGACGATGCCGCGAAACAGCGTGTAGGAATTGACGGTGTCCTTGTAGGCCTCCGGCTCCCACAGATAGACCTGCGGCAGCTTGGGCGAGGACAGCTCGGCGATGAAAGTCACGACCGAGTTCGGATTGAGCGTGACCAGGAACACGTCGGCGTCGGGGCTTGCCTGCCGGTCAAGCGCGAAGCCCTCGCTTGGCGTGATGGCGGCGATGCGGCTTGAGCCGAGGTCGGGCCAGATCAGGCCGGAGCCGACGAGACGGAAATGCGGCGCAACGATCAGCCGGTCGATGACCTGGTCGGTCGTGTTGGCAAGCGCGAACACCGCCCAGTCACCGGTGGAGCGCTTGTCATTGGCCTCCACCTCGATGCGGCGAACGATGCCGTCGACGCCCGGTGCCGTCGAAACCTGAAAGTTCTCGCCCTGATTGCGGTAGATCTCGACGGCGCCCGAAAGGTTGAGCGCGACGTCGTCACGGGAAATCTTGATCGGTTCCACGGCCTGTGCCTGCGACACCGCGCAGACGCTGGCGATCATGGAAACAATGAGCGCAAACAACGGCGCCAGCAGGAAATGCTTCGACAAGTTCAAGCCTTCAAGGTGACAGCTTGCGGATCGTCCGCAATCAGGGCGTAGAGATAGTGGTCATGCCATTCGCTGTTGATCCTGAGGTAGGATCGCAAAAGTCCTTCGCGCCGGAATCCGGCTTTTTCAAGCACGCGTACGGAACGTGTATTCTCGGGGATACAGGCAGCCTCGATCCGGTGCAACCGAAGCGTATCGAAGGCGTGTCGCACCACCAGCTTGAGAGCGTCGACCATGAAGCCCTGGCCGGCATAACGCGCGCCGATCCAGTAGCCGATGTGCCCGGTCTGGGCGACGCCGTAGCGGATGTTGCCAAGCGTGATGCCGCCGACGAGCTTGCCGGTTGAATTCTCGTAGATGAAAAAGGCCGCCGCCGTGCCCTGGATATATTCGTCCTGGTAACGCGAAATCCGGATACGCCAGGCCGAGCGGTCAAGCTCGTCTGGTGCCCAGCGCGGTTCCCAAGGTTCGAGAAACGAGCGGCTTTCGGCGCGCAGGGCCATCCATTCATGGTAGTCGCGCCAGGTCGGCATGCGCAGGCTGACGCGTTCGCCTTTCAGTGCCGGAGTTTCGCGGCGGAAAAGCGAGAGCGAAAACATGCGCGCAAGCGCAGCTCAGACGGCGAGCTTGCGGGTGGTCGCCTGCATGCCCGGCAGCGTGTCCAGGATTGATTCGTAGGGCGCCAGCGTGCCCACAGGTCCGACCGCCGCAATCGTCGGGCGGGTTGAAAACAGACGCGACGACAGGTCGGTCAGGCGCTCGACGGTAAGTGCCGACAGGCGCTCCATCAGCTCTTCCTTGGCGATAGGGCGGCCAAACAGGAGAAGCTGGCGCGCGATCTGCGAGGCGCGGCTGGAGCAGCTCTCGGCCGACATGATCAGGCCGGCGCGATATTGCGCGCGGGCGCGATCGAGCTCTTCGAGCAGGATGCTTTCGCCGGTGCGCTGCAATTCGCTGATGATCACAGGGATCAGCTCGGCGATGTCGCTCTGGCCGGTCGCGGCGTGGATGCCGAAAATGCCGGTGTCGGAGAAGCCCCAGTGGAAGGCGTAGACCGAGTAGCAGAGGCCGCGCTTCTCGCGCACTTCCTGAAACAGGCGCGACGACATGCCGCCGCCGAGAATCATCGAGAGCACCTGCGAGGCGTAGAAGTCGCGGACATGATAGGCGCGGCCTTCGAAGCCGAGCACGATCTGCGCGTCCATGAGGTCGCGGTCCTCGCGGAAGTCGCCGCCGACATATTGCGCATATTGAGGGATGGCGCTTTCGGCCTTGGGGCGGAAATTGCCGAGCCGCTTTTCGACGTGGCGGACGAAATCGTCGTGCTTGACGTCGCCGGCAGCGACAATGACCATGCGTTCGGCGCCATACTGACGCTGCATGAAATCGTGCAACTGAGCCGAGGTGAAGGATTTCACCGTCTCGGGCGTGCCGAGAATCGAGCGGCCGATTGTCTGGTGACGGAAAGCGGTCTCGGTGAAGCGGTCGAAGACGATGTCGTCGGGCGTGTCGTGAGCGGCGCCGATTTCCTGCAGGATGACGTGCTGTTCGCGCTCGAGTTCGTTTGGATCGAACTCGGAATCCTGGAGGATGTCGGACAGGATGTCGACAGCCAGCGGGACGTCGTCGGCCAGGACACGAGCATAAAATGAGGTCGTCTCGACCGAAGTGGCAGCGTTGATTTCGCCGCCGACATTTTCGATTTGCGAAGCGATTTCAAAGGCTGTGCGGTTCTTGGTGCCCTTGAACGCCATGTGCTCTAGCAGGTGGGCCATGCCGTGCTCGTCGTCACGCTCATTGCGCGCGCCGGACTTGACCCATGTGCCGAGAGCTACAGTCTCTACGCTTGGAAGTGTTTCAGTGGCTACTGTCAGGCCGTTCGACAGACGGCTTACCTCAACACCCATTAAGCGTACTCCCTAACCCGCCGCTCGTGTACGGCGGCTAATGTAATCTTCCACCATTTTTATCTCTGATGGAAGTACCGTGAACTTTTCCTTACGTTCCATCAGCCCCGACAGCCATTTTGGCAGGGTGGGCTCAATGTCGCAGGCAGCCTTCACCGCAGCCGGAAATTTTGCCGGATGAGCGGTGGCGAGCACCACCATCGGCACTGCGCTTTTGGGCTGGCCGGCTGCCACATGCACGGCTGTTGCTGTATGCGGGTCGAGCAGATAGCCGCTTTCTTCAAGCGTTGAGCGGATGGTTGCCGCTGTCTCGTTCATGTCGGCGCGGCCGGCCTGGAATTCAGCACGGATGCTGGCGAGCGCCTTGTTTTCGATGGTGAAGACACCGGACTGCTTGAGGCTCGCCATGTAGCGGCGCACCAGCGCAGCGTCGCGGTCGGAAGCCTCGAACAGCAGGCGTTCGAAGTTGGACGACACCTGGATGTCCATCGATGGCGAGGTTGTCGCCACGACCCCGGTTTGGCGGTATTCGCCGCTCGAAAGCGTGCGAGCGAGGATATCGTTGTCGTTGGTGGCGATGATCAGCTGGTCGATCGGCAGGCCCATTTTCTTGGCGGCATAACCGGCGAAGATGTCGCCGAAATTGCCGGTCGGCACGGTGAAGGAGACTGGCCTGTCAGGTGCGCCGAGCGAGATGGCCGAGGAGAAATAATAGACGATCTGAGCCATGATGCGGGCCCAGTTGATCGAATTCACGCCAGACAGCTGCACCCGGTCACGGAAGCCGTGGTCGTTGAACATGTCTTTGACCAGGCCCTGGCAATCGTCGAAATTTCCCTCGATCGACAGGGCGTGGACATTTGCCGCCGTCGAGGTCGTCATCTGGCGCTGCTGCACCGGCGAGACGCGGCCATGCGGGAACAGGATGAAGATGTCGGTGCGTTCGCGTCCGGCAAAAGCATCGATCGCAGCGCCGCCGGTATCGCCTGAGGTGGCACCTACAATGGTCGCGTGCTGGCCGCGTTCGGCAAGCACATGGTCCATCAGCCGTGCCAGCAACTGCATCGCGACGTCCTTGAAGGCGAGCGTCGGGCCATGGAACAGTTCGAGCACGAAGCTGTTGGCGCCGGTCTGGACCAGCGGGCACACCGCCTGGTGGCGGAAGGTGCCATATGCCTCACGCACCAGGCGCTCGAAGACGTCCTGCTTGATTTCACCGCCGAGGAACGGGGTCAAAAGCCTGATCGCCAGGTCGGAATAGCTCAGGCCGCGCATGGCGCGAATCTCGGCCGCGCTGAATTGCGGCCACACGGCGGGGAGGTAAAGGCCGCCGTCGCGGGCGAGGCCGGCAAGTACAGCGTCAGAAAATCCGAGTGCGGGAGCTTCCCCGCGGGTGCTCACATAGTGCATAGCTATCCGTTCCAAGGCGATGCGACCTGCTGCCTACGGCAGGACGGGAAAACTACGCTCTGTCAGTCGCATTTTTGCCGCGCGATTGGTATAGAACGACTGCTTTGCGAGAGGGAAGTGCAGTTCATGGTGTTTCGTTTGATCGACGGCCGTTTTATGACGGCTTTGGCGACCGCCGGCTTTATGCTCGCCGTCGCAGGTTGCCAATCTGGCGGCAGCGGCGGCTTTTTTAGCCCCACCCCGAAGGATCCCCAGCAGGTTGCGGCCGATGAAGGCAAGATCCTCGCCAGCGAGTTGCTCGCTTATTGCCCCGGTGTCACGTTGCGTGACGGCACGGCCTTCTTCAACAGCTACGCCAAGGGCGGCCAGGACGACCCGGCCAAGCTGGTCCACCAATCGGCGATCACCGACGTCACCCGCAGCTGCACGCGCGCCGATGGTCAGATGACCATCAAGGTTGGCGTGGCCGGCAAGGTGGTGGTCGGTCCGGCCGGTGGCGCGGGAACGGTCAACATGCCGATCCGCATTGCGGTGACCCGCGGCAGCGAAGTGCTCTACTCGCAGCTTCACAAGAACGTCGTGCAGGTCACCGATCCGTCGACGGCCACGCAGTTCGTCTTCACGGTACCGAATGTCGTGATCCCGATTCCGACCGCGCGCGACATCCAGATTTTCGCGGGCTTTGACGACAGCCCGGAGAAGAAGCCGAAAAAGGCGAAGTAAACTCGACCAGGCAAAGCGCCGGCTTAGAGCCCCATTCCGAATCAGAATGGGGCTCTAAGCCGGCGCTTTCGTTTCAGGCGTTTTCCGACCACATGCTCAGCGCTTCAAGCACGCTGCCAAGGTCGGCCCAGCGGCGAATCACCGTTTCAGCGCCAGCCTCGGTCAGCATGTCGGCATGGCCTGGATAGCTGTGCGCGCCGCCGGTGAAGCCGATGACACGCATGCCGGCTGAAACCGCACCTGATATGCCGTGCACCGAATCCTCGATGACGAAGGTGTTGGCCGGATTGGCGCCATAGGTGGTTGCCGCGTGCAGGAAGACGTCGGGCGAAGGTTTCGGCTTCTTGCTGGGTGTTTCCAGTGCCGAAAAGATGCGGCCCTTGAACAGCGGCAGGATGCGGGTGTGCTCGAGCATCATTTCGATGCGCTCGCTTGTCGAATTGGAGCAGATGCAGCGCGGGGCTGTGACGGCAGCCACTGCTTCGTGCACGCCGTCGATGGCGCGCACGTCGGTCTTGAGGCGGCGGTCGACCAAATCCTCGGCCTGGCTGATCAGGGAGGCCTGGAACGGGATCGCCGACTTCTCCTCGATCCTGAGCAGGATGTCCTTGAAGGTCAGGCCGGCATAGCTCTCGGCGATCTCTTCGGCTGATATCTCGAAGCCAGCCGAGGTCAGAAGCTCTGCCTCGATGCGGGCGGCGATGATTTCGGAATCGACGAGCACGCCGTCGCAATCGAATATCACTAGGTCTGGCTGGGTCATGACGGTCCGGAAAATGGGGGCGGCGCCGGGGCGCGGCCGGGGCGCGGGCGGGGCGCGGGCGGAAAAGTTCAAGGCGCGGCGATTACACCATTCTGGCTAGATCCGCAAATTAGAAGGCCCGCTTCATCAATTGTTTACGCTGATCGGTAACCATAACGGCGAGTAAACAGTAACGCGTCATCCCGGGTATCAGAATGTCAGCAGTGCGTCCTCTCGATCAACTTTCCCGCACGCCCAAGCCGTCCGAATGGCTCGACACCGTCATCAAGGGTGATTGCATCGCAGCACTCGACAAGCTGCCGTCCAATTCGGTCGACATCATTTTCGCCGATCCGCCTTACAACCTTCAGCTTGAAGGCGACCTGCATCGCCCGGACCAGTCGAAGGTCGACGCGGTCGACGATCACTGGGACCAGTTCGAGAGCTTCGCGGCCTACGACGCCTTCACCCGCGCCTGGCTCCTGGCTGCCCGCCGCGTGCTCAAGCCCAACGGCACGATCTGGGTCATCGGCTCGTACCACAACATCTTCCGTGTCGGCGCCACGATGCAGGATCTCGGCTTCTGGATCCTCAACGATGTCGTCTGGCGCAAGACCAACCCGATGCCCAATTTCCGCGGCCGTCGTTTCCAGAATGCCCATGAGACCATGATCTGGGCCTCGCGCGACCAGAAGGGCAAGAACTACACCTTCAATTACGATGCGTTGAAGGCGTCGAACGAAGACGTCCAGATGCGCTCGGACTGGCTGTTTCCGATCTGCACCGGCGGTGAGCGCCTCAAGGACGACGACGGCAACAAGCTGCACCCGACGCAGAAGCCGGAAGCGCTGCTGGCCCGCATCATGATGGCCTCGACCAAGCCTGGCGACGTGGTGCTTGACCCGTTCTTCGGCTCGGGCACGACCGGTGCTGTCGCCAAGCGTCTTGGCCGCCACTTCGTCGGCATCGAGCGCGAACAAGCCTATATCGACGCCGCCAATGAGCGCATCGCTTCGGTGCGGCCGCTCGACGGTCCCTCACTCACCGTCTTGACCGGCAAGCGCGCCGAGCCGCGCGTCGCTTTCGGCAGCCTGCTCGACATGGGCCTGCTGGCGCCTGGGGCCACGCTTTACGATGCCAAGAAACGCTGGGCGGCAAAAGTTCGCGCCGATGGCACGCTGGCAGTCGGCGATATCGCCGGTTCGATCCACCGCGTCGGTGCTGCGGTCCAAGGATTCGATGCCTGCAACGGCTGGACCTTCTGGCACTATGAGCGTGCCGGCGGCCTGACCGAGATCGACGAACTGCGCCGCATCGTGCGCGTCGGCATGGAAAAGGCTGGGGCCTGAGCGATCAGCCGTCGCGCCGGGCCAGGATCGGCAACCGGCGCACAGGCTCCATGATTAGCCCGATCTGGCCCTGCAGACGCCTTCCCGATCCTGCGATAGATATTCGAATTCCGGGCGCCTAGGCGCTCCGGATTTCGCTGATCGGCCGGCTTCCAGTCACCGTCCGATCCCGAGACGCTCGAGGTCCGCCTCGAGCGTTTTCGCATTTGTGAACAGCACCGCCTGCCAGCCGGCGGCAATGGCGCCATCGACATTTTTCTGGCTGTCGTCGATGAACAGCGAAGCCTTTGGATCGATACCGAAGGATGCGACGTGGTGATCGTAGATGCGGCGGTCCGGCTTGATCAGCCCTATGTCGCCCGAAACCGTCACGCCGCGCGGTCTTTCCAGGAACGGAAAGCGACCTTTGGCCTCGCGAAATGTGTCGGACGCCCAGTTGGTCAGCATGGTGACATCGTGGCCGGCGTCGACAAGGCCTGCCATCAAGGCGACGGAGTCGTCATAGGCGTGCGGCACCATGGCGTGCCAGTTTTGCCGGAAGGCGCGGATGCTGTTTTCATGCTCGGGAAAATCGGCGATCAGCAGCGCTTCGGCCTCTTCCCAGGTGCGTCCGCGATCCTGTTCGATGTTCCACTCGCTGGTGCAGACATTGTCGAAGAACCAGCGGCGTTCGACCGGATCGGGGATGATATGGCTGAAGGGCAGGTCGGGGTCGTAGTGGATCAGAACCTTGCCGATATCGTAGACGATGTGGCGGATTTCGCTCATGGTTTGGCTAGCGTCCTCGTTTCGTTGCGCCCGGTATGGCAGCTTCGATGACTTTTTTCATGACGCTTGGCAAGGCTTCGCCGGCGAGGTCGCTGGCCGCCGACCAGAAGTGGCCGTCGGGCGCCTGATCCGAGGTTGCGTCAGTGCGAAACACGTCGAGATCGAGCGCGAAATGGGTAAAAACGTGGGAAATTGTGCCGGCACGCTGCCAGTTCGCGGCGAACGGCGCGCTGTCCGCACCGGTCGCGCCATCGACGCGTGAGGTCCAGTCGGTCGTCGGCACTTCGGTCATGCCACCAAGCAGACCCTTGCCCGCACGCTTGCGCAAAAGCACCGCGCCGTCGTTCCTGACTGCGACGAAGGCCGCACCGCGACGCTGCGGCCGTTCCGCCTTGGCCGGTTTGACCGGATAGAATTCGGGATCGCCTGAGACGACTGCGCTGCAATCCTGACGAAGCGGACACAGCATGCAGCGCGGCCGGCGCGGCGTGCAGATGGTGGCGCCGAGATCCATCATCGCCTGGGCGAAATCGCCGGGCCGCGCGACGGCCAGCATGCGTTCGACATGGGCGCGGATTTCGACCTTGGCCTGGGGCAGGGGCGTTGCGATCGAAAACAGCCGCGTGACCACGCGCTCGACATTGCCGTCGACAACGGCTGCCGGCCGGTTGAAGGCGATAGAGGCGATCGCCGCTGCTGTATAAGGTCCGATGCCGGGCAAGGCGCGCAGGCCGTCTTCGCTGTCGGGGAAACGTGCGTCGGGCAAAAGCGCCACCGTTTCGGCGCAGATTTTGAGGTTGCGGGCACGTGAATAATAACCGAGCCCGGCCCAGGCCTTCATGACGTCTTCGGTTTCGGCCGCAGCGAGAGCACCGACATCGGGCCATTTGTCCAGAAATGCCCGAAAATAGGGCTTCACCGCCTCGACGGTGGTCTGCTGGAGCATGATTTCGGAGAGCCAGACACGGTACGGGTCGGGTTTGATGCCACGCTTCAGGTCGCTTGGGGCAGTGCGCCAGGGCAACTCGCGATGATGGACGTCATACCAGCCGAGCAAGAGGGCGGCGATGGTGCCGTCCATATCCGTGGCGTGCTTGCGGGGATCGGTTCGGGATGCCATTGATGGGTTGGACTGCCTTCGGCGTTGCGTGTCGACAGGGTCATTTCTGGAGAACGACATGGCAGGGAAAAGGTGGACGGGCAATCCCGTTCCGGTCAGCGATCTGGCAAACGCGATCCTTGATCCGGTGCTGCGCAAGCGCACCGGCATTTCCGTCGGGCTTATCCAGTCATGGGAAGAGATCGTCGGGCCGCGCCTGGCCCACAACACAAGGCCCGAAAAGATCCAATGGCCGCGGCGCATGCATGAGGACGACCCGTTCGCGCCGGCGGTGCTGATCGTTGCCTGCTCCGGACCGGCGGCACTTCACCTCCAGCACGAAACCGGCGAGATCATCGGCCGGGTCAATTCTTATCTCGGCTTCAACGCCATCGGCCGCATTCGCATCGTGCAGAAGCCGGTGTCTTCGGCCGCGGCCAAGGCTCGTCCGCGCCTGCGCAAGCTCACCGACGCCGAGCAGGGCAAGCTGGCGGGAGCGGTCCAGTACATAGAAGACGAGGGCCTGAAGGCTTCGCTGGAAAAGCTTGGGGCGAGCATCCTGGGCAGCCGAAAGTAGAATTTGCCGTCTTTCTCGCGTATTTGTGATCGCACGTGCGGATAATCGCGATTGGTTTGGGGACAGCCATGCCTTAATTCGCGCCAACTATCGCTTTCACGTATCTGAACATCGCAAAATCCAACCATCGTCAGGTGATTCGTATGCTCCGTTCCATTTCTCGCAGGACCGCACTTACCGGGCTCGCAGCCGTATCGGCAGCAGCGTTGCTTTCCGCTTGCAGCGACTCCGGCGAGCAGGCCAACGCAGCAACGCCTGCCAAGCCTGCCGAACCGGCGACCCCGGCAGCAACGCCGGCTGCGCCAGCGGCACCTGCTGTAAAGGCTCCCGTCTCGCAGGGCTCGGTCGACATGGCCAAGCTGCTCGAAGCCGGCAGCCTGCCTGACATGTCGCTGGGCAAGGCCGATGCGCCTGTCACCATCGTTGAATACGCCTCGATGACCTGCCCGCATTGCGCGCATTTCCACGAGACGACGCTGCCAGAGCTCAAGACCAAATACATCGACACCGGCAAGGTGCGGCTGATCTACCGCGAGTTCCCCTTCGATCCGCTGGCCGAAGCAGGCTTCATGCTTGCGCGCTGCTCGAAGGATAACTACTTCCCGATGGTCGACGTGCTGTTCAAGCAGCAGTCGAACTGGGCGGCTTCGCAGACCCCCAAGGACGCTCTGCTGCAGATTTCCAAGCTCGCCGGCTTTACACAGGAGTCGTTCGAAGCCTGCTTGACTGACCAGAAGCTTCTGGACGATATCAGGGCAGTGCGCGCCCGCGGCGAGAAGGATTTCAAGGTCGACTCGACGCCGACCTTCTTCATCAACGGGAATGTCTACAAAGGGGCAATGACGATTGAGGAAATGTCGGCGGTTATCGACGGCATGCTCTGATATGTTCATAGCACCGAGGCAACGCAGCTTCGGTGCACCCTTCCGTGCGGAATGGCGCGAATGAAGTTTTCGCGCCTCCGCCTCCTCGGTTTCAAATCCTTTGTCGAGCCCGGCGAGTTCGTCATCGAACGCGGCCTCACCGGTATCGTCGGGCCGAATGGCTGCGGCAAATCCAATCTGGTCGAAGCACTGCGCTGGGTGATGGGCGAAAGCTCATACAAGAACATGCGCGCCTCGGGCATGGACGACGTCATCTTCTCGGGCTCCGGCACACGGCCGGCGCGCAACACCGCCGAAGTGACGCTGTTTCTCGACAACACCGACCGGACAGCGCCCGCCTCTTTCAACGATGCCGACGAATTGCAGGTATCGCGCCGCATCGAGCGCGAGGCTGGCTCGATCTATCGCATCAACGGCAAGGAAGCCCGCGCCAAGGACGTACAGCTGCTGTTCGCCGACCAGTCGACAGGCGCGCGCTCGCCCTCGATGGTGGGGCAGGGCCGCATCGGTGAGCTGATCCAGGCAAAACCGCAGGCGCGCCGCGCGCTGCTTGAAGAGGCGGCCGGCATTTCGGGCCTGCACACGCGCCGCCACGAAGCTGAATTGCGCCTGCGCGCCGCCGAGCAGAACCTCGAACGCCTCGACGATGTCGTTGGCGAACTCGAAAGCCAGATCGAAAGCCTGAAGCGCCAGGCGCGCCAGGCTTCGCGCTTCAAGAACCTGTCGGCCGATATCCGCAAGGCGGAAGCGACATTGCTGCATCTGCGCTGGACGCTGGCCAAGGTACAGGAAGGCGAGGCGCAATCGGCGCTTGCCACTGCCACCGCTCTTGTCGGCGACCGCGCCGCTGCCCAGATGGCGGCCGCCAGGGATCAGGCCATCGGCGCCCACAAGCTGCCCGAGATGCGCGATGCCGCAGCTGCGGCCGCTGCGACCTTCCAGCGCCTTTCCATTGCCCGCTCCCAGCTTGAGGAAGAAGCCGGCCGCATCAATTCACGCCAGAGCGAACTCGACCGGCGCCTGCAGCAGCTCGACGCCGACATCGCTCGCGAGCAGCGCATGATCGGCGACAATGCCGCGATCCTGTCGCGCCTCGATGGCGAAGAGAAAGCGCTCAACGACGAAAATGCCGGCGCCACCGATCGCGAGACGCATACCCGCGCGGCCTTCGAAGAGGCGATGGCGACGCTGGCGCTGACCGAGGCCGAGCTTGGTCGCGCGACAGCCGAGCGCGCCGAGGCGGCTGCCGGTCGCACCCAGGCCGAACGCGCCATGCGTGATGCCGCCGATCGCCGCGACCGTTTTGCCCGCCAGCTAACCGAACTTGATCGCGAGGCCGGCGAAATCGCCGCGCGTATTTCTGCGCTCGCCGACCCGGCGGAAAAGCAGATGCTGGCCGAGGCCGCCCAGGAGGCGCTCGAAGAGGCGGAGTTCGCCGCCACCGAGGCCGAGCGCGCTGTCATTGAGGCACGGCAGGCGGAGGCTTCATCTCGTGCGCCGTTGCAAGAGGCGAAGGCCGAACTCGCGGGCATCGAGACCGAGGCGCGCACGCTTGCCAAGATCATCAACGCCGCTTCGGGCGATCTTTTTCCGGCCGTGCTGGAGCAGATCGGCGTCGAGCGCGGCTTCGAGACGGCCCTTGGTGCGGCACTTGGCGACGACCTCGAAGCTGCCCTTGACCGCGCCGCGCCTGTCCACTGGGGCGATACCAAGCCAGCCGCAAGCGATCCCAAGTTGCCGGATGGCGTGCGTAGCCTCGCTGAGGTGGTTCGCGCGCCGCATCAGCTGGCGCGCCGTCTGGCGCAGATTGGCGTCATCGATGCCGCTGATGCGGCACGGCTTCAGCCGCTGCTCTCGCCCGGCCAGCGTCTGGTCAGCCGCGAAGGTGGGCTGTGGCGCTGGGATGGGCTGACCGCAAGCGCTGACGCACCGACCGCCGCCGCTCAACGGCTTGCGCAGAAGAACCGGCTTGCCGAACTCGATGCCGAGGCGGTTCAGGCGACGCTTCTGGTCCGGGCTGCCGAAGAAGGGCTGGCGCGTGCCGAAAATGCCGTGCGCGAAAACACCGAGGCCGAGCGGCAGGCACGCCAGGCATGGCGCGATGCGCAACATCAGGTGAGTGCCGCACGCGATGCGTTGGCTCAGGCCGAAAAGGCTGCTGGCGAGCTGACAAGCCGCCGCGCTGCCTTGGACGAAGCGCGCGCTCGTGTCGCCGATGCGCATGAGGAGGCACAGGCAAGTTATGTCGAGGCCGAGGACATGTTTGGCTCGGCACCTGATCTCGCCGATCTCCAGGCGCGCCTTGAGCAGCTTTCCGGCGCCGTCGCACGCGACCGGTCGGCGGTTGCCGACGCACGCGCCGTGCATGACGGCCTCAATCGCGAGGCCGAGGCGAGGGCGCGCCGGCTGACGTCCATCGCCGCCGAGCGCCAGAGCTGGGTGCTGCGCGCCGAAAGTGCCGCTGAACAGATCGAAGCGCTTGCCGAACGGCGCGAGGAAGCCGCGGCCGAGCGCGAGGTGCTGGCCGAGGCGCCCGACGAACTCGATGCCCGCCGCCGGGCTCTGATGTCGCAACTCACGCAGGCCGAAGCCTTGCGCAAGGAAGTGTCCGACCGACTTCAGGATGCGGAAAACAAGCAAGCCGTGCTCGACAAGGCCGCGACTGCTGCCATTCAGGGATTGGCCGAAGCGCGCGAGGCGAGGGCGCGTGCCGAGGAACGCCTGACTGCCGCAGACGAACGCCGCCGCGAGGTCGAGGCGCGTATCCAGGAGGTGCTGAATACGCCGCCGCATCTTGTCATCCGCCATACCGGCCTTGAGGTCGACAGCCCGATGCCGGATCCAGTCGAGATCGAACGGACACTGGAGCGCCTCAAGATCGAACGTGAGCGGCTTGGTGCCGTCAATCTGCGCGCCGAAGAAGAACAAAAGGAATTGTCAGACCGCCTGGAGGCAATCGTCTCCGAGCGCGAGGACATCATCGAGGCGATCCGCAAGCTCCGGCAAGGCATCCAGGGGCTGAACCGCGAGGGCCGCGAACGCCTTCTGGCGGCTTTCGATCTCGTCAACGGCCATTTCCGGCGGCTGTTCACCCATCTGTTCGGCGGCGGCACGGCCGAGCTTCAGCTCATCGAGTCGGAGGATCCGCTCGAAGCCGGCCTCGAAATCCTGGCCCGCCCGCCCGGCAAGAAGCCGCAGACGATGACGCTGTTGTCAGGCGGCGAACAGGCACTGACGGCAATGGCGCTGATCTTCGCCGTGTTCCTGACCAACCCCGCGCCGATCTGCGTGCTCGATGAGGTCGACGCACCGCTCGACGACCACAATGTCGAGCGTTTCTGCAATCTGATGGACGAGATGGCGGCGTCGACCGAGACGCGCTTCGTCGTCATCACCCACAACCCGATCACCATGGCGCGGATGAACCGCCTGTTCGGCGTGACCATGGCCGAGCAGGGCGTGAGCCAGCTGGTGTCGGTCGATCTCCAGGCGGCCGAAGCCCTGCGCGAGGCGAGCTAAGCCCTGCTATGGTTCAAGTGCTTTTGAGCTTGAGGCCGTAGCGCTTGCGGTGGCGGCGATAGTTGAACTGACGCAGCACGGTCTGGCCAATACCCTTGAGTGACACCGTCCAATGGCGCTGCTGCTTGATCTCCGTGCGCTCCGCCTCGATCATGCTGCCGCCAAGCTCGTGGCTGACGTCGGTGACGAGGTTGGGATGCACCGACAGCACACGCAGTTCCAGTTCCCAGAAGAACTTGATGTCCTCGTCGATCTGCCGGTAGACGGTTGGCCGGCTGAGCATGCGCTCCGCCCCGCGCCGCGTGATGAGGTAGCCGACCATGCCGGCGGTCGGGCTGCCATGCGACACGATCGAGATGTCCGCCACCGTCACCGATTCCACGATCGGGCGCTCCTGGAAGTCGAAGAGCTTGAGAATGTCCCATTCGACCGGTGCCTGTTGCAGCGCTGAGACGCGCGCGGCGAAGGCTGCCGGCTCGAGCAGACGGAAATCGTCCTCAAGGATCAGACCTATCGGTGCGTCGGTATCCAAAAACGCCCGCATTGCCTTGCGGTGACTGGCGTAGGCTGCCACTTCAGCTGGCGCGAGCGGGCGCTTTGAACGCCGACGGTTTCGCTTTGGGTCGTAAAGCTCAATGGTTTCAGTGGATTGCGGCGTCAGTCCCTCGACGAATGCGAAAGACCATGCGATTGCTGAAAGCTGCGCGCGCGCCGACTTGCGACGAGGCCCAGCTTCGACATCCACTGTCACGACGTACGTGACGGGCAAAGGCGAAGTCATATAGTGGCTCACTTAAAGGGTGTACCGCTAAATTAGCGCGCGATCATCGGGCAACATGACCACGCGTTCGAATGCAAGATATTTTATGCGGCGTTTGAATCTCATAAAAATTGCTCAGCGTATAGTGAAAAAATCGTGAGGCCTGCTGGCATCACTGTCGATGATCTATGATGCGGCTGCTTCGGCGAGCAGATAAGAAAGCGCCATGTCGCGTTCATCTTCATGGAGAATGTCCATGTCGAAAAGCTTCATGCTGCGCAGCCCTTCAATGACCAGAAATGCCACGATCAGCTTGGCTTGGTCGGGCGTTTCCTCCTTCAGGCGGTCGAGCAGGTTGCGCTTGAAATCCCTGACGGGGTTGAGGAAATCAGGGTCTTCGGCAAGGGCTGCCAGTACGCCTGCCGCGGATGGCTGCTTCTGCCCGCATTCCTCGGCGGAAAGTTCGATATAGGCGGCAAGGCCGTTGTCGGGCGTGTCGGCGCTTTTGCTGGCCGCCTTTGCCGCGAGCGCGTCCTCGAAGCTCTTAATATAGTCCTCGACCAGGGCCTGCATCAGCTTGGCCTTGCTCGGGAAGTTGTAGAGGAGCCCACCTTTGGAGACGCCGGCGCGCTGGGCGACCGCGTCGAGCGACAGGTGGCCCGGGCCGACGATATCCGCCAGTTCCGCGGCGGCGGCGAGGATTTTTTCGCGAGAGCTTGGTCTGTGGCCCGACATTGTGGTGTCTCCGTTCGGATCACATTATCGTGGATTGACAATACCGTCCAGCCGGTACAGTAAGCCCCTCACTCTTGGGTTTTCCAAGAAAAAAGTCCAATGTGCATCACGGCTCGCCCTTGTGCCGATTCCTTACCGATTGGGGATCTCCTTTGATTAAGCGTCTCATCATCGCTATCGTATTGCTTGTCCTGGTTTGCGGCGGCATCGTTGGTTTCAATATGTTCCGCGACAGCGCAATCCAGCAATTCTTCGCCAATATGCCTGTCGCATCGGTCACCGTTGCGACCGCCAAGGTCGAGCCCGCTCCCTGGACGCCCGGCATCGAAACGATCGGCACGGTCGCAGCGTCGCAAGGTGTCGACCTGACCGTCGAAACGACCGGTATCGTCAAGGAGATCAAGTTCACGGCAAACCAGCGCGTGAACAAGGGCGACGTGCTCATTCAGCTCGACGACAGCGTGCAGCAGGCCGACCTGGCCGCCGCCAAGACGCAGGCCGCGCTCGACCAGCAGTTGTTTGATCGGGCAGTCGCCTTGCAGCAGCGCGGTGTCGGCTCCGATGTCGTACGCGACTCGGCTAGCGCGGCTGCTTCCACCTCGGCCTCGCAAGTCGAGAAGCTGCAGGCCGTGCTCGACCAGAAGCAATTGCGCGCGCCGTTCTCCGGCACGATCGGCATTCCGAGAGTCGACGTTGGTCAGTATCTTCAGCCCGGGACCATCGTTGCGACACTTCAGGATCTCGACACGATGCGGGCGGATTTCGCCGTTCCCGAGCAGCAGCTTGACCTTTTGAAGATGGGCCAGCCAGTGCGTTTCGGTGTGAATGAAGGCGACATGCCATTCATTGGTTCGGTCGTCGGCATCGATCCGAAGGTCGACCCGCAGAGCCGCCTGGTTTCGGTCCGCGCAAAGATCAACAACCCGGATGGCAAGCTGAGCCCGGGCCAGTTCGTGCGCGTGCGTGTCGTGCTTCCCGAGGAAGACGGTGTCATAGCCGTGCCGCTGACGGCGCTGACCACCAGCCTCTACGGCGACTTTGTCTATGTCGTGCGCCCTGCCGAAAAGGCCGAAGCGTCCGGAGCCGCCGCCGCCGCACCGGCCAAGGAGCAGGCCGAGCCGGCGCTCGCGGTCAAGCAGATATTCGTCAAGGTTGGCCGTCGTTCGGAAGGCCGTGTCGAGATAACCGAAGGTGTTTCCTTCGGTGACGAACTCGTCGTTGCCGGACAAAACAGGCTCTCCAACGGTACCCCGGTCAAGGTCGACAACACTGTCTCGCCTGTTGCCTCGACCGATGCGAAGGCACCTGCAAAATGAATTTCTCTGACATCTTCATCCGCCGCCCCGTCCTTTCGACGGTCGTGGCCCTCATGATCCTGCTCCTGGGTTTCCAGGGGCTGTTCAACCTGTCCGTCCGGCAATATCCAGAGGTCGAGGAGACGGTGATCACCATCTCCACCGTCTATGCTGGAGCCAGTGCTGACCTTATCCAGGGCTTCATCACCGCGCCGATCGCCGCCGCGGTGGCGACAACCGAAAACATCGACTACGTCAAGTCGCAGAGCAGCCCGTCGTCCAGCACCGTGACCGTGCAGATGAAGCTCGGCTCCAACCCGGATACGGCGCTGACCGAGGTCATGTCGAAGGTCCAGCAGGTGCGCGGGCAACTGCCGACCGACGCCGAGGACCCGACGATCGTCAAGGGTACGGGCATGCAGTTCGCCATCATGTACCTGGCGATGCAGAACCCCAACATGACGGCCGAGCAACTGACCGAGTATATCGAGCGCGTCATTCGGCCGCGCGTCTCGACCATCGAGGGCGTTGCCGAGGTGCAGGTCCTGGGTGCGGCCAAGTATTCGATGCGGGTCTGGATCGATCCGGTCAAGCTGGCGGCGCGCGGGCTTACCGCGCCTGAGGTCCTGCAGGCGATCAATGCGTCCAACTTCCTGTCCGCACCGGGCAAGACCAAGAACGAATACGTCGCCTATTCGATCACCATGAAGTCGACGCTGCAGACGCCGGAGGCCTTTGCCGAGCTGCCGCTCAAGTCGGAAAATGGCAATGTCGTCAGGCTGCGTGACGTGGCGCAAGTGGAACTGGCGGCCGAAAGCACCGATACCGTCGTCAACTTCAATGGCGAGCCGGGCACCTTCATCGGTATCTTCCCGACACCTTCGGCCAACCCGCTGACCACCGCTGCCGCGGTGATCAAAGAATTGCCGGCGATCAGGGCGAGCTTGCCGGAAGGCATGACCATTACGATGGTCTATGACTCGACCGAGACGATCAGTGCGTCGATCGACGAGGTGTTCAAGACTATCGCCGAGGCGGTCGCGATCGTCGTCGTCGTCATCCTGCTATTCCTCGGCTCGTTCCGCTCGGTGTTGATGCCGGTGGTGACCATTCCGCTGTCGCTGATCGGCGTCTGTTTCATCCTGTTGATGATGGGCTATTCGATCAACCTTCTGTCGCTGCTGGCCATGGTGCTGGCGATCGGCCTGGTTGTCGACGACGCCATCGTGGTGGTGGAGAACATCCATCGCCACATCGAAGACGGCATGTCGCCGATGCAGGCGGCGTTCAAGGGCATGCGCGAGATCTTCGGGCCGGTGGTCGCCATGACCATCACGCTCGCGGCCGTGTTCGCTCCACTCATGTTCACCGGTGGCCTCACCGGGTCGCTGTTTCGCGAGTTCGCGGTCACGCTTGCAGGCGCTGTCATCCTCTCCGGCTTCATCGCCGTGACGATCACGCCAATGATGTCGGCGCGCATGCTGAAGGCCGGCAACCATAGCCGGTTTGCAAAATTCGTCGACCGCACGTTCGAGCGCATCGCCAACCGCTACGAGCGGCTGGTATCGGGTTCGCTCAACTATCGGCCGGTGACGTTGCTGATTGTCGTAGCCCTTGTTTCGGTCACCGCCTTCATGTTCTTCAAGACGTCGAACGAACTGGCGCCTGAAGAAGATTCCGGCGCATTGTTCGCGCTGGTGACCGCGCCGCGCTACGCAACATCCGACTATACCAGTCTCTACACCGACCAGATCCGCGCTCTCACCAAGGATCTGCCTGAGTTGAAGACGAACTTCTCCATCGTCGGCATGGGTGGCGGCACCAATTCAGGCTTCGCCGTCTGGGCGCTCAAGGATTGGTCCGACCGTACGCGTTCGCAAAAGGAGATCCAGGCGGACATCCAGGCGCGCCTGTCCAAGGTCAGCGGCGTGGAAGCACTGGTGTTTGCACCCCCGTCCTTGCCGGGTGCCGGCGGTGGCTTGCCGATCTCGGTGGTCGTCCAGTCGACCGGCGATCCGAGCCAGGTCTATGAGGTGGCCGAGCAGATCAAGGCAAAGGCCCAGGCCTCGGGTCGGTTCATCGTCGTGCAGAACTCGCTGTCCTTCGATGCGCCGCAGGTCACCGTGACCATCGACCGTGACCGGGCCGCGGCCCTCAACCTGTCGGTGCGTGACATCGGCATGACGCTGAGCCTGCTTGTCGGCGGTGGTTCGATCGCCCAGTTCGATCGCGATTCCAACAGCTACGACATCATCATGCAGGTGCCGGATCAGTACCGTGGCAACCCTGAGAAGCTCGGCGAGTTCTATGTCCGCAGCGTCAACGGCCAGATGGTGCCGCTATCGGCTGTCGTGACGATCAAGACAAACTCGTCGCCGGCCGCGATCGAGCAGTTCAACCAGCTCAATTCGGCGACGATTTCCGCGCTGCCGGTGCCCGGTGTGACCACCGGCGATGGCTTGAAGACGATCGAGGATATCGCCCGGCCGCTGCTGCCGGCCGGCTTCTTCATCGACTATGCCGGCCAGTCGCGTCTGGAAAGCGAGCAGGGAAACACCATCCTGATCGCCTTCGCACTGGCGATCGTCGTGATCTACCTGGTTCTGGCGGCACAGTTCGAGAGCTTCCGCGACCCGCTCATCATCATGATGTCGGTGCCGCTGGCGATCTTCGGCGCCATCGTGCCGCTCAATCTCGGGCTTGGGACGCTGAACATCTACACCCAGGTCGGTCTGATCACACTGATAGGACTGATCACCAAGCACGGCATTCTGCTGGTTGAATTCGCCAACCAGCAGCGCGAGGAGCACGGCCTGTCGCGGCGTGAGGCGATCATCGCTTCGGCCAAGGTTCGCCTGCGTCCGATCCTGATGACGACGGCCGCCATGGCGCTCGGCGTCGTGCCGCTGATCATCGCTTCGGGTGCTGGTGCAGCCGCGCGTTACTCGATGGGCCTGGTGATCTTCTGTGGCGTGCTCGTTGGAACGGTCTTCACCCTGTTTGTGGTGCCGATGTTCTATAGCTTCATCGCCCGCAAGGACCTGGCCGTGCACGTCGAGGAGCCAGACGCCAAGCAGATGGCCGAGCCGGCTCATCACTGAGGCGAGCCAAGGATGTAATGAGAAAGGCCCCGGAGCGATCCGGGGCCTTTCGCATTGGCGGGTTGTGCCGCCTGATCGCTGATGAAATCGGATCGTGCCAATGGTCGGCTTCCAACGAAGCGGACTGAATATCAAAAATTGGGAGATATGGCTGGGGCGCCAGGATTCGAACCTGGGAATGTCGGTACCAAAAACCGATGCCTTACCACTTGGCGACGCCCCATTGAGCCGCAGGCGAGTCAATCGACCGCCGCCTTATATGCAGTGCGCGGCAAAAGCACAATCGCGTCTTTGCCGCTTTCCTCATCATCTTGAGGTGCCGCGCATCCATTCGGGCAAGCCAAGCATCGGTCCCGCAATGGCAGCTGGCGCCATCGTGATTTCCGATGATCGAAACCGCTTTTCGGGCCGATGCGTCAGGCGATCATTCGCCCCAGACGGCAAGCTCGTTGCCGGCCGGATCGACGAAGTGGAAACGCCGTCCGCCGGGGAAGGCAAAGATCGGCTTGACGATGGTGCCGCCGGCCTCTTCGACCGCCGCGAGGGTTTCTTCCAGCGCTTCGGAATAGAGAATCGGCAGCGGCTTGGCCGGCACCTGGGCCTGGAACCCGCCGTCGAGGCCTTCGGCGAAGGCCGCATAGTCGGGGCCGTAGTCGGTGAAGGTCCAGCCGAAGGCCGCGCTGTAGAAGGATTTGACATGGTCGAGCGTGCCGCCAACCGCGGCCATTTCGATATAGTCGAGCTTGCCGGTTTTGCGCATTGTCGTCTCCAAAGTTTGTTCCTGATATGTTCTATATGAGGCGATCGATGCCTGCAAGCGTGTCGTAGCGCCGGTTCATTAATCGATTGTAGGCCAATCCGGAACGGAACTGCGCCTTGCCTTTCGCAGCGCAGCATCATATCGCTCGGCCCAGAAGCGGACGGCGGCCACCGTCCTGCTCCACACTCAGTCGGCGAGGAGAAGGCATGACCAAGTGGGTTTACAGGTTCGGCGACGGTGCAGCGGAGGGGCGCGCGAGCGACCGCGACCTGCTCGGTGGCAAGGGGGCGAATCTCGCCGAGATGTGCAGTCTCGGCCTGCCGGTACCGCCCGGTTTCACCATCACCACTGCGGCCTGCAACTGGTATTATGGCAATGGCAGCAGCTATCCTGAAACGCTGGAAGCCGATGTTCGTTCGGCACTTGATCACGTAGGCGCGATCACTGGCCGCCGTTTCGGCGACCCCAAAAACCTGCTGCTGGTCTCTGTGCGCTCAGGCGCCCGTGCCTCGATGCCGGGCATGATGGACACCGTGCTCAATCTCGGCCTCAACGACGTCACCGTCGAGGCACTGGCCGTTGATGCAGGCGATGCGCGCTTTGCCTATGACAGCTACCGCCGCTTCATCACCATGTATTCCGACGTCGTTCTCGGGCTCGACCACGAGGTCTTCGAGGAACTGCTCGAAGAAGAAAAGGCGCGTCTGGGCTATGAGCTCGACACCGAGTTCACCGCCACGCAGTGGCAGGCGGTCATTGCGCTGTACAAGGCCAAGGTCGAAGAAGAGCTTGGTCGCTCGTTCCCGCAGGATCCGCACGAGCAGCTGTGGGGCGCCATCGGCGCGGTGTTCTCGAGCTGGATGAACCATCGCGCGATCACCTATCGCCGCCTGCACGACATTCCCGAGAGCTGGGGCACGGCGGTCAACGTCCAGGCCATGGTGTTCGGCAACATGGGCGACACCTCCGCCACCGGCGTTGCCTTCACCCGCAATCCCTCGACCGGCGAAAAGATGCTCTATGGCGAGTTCCTGGTGAACGCGCAGGGCGAGGACGTGGTGGCCGGCATCCGCACGCCGCAGAACATCACCGAAGCCGCCCGAATCGCCGCCGGCTCAGACAAGCCCTCGCTGCAGAAGCTGATGCCGGAGGCGTTCAACACGTTCGTTGCGATCTCCAATCGCCTCGAACAGCATTACCGCGACATGCAGGACCTCGAATTCACCATCGAGCGCGGCAAGCTGTGGATGCTGCAGACACGTTCGGGCAAGCGCACTGCCAAGGCTGCGCTCAGGATCGCCGCCGAGATGGCCGCAGAGGGGCTGATCACCAAGGAAGAGGCGATCTGCCGGATCGACCCGTCCTCGCTCGACCAGCTGCTGCACCCGACCATCGATCCCAAGGCACAGCGCGAGGTCATCGCCGTCGGGCTGCCGGCCTCACCTGGGGCTGCCACCGGCGAGATCGTGTTCTCGTCCGACGAGGCCGAGGAGCTGAAGTCGGCGGGGCGCAAGGTCATCCTGGTGCGTATCGAAACCAGCCCCGAGGACATCCACGGCATGCATGCCTCCGAAGGCATCCTGACAACGCGGGGCGGCATGACCAGTCACGCGGCGGTGGTTGCCCGCGGCATGGGCAAGCCGTGTGTGTCTGGTGCCGGATCGCTGCGCGTCGACTATCGCGCCGGCACGCTGATCACCATGGGCCACACCTTCCGCAAGGGCGACGTCATCACCATCGACGGCTCTACCGGCCAGGTGCTGAAGGGCACCGTACCGATGCTGCAGCCGGAACTGTCGGGCGATTTTGCCGCGATCATGGAATGGGCCGATGCGGTGCGCCGCATGAAGGTGCGCACCAATGCCGAGACGCCAGCAGATGCGCGCATGGCACGTTCCTTCGGTGCCGAAGGCATCGGCTTGTGCCGTACGGAACATATGTTCTTCGATGGCGACCGCATCATTGCCATGCGCGAGATGATCCTCGCCGACCTCGAAAAGGACAGGCGGACCGCCCTCGACAAGCTGTTGCCAATGCAGCGTTCGGACTTCATCGAGCTGTTTGAGATCATGGCCGGCCTGCCGGTGACGATCCGCCTGCTCGACCCGCCGCTGCACGAATTCCTGCCCAAGACCGAGGAAGAAATCGCCGAGGTCGCCGCCGCGATGAACGTGCCGGCTGACAAGCTGCGCCAGCGCACCGAAGCGTTGCACGAGTTCAACCCGATGCTGGGCCATCGCGGCTGCCGTCTCGCCGTCTCCTATCCGGAGATCGCCGAGATGCAGGCGCGCGCCATCTTCGAGGCGGCTGTCGAGGCCGGCAAGAAGACCGGCAGCCCCGTGGTGCCTGAGGTCATGGTGCCGCTGGTCGGCCTGATGAAGGAACTCGACTACGTCAAAGCGCGCATCGATGCCGTTGCCAAGAGCGTCATGCAGGAGACGGGCGTCAACATCGACTATCTCGTCGGCACCATGATCGAGCTGCCGCGTGCGGCGATCCGCGCTCACGTCATCGCCGAAGCGGCCGAATTCTTCTCTTTTGGCACCAACGACTTGACGCAGACCACCTTCGGCATCTCGCGCGACGATGCAGCGTCTTTCCTTGAGACCTATCGCCAGAAGGGCATCATCGAACAAGACCCGTTTGTCTCGCTCGATATCGAAGGCGTCGGCGAGTTGGTGAAGATGGCGGCCGAGAAGGGCAGGGCGACGCGGCCTGAGATCAAGCTCGGCATCTGCGGCGAGCATGGCGGCGACCCGGCCTCGATTCGCTTCTGCGAAAGCGTCGGGCTCGACTATGTGTCCTGCTCGCCCTTCCGCGTGCCGATCGCACGGTTGGCGGCGGCACAGGCAGCGGTGAAGGCGAAGCGGTAAGGCGCTCTGCAGCGCGATCGGTTATACCCAATTCGCAAATTGGGTATAACCGCCTGTATCAGATGATCTGGCTCAGCAGGCGGCCGATTTCGGGCCGCTGCTTTAGCGACGCGTTGATGGCGTAGCGCCATTTCGTTCCGTTACCCAGAGCGGTCTCATAAGCGATTGCCAGTTCCTGCGGGCGATCCTCGACCAGGACGCGGATCAGCGTTTCGGCTTGGGCCAGGTCTTTTGCTACCTTGCCCAAACCCGGCCCGGTTCGTCTCTGGGCGACGATCAGCTTGTGCACCGCGTAGCGCTCGGGTTTCGGTATCTGAACCAGCACTCCGCTCCGATACAGCGCCACGGCTGGTATCGGCTCCGCGATCAGGAAGTTCAGGAACGGAAGCGTCTGTGCGTAGACGTTCAGCGGTTCCAGCCTGACGATCTCGCTTTTGCTCTGCATGCGAGGCGCAAGAAAGTCGACCATCGCTCCGCCGCCTTTCAAACGCCAACGCGTAGACCTTCCTTTCGGGTCCAGGCCGGGTGCGGGTTCCAGAGACAGGGATTTGAACGTTTCAGCGAGAGATGGATCGACCTGATCGTCGATCGCCAGTTTGAGGTTTTCGAATGCGGCAATGTCCACGTCCTGCGTAACTGCGAGTGTGCCTGAAAAGGCAAATCCCAGTTCGGCGCCGTAAAGCCGGAATGCGTGTGTTCCAACCAGCGTTCCACCCAGGCGAAACACGCCTACTCTCGCCATGGCGTTCAGAATGCTGCCGGTTTGGCGGTCAACAGTAACGAGACCTGCGGCGCGCAATTGAGCGACCAGCAATGCGCAGTGCCGTTCAAAGCTCTTGTCGTCTTCGATATCTTCCCGCATGCGTGCGATGCGCTGGCGGAGGTCTTCGCTGTCGGGGCCGATATAGCGATCGACCGGCTTGTCGCCGATTTTTTGCCGGGCGTACCAGTATTTGCCTTGCGGAAGCTCCTTGAGGAATGGCGACCCGGCGATGGTCTTCACGTCGCGCATTCGATGCGCTTCGAGAAGGTCCTGATAGGCAGTGTGAGCAGAGAGCGGCAAGCGCATGACGATACCCTACGTCAATCTTTGGCGTAGGGTACAAAATATACCCTACGCAAGCAACTCGTGTAGGGTACGGCGCCAGCAACTCTGGCCAATGCCACCGCAAAATAGCCCAAGCCGTCATCATGGCGCCAGAATTGGGGTGCCATTGCCCGGCAGTTCGAGACAGAAATCCCCGGAAATTCGCATGCGCATGTTTGGCAGGTTTTTGATCGGCGTCGGCCTTGCGGCGCTGGTGAGTTCTTCAGCCTCGGCAGCATTGCTCGAACCCCGACTGCATCTCAAGCCGTCCGGCGAATCCAGCCCGCGCGTGGCACTGACTTTGGACGCTTGCGGCGGCAAGACCGACGCTCGCATTCTCTCCGCTCTGGTCGACAACAAGATACCGGCGACGATCTTCGTCACCGGCATGTGGCTGAAGCGGAACGCCGAAGCCTTGGCGATCATGAAGGCGCATCCAGAGTTGTTCGAACTGGAAAACCACGGTGCCAGGCACATTCCAGCTGTCGATACGCCCCGCAGCATCTATGGGCTGAAAAGTGCTGGCAGTGCCGAGGCCGTGCAGGCCGAGGTCGAGGCCGGCGCGCTGGCGTTGACTGAGCGCGGCGGGCCGGCGCCAAAATGGTTTCGCGGTGCGACCGCGCAATACAGCCCGACCTCGATCGCGCTGATCCGTGGACTCGGCTTCAGGATCGCAGGCTATTCGATCAATGGCGACGGCGGCTCGCTGCTCGGCGCGCGCGAAACCGAACGCCGCGTTTCGTCAGCAAAGGATGGCGACGTCATCATCGCGCACATCAACCAGCCCACCCACGCCGCCGGTGGCGGTCTGGTCAAGGGGCTGCTGAAGCTCAAGGAAAAGGGCTACGCTTTCGTGCGGCTCGACGATGTCGACGACGACGGCACGGACGGTACGACGAACTGAGGCCTTGCACGTCCTATTGGACGCGCAAGGCGTTGTTGCGGCTCAGGCGGCGGCGCGGAACGCCTCGACCACCCCGACATAGGCCTCGGCGAGCTTGGCGAGTGGGCTTGTGCTGCGCGAGGCCGATTCCACCTTCAGCTTGCCGCCGCTGACGGGAAGCGACAGCAGCAGGAACTGGCGCCGGGCGCCGTCGCCGATCGAGGCGGCGGCGACATGCTTGTCGTCGCCGTCTTCATCAAGGCGCATCTTGAACAACAGGATGCCGCCCACGGCTTCGAGCGCGTCGTCGACCATCTGGGTGAATTCTGCCTCCGAAACGTCGCTGGGCGCCATGGCCGGAACCTCGACCTGTATGCGCTCGACCGAGAGTTCGACCGCCGAAAGCTCGACAGGGGCCGGTTCTTCGGCTGCCATTTCTTCCGCGACAGGCTGTTGCCCTTCGGCGGCCGCCATCTCCGGCAGGTCTTCGACCATGCTTTCGGATTCGGTGCCGACCGTTTCGCCAAGCAGCTCTTCCGCCGACAACTCAAGGTCGTCGGCGCTTTCAGCGATGGGCTCTTCAACGCCACCCGCCTCGTCGGCAGCCTTCAGCGCGCCGGAAGCCGTATCGGATTCCTCGGGGGCAACATGCTCTTCAGATTGCGTTTCATGCTGCGGCAGGACTTCGTCCTCCGCGCGCGGCTGCGTATCCATGTGATCCCTCACATTACTCTACCCACCACACCAGCCGGTAACAAAGGTTAACCGCGACCGTGGCCGCAATATGGCCGCCGGCATCTTGCCGGCTGAACTTTGGTCAGGCTGGACAAAACAGCTATTGCGACCAGAATGGCCAGATACGATCTGGGAGGACCATATGCTTGGACTGATGCAGGAATGGCCGCTGCTATGCCACAAGATCATTGACCATGCCGCACGGCAGCACCCGCATCGCGAGATCGTGTCGAGATCGATCGAGGGGCCCATTGTCCGCACCAACTATGCCGAACTGCGCGCACGGTCGCTGAAGATCGCGCAACGGCTGGAGCGCGACGGCCATAAGGTTGGCGACCGCATCGCCACGCTTGCCTGGAACTCCGCCCGCCACATGGAGGCGTGGTACGGCATCATGGGCATGGGCGCTGTCTACCACACGCTCAACCCGCGCCTTTTCCCCGAGCAACTGGTCTGGATCATGAACCACGCGCAGGATCAGGCGCTTTTCGTTGACCTGACCTTTGTGCCGCTGGTCGAAAAGATCGCACCGCAGGTACCCTCGCTCAAGCGCATCATCGTTATGACCGACGCCGCCCACTTGCCGCAAACGACGCTGCCCAATGTCGTGGCCTACGAGGAGTGGCTGGCCGAGGCCGATGGCGACTATGCGTGGAAAGCGATGGGCGAGCATGACGCGGCCGGCATGTGCTACACCTCGGGCACGACGGGCGACCCCAAGGGCGTCGTCTACAGCCACCGCTCCAATGTCCTCCATGCGATGATCGCGGTGATGCCCGATGCGATGGGCATTTCGGTGCGCGATGTCGTCATGCCGGTTGTGCCGATGTTCCACGCCAATGCCTGGGGGCTCGCCCAGAGCACGCCGATGGTCGGCGCGAAACTCGTCATGCCGGGCGGCAAGATGGATGGCGCTTCGATCTACGAGATGCTTGACACCGAACGCGTGACCTTCACCGCAGCCGTGCCGACGGTCTGGCTGATGCTGCTGCAGCATCTCGAAGAGACCGGCAAGAAACTGCCGCATCTCAACAAGGTGGTGATCGGCGGCTCGGCCTGCCCGCGCGCGGTAACCGAGAAGTTCGAACGCAACTATGGCGTCGAGGTGATTCATGCCTGGGGCATGACCGAGATGTCGCCGCTCGGTACCTTGTGCACCATCAAGCCGGAATATGAAGACCTTGAAGGCAACGACCGGCTGAACATTCAGCAGAAGCAGGGCTATACGCCGTTCGGCGTCGAGATGAAGATCACCGACGACGACAATAATGAGCTGCCCTGGGACGGCAAGACGTTCGGCCGGCTCAAGGTGCGTGGTCCCGCGGTCTCAGCCTCGTATTTCGGCGGCGCGAGTTCCGAGCAGTTCGACGCCGACGAGTGGTTCGACACCGGCGACGTCGCTCATATCGACGCCAATGGCTACATGCAGATCACCGACCGCTCCAAGGATGTGATCAAATCGGGCGGCGAATGGATCTCCAGCATCGAACTTGAAAATCTCGCCGTAGGTCATCCCGACGTGCAGGAAGCGGCGGTGATCGGCATCAAGCATTCGCGCTGGGACGAGCGCCCGCTGATGGTGATCGTGCGCAAGCAGGGCAGGGAGCCCGACAAAACCGACATTTTGGCCTTCCTCAACGGTAAGGTCGCCAAGTGGTGGATGCCGGACGATGTCGCCTTCGTCGACGAGATACCTCACACCGCAACCGGCAAGATCCAGAAAATGGCGCTGCGCGAGACGTTCAAGGACTATCGGCTGCCCACCGACACTGCCATCTGACAGGTTCATGTGTGGGACGGCGGCCAATGCTGCCTTTCCGCTTCAACCGCTGGCGGAAACCATCTAGCTTGCTTGCGCAGCGATCTCTGCCGTGGGGACGGTGGTGCTGCCATGGTCGCAGGGCGGGTAACGGGTTTTATGGTTGAGTTTCAGACGAGATATCTTGAGCAGCGCACAACGCGCGCGGCCGGCCTGTCCCGGGGCATGGCGTCTTTCTCGGCCGTTCTGCTGATCACGGCGGTGCTCGGCCATCGTCGCGGCCTTGTCGATACCACTGCCTTTTTCTGGGTTCTCGCCATTGTCGCAATGCTCGCCGCTTTGGCGCTGCTGCTCTCGGGCTTTGCGTTTTCGCGGTTGTGGAAATTCGGCGACCGGGGCGGACACGACCTGACCGTAGGCGCCTTGCTCGGGTTGGCCGTGCTCGCGCCCTTTGGCTTCATCGCTTACCAGATCGCCACCATGCCCATGCTGCGCGACATCTCGACCGATGTCGAAGACCCGCCCGCACTGACCGCGGCAATGTCGTTGCGCACGCCGGCCATGAACCGGCTGGAGCCGTCGACCGCCGGGGAACGCGCGCTGCAGGCGCAGGCCTATCCACTGGTTGCCGGTCGCCGCTACGAGCTGTCGCTCGACCGTGTGCTGGAAAGCGTGAACGCTGTTTTGGCGCGACAGGGCTGGGAGATCGTCGTGCCGCCGCCCGCCGCCGACCAGGCAATCGGCGAGGTGGACATCGAAGCCGTTGCGCGCACCTTCATCCTGGCGCTGCCTTCTGATGTGGTGATCCGTCTGGTGGATGACGGCGACTCGACCTTTGTCGACATGCGCTCCGCCTCGCGCTATGGCCGCCACGACCTTGGCGACAATGCCGAGCGCATCATCGGCTTCCTGACCGAACTCGATCAGGAGATCGCCAATCAGGCCGGAACAGCGACGACGGTCAAGCCGGAGCAATAGGGCTATCTGGCCGGCGAATAGATGCCGTCGATCGCCGGCGCTTCGTTGCTGGTCGCCTGGCCGCGCCCGACCAGATCTTCGAGATGGGCGAGCACTGACAGGCCAGCCGCGCCATAAAGCCGGGGATCGGTATCGCGATAGATCGCGCGTACGATATCAGGGATCGAGCGGTCGCCCGCGGCAAGGCGCTCGAGGATCGCACGTTCGCGCATCTCGCGATGCGCCTTCAGCCCGCGCACAAATGTTTGCGGCGTCACCACCGGGCCGCCATGGCCGGGCAGGTAGAGTTGGTCGTCGCGTTCGATCAGCTTCTCAAGCGAGGTCATGTAGTCGGACATCGCCCCGTCAGGCGGTGCAACGATCGAGGTCGACCAGGCCATGACGTGGTCGGCCGAAAACAGGATGCTGGTACCTTCAAGCGCAAAGGCGGCGTGATTCGCCGCATGGCCCGGCGTCAGCACCGCGCGCATGCGCCAGCCGTCGCCATCAACGAGCTGGCCGTCGCCGACGATCAGGTCGGGCACGAAATCGGTGTCGCTGCTGGCATCGAGTGGGGCGATTTCGCCGATGCGCAATGGGCGCGCCGAGCGATGCGGCCCTTCGGCGACAGTTATAGCGCCGGTCAGCGCCTTCAGGCGTGCTGCAAGCGGCGAGTGGTCGCGATGGGTATGGCTGACGAAGATGTGGCTGACGGGGCGACCGGCAATGGCCCGGACCAGGGCTTCGAGGTGGGCGTCATCGTCGGGGCCGGGGTCGAGGATCGCCAACGTGTCGTGGCCGATGATGTAGCTGTTGGTACCGTGGAAGGTGAAAGCGCTTGGATTGTTGGCGGTGAGCCGCACAACGCCGTCTGCGACGGCAACAGGTTCGCCGTAGGCGGGTTCGAAGCGTTTGTCGAAATCGAGGGACATGGCCAGCCGATATCTGTGAGTTCGAGGAGCGAACGGCAAATTCGTTTGCCGCTTAGCACGGAAGACAATATAGGGAAAACCACGTCTACAGCGCTTTGGCGCGCATATCACAAGGGGATTTACATGGCTGTTGCATCCAGTTCCACCGCGCTCGTCTCCGCGGCGTTGCCCGAAAAGGGTGCGATGCGCTTGGCGACCCAGCTTCTCCTGGCTGTCGCCGGCTCGCTGCTGCTCATCGCGTCGGCCAAGACCAAGGTCGTGCTCGGCCCCGTCGACATGTCGCTGCAGACGCTCGTCGTGCTCGGCATCGGTGCCGCCTACGGCCTGCGCCTCGGCGTGGCGACGCTGCTTCTTTATATGGCGCAGGGCGCCATGGGCTATCCGGTGTTCCAGAGCACGCCTGAAAAGGGCCTCGGCATCGCCTACATGCTCGGCTCGACCGGTGGCTATCTCCTGGGCTTCGTTGCCATGGCGGCAATCGTCGGCTGGGCCGTCGATCGCGGCTGGGGCCGCAGCATCGTCAAGATGCTCGGCGCCATGCTCGTCGCCGAAATCGTCATGATGGCAATGGGCTTCTCGTGGCTTTCGCTGCTCATCGGTGCTGAAAAATCCTGGCAGTTCGGCGTCGTGCCGTTCATCGTGCCGGACCTGATCAAGGTGGCGCTTGCTGCTGCCGTGGTTCCTGCGATCTGGGCGCCGCTGCCCAAGAAGAGCTGATCAGTCGGCAACGGAGTACTGGTTTTAGCAGCGCCCCGGCTTTAAAAAGGCCGGGGCGTTTTGCATTTGAAGAGACGGAAATCATGACAGTTCTTGTCACGGGCACGGCCGGCTTCATCGGGTTCCATGTCGCCAGGCGGCTTTTGGCCGAAGGCTACGACGTCGTCGGTTTCGACAGCGTCACTGACTATTACGACACTTCGCTCAAGCGCTCGCGTCTCGAAATGCTCGCCGAACATGGCGATTTTCGCTTCATCCAGGCCGATCTTGCCGATGCGGCGGCGGTGAAATCCGCTTTCGAATGCCGTCCCGAGATCGTCATCAATCTCGCGGCCCAGGCAGGCGTGCGTTATTCGCTCGATCACCCCCAGGCCTATGTCGATGCCAACATCACCGGTTTCCTCAACATCCTCGAAAACTGCCGCGCGACGCCGCCGAAACACCTGATCTACGCCTCGTCGAGCTCGGTCTACGGCGGCAACAAGAAGCAGCCCTATTCGCCGCGCGACGGCGTCGACCATCCGGTCAGCCTGTATGCGGCGACCAAGAAGGCCAACGAGCTGATGGCGCACACCTACAGCCATCTGTTTGGCGTGCCGGCCACCGGCCTGCGTTTCTTCACCGTCTACGGCCCGTTGGGTCGGCCCGACATGGCTTATTACAAGTTCACCCGCGCCATCTTCGCCGGCGAGACCATCGACATCTACAATGGCGGCGATATGTACCGCGACTTCACCTACATCGACGACATCGTCGAAGGCATCGTGCGCCTGATCGACCTGCCGCCGAAAGCCGATCCCGACTATGACATCGCTGCGGGCGGTGCGTCGGGCAGCTGGGCACCGCATCGGGTGATGAACATCGGCAACCGCCGCAAGGAGCATCTGATGGAGATGATCCGCATTCTCGAACGCGCGACGGGCCGGGAGGTGGTGAAGAACTTCATGCCGCTGCAGCCTGGCGACGTGCTGAGCACCTGGGCTGACGTGAGCGACCTCGAAGCATTGATCGGCGAGCTTCCACACACGCCGATCGAAGAGGGGCTGGTTCGCTTCGTCGACTGGTACGGCAGGTACTACCGCGTCCAGTAGCGAAGCGACCGGTCAGGCATACTGGCCTCCGGTTGCGGCACTGCCGGCGGCATTGCCCGGCAGATAGGCAGCACCGCCACCGGCGGTGTTGATCACGCCGTTGAGGGTGGCGCTGTAGCGGGCGCCGGTGCCGGCACCTGCGAAGGTCATGCCGCCGCAGGTGACATGGCCGTTCTGACAAGACGCGAAGGCGGTGGCGAAAGCCGGTGTGCCGGTCAGCGTGACCGTGCGGGCCTCGGTGTTGATCACCCCGCCGCTGCGCGCGTTCCAATGGGAAGGCGATGCGCCTGAGATGGCGTAGTTGCCGGTGGCGATTGCCGCGCCGTTGTTCTGGCACATGATGTGAGCCTGGGCGCAGGCGCCGAACCTGACGTTCTGGAACTGGATCGTGCCGCCATCGGCATTCAGGCCAAAGCCGCTTGTCGTCGTCCTGATCTCGAGGTCCTTGACCAGGCAGCGTGTGCCTGCCCGCGCGGTGATCGCGCTGGACGACATGCTCGTAGCGATCACATTGCCGGGCGTGCCGCTGTTGCCGGCGAGAACCAGTCCCGCAGCACTCGTCTGGCCCAGTGTGGCCGGAATGGTCATGGCCTCCGCATAGGTGCCGTCACCGATCTGGATGGCAACGGTGAAGCCGGCCATATCGAGGCCCGCTGCGACGTTGAGCGCCTTCTGGATCGTCAGAAAAGCGCCGCCAGCCGTATTCGCGAGGCCTGCATTGGCGTCGGACCCGTCGGTGCGGACATGATAGGTCCGGTTGGCGCTGAGCATCTCGCGCACATGCCGCTTCGCCACGGCCTGGTTCTGGTCGGTCAGTGCCAGGCCTGCCGGCAACAGCACGCGCCCGTCGGTGCGGCTGACCTTCAGCGCTTCGGTCCAGGCGGAGCCATCGGGCGACACCTTGACGTGCCAGTCGTCGTCGCCAGCGAGGCCGAATTCGGCCCGGCCCGAATAGCCGGTCTGATAAAGCAGCGAGGCATTGTCGCCGGCGGCCGCCTTGTTGATCTTGACCTGCTGGCCCGCGCCCAGATTGTCAAACAGCACGGCCTGGCTCTTCACCGACAGCCGGTTGGTGGTATCGGCTGTGGTGTTGATGCCGACCATTGCGGCCGGATTGATGCCGAGCGCCACAGCATCCTGCCAGCCGGTGCCATCATGGGCGAAGATGCGTTGTTCGTCAGCCACCCAGGCAAGCCAGCCCTTGACCGGAAGGTGAAAGGCCCAGGCACCGTCCTGCCAGGCCGCTATCTGCCCGCTCTTGCCGGTCCAGATGCCCGTCGCTGCCACAGCAACGATGTAACGGTCACCTTCCGCCGGCAGGGCTGGCGGTGCGGCCAGATGCCGGTCGAGCACTGAAAGCTGCACCACAACATCCAGCGCCAGCAGCGCCTCGTTGTGGGTGACGTGTTTCTGCGCCTGCGAGGGCATGATGAAAGGCATTTTCAGATTGGTCGTTTGTTCCAAGTCCGGCTCCTGTGGTTGGATTTGGTGCAATGATACGGCCGTGCGAAAGGACGTGGAAAAACGGGCGTCTCTATCCACGCTTCGAACCCTGTTTGGAGACGCGGTGGAATTGCATTCCCGAAGACGTGGCACAGGGGGCAAAACTGACTTTGCCGGCCGCCAAATTTGGTCTTGCGCTGCTTGAGACGCCGCCTGTTTGTGGGGACACTACGCGCAACAGGTCATTTCGGCGCCAAAGCCGCGACCAGGAACGATTTCCGAAGGCTTTCAATGCTCGCCAGACTGACTCACCTGGACCGTCTCGAGGCGGAGGCGATCCACATTTTTCGTGAGGTCGCGGCCACTTTTACCAAGCCTGTGATGCTCTATTCCGTGGGAAAGGATTCCTCGGTCCTGCTGCATCTGGCGATGAAAGCGTTCTATCCGGCCAAGCCGCCATTTCCGTTCCTCCATGTCGACACGACCTGGAAGTTTCGCGAGATGATCGAGTTCCGCGATGCGATGGCGCGCGAGCTCGGCTTCGACCTGCTCGTCCACGTCAACCCGGACGGCGTCCGCGACAACATCAATCCATTCGACCACGGTTCGAACACGCATACCCATGTGATGAAGACTGTCGGCCTGCGCCAGGCGCTCGACAAATACGGTTTCGACGCGGCCTTTGGCGGCGCGCGCCGCGACGAGGAGAAGTCGCGTGCCAAGGAGCGCATCTTCTCGTTCCGCAACGCCCAGCACGCCTGGGACCCGAAGAACCAGCGTCCGGAGATGTGGAAGATCTTCAACACCCGCGTTTCCCCCGGTGAATCGATCCGCGTCTTCCCGCTGTCCAATTGGACCGAGCTCGATATCTGGCAGTACATCCTGCAGGAAGACATCCCCATCGTGCCGCTCTATTTCGCCAAGCATCGGCCGGTGGTCGAGCGCGACGGCATGCTGATCCTGCGCGACGACGACCGCATGAAGCTGCATCCCGGCGAGGTGGTGGAAAACAAGCTGGTGCGCTTCCGCACGCTCGGCTGCTACCCGCTGACAGGCGCGATCGAATCCGATGCCGACAGCCTCGAAGACATCGTCAGTGAGATGCTGACCGCCCGTACCTCCGAACGGCAGGGACGTTTGATCGACCGCGACGAAGCCGGCTCGATGGAAAAAAAGAAGCGCGAAGGGTATTTCTGAGAATGCGCCACGCCATGGCCACCAAGATCGAGGCCGCCGAAAGCGTCCGCGATTACCTCGCAGCGCAAGAGCAGAAATCGCTCCTGCGTTTCTTGACCTGCGGTTCGGTCGATGACGGCAAATCGACGCTGATCGGACGTCTGTTGTCGGACACCAAGCAGATTTTTGAGGACCAGATCGCAGCGCTCGAGCGCGACTCGCGCAAGCACGGCACGACAGGCGAGGATGTCGATTTCGCGCTTCTTGTCGACGGTCTGGAGGCCGAGCGCGAGCAGGGCATCACCATCGATGTCGCCTACCGCTTCTTTGCCACGCCCAAGCGCAAGTTCATCGTCGCCGATACGCCGGGCCACGAACAATATACGCGCAACATGGCGACCGGTGCCTCGACGGCCGATCTCGCCATCGTTCTTGTCGACGCGCGCCAGGGCGTGCTGCGCCAGACGCGGCGCCACTCGATCATCGCCTCGCTGCTCGGCATCAAAAACATCGTCGTTGCGATCAACAAGATCGATCTCGTCGGTTTCGACCAGAACGTGTTCGAGCGCATCACCGCTGAATATGCGGCTTTCGCCGAGAGCCTCGGCTTCAAGTCGATCGTGCCGATCCCCATGTCGGCGCGCTTTGGCGACAACGTCACGCGGCGCTCGGACAAGATGGGCTGGTATTCGGGGCCGACGCTGATCGAGCATCTCGAAACCGTGGTGGTCGAAGAAGAGGCTGTCGCACGTCCGTTCCGCTTCCCGGTGCAATATGTGAACCGGCCCAATCTGGATTTCCGCGGCTTTGCTGGAACCATCGCCTCCGGCTCGATCTCGCAAGGCGATGAGGTTGTCGTCGCCAAGTCGGGCAAGCCCTCGACGGTCAAGCGCATCGTTGCCCATGGCGGCGACCTGCGTACGGCGGTTGCCGGTCAGGCGATCACGCTGGTGCTTGATGACGAGGTCGAGGTGTCGCGTGGCAACGTTCTGGTGACGCCCGACGCGCGGCCGCATGTCGCCGACCAGTTCGCGGCCAATGTCGTGTGGTTCGACGAAAACGCGCTGTTGCCCGGCCGCTCCTATATCCTGCGCACCGAGACCGATCAGGCGAGTGCCACGGTCACCGATCTCAAATACCGCATCAACGTCAATGATTTTGCCCATGAGGCGGCGAAGTCGCTGGAGATGAACGAGGTCGGCGTCTGCAACATCTCGGCCCAGTCGCCGGTTGCCTTCGACAGCTTTGCCGACAACCGCACGACCGGCGCTTTCATCCTGATCGACCGGATCAGCAACGCCACTGTCGGCGCCGGCATGATCCTGCATCCGCTGCGCCGGTCGGAGAATATTCACTGGCAGTCGCTCGACGTGTCGCGCAAGTCCCGCGCCGACCTCAAGAACCAGCGTCCTGCGGTGTTGTGGTTCACCGGCCTGTCGGGCTCCGGCAAGTCAACGGTCGCCAACCTGCTTGAAAAGAAGCTGCACGCGGCCGGCCGCCACACCTACGTGCTCGATGGCGACAATGTCCGCCACGGCCTCAACCGTGATCTGGGCTTCACCGACGAGGATCGGGTCGAGAATATCCGCCGCGTCGCCGAGGTCGCCAAGCTGATGGCCGATGCCGGCCTGATCGTCATCGTCTCGTTCATTTCGCCGTTCCGTGCCGAGCGCCGGATGGCGCGGGAAATGATGGGGCAGGGCGAGTTCGTCGAAGTCTTTGTCGACACCCCGTTCGAGGAATGTGCCAAGCGCGATCCCAAGGGGCTCTATGCGCGTGCGCTCGCTGGTGCCATCAAGAATTTCACTGGCGTCGATTCACCCTATGAAACGCCGGAGAATCCTGAGATTCATCTTGCGACCCTCGGCAAGACGCCCGAGGAGATGGTCGAGATGGTTGAGAGCTGGCTGAATGAGCGGGACATTGCAGAGCATCAATACGACGACGGCGGCGGCATCTGACGAAGCGATCCTTGAACTGTTCGAACGCCTGGCGCTCGAAGCCGGGCGCGCGGTCATGGAGGTTTTTCACTCCGGAATAACGGTGACGGACAAGGCGGATGCCTCGCCTGTCACGCAGGCCGACCGTGCCGCCGAACTCGTGATTCTCGAAGGCCTGCGTGCGGCCTATCCCGAGGTGCCTTGCGTTGCCGAGGAGGAGACAGCCGAAGGCGTGGTTCCGCCCGAGCTTGGCCGGGCGTTCTTCCTTGTCGATCCGCTCGACGGCACCAAGGAGTTCGTCAGACGCCACACCGATTTCACCGTCAACATCGCCCTGATCAGGGACGGCGCGCCAGAGATCGGCGTGGTTTATGCGCCATGCACGGGGCGCTTCTTCTCCGGTCGTCCAGGCCGCGCGGAAGCTTTTGAGGCACGCGACGGCAAGGCCGTCTCGGAGCGTCATCGCATTCACGTGCGCGAGGGCCGCGAACCCCTCACCATCGTTGCCAGCCGTTCGCACCGTACGCCCGAGACCGATGCCTTCATCAAGAAGGTTTCGGCCGCCGAAATCGTTTCGGTCGGTTCGTCGCTGAAATTCTGCCTGGTGGCGGCGGGCGAGGCGGACCTCTACCCGCGCTTCGGCAGGACGATGGAATGGGATACGGCGGCTGGCGATGCGGTGCTGCGCGCCGCGGGCGGGAGTACCCATACGCTGGACGGCAAGCCGCTTGTTTATGGCAAGCGCAACCAAGCGGACGATGCGGATTTCGCCAACCCGCATTTTGTCTCGAGCGGCCGGATCATCGACCCGGCCTTCATCTTCTGATCAGCAAAACACCGCTACTCGGCCGCGATCTTGGCCGAGTTGGAGCCGACATAGTTGCGGATCGTGGTGATGATCTTGTCCTGGTCGGCTTCGCTGAGATAGGGATGCATCGGCAGGCACAGGATGGTGCCCGGCACCGCTTCCGAAACCGGCAGGCCACCCGGCGCACGCGGATAGTCGCGATAGGCGACCTGGGTGTGCAGCGGCTTCACATAATAGATCACCGAAGGAATGCCCTGCTCCTGCAGATGCGCCTTGAGCCCGTCGCGGCCGGTGGTCTCGATGGCGTACTGCGCCCAGGCCGAACGGCCGCCTTCCGGCGCGCGTGCCGCCTTGATCACGTCGCCCAGGCCGTCGGCATAACGCTTGGCCACGACCGCGCGGGCCTGCATCTCGTCTTCGAGGATGGCAAGCTTTTCGATCAGGATCGCTGCCTGCAGCGTATCGAGGCGCGAGTTCAGGCCGACATGGATGTTGTCGTACTGGGTCTCGCCCTTGCCGTGGAAGGCAAAGGAGCGCAGGCGGGCTGCGAACGCGTCGTCATTGGTGAACATCGCACCGCCGTCGCCGTAGCAGCCGAGCGGCTTGGCCGGATAGAAGCTGGTGGCGCCGACATGGCCGTAAGCGCCACACATCTTGCCGTCCTGCGAACCGCCGATCGACTGGGCGGCGTCTTCGATGACCAAAAGATTCTCGCGCTTGGCGATGGCGTCGATCGCCGCATAGTCGGCGGCGATGCCGAACAGATCGACCGGGATGATCGCCTTGGGCTTGAGACGGCCTTCCGCCTTGATCATGGCGATGGCAGCTTCGAGGCTGTTGATGTCGATGTTGTAGGTATCGGGCTCGATGTCGACGAACACCGGCTCGGCCTTGGCGAGCGCCACAACTTCGGCGGTCGCAGCGAAGGTGAAGCTCGGCACGAACACCGCATCGCCCGGGCCGATGCCCGAGGCGAGAAGCGGCAACAGCAGCGCGTCGGTGCCGTTGGCGCAGGCCACGACATGCTTGACGCCGACATATTTCGCCAGCTGGTTTTCGAACTCGGTGACTTCAGGGCCGAGGATGTAGCGGCCGTCGTCGACCACCTTGTCGATTGCCGCCTTCAGACGGTCGCGGATTCTTTCGCGCTGTGCGCCGAGATCGATGAACTGCATAATGGCCCCAAAACCCAATCGTTTTCTTCGGGCCGCTGATAGCAGAGTTGCCGAAAGCGAAAAAGACGACCGCCCTGCGGCATCCATGGCGCGCCTGCGGTTCTTGTTACTTTCGGTTGACGCGATTTCGCGCTCAAATTGGCGGAAAACATGGGATTTCGCGATCAGGCTGCTGAGCCGGCTTGGCGAAGCGAAACATAAAGTGATCGGCCAAACCGCCCGAAAACGGCTGTTTCAGGCCAATTCACGCCGCCATGGTGGGTTTGCGCCGGCGCGTGAAACGGTCACTGCCGCCGCCCGCGCACCAAGCAAAAGGGCCTTTTCGATGGCTGTTTCGGACAGCTCTGATATGGCGCTTTTGGTCAGGACGTTCTGCTCGTGCAGCGAAGCGAGCACGCCTGCATTGAAGGTGTCGCCGGCACCGACAGTATCGACCACGGCCACCTTTTCCGAGGTCGCCGAAACCGTGTGCTTGTCACTGTAGCCGACAGCGCCCTTGCTGCCCTTGGTGATGATGACCAGCTTCGGTCCCTTGCGCAGCCAGCTGGCGGCGATTTCGTCATGGCTGCCGGTCTCGCCGAACCAGGCAAGGTCCTCGTCGGAGAGCTTGACGATGTCGGCCATGGCAAGCATTCGCAGCATGCGTTCGAGATGGGCTTGCTTGTCCTGGATGAAACCCGGGCGGATGTTGGGGTCGAACATCATCACGCGGTTTTCGTGCTCGCGCTTCATCAGCGCTTCATAGGTTGAGCCGCACGGCTCCGGGATCAGGCTGATCGCGCCGAACAGCATGGCGTCGATGTCATCGCCAAGTGCTGGTAAGTCGGCTTCGGTGAGCATGCGCCCGGCGGTGTTCTCGTCGTAGAAGGTGTAAGTCGCGTGTCCGTCGGTGAGGCGCACGAAGGCAAGCGTCGTCGGCCGCGCCGAGACATCGGCATAGCGGGAGCCGGCATTGCTGGCGGCAAGGACCTCGCGGATTTGCTGGCCGAACAGATCGGAGGAGAGCCCGGAAAAGAACTCGACCGGCACGCCAAGCCGCCCGAGTGCGATGGCCGAGTTGAAGATCGCGCCGCCGGCATAAGGCGCAAAGGCCGGTTCGCCCGCCTGGCTTTGCCTTGGCAGCATGTCGATGAGCGCCTCGCCGCAGCACAAGATCATGGCTTGCCGGTTCCTTTTGGATAGATGACGCCCTTGCGGACGATGACGTTGGCGTAGAGCCTCGGCTCGCTGGTGGCAATGATGGTGTGGGCGGCTTTGACACGTTCATAAAAGGTGTTGCCGGCGAGCGGCACGACCTTGAAGCCGGGTGCGCGCGCGGCGCAGACCGCTTCGATCTCGTCGTGCACAGGGTCGGACAGGGCCGGGTCGCCCTTGACCGAGGATCGAAAAATGGCCTGCGGCACGAAATCGTCGATCGGCAGCACCTGAAGAATGGCGTCGAGCACCGGAATCAATTCCAGCCCGTCGGCGCGGATGACGCGCCGGCCATGTTCAAGCGCCGGATAATTGCCGTCGACAATGGCGATCTCGTCGCCGTGCCCCATGGCGCGCAGCGTGAAGAGCAGGTCCGGGCCAAGTAGGGCGGGAATGCCTATAAGCACGCTCAGACCCCTCGTGAAGGTGCGGACGAACCGATGAGGAAACGTTCCGACAGCGGCAGGCTGGCGCCGCCCAAGGCACGGGCGTGGATGCCGACGGTGCCTTCGCGAACGGACGGAATGCGCAGGCCTTCGACATCGATCTTGCCGATCGCGGCCTGTACCGCTTCGACGAGGCGGGCGCGGATCGTCGGCGGCATCCAGCCGTCGATGACGGCGCATTCGAAATCGATGACCGATGCCGAAGCGACGATGGCATAAGCGAGCGCATCCGACGCCGTTGCGATCCACATATCCAGGTCTGGGCCGAGATCGCCCCATTCTTCCGGGGAGGTCCAGAGATAGGCGGCGTCGATGCCTTTGGCGTTCAGCGCCTTTTCGAGCACGGCAATCGATGCGACGTCGATGAGCTGTGTCGGCTTGCCGCCCGGCCCAGGTACGGGCATCGAGCCGAGCGCCCCGGCATTGCCGGTCGGCCCGGTGAAGAGCCTGCCATTGAGCACCAAGCCGCCGCCGGCAAAGGCGCCGATGTAGAAGTAGACGAAGTCGCGCAGCGTGCCGATGTCGCCGAAAACCAGCTCGGCACCACAGGCCGAGGTGGCGTCGTTCTGCAGATAGACTGGGAAACCAAACAGCGCTTGCAGGTCGGTGCGAATGTCGCGGTTGCGCCATTCGTCCATGATCTCGCGCGGCGCGCCTGCAGTGTCGACCCAGTTCCACAGTTCGAAAGGCATGGCCACGCCAAGTCCGGCGATGCGCTGGTCTTGTTCACGCTTCAGGGTGGCGCGCATCTGGGCGATGCCCGATTTGACGAAATCGATGGTGTCGCGCGGGGTAGGGTAGCGGTACGAATTCTGCAGCATCGCGCGCGTCTTGCCCAGGAAATCGATAAGTACGAGCTCGGCGCTGCGCCGCCCGATCTTGAGACCGATGAAGTAGGCGCCATCGGGATTGAGCGCCATCGGGATCGAGGGCTGGCCGATCTTGCCGCGCACCGGCGCCTGGCGCAGCAGCAGGCCTTCAACCTCCAACTCGCGCATGATCACCGAGACCGTCTGGGCCGACAGGCCGGTCATGCGTGCGATGTCGGATTTGGCCAGCGCACCGCTCTGCCGCACCAGCGACAGCACCAATCGCTCGTTGTGATCGCGCATGCCGCTCTGGTTGGTGCCGCGCGGCTGCGGACTCTCCACAGCATCTGGCGAACCGTGCCTCACACTCCCGGCCTCCACCGGCTTCCTCCCCGTAATTTCCATCTTGTTGTTTTGGACAGAATGCGGTTCGACCGCAATCCTGTCAATAATAAATAAGAGTGATTTAATTATTGACTCCCGTTTGCGATTGGTGTTTCGTTGATGCCGGATACTCGACTGGGAAGAGTGCATGAGTGTCCGGGGCGGTGCCCGGCGGACGGGACCGCATGGTTTGGTTTTGGGAGGAGTACCCGATGAAATTTTCAGTTCTGAAGACGACTGTCTTTGGCGCGGCGGTGGCAGCACTTGCCGGTTTCGCGGCGCCCGCATCGGCCGCGGACGTTGGCGCATGCCTGATCACGAAGACCGACACCAATCCCTTCTTCGTCAAGATGAAGGAAGGCGCCGCCGCCAAGGCGAAAGAGATCGGCGTCAACCTCAAAAGCTACGCCGGCAAGATCGACGGCGACAGCGAAAGCCAGGTCGCGGCGATCGAAACCTGCATCGCCGACGGCGCCAAGGGCATCCTGATCACCGCATCCGACACCAAGGGCATCGTGCCGGCGATCAAGAAAGCGCGCGATGCGGGCATTCTGGTGATCGCGCTCGACACTCCGCTTGAGCCGGCCGACGCGGCTGACGCGACCTTCGCCACCGACAATCTGCTCGCCGGCAAGCTGATCGGCCAGTGGGCTGCCGCGACCCTCGGCGACAAGGCCAAGGACGCAAAGATAGCCTTCCTCGATCTGACACCGTCGCAGCCGACCGTCGACGTCTTGCGCGATCAGGGCTTTATGATGGGATTTGGCATCGACGTGAAGGACCCCAACAAGATCGGCGACGAAGTCGATCCGCGCATCGTTGGTCATGACGTCACCAACGGCAATGAAGAGGGCGGCCGCAAGGCGATGGAGAACCTTCTCCAGAAGGATCCCAGCGTCAATGTCGTGCACACCATCAACGAACCTGCCGCTGCCGGCGCCTATGAGGCGCTCAAGGCTGTCGGCATGGAAAAGAACGTACTGATCGTTTCCGTCGATGGTGGCTGCCCGGGCGTCAAGAACGTAGAAGCCGGCGTGATCGGCGCAACCTCGCAGCAATATCCGCTGGCCATGGCTGCCCTCGGTATCGAGGCGATCAAGAAGTTTGCCGACACCGGCGAAAAGCCCAAGCCGACCGAAGGCAAGGCCTTCTTCGACACCGGCGTGGCGCTGGTCACCGACAAGCCTGCCAAGGGCGTGGACTCCATCGACGTCAAGACCGGCCTGGCCAAGTGCTGGGGTTGATCTGAGCGCCTGACGGCGTGACACTCTGTTGAGACGAAGGGCGGCCCCTTGGTCGCCCTTCCCACAAGAGGGATAAAAATCCCTCATTGGGAGGAATTCGACATGTCTGACGCATCGGCAGATGCCAGGCGACCGCAGGAGTTCGAGAAGGCTCTCTCGGCCAGCGACACGTCAGTGGCAAGCTTCGACACGCACGCACGCTCGCCCGTCGAAAAGATCCAGCACTTCCTGCATTCAAATCCGGCGGCGGTGCCGTTGATCGTGCTCGTCGCCTCGCTGATCGCGTTCGGCGTCCTTGTCGGCGGCAAGTTCTTCTCGGCATTCTCGATGACGCTGATCCTGCAACAGGTCGCCATCACCGGCATCATCGGTGCAGCACAGACGCTGGTCATCCTGACCGCGGGCATCGACCTCTCTGTCGGCGCCATCATGGTGTTGTCTTCGGTGGTGATGGGCCAGTTCACCTTCCGCTACGGCTTGCCGCCGTCGCTGGCGGTCCTGTGCGGCTTTGCCGTTGGCGCTTTCTGCGGCTGGATCAACGGCGTGCTCGTTGCCTATATGAGGCTGCCGCCATTCATCGTGACGCTCGGCATGTGGCAGATCGTGCTGGCCTCGAACTTCCTCTATTCGGCCAATGAGACCATCCGCGCCCAGGATATCGACGCACAGGCGCCGATCCTCAAACTGTTCGGCACAACGCTCAAACTCGGCAATGCCGTGCTCACCTATGGCGTGATCGCCATGGTTCTGCTGGTCATGGTGCTTTGGTATGTCTTGAACCATACCGCCTGGGGCCGGCATGTCTATGCCATCGGCGACGATCCCGAGGCGGCCCAGCTTTCCGGCGTGCGCGTCAACAGGGTGCTGATCTCCGTCTATGTGATTTCCGGGCTGATCTGTGCGCTCGGCGGCTGGGTGCTCATCGGACGCATCGGCTCGGTTTCGCCAACCGCCGGTCAGTTCGCCAACATCGAATCCATCACTGCGGTGGTGATCGGCGGTGTCTCGCTGTTCGGAGGGCGCGGTTCGATCCTCGGCATGCTGTTTGGCGCGCTGATCGTCGGCGTGTTCCAGCTCGGCCTGCGCCTGATCGGTACCGATCCGCAATGGACCTATCTGTTGATCGGCGCGCTCATCATCATCGCTGTCGCCATCGACCAGTGGATCAGAAAGGTTGCAGGCTAATGTCGACCGAACCACTTCTCACCGCCCGCGGCCTCGTCAAGCGCTATGGCCGCGTCACCGCCCTCGACCAGGCTGATTTCGACCTCTATCCCGGCGAAATCCTCGCCGTGATCGGCGACAACGGTGCCGGCAAATCCTCGCTCATCAAGGCGATCTCGGGGGCCATTATCCCTGACGAAGGCGAGATCCGCCTCGACGGCAAGGTGGTCAATTTCAAGGCGCCGATGGAAGCCCGCGACGCCGGCATCGAGACGGTTTACCAGAACCTTGCTCTGTCGCCGGCACTGTCGATCGCCGACAACATGTTCCTCGGCCGCGAGATCAGGAAGCCTGGTATTCTCGGCAGCTGGTTCCGCATGCTCGACCGGGGTGCGATGGAAAAGCGTGCCCGCGAAAAGCTGACCGAACTCGGCCTGATGACCATCCAGAACATCAGCCAGGCGGTCGAGACCTTGTCCGGTGGCCAGCGCCAAGGCGTGGCGGTGGCGCGTGCTGCCACCTTCGGCTCAAAAGTCGTCATCATGGACGAGCCGACAGCGGCACTGGGCGTCAAGGAATCCCGCCGCGTGCTGGAACTGATCCTCGACGTGAAGCGGCGCGGGCTGCCGATCGTGCTGATTTCGCACAACATGCCGCATGTGTTCGAGGTCGCCGACCGCATCCATATCCATCGGCTCGGTCGCAGGCTTACCGTCATCGATCCCAAGGAATATACCATGTCGGACGCCGTGGCCTTCATGACCGGAGCCAAGGCGCCGCCGGAGGCGGTGCTTGCCGCCGCCTGACCGCTCGACCACAACCTTAAGTCTTCGCGTCGCGCAATATTGACGCGAAGGTTTAAATCGATTGAGATCGCATTCGGAGTGGCTAACATGAGTGCGGGAGGATAGGTGTCGGCGAGGGAGGAAACATCTAGGTGGCCGAACAGGATGCGAGAGGCGACATGACCCGCGCAGTGACCCCGAATATCCCCCAGCCACTTGGCGATACCAGCCCTGAGGCACTTGCTGCCGAAATCCTGAGCGCGCTGAAATACCGGCTTGGCAAGGACGCCACCGTTGCCACCGAATATGACTGGCTGACAGCGTCGATCAAGGTCGTGCGCGACCGCATCGTCGACGAATGGATCTCCTCGACCAAGGAGGCCTACGACCAGAGCGCCAAGCGGGTCTATTACCTCTCCCTGGAATTCCTGATCGGCCGGCTGATGCGCGACGCGTTTTCCAATCTTGGCCTGATGGAAGCGATGCGCGAGGCGCTCGCCTCGCTCGGCGTCGAGTTCGACGTCATCGCCAAGCTGGAGCCCGACGCAGCCCTCGGCAATGGCGGTCTTGGCCGCCTTGCTGCCTGCTTCATGGAAAGCATGGCGACCGTCAACATTCCCGCCCATGGCTACGGCATTCGATATGCCAATGGCATGTTCCGCCAGGAGATCCATGACGGCTGGCAGGTCGAGCTGCCTGAAACCTGGCTCGAACACGGAAATCCCTGGGAGTTCGAGCGCCGCGAGCGCGCTTTCGAAGTCGGTTTCGGCGGCTCGGTCGAATCCATCACCACCAAGGACGGGCGGCTTGAGCGCCACGTCTGGAAGCCGACCGACCGCGTGCTGGCCGTTGCCTACGACACGCCTGTGGTCGGCTGGCGCGGAGCGCGCGTCAACACGCTGCGCCTATGGTCCGGCATGCCGCTCGACCCGATCCTGCTCGACAAGTTCAACGCCGGCGACCACATCGGCGCGCTCGCCGAGAGCAACAAGGCCGATGCGCTGTCGCGTGTGCTCTATCCGGCGGACGCAACGCCTGCGGGCCAGGAGCTTCGGCTGCGCCAGGAGTATTTCTTCTCCACCGCCTCGCTACAGGACATCCTTCAGCGGCATCTGAGCCAGTATGGCGACCTGAATTCCTTGCCCGACAAGGCGGCGATCCATCTCAACGACACGCATCCGGCAGTGGCCGTGCCCGAACTGATGCGTCTGTTGATGGACGTGCACGGCCTCGACTTCGATACGGCCTGGGGCATCACCAAGAGCACCTTCGCCTACACCAACCACACGCTGCTGCCCGAAGCTCTGGAAAGCTGGCCGGTGCCGTTGTTCGAGCGGCTTTTGCCGCGCCACATGCAGATCGTCTACGCCATCAATGCCGAGGTGCTGCTGGAGGCGCGGGCGACCGGCCGCTTCACCGGCGAACAGATCACCCGCATCTCGCTGATTCAGGAAAACGGCGAGCGGCGCGTGCGCATGGGCAATCTGGCCTTTGTCGGGTCGCACAGCGTCAATGGCGTCTCGGCTTTGCACACCGAGTTGATGAAGGAGACCGTGTTCGCCGACCTTCACAGCCTCTATCCGCAACGCATCAACAACAAGACCAACGGCATCACGCCGCGTCGCTGGCTGATCCAGTGCAACCCGGGCCTGACCGGATTGGTGCGGGAAGCGATCGGCGACCGGTTCCTCGACGACATCGAGACGATCCGGGAATTGGATAGCTTTGCCGGCGATGCGGCGTTCCGGGAAAGGTTCGCGGCCGTCAAGCGTGCCAACAAGGAGCGGCTTGCCAATCTCGTCGCCGAGCGGCTGGGCATCAAGGTCGATCCGTCGGCGCTGTTCGACATCCAGATCAAGCGCATCCACGAATACAAGCGCCAGCTGTTGAACATCATCGAGGCGGTGGCGCTCTACGACCAGATCCGCTCGCATCCCGAGCGCGAGTGGATGCCGCGCGTAAAATTCTTCGGCGGCAAGGCGGCACCGAGCTATCACAACGCCAAGCTGATCATCAAACTGGCCAATGACGTGGCCAAGGTGATCAACCGCGATCCCTCGGTGCGTGGGCTGCTCAAGGTCGTTTTCGTTCCGAACTACAATGTCAGCGCAGCTGAAATCCTGATGCCGGCGGCAGACCTGTCGGAGCAGATTTCGACCGCTGGCATGGAGGCATCGGGCACCGGCAACATGAAATTCGCGCTCAACGGCGCGCTCACCATCGGTACGCTCGACGGCGCCAATGTCGAGATCAAGGAACATGTCGGCGACGACAACATCTTCATCTTCGGCCTGACAACCAAGGAGGTCGAGCAGCGGCGCAGCGGCGACTATCAGCCGGGTGCGGTGATCGACGGTTCACCCGAACTCAAGCAGGCGGTGGCGGCGATTTCGTCCGGCGTGTTTTCGCCCGACGATCCGGCGCGCTACCGCGAGCTGATGGACGGGCTTTACCAGCACGACTGGTTCATGGTCGCGGCCGACTTCGATTCCTACGCCGCTGCCCAGCGGCAGGTCGATGCCGTCTGGCGCGACAGTCCCGATTGGTATGCGCGTGCCATTCGCAACGTCGCGCGTGTCGGCTGGTTCTCTTCCGACCGAACCATTCGACAATATGCCAAAGAAATCTGGAACGTGCCGGCCTGATGTGATTGCATGAACTGACCTCGCGCAGAACCCTGGGAGGGGAAACCGAAACATGCTGAAGCCCGGCGCCGCCGCCGAACCGAAACCGGAGCTTGAAAAAGCGGCGGACAGCGATGTTGAGGCGATCGTCAACGGAACCCATGGCGATCCGTTCGCGGTTCTGGGACTTCAGCAATCGGGCAAGGGCTTTCTCGCGCGCTGTTTCGTGCCCCATGCCGAAGCCGTCACGGCACATACGCTGGACGGCAAGGCCTGCGGCGAGCTTGCGCGCCGCAACGATGTCGGTTTCTTCGAGGGCAAGCTGACGATCCGCAAGCGCCAGCCGCTGCGTTACCACGCGCGCAACGCCGGCGGCGACTGGTGGCTCACCGATCCCTATAGTTTCGGTCCCGTGCTTGGGCCGATGGACGACTATTTCATCGCCGAGGGCTCGCATCTCCGGCTGTTCGACAAGCTCGGCGCGCATCTGATTTCGCATGAAGGTGTCGATGGCGTGCATTTTGCCGTCTGGGCGCCCAATGCCCACCGCGTCTCGGTCGTTGGCGATTTCAACGACTGGGACGGCCGCCGCCATTCGATGCGGCTGCGCCAGGACACCGGCATCTGGGAAATCTTCATTCCCGATATCGGCCCCGGCCGGCCCTACAAGTTCGAGCTGATCGGAGCCCGTGGCGTCAGGCTGCCTCTCAAGGCGGACCCTTACGCCATCCGCTCGGAACTGAGGCCAGCGACCGCGTCGGTTACCGACCGGCCCCAGGCCCACGAATGGGCCGACGATGCGCATCGCGCTTATTGGAAAGCGGCCGACCATCGCCGCCAGCCGATCAGCATCTACGAGGTTCATGCCGGCTCGTGGCAGAGGCGAGACGATGGTGGCTTCCTGTCCTGGGACGAGATGGCCGACAGGCTGATCCCTTATGTCGTCGAGACGGGCTTCACCCATATCGAGTTCCTGCCGATCTCCGAACACCCTTACGATCCCTCGTGGGGCTACCAGACAACAGGGCTCTACGCGCCTTCGGCGCGCTTTGGCGATCCTGATGGCTTCGCCCGCTTTGTCGACGGTGCCCATCAGGCCGGTATCAGCGTTCTCCTCGATTGGGTGCCAGCGCATTTCCCTGTCGACGAACATGGGCTCGCGCATTTCGACGGCACCGCACTCTATGAGCATGCCGACCCGCGCCAAGGCTTCCATCCCGACTGGAACACCGCGATCTACAATTTCGGCCGGCGTGAGGTGGTCTCGTTCCTGGTCAACAATGCGCTGTTTTGGGCAGAGAAATACCATGTCGACGGGCTTCGCGTGGATGCGGTGGCGTCGATGCTTTACCTCGACTACTCGCGCAAGGAAGGTGAGTGGATCCCCAACGAGTTTGGCGGCCGCGAGAACCTGGAGTCGGTCCGTTTCCTGCAGAAGATGAATGCATCAGTCTATGGCACGCATCCCGGCGTGATGACGATCGCCGAGGAATCGACGTCGTGGCCGAAGGTGTCGCAGCCGGTGCATGAGGGCGGGCTCGGCTTCGGCTTCAAGTGGAACATGGGCTTCATGCACGACACGCTGGAGTACCTGTCGAAGGAGCCGATCCACCGCAAGCACCACCACAACGAAATCACTTTCGGTCTGCTCTACGCCTTCAGCGAGAATTTTGTCCTGCCGCTGTCCCATGACGAGGTCGTGCATGGCAAAGGCACGCTGCTCACCAAGATGGCTGGCGATGACTGGCAGAAGTTCGCCACGCTGCGTGCCTATTATGCATTCATGTGGGGCTACCCCGGCAAGAAGCTTCTGTTCATGGGCCAGGAGTTCGCCCAGCGCGCCGAGTGGAGCGAAGCGCGGGCGCTCGACTGGAACCTGCTCGACTTCGCGCCGCATCGCGGTGTCCAGACGCTGGTGCGCGATCTCAATCAGCTATACCGCTCGCGCCCAGCACTTCACGCGCGCGACTGCGAACCCGAGGGTTTCGAGTGGCTGATCGCCGATGACGCGGCGAACTCGGTCTTTGCCTGGCTGCGCAAGGCGCCGGGCGCTGCCCCGATCGCCGTCATCTCAAGCTTCACGCCGATCATGCGCGAAAACTATCGCGTGCCGCTGCCCAAGGCCGGCACCTGGCGGGAAATCTTCAACTCCGATGCGCTGGATTATGGCGGGTCGGGCAAGGGAAACAGCGGCATGGTCACCGCACGGCCGACGGATGGAGGAGGGGCAGCCGCGACGTTGCTTCTGCCGCCGCTGGCGACGATCATGCTTGAATTTGTGGCGGACTGAGCAGGGAGGGTGCCATGGAAATCAAGAGAAACCAGCCGCTGGCGCGCGATGCCATGGCCTATGTTCTGGCGGGCGGGCGCGGCAGCCGGCTCAAGGAACTGACCGATAGGCGTGCCAAGCCAGCCGTCTATTTCGGCGGCAAGACCCGCATCATCGATTTCGCGCTCTCCAACGCGCTGAATTCGGGCATCCGCCGTCTAGGCGTCGCCACCCAGTACAAGGCGCATTCGCTGATCCGCCACCTGCAGCGCGGTTGGAACTTCCTGCGGCCAGAGCGCAACGAAAGTTTCGACATCCTGCCGGCCAGCCAGCGTGTCTCCGAGACTCAATGGTATGAGGGCACCGCCGACGCGGTCTACCAGAACATCGACATCATCGAGGCTTATGGCCCCGAATACATGGTCATCCTCGCTGGCGATCACATCTACAAGATGGATTACGAACTGATGCTGCGTCAGCACGTCGATGCCGGTGCGGATGTCACAGTCGGCTGTCTCGAAGTACCGCGCCTGGAGGCGTCGGGCTTCGGGGTGATGCATGTTGACAAGAAGGACAACATCATCTCCTTCATCGAAAAGCCGGCTGATCCGCCCGGCATTCCCGACAAGCCCGACTTTGCGCTCGCCTCGATGGGCATCTACGTCTTCAAGACCAAGTTCCTGATGGAGCAGTTGCGCCGCGACGCCGCGGAGCCGGATTCGAGCCGCGACTTCGGCAAGGACATCATCCCCTACATCGTCCAGCACGGCAAAGCCGTAGCCCATCGCTTCGCCAAATCCTGCGTGCGCTCGAGCACCGAAGGCGAGGCCTATTGGCGCGATGTCGGAACGGTCGATGCTTATTGGGAAGCCAATATCGACCTGACCGATGTGACGCCCGAACTCGACCTCTACGATCGCGACTGGCCGATCTGGACCTATTCGGAACTGACGCCCCCGGCCAAATTCGTCCATGACGAGGACGGCCGGCGCGGCTCGGCGGTGTCGTCGCTGGTCTCGGGCGATTGCATCGTTTCGGGTGCTTCGCTGCGGCGCAGCCTGATCTTCACCGGTGCGCGGATCAATTCCTACGCGACGCTGGAGGATGTTGTGATGCTGCCGGCCTGCCATGTCGGTCGCTACGCCCGGCTTAATCGCGTGGTCATCGATCACGGCGTACACATCCCCGAGGGGCTGGTCGTCGGCGAGGATCCCGAGCTTGACGCCAAGCGTTTCCGCGTCTCGGAAAAGGGCATCTGCCTGATCACCCAGGACATGATCAACAGGCTGGAGTTGTAATTGGTGCAGGTGCTTTCGGTCACGCCCGAGATTTTTCCGCTGATCAAGACCGGCGGGCTGGCCGATGTGACCGGTGCACTGCCTGTGGCCCTGGCTGGGCTCGGTGTCACCACGCGCAGCCTGGTGCCAGGCTACCCCGTGGTGATGGCTGCGCTGAAGAAGAAAAAGCCGGTTCATCAGTACGTGGCGCTGCAGGGCGGCAAGGCTAGCCTGTACGCCGCCGAGGTGGCCGGCCTCGATCTGCTTGTGCTCGACGCGCCGCAGCTGTTTGACCGGCCAGGCGGTCCCTACGGCGACGCCACAGGCGCCGACTGGCAGGACAATTGGCGGCGCTTTGCAGCACTCGGCCGTGTCGGTGCCGATATCGCCGCTGGCGCGGTCAAGGACTACAAGCCCGACATCGTGCATGCGCATGATTGGCAGTCGGCAATGACACTCGCCTATATGCGCTACGGCGAAGCGGCGAATGTGCCCTCGGTGATGACGGTGCACAACCTGGCCTTTCAGGGCCAGTTTGGTGCGAGCATTTTCAATGGATTGGGTCTCCCGCAGCAGGCGATGGCGCTGGACGGCGTCGAATATTATGGCGGCGTGGGCTTCCTCAAGGCAGGCCTTCAGGCGGCCTGGGCGGTCACCACGGTCAGCCCGACCTATGCCCAGGAGATCAGGTCGCCGGCCTTCGGCATGGGCCTCGACGGGCTGATCAACCTGCGCGCCGGCGAATTGCACGGCATCGTCAATGGCATAGACGACGACATCTGGAACCCCGAGACCGACAAACATCTCGCCGCGACCTACACGGCCAAGTCCTTGAAGGGGCGCAAGGCCAACAAGCGCGCGATCGAGGAGCGCATGACGCTCGATCGCGAAGATGGCCCGATCTATTGCGTGGTCAGCCGCCTGACCTGGCAGAAGGGCATCGACATCCTCGTCTCCATTATCGATCCAGTTATTGCTTCCGGCGCGCGGCTGGCGATCCTGGGCTCCGGTGACGCCGGGCTGGAAGGCGCGCTGTTGGCCGCCGCCGCCCGCCATCGTGGGCGAGTTGGCGTCGTCATCGGTTATGACGAGGGGCTGTCGCATCTGCTGCAGGGCGGCGCAGATGGCATATTGATCCCGTCGCGGTTTGAGCCCTGCGGCCTGACCCAGCTCTACGGCCTGCGTTACGGCTGCGTGCCGATCGTCGCCCGCACCGGCGGGCTGGCCGACACCGTCATCGATGCAAACGAGGCGGCGGTGGCGGCTGGCGTCGCCACCGGTTTTCAGTTCACGCCGGAAGATGCAGGTGCCTTCCACCATGCTATCCTGCGGGCGAATGCGCTCTATGCCGATCCGGCCGGCTGGATCTCGCTGCAGCGGCAAGGCATGAAATCGGATGTTTCCTGGGATCGAAGCGCCCAGAAATATGCCGCACTTTACCGCAAGCTTCTCTCAAAAAGGGATGCCTGAATGATTCGTACTGTCTCGACCTCGCCCTATGACGACCAGAAGCCCGGCACCTCAGGCCTGCGCAAGAAGGTGCCCGTCTTCCAGCAGCCGAACTATGCCGAGAACTTCATCCAGTCGGTGTTCGATTCGCTTGAAGGTTTTGCCGGCAAGACGCTGGTGGTCGGCGGCGATGGCCGTTTTTACAATCGCGAGGTGATCCAGAAGGTCATCGCCATGGCGGTGGCCAACGGCTTCGGCCGCGTGGTGGTGGGGCAGGGCGGCATCTTGTCGACGCCGGCGGCCTCCCACCTGATTCGCAAGCGCAAGGCCTTCGGCGGCATCATCTTGTCGGCCAGCCACAATCCCGGCGGCCCGCACGAAGATTTCGGCATCAAGTACAATGCCGAAAACGGCGGTCCCGCACCGGAGAAAATGACGGACGCGATCTACGCCCGCAGCAAGGTGATATCGAGCTACAAGATCGCCGATGTCGGCGCAGTCGATCTCGACCGCTTGGGCACCTTCGAGGTTGGCGGCATCAAGGTCGAGATCGTCGACCCGGTGACCGACTACGCCGAGCTGATGGAGACGCTGTTCGATTTCGACGCGTTGCGCGCCCTGTTCAAGTCGGGCTTCCGCATGCGTTTCGATGCCATGCATGCGGTGACCGGTCCCTATGCCAAGGAAATCCTGGAAAAGCGGCTTGGCGCTGCCAACGGCACGGCACGCAATTTCGTGCCGCTCGAGGATTTCGGCGGCCATCATCCCGATCCCAATCTGGTCCATGCCAAGCATCTCTATGACGAGATGATGGGGCCGAACGCACCGGATTTTGGGGCGGCCTCCGATGGTGACGGCGACCGCAACCTGATCATCGGGCGCGGTATCTTCATCACGCCTTCGGATTCGCTGGCGATGCTGGCGGCAAACGCCCATCTCGCACCAGGCTACAAGTCGGGTCTCAAGGGCATAGCGCGTTCGATGCCGACGAGCGGGGCCGCCGACCGCGTCGCCGAGAAGCTCGGCATCGGCATGTACGAGACGCCGACCGGCTGGAAGTTCTTCGGCAACCTGCTCGACGCCGGCATGGCGACGATCTGCGGCGAGGAAAGTGCCGGCACGGGCTCCGACCATGTCCGCGAGAAGGACGGGCTGTGGGCCGTGCTGCTATGGCTCAACATCCTTGCCGTGCGCGGCGAAAGCGCCAAGGACATTGTCGCCAAGCACTGGGCGACCTATGGCCAGAACTATTATTCGCGCCACGACTATGAAGAGGTCGAAACCGATCGCGCCAATGCGCTGGTCGATGGGTTGCGCGGCAAGCTGGCCTCGCTGCCGGGCACGAGCGTGCAAGGCATGAAGATCGCCAGCGCCGACGACTTCGCTTATCTCGACCCGGTCGACGGTTCGGTCAGCAAGAACCAGGGCATTCGGGTGCTGTTCGAAGGCGGCTCGCGTGTTGTTTTCCGTCTGTCAGGCACGGGCACGTCGGGCGCCACACTGCGCGTCTATATCGAACGCTACGAGCCCGATCCGAGGCGGCATGGGCTCGACACGCAGGCAGCGCTAGCCGACCTGATCCAGGCGGCAGAGGACATTGCCGGCATCCGTGGCCATACCGGCCGCGACAAGCCGAGCGTGATTACGTGAGATTGCCGATGACGGCTGATCTCCCCCCTTGTGGGGGAGATGTCCGGCAGGACAGAGGGGGGCAACGTAGGGCGCCTGCGGTCCGCGAAGTGCGCATCTTCCAAAGGCGACAAGTCCGCCAATCCTGGATCGGGTGTGTTTCCTCGCACTCCCCTCTGTCCTGCCGGACATCTCCCCCGCAAGGGGGGAGATTGGCCTGCCTCGCCGTCGCTTTCCAATGAACTCGCGTCGCGCCAACACAGCGCTCGGCGCGACCGTCACCGACAGTGGCATCCGTTTCGCTGTCTGGTCGAGTTCCGCCGAACGCATGTGGGTGTCGGTCTTTGACGCCGAGGGCAAGGCCGAAACCGAGCGGCTGGAGTTGCTGCGCGAAGGCGACGGTGTCTTTGCGCTGTCGGTTGCCGGACTGGGGGAGGGAACCCGCTACGGTTTCCGCGCCGACGGGCGCTGTGCGCCAGACGAGGGCTTTTGGTTCGATCCAGACAAACTGCTGGTCGATCCATATGCTGTCCGGATAGACCGTGCCTATCGATACGATGCCCGCCTTGCTGCACCACGCGGGCAGGGCGCTGACACGGCCCATCTGATGCCCAAGGCTGTAGCGACCACACTTCGGACCATGCCGTCAGCGCCGCCGATCTTTCGGCTCGGCGGGCTTATCTACGAAGTGCCGGTGCGGGCCTGTTCGATGACCCATCCGGGCATTCCGAAGAAGCTTCGCGGAACCATCCGCGCGCTGGCCGAGCCCGTCGTCATCGAGCATCTTTTGAAGCTCGGTGTGTCAGCCGTCGAACTGATGCCGGTGACGGCGACGATGGACGAGCGCCATCTGCCGCGTCTGGGTCTTACCAACGCGTGGGGCTACAATCCCGTCACCTTCATGGCGCTCGATCCGCGATTGGCGCCAGAGGGCATCGGCGACCTGCGCAAGACCACAGCCGCGCTGCACGAGGCGGGTATCGGCGTCATCCTCGACCTCGTCTTCAACCACACGGCCGAGAGCGACGAGCTCGGCCCGACGCTGTCCCTGCGCGGCCTCGACAATCGCGCCTATTATCGCGAGGCGGTGGACGACCCGGGCCGCTATGCCAACGATACCGGAACCGGCAACACGCTCGCCTGCGTTCACCCGGCAGTACAGGAGCTGATCCTCGACAGTCTCAGGCACTTCGTCGTGCATGCCGGCGTTGACGGTTTTCGCTTTGATCTGGCGCCGGTATTGGGTCGGGTCGATGGCGAGTTCACCACTGACGCGCCGCTGCTGCAGGCGATGCGGAACGACAAGATCATCGGCGACCGAATCCTGATCGCCGAACCCTGGGACATCGGCCACAATGGCTATCGGCTCGGCGGCTTCCCCCAGGAATTCCTTGAATGGAACGACCGCTACCGCGACGACGTCAGACGCTTCTGGCGTGGCGACCGTGGCCTTGTCGGCGCCTTGGCAACACGGCTTGCCGGATCATCCGACATTTTCGGTGGCGGCGCGCACACGCGAACCGTCAATTTCGTCGCTGCCCATGACGGCATGACGCTGGCGGACATCGTTCGCTACGAGCGCAAGCACAACGAGGCCAATGGCGAGCACAACCACGACGGCCACAACGAGAATTTCTCCTGGAACAACGGTGTCGAGGGCGAAAGCCGCGACCCGGACATTGTGGCCGACCGCGACCGCGATATGCGCGCCATGCTGGCGACGCTGTTTGCGTCGCGCGGCACGATCATGCTGACGGCGGGCGACGAGTTCGGCCGCAGCCAGCGCGGCAACAACAACGCCTATGCGCAGGACAACGAACTGACCTGGCTCGACTGGGCCGACCGCGACACCGCGCTTGAAGACTTCGTTGCCGGCCTTTCCAGGCTCAGGCTAGAAGTGCCCGCGCTGGCGGAACTGGACTTCTTCACAGGCACGCCCCGTGACGGATCACCAATGCCCGATGTCGAATGGCTGACCGAGGCTGGCCGGCCGATGTCGGACGCCAACTGGCATGAGCCCGACCGGCATCGCCTGACGATGCTCATTGCAAACGGCGACGCTTTGGGCGGACGGCTCGCCGTGATGGTCAATGGTGCGCGGCGCGATGTTGGTTTTCGGCTGCCTGTTCGTCCCGGCTTCCTGTGGCAACCGGCAATCGATGGGCCGGAGCCGACGAACGAACGCTTCGCGGTGCCAGCACGCAGCGTCTCTTTTGCAATCGAACGTTCGTCGAATGAAGGAGAACAGCCATGACGCCGTCAACGCTCGCAACCGACTGGTGGCGCGGCTGCGTCATCTATCAGGTCTATCCGCGCTCCTATCAGGATACGACGGGCGACGGCAGCGGCGACCTTGCGGGCATCACACGGCGCCTGCCGCACATCGCATCGCTCGGCGTCGACGCTGTCTGGCTGTCGCCTTTTTTCAAATCGCCAATGGCCGACATGGGCTACGATGTCTCGGACTATTGCGATGTCGATCCGATGTTCGGCACGCTTGCCGACTTCGACGCACTGATCGCCGAGGCGCATCGGCTCGGGCTCAAGATCATCATCGACCAGGTGCTGTCGCATTCGTCCGACAAGCACCCCTGGTTTGTCGAAAGCCGCGCCAGCCGCGACAACCCCAAGGCCGATTGGTATGTCTGGGCTCAGCCCAAGCCCGACGGCACCGCCCCCAACAACTGGATGTCGATCTTTGGTGGCCCCGGCTGGGAGTGGGACTCGACGCGCAGGCAATATTACCAGCACAATTTCCTCGCCTCGCAGCCCGATCTCAATTTCCACAATCCTGCGGTCCAGGAAGCATTGCTGGAAACTGTGCGCTTCTGGCTCGATCGCGGCGTCGACGGTTTCCGGCTCGACACGGTCAACTTCTACGTCCACGACAAATGGCTGCGCGACAACCCGCCCTTGCCGAAGAGCATCGCGGGCGAGAACGAAGAGCCCAATCCTTACGAATATCAGGACCATCTCTTCGACAAGACGCAGCCCGAAAACATCGATTTTCTCAAGCGTTTCCGCACATTGCTCGACTGCTATGACGGGCGCGGTTCGGTGGGTGAGGTCGGTGACGGCACGCGTTCGCTGCAGACGGTAGCGGCCTATACGTCGGGCGGTGACAAGCTCAACATGTGCTACACATTCGACCTGTTGGGCCCGAAATTCTCGGCCGAACATGTCGGCAAATGCATCGCCGATTTCGAGGCGGCGGTGACCGACGGCTGGGTCTGCTGGGCCTTTTCCAACCACGATGTGATCCGCCATGTGACGCGCTGGACAAGGCCCGGCGGCGATCCCGAAGCTACAGCCAAATTCTCCATTGGCCTTCTCGCTTGCTTGCGCGGCTCGATCTGCATCTACCAAGGCGAGGAGCTTGGCCTCGAGGAGGCTGAGCTTGCCTTCGAGGATTTGCGCGATCCCTACGGCATTCGCTTCTGGCCGGGCTACAAGGGCCGCGACGGCTGCCGCACGCCGATGGTGTGGGAGGCGCAGGCCGAGCAGGGCGGCTTCACGGACGGCAAGCCGTGGCTGCCGATTCCGGCCGAGCATCGTGCCCTCGCGGTCGACCGTCAGCAACGCGACGCGGAATCGGTACTGGCTCGTTACCGTGCTGTGCTTGCCGCGCGCAGGACGCTTCCGGCACTTGTCCACGGCTCGATTGCGCTGCTGGGGGCCGAGGGCGACGTGCTCGCTTTCGTCAGGGAGTCGGAGGGCGAGCGGCTTCTCTGCATTTTCAATTTTGCCGAAAAAACCGCGTCATGGCCAGTTCCTGCACGGCTTGGCGGCCTGAGCCTATCTGCGTTTCCGGGAGCTTCAGGCGAATACGATGAAGGCCGTATCACATTGGCGCCGCTCGCTTACTTTATCGCGCGCTTGGTTTGAACTCGCTCAAGTTGACTTTAGGTGAGCACGAGTCGTGTTGAAAATAAAAAAAGTCGTGTCTAGTGTCAGCCACCGCTGGCGGTAGGGAGCTGCCGGCTCGCTCAACGAAACCGGAAAAATCCGGCATTCGGGCGCTAACCAGGCGAGGCCGTGTTTACGGGGAACACGCCTAATTGGGAGAAGGAAAACATGCTGAAGAACATGCTGAAAGCGACAGTGTTTGCTACGACGCTTGCATTGGCCACTGGCGCGATTTCGATGCCGGCCTTTGCCGAGGTCGTCTACAATCGCGGCAGCGCGGCGGAGCCGGAATCGCTTGATCCACACAAGACTTCGACTGTCTACGAAGCCCACATCCTGCGTGACATGTTTCTTGGTCTGGTGACGGAAGATGCAAAGTCTGAAGTCATTCCGGGAGCGGCCGAGAGCTGGACCGTGTCAGACGACGGCACCGTCTATACCTTCAAGCTGCGCCAGGGCGCGACCTGGTCTGATGGCAACCCGGTGACAGCCGAGGATTTCGTATTCGCGTTCCAGCGTCTCCAGGATCCCAAGACTGCGGCCGAATACGCATCGATGCTGCAGAAGGTCAAAAATGCCAAGGAAGTGAACGCTGGCACGAAGAAGCCGGAAGAGCTTGGTGTGAGGGCGATTGACGCCAACACGCTTGAGATCACTCTGGTCGCGCCGACACCGTATTTTCTTGAGGTCCTGACCCACCAGTCGACATATCCAGTCAGCAAGGCGGCTATCGAGAAATTCGGCGCCGATTGGGTTAAATCGGGCAACCTCGTTTCCAACGGCGCATATACCTTGGCCGAATGGGTCCCGAACGATCACATCAAGCTGGTCAAAAATCCGAAGTTCTACGACGCGGCCAACGTCAAGATCGACGTTGTCAATTACATTCCTACGGAAGACCGTTCGTCGGCGATGAAGCGCTATGAAGCCGGCGAGCTCGACAGCTATGACGATCTTCCGACCGAGCAGCTTGCCGATCTGAAGACGAAGTTTGGCGATCAGGTCCGCGTGGCTCCGTATCTCGGTACCTATTACTACGCGATCAAGACCGACAAGGCTCCTTGGGATAACGTCGAACTGCGCAACGCCGTCTCGATGGCAATCGATCGTGACTTCCTCGCCGAGAAGGTTTGGAACAATTCCATGGCGCCGGCCTACTCGATGGTGCCCCCGGGCATTGAGGGTTACACCACGTCGGTCGCCGCTTATGCTGAAAAGTCACAGATCGATCGTGAAGACGAGGCCAAGAAGGTCCTCGAAAAGCTCGGCTACGGTCCGAACAAGCCGCTGAAGATGGAAATCCGTTACAACACCTCGGAGAACCACAAGAACACGGCGGTTGCTATCCAGGAACAGCTCAAGCCGCTCGGCATCGAAGTGTCGCTGCTTAACACCGACACCAAGACCCACTATGGACACCTGGAACAGAAGGGTGACTTCGACGTGGCCCGTGCTGGCTGGATCGCAGACTACAAGGACCCGGAAACCTTCCTTGAAATCTCGCTCAAGGCTGATGGCCACAACTACTCGAACTTCAACAATGCGAAGTTTGAAGAGCTGATGGCTGCGGCCACAGCGGCCGGCAGCAAGCCGGAAGAGCGCTACAAGCTGCTCAGCGATGCGGAGAAGGTTCTGATCGACAACGTCGGCAACATTCCGCTGCTTTATTACAACTACCACAACATTGTTTCCCCGAAGCTCGCTGGCTTTGAGGACAATGCGATGGATCGGCATCCGACCCGCTTCATAAGCAAAAACTAAGTCTAGCCGAGCCGCCGCTCCCGCTCGGGAGCGGCGGATTCTGCTTACACTAGGCGGGAAAAAATGCTGCTCTATGTGCTCAGGCGGTTACTGACCGCCATCCCAACGCTATTCGTAATCGTAACGCTGGCGTTCTTCCTGATGCGGGTTGCTCCCGGTGGCCCCTTCAATCAGGAGCGCGGGCTCAGTCCGGAAATCAAGGCAAATCTCGAAGCTCAATTCGGCCTGGGTGATCCGCTCTGGAGGCAATATCTAAATTACCTCAACAACTTGCTGCATGGCAGTCTCGGGCCGAGCTACAATCTGCCTGATTTTACTGTCGGCGAGCTCTTCGCCAAGGGCCTGCCAATCTCCATTCAGCTCGGCCTTTCAGCTCTGCTGCTGGCCCTTGCAGTTGGAACCGTGCTCGGCGTGATCGCAGCCCTCAACCAGAACAAGTGGGGCGACTACACGGTCATCGCGCTGGCGACGGCTGGCAGCACGATCCCTACCTTCGTCATTGCGCCAATCATCCAATTGAGCTTTGGCTTGGCCTGGAAGCTCTTGCCGATCGGCGGCTGGGGCGATGGCGCGTTGATCAACAAGATCGGCCCGATTCTGACGCTTTCTCTGCCGCAGATCGCGATTGTTGCTCGCTTGATGCGAGGCTCGATGATTGAGTCGCTGCATTCCAATCACATCCGGACCGCTAGAGCGCTTGGCCTTTCCGATTGGTCTGTGGTGGTCAAGCACGCACTCAGAGGCGCTGTCTTGCCCATCGTGTCCTATGCCGGGCCGGCAGCGGCCGCACTGCTCACCGGCTCGATCATCGTCGAGACCATCTTTGCCATTCCAGGCGTCGGTCGCTACTTCGTCGATGCGGCGCTGAACCGCGACTACACGCTGGTGATGGGCACGGTCGTGGTGATTGCCTTGTTTACAATCGCCTTCAACCTGATCGTCGATGTCCTTTACGCCTTCTTTGATCCGAGGGTGCGATATGACTGATATAGCCATCACCGCACCGGTCGTTGGGCGCTCGCTCTGGGGAGACGCCTGGGCGCGCCTCAAGGCCAACAAGGCTGCGATGTTCAGCCTCTTTTATCTGATCGCGATGGCAATCGTGTGCATTGTCGGCCCGCTCTTCGTGCCGCATCAATACACAACGATCTATCCCGACTATGTAAGAATCCCACCGAGCTTTTCTGCCTATCCGAAGCCTGACATGATCGAAACGGCGATGAGTGACGCCGTCAAGCGGATGCGTGTCGACGTCAAGGAATGGCGGCAGGAAGGCGAGCGCGTGTTCATTACGGTGACGTCGTCAAAGCCGCTCGATGCCCGCAACATCCGCTACCTCGATCGTTCCGACACCTTCGACGATGGCAAACTGGAAAGCACATCGCCAGACGGTTTGACGGCGGTGATGAGCGCCTCGGTCAAGCAACAGTATTTCCTGTTTGGCACCGACAATGTCGGTCGTGACTTGCTCTCGCGAACCCTGATGGCGGGCCGCATCTCACTGGCGATCGGCCTTCTGGCCGGTCTCGTCGCGGTGGTCATCGGCGTTACCTACGGCGCGACGGCTGGGTTCTTGGGCGGCAAGACAGACGAGGTGATGATGCGCATCGTCGATGTGCTCTATTCACTGCCCTTCATCTTCTTCGTCATCATGCTGGTCGTCTTTTTCGGGCGAAACTTCGTGCTGATGTTTTTAGCGGTGGGAGCGGTGCTGTGGCTCGACATGGCGCGCATCGTGCGAGGCCAGGCGTTGTCGATCCGCAGGCAGGAATATGTCCAGGCGGCGGAAGCGCTCGGCGTCGGGTCGCGCGGCATCGTCCTGCGGCACGTCATCCCCAACCTTCTCGGCCCGGTGGTCATCTACATGACGCTGCTGGTGCCGCAGGTCATCATCCTGGAGAGCTTCCTGTCGTTCCTGGGGCTCGGCGTGCAGGAACCGATGACCAGCTGGGGCGTGCTCATTTCCGCTGGAGCCAAGAACATCGGCACAGCCAACTGGCTGCTGTTGTTCCCGGCCTTCTTCCTGGTCTCGACGCTGTTCGCGCTGAATTTCATCGGCGACGGACTTCGTGACGCTCTCGATCCGAAGGACAGGTGAGATGGCTGGAGAAACGATCCTTTCGGTCAAGGACCTGCGCGTCCGCTTCCGCACGCTTGACGGCGTTGTCGATGCGGTGAAGGGCATCAACCTTCACGTCGACGCCGGCGAGACGGTTGCCGTGGTCGGTGAATCCGGCTCCGGCAAGAGCCAGACGATGATGGCGGCGATGAGCCTTTTGGCATCCAATGGCGAGGCCACCGGCGTTGTCGACTATCGTGGCAAGAACCTGCTGACGCTCGACAAGTCGGAACTCAACAAGGTCCGTGGCCGCAAGATCAGCATGATCTTTCAGGAGCCCATGACCTCGCTCGACCCGCTCTACACAATTGGCAACCAGCTGATGGAGCCGATCCGTAGGCATCGCGGGCTGAGCGGTGCGGAGGCCCGTGCCGAAGCACTGAGGCTGCTCGAACTGGTCAAGATCCCCGACCCGGAACGGCGCCTGAAGTCATATCCGCACGAAATGTCGGGCGGCCAGCGCCAGCGCGTGATGATCGCCATGGCGCTTGCCAACGATCCCGACATTCTGATCGCCGACGAGCCGACAACGGCTCTCGACGTGACGATCCAGGCGCAGATCCTGATGCTGCTTGCCGAACTGCAGCGCAAGCTCGGCATGGCCATCGTCTTCATCACCCATGATCTTGGCATCGTCCGGCGCTTTGCCGACCGTGTCTATGTCATGCGGTATGGCGAGGTGGTGGAAGAGGGTAAGGCGGACGATCTGTTTGCCAACCCGCATCATGACTACACCAAGATGCTGCTTGCCGCGGAGCCGACCGGCCGCAAGGCAGCACCCGCAGACACAGCGCCGATCCTGCTTGAAGGGCGCAATGTCGAGGTGGAGTTCAAGATCGGCGGTGGCTTCCTTGCCGGTCCGCCGATGCTGCTCAAGGCTGTCGATCGCATTTCGGTGACGCTCAAGCGCGGCCAGACCATCGGCATCGTTGGTGAATCGGGATCGGGCAAGTCGACGCTCGGTCGGGCCTTGCTCCGGCTGCTGCCGAGCGAGGGCATGATCCGCTTTGCCGACCAGGACTTGTCTAAGGCCGACAAAAGCGAGATGCGCCCGCTGCGCCGGGAGTTGCAACTGGTCTTCCAGGACCCATTTGGTTCGCTCTCTCCACGCATGACGGTGGGGCAGATCATCACCGAAGGGCTGCTTGTGCACGAGCCATCGCTGTCGTCCAAGGATCGTGACAAGCGGGCGGTGGAAGCGCTGCTCGAGGTCGGCCTTTCGCCTGACACGCGAAACCGCTATCCGCACGAATTCTCGGGCGGCCAGCGTCAGCGCATCGCAATCGCGCGCGCGATGATCCTCAAGCCGAAGGTCGTCGTGCTCGACGAGCCGACATCGGCGCTCGACCGTTCGGTGCAGAAGCAGATCGTGGAGCTGTTGCGCAAGCTGCAGGCCGACCACGACCTTTCTTATCTGTTCATCAGTCACGACCTGGCCGTGGTCAGGGCCATGGCCGACTACATCATCGTGATGAAGCAGGGAAGGATCGTCGAGGAGGGGCCGACCGAGGAGATATTTGATGCGCCTCGCGAGGCCTACACCAAGACCCTGATGGCCGCGGCGATCGACGAGACGAAATTCCGCTTGTCGGCATGAAACGGCCTGCGCGAGGCTTTCGCGCAGGCGCTTCTTTCAAAGTGTTGGATCGGCCCGGATGTCGCTTTCGACGTCCGGGCCGATTGCGTCAGAGAACCAGCACCGACCTGCCGCACGAAACGCCGTGGACGCGGACGTCGGCTTCGCCGACTTTCACGCCCACCAGCGTCAGGACGCCATAGAGCAGGTCATCGATGGGTGCTGTGACGCCCGACAAAAGGCCGGTGATGGCGGTTTTGACGGCGGCGTCGGACGGCACGAAGAGGCCAAGACCGAGACCAAGGACATCGAGCTTGACGTTGAGTGTCAATCCGCCAAGCAACGAGGCGGTCAAAGACTGCGTGAGATTGCGCGTCGACACAGACTTGACGGTGCGGGTGTCGATGTCGTTCTTGTTGAAGGTGAGTGACGTCGGCGACAAGTTGCCGATCTTCACGTTGGCTGCGCCCTTTACATCAACGGTGAGCACGTTGAGGCCAACTGGATTGAGCTTCACGAGTTGCCCGGGCTGTACCACTGGTTTTTTGGTAAAGACCCTGAGGTCTGCGGGATTGATGTCGCCTAGCCAGACTTCCGCAACGCCAGGTTGGGCGGCGACCGTCACGACCGCACTGGCCGGCTTGCCGGTGGGGCAAGAAACGCTCTTGAGTTGTGCTTCGGCGTAAGCGAGCTCGACATAGAGCGGCACTCTGATTGAACCGCCCAGAACGCTTCCAACAAGTCCGCCGGAGCCGCCGACAGTGACGACGAGTTGCAGTCTGGTCTGCGCGGTCCTGACGATCTTGCCGGATTCGCCAATGGCGAACCATGTGCCCCCTTGAGGCGGTTCGCCGATGGCGATGCTCAAGGCGACGCCGGCTAGGCCCTGCATGCCGGTGTTGACGTCCAGCGCGACCTGATTTTTGCCATTGGCGATAGCGGCTGCCGCGCTCAACAGTTCCATGATGCCGACATTGGCGTCGAAAGCGGCGGCGCCGTGCCCCAATGCCAGCTTGCCGATATGACCCAGGTCGACGAAATGAGACAGCGGCACCGTCAGCGATCCCGGGATGTGTGCTCCGAGAAGCTTGGCAAGCGCGATGTCGGCGTTCTTGTCTTTCGTCGTCGTGGCCAGAGCGGATACGATCTGTCCGACAGTCGCCTGTGATTTCAGCACATCGTTGTAAGTTCCGGCCGTCACATGCAGTTCGGTGGCGAGGGCGTCGATGAACTGCAACGCGTTGACGTCGACCCCGAGCAGCGCTTCGTAGTCCATCACGCTGAGCGAGATCGTGGTACCCAGCAACTTGCCAAGTATGTCGTTGAGAATGCCGCCCTTGAAGCTTGCGAGCCGGGAGCCGACGGAGAATGCGGCCTCGGCTGGAGCACTGGCGACAGCACTTGTGACGATCGTCCGTTGCCCCATCAGCGCGTTGGCAAAATAGGTCGTGCCGTCCTTGCGGTAGGTGACGCGGACCGCATTGAAAGGCATCGCGCCCACAACGAAGCGCTTTCCGGCTTCGACAGTTGGATCGGCCCCATAGCGCCCCTTTTCGACCGCCACTTGCCGGTAACCCACAGTCGTCGGTTGGACGTTGAAGTCGCCGACCAGGGCAACACCGTCCTGGCTGTTGTTGCTGAACACTTTCAGCACCGCAGCGTCGGCCTTGCCGATGTTGGCGGCACCGTAAATGGCTGCGAGGTCGGTGAGCGACTGTGCCTCGCGGCGCTCGACATAGAGTGCGCCTTCGTCGACCGCCAATGCGGCCGCCGCGAGACCGATCGGCAGCGTCAGGGCAAACATCGTCGCGATGTTGCCTTTTTGCGAAGCCCAGAAGGTTCGTAGGTTGTCTGTCGCAAACATTCAGATACCTCCCACCCGAATTGTCGAAGAACGTTTGATTGTCGGTTCCGGCATCGGCAGCATCGGCAGCAGGTTCCATATCGGAAGCTGGCGGGCGTCGTAGCTCAGTGAGACGACGAACTGTTCGCCATTCGCGTCGCTGTCTTTGACGTCGACGGATAGCTTTTTCCTGTCGATGAGGACGTATTCGCTGGCGTTGAGATCGAGATATCTTTGCGCAAGTGTCTTGCGCTCGGTCTCGTCAAGACCCGCAATGGCAGTGCGGGCTGCGTCGGCTGCCATCTGCTGGACGGAATGCAAGGCGCCGAAATAAATACCGTAAGCAATCATCCCGAAGACGAGGAGGATGAAGATCGGGGCGACGATGGCGAATTCGATTGCCGACGTGCCGGATTGTGATTGAAGGAAAAGACTGGGGCCGGGCGGTCGAACTTTGCGTTGGGGACCAGTTGATTGGGTTAAATGGGAAATCCGCTCGGTGAAAGGCTTAGAACCATCCGCTCCTAACCTATGGCGTTGGCGGAGCGCTCGCCATTTTCTGGGAATATTACTTGATAGAAGCGAAAGATAGCGAAAATATTGTCTGTATACAAGGAAGGTATATTTAATCATATGCCACCTGTTTGGCGTTTGCCAAGATCTTTCGGTCTCAGGGATGAGAGATTTCGAAGATCGACAACAGGCTGCGCTTGGAAGATTATAGATTTGCTAATGTGCCTCATTTTGAAGCGGCGTGTTCAAGAAATGTTCAAACCGGAAACGACAATCAAAGTAAAGTCTTCTGCAATTTATGCGCGAGTTTTGTTGAGGTGCCGAGTGAAGAAACAAACTGGATAATCGCGATCTACAAGGCTTGAACAAGAAGCGTGGCCGAGATCGAGATCTGCATCGATTTAGGTAGCGGAATACGTGACATTTTTCCCGATCGGGCTGAAAGGCATGGCGTCGAAGCAAGTGAGAGGTGCTACCGGCACGCGAATTTCGCGATGCCGCAACGACGCAGATTTCAGGTCGCCCGTGACAATTGAATCGTTGCCGACGACCCGGCAGCTCTTCGGCTCGGTGCCGGTTCCTTGCCGCGAGCCCAGCAGTAGTAGAGCAGGAACGAGCCGATCGCGTAGGGCTGGAGTATGTCGACCTCGAAGAAGGAGCGGATGACGAGCAGCGCGAGCAGGCCTGTCTGCAACAGCGGTTCGGTCCAGTCGTTTTCGTTGAGAAGCCGCCATATGCAGAGCCGGAGCACGGCAAGCAGAGGCAGGATGATCGCTGCTGTACCGACATAGCCGAGTTCCACCAGCGCCTCGATATAGGTGTTGTGGAAGTGGAATCCGGTTCGCGAGGCGATGTAGAACTCGTTCCACAGCCGCTCCGCTTCGGAGAAGCCTTGCACCCAATAGGCCTGGTAGCCAACGCCGAGCCAGGGCGCGCTCGATGCTGCGTCGAGCCCTTGCTGCCAGAGATAGGTGCGCCCGGTCAAAGTCGTGTCCTTGCCGAAAGCGCCGAGCACCATGTCGACGGCGCCGATATTGAGTGCCGCGAGCACTGCCGCACAAGCGAGCACCGAGCCTGCAAGAAAGAAGATCTTGCGGTGGCTGGGAGAGAACGCTTCGAGACCGGCAATCGCAATCACCAGGGCGACGGCCGCTGGCGTCGCCAGCATCGAGGTTGCCGAGTGGGACATGACCAGCAGCGCTGCCGACAGGAGCACGACGCCCAAGGCAAGCAGGCGCGCGATGCGGCTGCGGGTGAGGAACAGGCCGAAATAGCAGCCGAGAAGCACGCCCAGCGATGCATAGAAGCCAAGCTGGTTTTTCGAGCCGAAGGCGCCGACGAAACTGTAGGTGCCGTCGAGCGCATCGTAGACCGAGCTGCCGACAAGGACGGAGTAGATCAGCACCACGACGATGCCGGCCATGGCGCCGATGCTCAGCGTGCGGGCGTCGATCACGCGGGCAGCGATCACGGCGCAAACGACATGCGACAGATATTGCAGCGCGGCCCGGCTGGTCACATCAGGCGCGTCGGACCAGAAATAGGACAGGCACGCGATCAGCGCGAAGGCGAGAAGTTGCGGCGAGCGCGCCAGGCGCCCGAGCGTGAAGCGATAATCGACCAGGATCAGCGGCAGCCAGACCGCGTAATACATCAGGATCGATATCTGCCCGAGGCGGAAGGAATAGGCGAAGACGAAAAACGACACGGCGACCGCGAAGGCGCCGTAAAGCGTGTTTTGGCCGGGATCGACCAGCAATGCCTTTCTGATCCGCATCTTGGTGTGCCTGCCGCAGCTACTGGATGAGAGGCCCGCCAGCGCGCTCGACCTTCAGGACGTCGCCGGGCAGCACCGGCGTATCCTCGGTCGCTGCGACTTCCTTGGTCTTGCCGTCACTCTTGCGGACAAGCACGTAAGAAAGTGCCTGTTCGGCACCAGCAGATGCTGGAGCAACGCCTCCCGCTTCTGAGATCAGGCCCTTTTGCATTCCAAGCTTGAGCGTCACCGCGTTCAGCTCCGCCACCACTTTCTGGCGTTCGACGGCAAGTTCCGACTCGTTGTCGTTCTTGAGGTCGATCGCTTCCTGCTCAGCCTTGCTGATGTCCTGCTTGGCCCGCAGCATCGCCGTGTCAAGGTCGAGGATCTTGCCTTCCATCTCGGCGATGGAGCGCTCGGTCGAAAGCAGGCGCGTGTTCACCACCAGGCCCTTCTGGGCCAGCGTGTCGATGCCGCTGAGTTCTTTCTTGGCAAGCTCGACCTGGCGCTTCTGCGTTTCGGATTTCTGGCCCAGCGACACGATCTCGCGTTCGAGCAGGCCCTTGAGGTCTTCAAGAGCCTGCAGCCTGAGCGTGATCTTTTTCTGGCGCGAGACCATGATGGCGGTCTCGTCGGCGATCATTCCAGGGACCGCGGGCAGGGACGCAATGTCCTTGGGGGCTTCGACCTCTGTCTTGCCGGCGAGTTCGGCCTCGATGCGGGCGCGGGTGACCATCAGGCGGAGCTGTTCGTCGGACAGGACGGCGTGGCTGCCTTCGGCGGTGATCAAGTCGCGCTCGGTACGCGCCCCCTCGGTGCCGCGGCGCATGCCGCCAGCGATGCTGATCGCCTTGAGCACAGTGAGTTCCGGGGCGTAGGGATATTGCCCCGGCGTCTTGATGTCGCCCGAGATGTAGAAGGGGCGGTATTGCGCCACTTCGACCGACGCCTCGGGCCGGTCGGAAAGGCCGAACTTTTCCTGCAGCCTCTTGCCTATGGTTTCGGCGATCTCGGCGGTGGTCTTGCCCGATGCCGGCGTTTCGCCGACGAAGGGCAGCGACAGCTTGCCGGATGGTCCGATTGTGTAATCGCCGCTGACCGACGACCAGTCGCGGAACGCACCTTCGACCGTCTGCCATTCGACGACGCGAATGGTCAGCTTGTCTTGGGTGCCGAGCTGGTAGTCGTCGGCGAAAGCCGCTGATGCCGAAAAGACCAGTGTAAGACAAGTGATGCCGTTCAGCAGTCGCCATGCGCGGCTGCGGGGAAAGGGTGCGAGGTGTAGTTTCAAATCTGTCGTCCGTTCCTGTGCCGCTGAAATCCGGGGACGCCGGCGGGCGAGGGGAGACGCTGCACTCCCGCCCGAGCGCAGCCTCGATTGCGGCTCACTCAGTAGCTGCCGCGCGACATGCAGACGGCCGGAACCGTCTTGAGGATGATGCGGATATCTCCGGCGAGCGACCAGTTCTCGACATAGTGGCGGTCGAACGCCACCCGGCTGTCATAAGAGACGTCGTTGCGTCCGCTGACTTGCCACAGGCCTGTCAGGCCGGGCCGCGACTTGAAGTAGAAGACCACGGCCTTGCCGTAATATTCGAGCTCGTCGCGTACCACCGGACGTGGACCGACAATGCTCATGTCACCCAGGAGGATGTTGACGATCTGCGGCAGCTCGTCGAGGCTGAGCCTGCGCAGCACGGCACCGACGCGTGTGACACGCGGGTCGTCCTTGAGTTTCCTAGCCGTCTCCCATTCGGCCTTGGCCTCGGGATTGTCGCGAAAATGCGCGGCAAGAACCACATCGCCGTCCCGCACCATTGTGCGAAACTTGAGGCAACGGAAAATCCGGCCGGCGCGGCCGATCCTGCGATGGCCATAGAACACAGACCCGCCATCGGAAACCTTGACCAGCAAGGCGATCAGCAAGAAAAGCGGGCTCAAAACGATGAGCCCGGTGCTGGCGCCAACGATGTCGAAACCGCGCTTGATTGCGCCACCCAGCGGTGGAAAATCCGTGGCCGCGTGTGGAAATTCCAAGCTGGTCGACTTGGCAATATTCCTCATGCTGCAACTCCAGTTGGTCAATGACCCGCCCAGGGCAAAGATAGCCGCGCAATGCTGCACTGCAAAACACGATTTCTTGGCGTTTGAAACAATGATGCCAATGAAGGGTCGATCGCCGACCGCAGGTTGCACGGAAAAAGCGCAATGTGACAGCTTTTCGGTCATCGGCTGCTGTATTTCAGAAGAAGCAAATATGCCGGTTTGCCTTGGTGCCGCCTAAGTAAATTCGGCGCTTATTGGCGATTCGCTCTGCGGACAGCCGTTGGGAACAATGAGTTCTGGATTTGACGGATGAATTTGAACGGGGTGATGAAACAGTTCTATTGCAACGATTGTCGGGCAGCTTGCCATTTTGAATTTCATGCAGTGCAACATGCGCCCGCACCCTCAAGGACGAGCTGCGACAGAGTGCTCGGCTTGCTGAGATACGGGCTGACCAATATAATGGAAGAACGTTCCTCGGATTGACCGGCCATCAATACGTCTGCGCCAAGGTAAATGCAGGAAATGGGCGCTGGCGGAAGCTTGCGAGGGCTAGAGGCATGGCAAGTAAAATCGTGACGAATCTGGTGCCGCTGCCTCAGGCAGGCGGTCAAACGAAATGACGTTGCCAAAGTTCACCCTCGGTCTGGCGATTGTGATCGTGATCGTTGCGCTGTGGTCTTATCTGGATGCTGCAAGCTGGAGCATGATCTTGCTGCGCGTCGTCATCTGCGCCGTGATTCTGCAGGTCGGATACTTCCTGGCGATCCTTGCGATGGTGCTTCGCAGCGCACCAAAACATGCCGAAAGCCAGAACAGCGCGAAAGCGTCGGCGGAAGCCGCTACCGCCGTGCCTGCTGATGATCTCACCCCTAAAGGCAGCGCTCACTAAGCACATGACCTGTGGCGGAAACGCTCGCTGTCGCCCCATGTTCCATCGTTGTTTTCCGGGCCATGCCTGAGCCGACACGCTGCTTTGCATTGTGATCATTACGACAATCGCAGCAGCGGGATGTGATCGATGCGATCCGCCTGCACGCCTTGGTAAGCCGCGTACCAGCGGACCCGAGACCGTCCGTCCGCACGCCGGAACGTGAATCGCCGTAACAAAAGTTGGGGTTCCCATGTTCGCAGGTGCAATATAGCTCTGGCCGGGGCGGGACTACGACGGAAAGGCTACCGACATGAGCGGAACCGACGTCTGTGTCATCATTGCCGCGCACAATGCGGCAGAGACGATTGCGACAGCTATTGCCTCGGCGCTGCGGGAGCCCGAAGTGGCTGAGGTCGTGGTCGTGGACGATGCCTCGACCGACGCGACCGAAGCTGTGGCGCGCGCCGCCGAAGATGGCAGTGGCAGGCTTCTGGTGCTGCGGCTCGATGTCAATAGTGGCCCCTCATTCGCGCGCAACCTAGCCATAAGGCAATCGAAGGCGCCGCTGATCAGTATTCTCGACGCCGACGATTTTTTCCTGGCCGGCAGGTTCAGCAGGCTCTTGAGTGGTTCCGACTGGGATCTTGTCGCTGACAACATCGTCTTTGTTCAAACAGCCGCCTCGCGGGCCGTACTTGCAGGCGACGTGGCCAGCTTCGCCGCCGCCCCGGAGTTCATTGATCCAGTGCAGTTCATCAAGAAGAACATTTCGCGACGCGGCGCCCAGCGCGGCGAACTCGGCTTCCTCAAGCCGGTGATCCGGCGTGCGGTGCTTGAGGCGCATGGCCTGAGCTACGATGAATCGCTGCGATTGGGTGAAGACTACGCGCTCTATGCCAGGGCAATGCTGAATGGCGCGCGCTTCAAGCTGATCCGGTCCTGCGGCTACGGTGCTGTCGTGCGCCCGGATTCGCTCAGCGGCCGGCATCGCACCGAGGATTTGCGGCGGCTCGCCGACACGGATCTTTCGCTTCTGGGCAATCCAGAAGTTGCGGCTGAGTTCAAGGCTGTGCTGCGCCGGCATGAACGCCATGTCAGGGACAAGTATCGCCTGCGTCGCTTCCTCGACCTCAAGGCGACCAGCGGGCTCGCCGACGCAGCCGCGTTTGCTTTTCGCTCCCCTTCGAATTTGGCCGGTGTCGTGGGTGGTGTCGTCATGGACAAGATCGAACCGCTGCGCCGGGTGTTGTCCCGCGCGCCTTCCACGGGTGAACCCAGCTACCACTATTTGATGTCGGGCACGGCGGTTGCCGGCGAGAACGCGGGCGCTAGTTGAAATGACGCCCGACTTCCAACGTGGAGCAGCACGCATGGCATCAATCTTCGCATTCCGCACCCGCAGTCCTGACCGCGACCGAGATACGGACCGCGCGCGTTTTGAACAGCTGGCGCGCTCGCTTGATCAGCTCGCTTCCGGGATCGAGGCCGAGAAAACCGGCATCAGGAGCCGCTATGAGGCGGTCTCGGCAAATGCCGCGTTTCTGGTCGAAGCCATGGACAACGAAGCGGTGTCGTTGCGGCGGGCAGCGGAGATGGATCGGCTGACCGAAGCGCTCAAGAACTGCCTGCGGCGTATCGAGGTGCTGGGCAGGCAGGCGGAGTTTGTCGCCGGGCTTCGTCATTCGGTCGACATGTTTGATGCCGAAGGTCGCGAGACTGTGGGAGAGCCGACGACGTAGCCGCAGGCGGGAGCGATCTCGCTTCGGCAACACTCGGCAACAAAATTCAATGGAGGAACAAGTTTGCCGGCCGGGCGCAACCCTGGCCGGGTGTTGGGATGTGGTTCCCGGGCGGGAGGCATGCAGGCACAAGGATGACTTGGCTATGAACGAAAACAAAAATCATGTTGCCGGCCGCTGCGGCGTCTTGCAGCTGTCGGTCGCGCTCGCCGGTCTGCTTGCGGTGACAGGTGGCGCGGTGGCGCAGGATGCCACCGGCAAGTCGTTTGTCGAGACGTTCGACAATTTCAGCAGTTCGCGCTGGTTCGTCTCCGACGGTTGGGACAATGGCAAGCATCAGAACTGCACCTGGTCGAAGGAGCAGCTCAAGCTCGCCGACGGCAATCTGGTGCTGAGCTTCGAAAAGAAGCCGTTCAAGAACCGCGACTATTCCTGCGCCGAAGTGCAGACCAAGGAGCGCTTCAGCTACGGCACCTATGAAGCGCGGATGAAGACCGGCACCGGCTCGGGGCTCAACGCCGCGTTCTTCACCTATATCGGCCCGGTACACAAACAGCCGCATGACGAGATCGACTTCGAGGTTTTGACCAAGGACCCCTCCAAGGTGCAGGTCAACGCCTATGTCGGCGGCAAGTCGAACGACGAGAAGCTGGTCGATGTTGCCGGTGGCGCTGACCAGGGTTTCAACGACTATGCCTTCGTCTGGGAGAAGGAGCGGCTGCGCTGGTATGTCAACGGCAAGCTTGTGCACGAGGTGACCGATGCCTCGCAACTGCCCAGCCATCCCCAGAAGATATTCTTCAGCCTTTGGGGCACCGACACGCTCAAGGAATGGATGGGGCCGTTTGTCGATCCCGGCAAGCCGGTGACGATGGCCGTCGACCGGGTGGCATTCACGGCACTCGGCGAGCCTTGCCAGTTCAACGAATCGGTCGCCTGCAAGCTGCAGTGACCCGCAAACGACAAGCAGTCCGATGCTGGACTTCCCTCATCACAATCAACAGGATTTGACCGGATGAACTTGACGGTATTTGGAATTGGCTATGTCGGGCTTGTGCAGGCGGCGGTTTTGGCCGAGGTCGGCCATGACGTGGTCTGCGTCGATGTCGACGCCGCCAAGGTCGAGCGGCTGAACCAGGGTTTGATCCCGATCTTCGAGCCCGGACTGGAAGCGCTGGTGCGCGACAACCATGCGGCTGGGCGCATCGTTTTCACCACCGATGCGGCGATGGCCGTGCGCCATGGCGAGATCCAGATGATCGCTGTCGGCACACCGCAGGGCGAGGACGGTTCGGCCGACCTCAAATATGTGCTGTCGGTGGCCGAGGTGATCGGCGGCGAGATGGCTGGCCCCAAGATCGTGGTGACCAAGTCGACGGTGCCGGTCGGCACCGCCGACAAGGTCCGGGCCAAGATCGCCGAGACGCTCAGAGGTCGTGCCCGCGAGGACCTTGCCTTCGACGTCGTCTCCAACCCGGAGTTCCTCAAGGAAGGCTCGGCGGTCGCCGACTGCATGAAGCCCGACCGCATCATCATCGGCACCCAAAGCGAAGACTCCGAATTGGTGATGCGCGAGCTCTACGCGCCGTTCAACCGCAACCACGAGAAGATGGTCGTGATGGACGTGCGCTCGGCCGAGTTCACCAAATATGCCGCCAATTGCATGCTGGCGACCAAGATCAGCTTCATGAACGAGATGGCCAACCTCGCCGAGCTGCTCGGCGCCGACATCGAGGAGGTGCGCAAGGGCATCGGCTCGGACCCGCGCATCGGCTACCATTTCATCTATCCCGGCCTTGGCTATGGCGGCTCGTGTTTTCCCAAGGACGTGCGCGCGCTGATCCGCACCGCCGATGGCATAGGCTTTGATGCGACGCTGCTGAAGTCGGTCGAAGAGCGCAACAACAGCCAAAAGGCGGTGCTGTTCGACAAGCTGTCGGCCTATTTCAACGGCGAGTTGGCGGGAAAAACCTTCGCCTTGTGGGGGCTCGCCTTCAAGCCCAACACCGACGACATGCGCGAGGCACCAAGCCGCGTGCTGATGGAGGCTTTGTGGGCCGCCGGCGCCAAGGTCCAGGCCTATGACCCCGAAGCGATGAACGAGGCGCAGACCGTCTACGGCCAGCGCGACGATCTTTTGCTGTGCGGCACCAAGGAGGCGGCGCTGCGCGGCGCCGACGCGCTGCTGATCGCCACCGAATGGAAGAATTTCCGCGCACCGTCCTTCGAGGTGATCAAGCAGGCGCTTGCAACCCCCGTCATCTTCGACGGCCGCAATCTCTACGACCCGCGTGTGCTTGCCCGCCACGGCATCGACTATATCAGCATCGGCAGGAAGGCCGGCGAACAGGCCGAGCGAGCGACAAAGGAGCTGGCCGCATGAGGGTCCTTTTTGCCGGCGGCAATGGTTACACACCCGAATTCAGCGGTGGCGTCCAGTCGAGCACGCATCACTTGGTCGAACAGTTGCGAGCGCATGGCCACGAGGCCTCCGTGCTCGCCGCCCTGTTCGGCGGCGGCATGTTCGGCTTCAAGGCAAGGGCCAAGATGAAGCTGCTCGGGCAGCGCGCCGTCATCGACACGTTTCCCGGCTATCCGGTGGTCCGCGCCTGGTTCCCGTGGGAAGCTGCCGGCTTCGCCGTGCAGAAGCTGAAACCTGACGTCGCGGTTGTGCAGTGTCACAAGTCGGTGCCGATCGGCAAGGCGCTGGAGGCCCAGGGCATACCCCTGGTCGTCTATCTCAGGAATGTGGAGTTCCATGAGCTGGGTGGCGACCTCAGCGAACTTCGGTCGGCGCAATACATCGCCAATTCGGAATTCACCGCGCGCACCTACGGGCAACGGTTCGGCATTGAATCGATCGTCATTCCGCCAACGATCAACCCGGGGCACTACAACACGCCCACGACAGGCGAATACGTCACGCTGATCAATCCTTATGAGGAAAAGGGCTTCGAACTCGCCGTGCGCGTTGCCGGGCGCTGCCCCGACATTCCCTTCCTGTTTGTCGAAAGCTGGAAGCTTGCCGATGACCACCGCGCGCGTATCGAAGAGATCATCGCACCGCTTGGCAATGTCAGGCTCGAAAGTCGAACCAACGACATGAAGACGGTCTACGGTCGCACCAAAATCCTGCTTGCGCCGAGCAAATGGGAAGAGGCCTGGGGCCGTGTCGCTTCCGAAGCCCATTGCAGTGGTATTCCCGTCGTCGGCTCGCGTCGTGGCGGATTGCCTGAGGCGATCGGCAAGGGCGGCGTGGTCCTCGACTATGATGCGCCGCTTGATGCGTGGGTTGGCGCGGTACGATGCCTGTGGGACGACAGGGCCGAATATGAGCGCCTGTCGACGGCCGCGCGCGAATTCTCACATCGTCCGCAGCTCGACCCCGATGCCCAGTTCGCCACCTTCATGGCGGTGCTCGATCGTGCGGCGGCAGGCAGCCTCCACCGGGCGGCCTGACTTGGCTTTTGCCCTGCGAAGTTTCAGGAGCGCGGATCGATGAAAGTCTGTTTTGTCGTCGACAAGTTTCCCTCGCTTTCCGAGACCTTCGTTCTCGACCAGATCGCCGGATGCCTCGAACGCGGCATCGAGGTCGGTGTCGTCTGCAACGAGACGACCTTCGGCAAGGAACACAACATCGATGACCCGCGCTGGCGCAACCTGCCCGGCGGGGTCGAACAATGGTGGGGCGCGCTTGGGCCGCTGCGCCCTTCGCTGCGCAAATGGTCGGGACGGCTGTGGGACAAAGCGTCGACGGCGCTCGACATCGCCTTTGCCGGCAAGCTCGAGAAATACGACGTCATCGTCGCCCATTTCGGCAATAATGGCCTGCGCGTCGCAAGAGCGATGAAGCAGCGGCAGATCGCGGCACCCTTGGTGACCATCTTTCACGGTCATGATGTCGGTGCCCCGATGCATGACGGCACGTTGTCGCGTTACGAAGTCGTGTTCCAACAGGGCGCCCTGCAACTGCCGGTCAACGGCTTCTTCCGCGACGCGTTGATCGGGGCGGGTGCCACACCCGGCAGCGTTGCCGTACACCATATGGGCGTCAACACCGACGAGATCGACTTTCGCACCGGCAGGCAGGGCGACACCAGTTTGGCGCTGATCTCGGTGTGCCGATTGACAGAGAAGAAGGGCATCGAATTCGCCCTGCGCGCGCTTGCCGAAGTGCAGGCCGTCCGCCCCGACATCGACTGGTCCTACACGATCATCGGCGGCGGCGAATTGCTCGATGAGATGAAACAATTTGCGGCACGGTTGGGCATTGCCGAGCGGGTCGCCTTCCTTGGGCCGCGCCCGCATAGCGAGGTCAAGCAGCGGCTGAGCCAGGCGCATGTCTTCGTCCTGCCCTCCGTCAAGGCCAGCGATGGCGACCTCGAAGGCATTCCGGTCGCGCTCATGGAAGCCATGGCTGCCGGGCTGACCGTGGTCAGCACCTATCACTCCGGCATCCCCGAACTGATCGAGGATGGCAGGACCGGGCTGCTCGCGCCCGAAAGGGACGCGGCTACGCTGGCACAGAAACTCATTTGGATCGCCGAAAACCCCGGCCCCTGCGAGACGCTCGCCTTAGCCGCGCGGCGCAAGGTCGAGGACGATTTCGATTCGACAAGGCTCAACGATGCTTTCGCCGACACGCTGTTCCGCCTTGCCGCGACAAGGGCCGCGGCATGACGGCTCAAGCCCAGCAATTGGGGCGCATCGCGCTCAGGGGCGGGGCGCTGACCGGTGCAGCGCAGGCGATCAAGATCGCCATCCAGTTCGTGTCGGTGGTGGTGCTGGCGCGGATGCTGGCACCTGAGGACTTTGGCCTTGTCGCCTCGGTCGGACCGATCATCGCCTTTGTCGGGCTGTTTCAGAATCTCGGCCTCCAGCAGGCGGTGATCCAGCGGCCGGAGATCGCCCAGTCGCAGCTCAACCAGGTGTTCTGGATCAGTACGCTCGCCGGCCTGATCTGCACCATCGTGATCGCAGCACTTTCGCCTGCGGTTTCAGCCTTTTACGGCGATGCCCGCATGACCGGCATCACCCTTGCCGCCGCAACGCCGCTGTTGTTGGGAAGCCTTGCCGCGCTGCCTTTGGCGTTGATGAACCGCAATCTGCAGTTCGGTCAGCTCGCGATCAACGATGTGGTGACGGCCTTGGCCGGTCTGGTGGCGGCGATTGCCGCTGCCTATGCAGGTCTCGGCTACTGGGCACTGGTCATCGGGCCGGCCGCTGGCGCGGTCGTGACTCTGCTGGGCGCTTGGCTCGCCACGCGCTGGAAGCCTGATAAACCGAACCTCAGGGTCGAGCGCGAGATCCTGTCGTTCGGCGCCAATCTAACCGGCTTCAATCTGGTCAATTTCTTCTCGCGCAACCTCGACAACATCCTGATTGGCAAGTTTTCGGGACCGATCGAACTCGGCTACTATGACCGTGCCTACAAGCTGCTTTTGTTTCCGCTGCAGAACATCAACCAGCCGCTGTCGCGCCTGATGGTACCGCTGCTCAGCCGAATCCAGCATGACAAGCCGCGCTTTCGCGAGCTCTATCTCCGCACCAACTGGCTGCTTGCCTTCATCACAGTGCCCGGCATAGCCGCGCTTACCATCGCCGCCGAGCCTGTCGTTGCGATCCTGTTTGGCGAGCGCTGGCTGGCGGTGGCGCCGATCTTTGCTTGGCTCGGCATTGCCGGGCTGATGCAGCCGGTGTCGAGCACGACAGGCTGGGTCTTCATCTGCCAGGGCAAGACGGCAACGATGTTCCGCTGGGGTGTCTATTCGGCGGCGACCACCGTGCTGTCCTTCGCCGTCGGGCTGAAATGGGGCGCTGTCGGTGTCGCCGCAGCCTATGCGATCAGTGGTTACGTATTGCGGCTGCCGGTGCTGGCGGTGATGTTGGGGCGGACGGGGCCGGTCTCGGCGCTCGACTTCCTGATGGTCCAGGGCCTGCTGATTGTGGCGGCAGCCGTCGCCTGGCTTGGCTACGGCTACCTGCCGGCATCGCTGACAGCACAGTCCAATCTCGTCGCCGCGGTGACTGCTGCGATCCTAAGCTACGCGGTTGCGCTCGTCTTCATGGTCGCCGTGCCGCAGTCGCGCCGTGCCCTTGTCGAGGCCTGGAAGACCATCGCCCGCAACATCCGCTGAGACGTCCTCAAGCAGCGGCCTGATCAGATCGGCCGCCGACATCGCCGAGGCATGTTCTTCGAGCACCGCGGCAAGGGTCGTTGCCCTCAGTCGGTCGAGATTGCCCGTGAAACTCGTCAGCTTCTGGCCGGCTTCCTCGGGGGTCACCGTGTCGATGTCGAGCAGCAGATCGGCAAGCCCGACGCGCTTGGCGAGTTCCCTGGTCTTGAATTCATAAGCGATGGGCAGCACCGGCACGCCGACACAGAGCGACATGATCATCATGTGCATGCGCGTGGCGACGACGAAGTCGAAGCCCTTGACCAGTTCCATCAGCTGTTCGGGCGTGTGGAAGTTGGCATCGACGGTGACCTGGGCGGCGATGTCAGGCGCCAGTTCGGCAACGATAACGCGCGCGGTCTTCGAATCGTCATGGGCATATTCAGGCACACCCTGGCAGGTCGAAACGAAGGTCACCTGCTTGCCGTGGTCGCGCACGAGTGTGGTCGCGATATAGCGGATCGAGTCCATGTAGCGGCGCATGCCGTTGGCGCCCTCGCTGACATAATTCCAGTGCCGTACCGAGATGCCGACGTGGCCGGTTGGCCGGGGCGGCTCGCTGGCGGACAGGAGCCCTTCGATGCGCGCCTTGTCGGCCAGCGCGAACACCGAATCGGCCACGACATGACACTTGCCCGTATCTTCGACGAGGCCGGAGAGATGGCCGCGCGAGCGTTCGTCACGCAACAGGATCAGAGGGCTGCGGTCGAAAGCCGGCTTCAACTCGCGGCGATTGTAGTCCTTGGCGAAGGGCCCAAGCGACTGGGTGAAGAAAACAGGATCCTTGCCGAAGGCGGCGTCGATGCGGAACTGGTTGAGCCGGCGTTCGAGATTGTAGTTTTCGACCAGGTAGGTGCCGCCGGTCGTGATGACGAGATCGGCCTGCCGGTACATGTCGAGGCTGCGGCGGTCTTCAGCGCCGAACATCGTCTCGTCCAGCGCCGTGCTCTTGCCGTAGTGGCGCAGCGCGCTCAGTGCGAGCCGGTTATAGATCGGCTTGGCGAGGTTCTTCAGCCGGTTGTCGTCATAGGGGTATTTGAAGATCGATTCGGCCAGCAGCTTGCGGATCTCGATATCGGGATAGGCCTGCCTGGGATAGAGACGCGAGGCGACCTCGGGCTGGCTGTCGAACACCTGGAACTGGATGTCGCTGGCATAGGCTGATTTCAGGATATGCCGGATCGCAAGGAGGATCGCAGCGTCGCCGGTGTTCAGGCAGACGGTGTTTTCGACAATGATCTTCTTCATGGAACTGCGTCTCCGTCGCATAGGCCCGCCCACGCCAGTCATGACAGATCAAACGGGCTATTTTGCGACGCAACAAAAGTTGAGGTGGAATGGGTCAGTAATTGTTGCGATGCAGCAAATGCTTCCCTAGCATCGTGACGCGGTGGGCCAAACAGCGAGAGTAATCTCATGCTGCATGTGCTGTACCTTGTGCATGACGTTTCCGATCCAGCAGTTCGCCGGCGGGTCATCATGCTCAAGGCCGGTGGTGCGCGTCTTGTGTTGGCCGGATTCCGGCGAACTGATGAGCCGGTAAAAGACATAGAGGGCCTTAGGCCGATCGACCTCGGGCACACGCGCGATGGCCGGTTCACGCAACGAATCTCGGCGGTGGCAAAGGCTTTGGCGCGCATGTCGGGCTCGCTGGGCGCCATGCCGGCTCCGGATTTGATCATCGCCCGCAACCTCGAAATGCTGGCACTGGCGCAGCGTGCGCGAAGCGCGTTCGCAGGCTCGGTGCCGATCGTCTACGAGTGCCTCGATATCCATCGGCTGGTGCTGCGCGAGGACCTGCTGGGCAAGGGCATGCGTGGTGCCGAACGGCTGCTTGGGCGCAACGTCAAACTGCTGCTGACCAGCTCGCCAGCCTTCGTCAGGCACTATTTCGACAGATACGGCCAGATCGATGCGCCTATCGAACTGGTCGAAAACAAGCTGCTCGAGCTGACGCCTGGGCTTCGGTCTGTATTGCCGAGGGCACCCGATGGGCCGCCTTGGCGCATTGGCTGGTTCGGGGCGCTGCGCTGCCGCAAGTCGCTCGAACTGCTCGCCGACTTCACCCGCAGGATGAAAGGGCAGTTCGAGGTCGTCATGCGCGGCCGACCGGCACTTTCCGAGTTCCCGGATTTCCATGGTTTCGTCGAATCCGAGCCCTATTTGTCCTTTAAAGGTGCTTATCGAAACCCTGAGGACATGGCCGAGATCTACCGGGAGGGGCATTTCTCCTGGGCGATCGACTTCTTCGAAGAGGGCCAGAACTCGAGATGGCTGTTGCCCAACCGGCTCTATGAAGGATGCCGCTTCGGTGCGGTGCCGATTGCCATGGCCGACACCGAAACCGCCGGGTTCCTTGAACGGCAGCGCGTCGGACTGATCCTTGCAAAACCGTCAGTGGACGCACTGATGGCGACGTTTTCGCCCATGACGGCGGAGCGTTACGAGGCCCTGCATCGGGGCGTGCTCGCCCGCGATCCCAGGACCTGGAGCTGCAGCCGCTCCGATTGTCGCGCGCTGGTGGCAAGGCTCCAGCGCATCGCCGGCGACGCCGAAATCGGCGCCATCGCTGCCTGACATACCCACCACACAGCAAAGCGACGCAATGCCTGAAACCCCTTCCTGCATCATCATCATCCCGTGCCTGAACGAAGAGCGCCACATCGGCGCCTTGCTCGCCCAGCTCCGGCCGGCTGCGAGGCGGCTTTCCGCGCGGATCATCGTTGCCGACGGCGGTAGCCGCGACGCCACCCGAGCGATTGCCGCCAAGGCAGCTGCGGAAGACGCCAACGTTATGCTGATCGACAACCCGAAGCGTATCCAAAGTGCCGCGATCAACCTCGCTGTCGAGCGCTTCGGCGACGGCGTGGACTATCTGATCCGCATCGACGCGCATGGAGGTTATCCCGACGATTTCTGCGACCGGCTGCTGGAGGAGGCGCGGGAAACGGGTGCTGACTCGGTCGTCGTGTCGATGCTCACCAAGGGGGCTGGCCTGGTGCAGCAGGCAGTCGCCGCGGCCCAGAACTCGAAGCTCGGCACTGGCGGCTCCAAACACAGGCACCGCTCCAGCGGCGAATGGGTCGATCATGGCCATCACGCGCTGATGCGGGTGAGCGTGTTCCGCAGGCTCGGCGGTTATGACGAGAGCTTCAGCCACAATGAGGACGCCGAATTCGATCACCGCCTGCGGCAGGCCGGCTACCGCATCTGGATGAGCGGTCGCACGCGCATGACTTACTATCCGCGCAATTCGCTGTCCGGCCTCTACCGTCAGTATCTCGGTTATGGGCGGGGTAGGGCGAAGAACGTGCTCAAGCATCGGATCATTCCCAAGCTCAGGCAGATGGTGCCGCTGATGGTCGTGCCTGCAGCGCTGCTGACTGTGCTTTCCCCGCTGCATTGGGTTTTTGCCGTGCCGTTTGGTCAATGGGCCGCCGTCTGTCTTGGCTACGGCTTGTTTCTCGGGCTGCGCGCGGGCGCGCCCAAACGCGCGCTCGCCGGTGTTTCAGCCATGGTCATGCATTTCGCCTGGTCGCTCGGTTTCTGGCTGCAGTTGATCGATGCGGGAACCAAGGGGCGCACTGCATGAGCGCTGGCAACAGCATCGACATCTGCGTCTGCACCTTCAGGCGCAGGGAACTTGCCGACACGCTGCGTTCGCTGGCGGCGATGGAGCTGCCGGAGGAATTCAGGATCGGCATCGTCGTCGCCGACAATGACGAAGCGCCGAGCGCGTCGCAGCTGGTGGCCGATCTTGCGCGGGAGCTGCCGCTGCCGATCCGCTATGTGCATTGCCCGGCGCGCAACATCTCGATCGCCCGCAACGCCTGCCTCGACGCCAGTTCGGCGGACTTCGTCGCCTTCATCGACGACGACGAGAAGGCGACAGGTTCGTGGCTGAAAAGGCTTGTCGAAACCGCGCAGACGACCAGCGCCGACGTGGTGCTCGGCCCGGTCAAGGCGCGCTACGGGGCAGGGGCGCCGGGCTGGATGCGGGTCGGCGATTTCCATTCGACCTATCCGGTTTTCGTCGAAGGCGAAATCCGCACCGGCTACACCTGCAACGCCTTGCTCAGGATGAATTCCCCAAGCATTGCTGGACGCCGCTTCTCCCTGGCACGCGGCCAGTCGGGTGGGGAGGATACGGAGTTCTTCGACCAGGTTTTTGGAGCCGGCGGCCGCATTGCTTATTCTTCGGAGGCCTGGGTGGAAGAACCCGTGCCTCAGGCACGCGCCTCTTTCGGCTGGCTCACCAGGCGGCGTTTCCGTGTCGGCCAGACACATGGCCGGCTGCTCGGTTCGAAGCGCCCTGGCGTTCGGCTTGCGAGTGAATTGGCCCGGGCGTCGGCCAAGGCCAGCTATTGCTTCGCTGCCGCCGGCATTGCCGCATTCCAGCCGGTCAGCCGCAACCGCAGCCTGCTGAGAGGCGTCATGCATCTAGGCGTTTTGAGCGGGTTGGTCGGGGTTCGCGAACTGCGCCTCTATGGCAGCGAGGGGAGCCAGGATGCAGCCTGACGTCAGCTTCGTCATCGCCGCCTACAATGCCGAAGCGACGCTCAGTCGTGCGATCGACAGTGCGTTGGGACAACGCGGCGTCACTGTCGAGGTAATCGTCGTCGACGATTGCTCGTCGGATGCGACGCTCGCGCTTGCGCGGTCCTATGCCGACGAGCGCGTGGGCGTGTTGGCCCTGGCTGCGAATCGCGGCCCCGGCGGGGCGCGCAATGCTGGTCTCGATGTCGCCCGGGGCCGCTGGGTGGCGGTGCTCGATTCCGACGACACCGTGCTGCCCCATCGTCTCGTCACATTGATTTCCCGCGCCGAGCGAAGTGGCGCGCCAATGGTGGTCGACAACATCGAAGTGATTCGAGAAGACGGAACACAACCGGAAGTGATGTTCCCGAGCGATTATCTCGAAAATCTCGCGGAATTGTCCCTGGCCGACTTCATCGACGGCAATGTCGTCTTCGAGTCGACGTTCAATTTTGGTTACATGAAGCCGATATTCATGGCGAGCTATCTCCGCGAACACGGCCTTCGCTACGATGAGAGCCTGCGCATCGGCGAGGACTATATCCTGCTTGCCAGCGCACTCGCCAGGGGCGGGCGCTGCGCCGTCGAACCCGCTGTAGGCTATGCCTATCATGTCCGTAGCGGCTCGATCTCACGGGTTCTGGAACAGCATCACGTCGAAGCGATGCAGCGCGCCGATGCCGTCTTCGAGGCGTCCAATCTGCTCGATTCCGTGGCCCAAAAAGCGTTCACGCGCCGTACCCGCAGCCTCAGGCAGGCTGCCACATTCCTGTCATTGGTGGAGCACATCAAACAGCGGTCGCCGTTCAAGGCGATGAGAACCGCCCTGGGGGACCCGGCGGCGGTTCGCCATTTGCGGATGCCGATAGCGGTCCGGCTGCGCCGGGTTGCCCGGCAATTCGCATACTGGTCGGGCAAGTGAGGCTTCTGCCTTGGCCAGCACCTACGAGGAGACTGAAATGAGTGAGAGGATCGGCACGATGAAGAAAGTCAGGAAAGCGGTTATTCCTGTGGCGGGTCTCGGCACACGGTTCTTGCCGGCGACCAAGTCCATGCCCAAGGAAATGCTGCCCGTGGTCGACAGGCCTGTGGTGCAGTACGCCGTCGACGAGGCACTGGAAGCTGGCATCGAGCACATCGTTTTTGTCACTGGCCGCAACAAGGCGGTCATCGAGGACTATTTTGACCTTCACCCCGAACTGATCGGCACGCTCGAACAGGCCGGCAAGGTCGATCAGCTCAGGTCGCTTGAGAACTTGCTTCCGATCCCCGGCGCGACCAGCTTCACCCGCCAGCAGGCGCCGCACGGCCTTGGCCATGCCGTCTGGTGCGCCCGCGACATCATCGGCGACGAGCCTTTTGCGCTTTTGCTGCCCGACATGGTTTCGTTCGGCAAGCGCGGCTGCCTTGCTGAAATCATGGAGCTGCACGCGCAGACGAGCGGCAACGTGATTGCCGTCGAGCAGTGCGCCCCCAACGAAACCAGCAAATACGGCATCGTTGCCAAGGGTGCCGAAGTCGGCACCGGCTTTGAGGTGACAGCGATGGTCGAAAAGCCAGCGCCGGCCGTGGCACCATCGAACTTCTACATCAACGGCCGCTACATCCTGCAGCCCGAGATATTCGATGTGCTTGGTACCCAGAAGCGCGGGGCCGGTGACGAAATCCAGCTGACCGACGCGATGGTACGCCTTGCCGCCAGCCAGGCCTTTTTCGCCCGGCCCTTCAGCGGCCGCATGTTCGACTGTGGCTCGAAGGATGGTTTCATCCAGGCCAATGTGGCGTTCGCGCTGAAGCGGGCCGACATCCGCGACTCGGTGCTCGATGCCATCCGCGAGCTGGTCGCCGAGTACGATCACGTCGCCGCGGCCTGAATGAACAGGAGCGCTGGTGGAGGCAAGTGAAGCGCTTGCCTCCACCAGCGTTTCGGCAGTGCCTTCAATGATGCATGCCCTTGCGGGCACGCCAGTTGCGTAGCTGAAATCGGCTTCGCGCCAGAACCCTTCGAGCGGTGGCTCAGGAAAGAACTGGAACGCAGATGAACTACGCCAGCTTCCCCTTCAACAACCGCATTCCCGCGTCTCGGCAGGACGCGCGGGAGGGTAGCGACTTCATCGACCTGGAACGCCTGCTGGCCATGGCCAAGCGCCAGGCCAAGGTGGTGGGCATCGGCGCTGTTGTCGGGCTGCTGCTCGGGCTGATCTATCTGCAGACCACCCCGCCGACCTTCACCGCCGGCACAAGCGTGCTGATCGACGAGGGCATGAACAAGATGGTCGACGAGGTTTCGGCGACGCCGGTCAACATGCAGACCGATGCGGCGATCCTCTCCCAGATCGAGATCATCAAATCGGCGCGTCTGGCCGCTGTGGTGGTCGACAAGCAGAAGCTCGATCAAAATCCCGATTTCATGCAGCCGCCGAAATCGCTTTTGTCGACATTGGTCGGTTACGCCAGGGGCTTCCTGCAGATATTCCGCTCCAGCCCGGAAATTGCCGTCGGCAGCGGCGATCTGACCGAGGCGCAGCGCAATGCGATGGCCGATGCGCGGCGCAAGGAACAGGCGGTGTCGATGCTGCAGGACAACATCATGGCCGAGCGCTCCGGGCGCAGCTATGTCATCTCGCTGGGCTACCGATCGCACGACCCGCAATTGGCGGCTGATGTCACCAAGGCCTATGCCGACGCCATTGTCGCCGACCAGCTGGATGCCAGTTTCGATGCGACGGAAAGGGCTGCCGTCTGGCTCCAGGGCCGGCTCGAAGAACTGCGCACCAGTTCGCAAAAGGCAGCGCTCGAGGTCGAAAAATTCCGCTCTGAAAATGGCCTTGCAGCGGCGCGCGGCGAAACCATCGCCGAGCAGCAGCTTTCAGACCTCAATGCTCAGTTGATCCTTGCCCAGGCCGATACGGCCAAGGCACGGGCCCGCTATGAGCAGTACCGCATCATCGTTGAAAGCGGACCGCAAGCCGCTGTCGGCAATTCGACCCTGTCGGCGGACGAAGCCGGCAACCCGCTGATTTCGGAGCTCAAGAAACGCTATTCGAGCGTGTCCAAGCGCGAGCAGGAGATCTCGTCGGGTTTCGGCGCCAACCATCCTCAGGCCGTGGCCCTGCGCAAGGAACAGGCCGACCTGTCCAACCAGATCCTGCGTGAACTCAGCCAGTTGTCTGAGACCTATCGCAACGCATATGAGGTGGCGCAGTCGCGCGAGACAGCGCTGCGCAACAGCGTGTCGGAGGCCACTGGCCAGAACTCCAGCGCCAATCAGGCCCAGGTGCGCCTGCGCGAATTGCAGCAGCAGGCAACCGCGCTGAGCACGCTCTACCAGACCTTCCTGTCGCGCTATGAGGAGGCCTCGCAACAGCGTTCGTTCCCCATCGCCAAGGTGCGGGTGATTTCGGAAGCGACGATGCCGCGCAGCCCGTCGAGCCCGCGAACCTCGATGGTGTTCGGACTGGCGCTCGTGCTCGGCATCCTCATGGGCGCGGCCTTCGGTGCGCTCAACGAGTTCAACGAACGCTTCTTCCGCACCGCCGAGGATGTCCGCGAGCGACTCGGCGTCAAGTTCCTCGGTTATCTGCCGCTGCTCGGGTCGAGCGATGACAAGAAGGAGGAGGCCAAGACAGCCCAGAAGGGCACGCCGCCTCCACCGCCGTCGGCACGCGCCTCGGAGGCTGCCAAACGCCGGGCGAAGATGCGCGTCGCCGTCGACGCTCCTGCCTCGATGTTCGCTGAAACATTGCGCAGCACCAAGATCGCCGGCGACATCGTGCTTCAGGACATCATCGGCTGCAAGGTGATCGGCGTTGTCTCCATGCTGCCCGGCGAGGGCAAGTCGACAGTTGCCGCCAATTTTGCCGGCTTGCTGGCCGCCAACGGCGCCAAGACTCTCTTGATCGATGCCGATCTGCGCAATCCCGGCTTGAGCCGCGGCCTGGGCATCGATGCCGACCAGGGGCTGGTCGAAGCTGTGGTTGAAGACAAGGGCTGGCAGTCGGTGGTCAAGGTCGACCGCCAGACCAAGATGGCGATCGTTCCGGCGGTGGTGCGAGGCCGGTTCTCGCACACCAGCGAACTGCTTTCGTCAGCCGGCATGCGGCGTTTCATCGAAGATGCCAAGGCAACGTTCGAATACATCATCGTCGACCTGCCGCCGCTCGGCCCGGTCGTCGATGCAAAAGCGTTCGCGCCGCTCGCCGACGGTTTTGTGCTGGTGGCCGAATGGGGTGCGACGCCGCGCCCGCTGGTCCGTTCGGCACTCAATGCCGAGCCCCAGATCGCCAACAAGATCCTTGGGCTGGTGCTCAACAAGGTCGACTTGAAGAAGCTGCCGCGTTACGGCGCCCATGGCGCATCGGAGCAGTTCCTCGACAGATATTCGAGCTACTATGTCGACAAGAGCGAGGCGAAGGTGAAGGTCTGAGGTTCAGGAAAACAGCAGGCGGCCGCGCTTGCCTGCGATCCGCGCCGCCGTCAGCCGCCCGGTCTTGAAGGCGCCGGTGTCGATGCCAAGCCTGCGGCCGTCGATGCGCGGGTGGTCGACCGGGGTATGGCCATGCACCACCCAGCGGCCAAGCCGCCGCGAGGCCTCGAAGAACTCCTCGCGGATGTAGAGCAAGTCGTGTTCTTCCTGTTCAAGCAGTGGCACGTCCGGCCGGATGCCGGCATGAACAAAGACGTATCTCTCCGAGAACACCATGATCGGCAGGTCGCGCAGGAACTGGATGTGCTCGCGCGGGATGGTGGCGCGGATGTAGTCGTCGAGCCTGTTGCCGCCGCCATAGAGATCGGCCAGATGCTCGGCGTCGATGTCATAGGAAAACAGGGTGGCTCGTGCGCCTGTGGAGAGCCAGCGTTCGAGCGACAGCCTGCCGTCGAGATAGTCGAGCATCTGCGTCTCGTGATTGCCGGCGAGGCAGATGCGCGCGAAGCCGGCCGGGGGCGCTGCCAGAAGATGGTCGAGCACCCTGGCCGAATCCGGACCGCGATCGATGTAGTCGCCCAGCATGACGATTAGTTTTCGTCCGGGCAGCCCGGCGGCATCGGCGACGATCTTGTCTTCGAGCGCGCGCAATTCTCTGAAGCAGCCATGTACGTCGCCGACCGCGTAAACGACAGTATCGGTGAGGTCGATTTCGACGCGCTCACGCTTCGCTATCTGCTTCTGCGCGCGGAAATTCAGGAAGCTCACCAGACTATCCTCTAGGTGCAAATCGAGTGCCGTTCTGACTTCAGGCGGGACTATAGTTGCCGCCGCGCGGTGTGGCGCGTTTTTTGGCGCTGGCTGTTGCCAGAGGCGCTCGATGCCGAGTGGCCTAACTCGCCGGCTCTTGGCCTGCACGTCAATTCGGGAGAGAGACTTTTCGGGAAAAGCTAAGTCTTTGTTTCAACTGGTCGGAGTGGCAGGATTTGAACCTGCGACCCCATCGTCCCGAACGATGTGCGCTACCAGGCTGCGCTACACTCCGTGACCAGTGGGCGGGCTTATAGCTGCCGCTTTTGCTTCCTGCAAGCGGCAAAGGTTTAGCTGGTGCGATTTTTCGCAAGTGAGTTATCTTGTTGAGCTTTTAAGCCTTTGTGCTGCCGCTGGGGTAGGGGACAGCGTCTCAATCTTGCGGTATTCGGTCCCAAAGAGAATCTATGCGCAGATTTGCGTGCTGGAGTGCAGTCGTGAACATCAAGCCCGTTGCTCAAGCAACCCCCAACACCTTCGAGTTCGAGACCCTTGCGCTGGTCAAGCCGACCGGTTTTCGCGAATACGATGCGCGTTGGTGGTTCGGTCATCCGAACTCGACCAAGGAGCCGGAACTCAACCTCATCGGCGTGCAGGCGCTCGGCATGGGCATCGGGACCCTGATTCGGCGGTTGGGCGCGGGACCGGATATCGTCGTCGGCCATGACTTCCGTTCGTATTCGATGTCGATCAAGCTGGCGCTGGTGTCGGGCCTGATGGCCGCCGGCGCACGCGTCAGGGATATAGGGCTGGCATTGTCGCCGATGGCCTATTTTGCGCAGTTCGCGCTCGACACCGCCTCGGTGGCGATGGTCACCGCTTCGCACAACGAAAATGGCTGGACGGGCGTGAAGATGGGCGCGGCGCGTCCGCTGACCTTTGGGCCCGACGAGATGTCGGCGCTTAGGGACATTGTGCTCAATGGCGACTTTGAATTGATCGGCAGCGGTTCCTATGAATTCGTGCCGGATTTCCGCAAGGTCTATCTCGACGATCTGGTGGCCGGCAAACGTATTGGCCGCAAACTGAAGGTGGTCGCCGCCTGCGGCAACGGCACGGCTGGAGCGTTCGCGCCCGAAGCACTTGAGCGCATCGGTTGCGAGGTCATCCCGCTCGATGTCGAGCTCGACCACACCTTCCCGCGCTACAACCCGAACCCCGAGGACATGCAGATGCTGCATGCCATCCGCGACAAGGTTCTGGAGACGGGCGCTGACGTCGGCCTGGGCTTCGACGGCGATGGCGACCGTTGCGGCGTCGTCGACAATGAGGGCAACGAAATCTTCGCCGACAAGGTCGGCGTGATGCTGGCGCGCGATATTTCGGCGCTCTATCCGAACTCGACCTTCGTCGTCGATGTGAAGTCGACCGGCCTGTTCAACACCGACACGGTGCTTGCCGCAAACGGCGCCAAGACCGATTACTGGAAGACCGGCCACTCCTATCTCAAGCGCCGGGTCGCCGAACTGGGCGCGATCGCCGGTTTCGAGAAGTCAGGCCATTTCTTCTTCAATCCGCCGATCGGCCGCGGTTACGACGACGGCATCGTCACGGCGATTGCCGTTTGCCAGATGCTTGACCGTAATCCCGGCAAGTCGATGGCTGATCTCTACCGCGCACTGCCTTTGACCTACGGCACGCCGACCATGTCGCCGCATTGCGACGACGAGATCAAATATGGAGTGGTCGACAAGGTGGTCGCCGACTTCGAAGCCATGAAGCGCAACGGCGAGATATTCGCCGGCCAGAAGATCGTCGACCTGATCACCGTCAACGGCGTGCGCGTGGTGGCTGAAGATGGTACCTGGGGGCTGGTGCGGGCGTCTTCGAACAAGCCGGAACTGGTGGTTGTTGTCGAAAGCCCCGTTTCATCGGAGCGGCGGCGCGAAATGTTCGAGGGCGTCGATGCGGTGTTGAGGCGCAACCCGTCGGTCGGCGCCTATAACCAGACATTTTGAGGGGCTGATATGGCTGAACGGATCGTCAGTTTTGTCATGAGCGGCGGCGTTGGCTCGCGGCTGTGGCCGCTGTCGCGCGAAGACAATCCCAAGCAGTTCCACGACCTGTCCGGCGACGGCTCGATGCTGGTCAAGACGCTGAAGCGCCTGGCTGCGCGCGACCAGGGCGAGACGCCGATCTATCTGATTGCCTCGGAACGTCACGCGGCGCGCGTCCGTGCCGATCTGGCGGCAATTGATCTTTCCGGCGGCGGCGCGATCTTCGAGCCGACGGGACGAAACACGGCAGCAGCAGTGGCAATCGCTGCGCTGCAAACGCTCAAGGCTTATGGCGACGGCATCGTTTTGGTGGTGCCATCTGATCATGAGATTTCCACCCAGCGCCAGTTCTGGGATACGGTCGAGCGCGGCGTACCAGCTGCCAATGCGGGGCGCCTTGTCGTGTTCGGCATCAAGCCGGCGACGCCTGAGACCGGTTACGGCTACATCGAAGTCGGCGGCGAAAGCGGCGGTGTTTCCGATGTCACCCGCTTTGTCGAAAAGCCGGACCTTGCCACAGCCGAAGGGTATCTTGCGGCAGGCAATTTCTTCTGGAACGCCGGTATTTTCCTGTTCAAGGCGAGCGCGATGCGCGACGCCTTCCTCAAGCATCAGCCGGAAATCTGGCAAGGTGCCGAAGCGGCGTTCAAGGCGGCGACCAGCGACCTCTCCGGCGTCTACATGCCGTTGGAGCTTTATGCCGGGATCCCCTCGATTTCGATCGACTATGCGATCATGGAACGCACCAGCGGTATCGCCATGGTGCCGGCGAGCTTCCGCTGGAACGATCTCGGTTCGTGGCAGTCGCTGCTTGATGTCAGCCCCTCCGACAAGGATGGCAACGTGATTGTCGGCGACGTCGTCGCCATCGACTGCGAGAATTCCTATCTCAGGGGCGAAGGCCGGCTGCTGTCGGCGATCGGCCTCAAGGACGTGGCCATCGTGTCGACTTCGGACGCGACATTCGTCGCACCTGTCAGCCATAGCCAAAACGTCAAGAAGATCGTCGAGCAGCTCGAAAAGAGCGGGCGACTGGAGACCAAGTTCACCCCCGCACATGGCCGCGTTTTGGCGAATGGCGCCTGGCGCCGGCGGGTGCAGCATTGGCTTCTAGAGGAAACACTGCCGCTGTGGTCGACCGCAGGCGTCGATGATCATTTCGGTGGTTTCCACGAGGCGCTCGGTTTCGATGGGCGGCCGCTTGCCAAGCCCAAGCGCATGCGCACCATGGCGCGCCAGGTCTACGCCTTTTCAGTCGCCAAGCAGCGCGGCTGGGGCGGCCGGGCCGATGCGTTGATCGATCACGGCATCCGCTTCATGGCCGACAAGGGGCGCACCGAGCGCGGTGGCTGGGTGCGTACGCTGAACCCCGACGGCAGTGTCGCCGATCCGCTCGAGGATGCATACGATCATGCCTGCGTTCTGCTGGCGCTTGCCCATGCCCATCGCTCCGGCAACAAGGAGGCGCTGGGCCTCGCGACCGAGACATTCGCCTTCCTCGACCAGCATCTCGAAGACGAGAGACTAACCGGCTTCCTTGAAAGCCCCGATGGAGAAGGTGTGCGGCGATCCAACCCGCATATGCATCTTCTGGAAGCGTTCCTGGCCTGGCATGCGGTAACAGGCGACCGTGCATATCTGCGCCGCGCGGCTCGTATCATCGACCTGTTCCGCAGTCATTTCTTCGAGGTCGACAGCTGGACATTGGGCGAGTTCTTCGACCGCGACTGGCATCCAGCACCCGGCGAGAAGGGGCAATGGACCGAGCCCGGGCATCATTTCGAATGGGCGTCGCTGCTTGTCGATTTCGCCGACAAGAGCGGCCAGAAGGATCTGGTCGCTTACGGCCGCAAGCTTTATGCCTCAGCCATCGCCAATGGCCTCAACCGCGCGACGGGGCTGGCCTATGGGGCGGTGTCGCGGCAGGGGCTGCCGCTCGACAACATCTCGCGCAGTTGGCCACAGACCGAGGCGATCAAGGCAGCTGTCGCGCTTGACGGCACCGGCGGGCCTGACCTCAAGCCCGAGATCGAAGCACGTGTCGGTCGCCTGTTCCGCTGGCACATCGACCCGGCACCTCAGGGGCTGTGGATCGACCAGATCGACGAGCGCGGCCGCTCGCTCGCCAAGGAAGTTCCTGCCAGCATCTTTTATCATCTGGTGACGGCGCTGACGCAGTATCTCGACAAGACCGAAGAATTCGCCAACTGAACCGGTCGCATAGCCGGCTCAGTTGGAGGGGTCAGTACGGGCTCGCGACGTCGCCGGTCTCGACATAGACCGACTTGAGCTGGGAGTAATGCTGGAGGGCAGCAAGCGAGTTTTCGCGGCCGATGCCCGACTGCTTGAAGCCGCCGAAGGGAATTTCCACCGGCGTCAGATTGTAGGTGTTGATCCAGCAGGTTCCGGCCTGAAGCTCGGCAATGACGCGATGGGCGCGGGGCAAGTCCCTGGTGAAGACACCGGCGGCAAGCCCGAATTCGGTGTCGTTGGCACGCTGAATGACCTCGTCTTCGCTGTCGAAAGACAGCACGCTCATCACTGGTCCGAAAATCTCCTCGCGGGCGATGCGCATGTTGTCGGTGACGCTGGTGAAGACTGTCGGCTCGACGAAGAAGCCACCCTCGAACCCCTGCAGCGAAGGCACGCCGCCACCGGTCTGCAGCGTGGCACCTTCGGCCTTGCCGACGGCGATGTAGTCGGTGACCTTGTCGTGCTGCGACTTGTTGACGAGTGGGCCCATCTGGGTGTCGGGGTCGAGTGGATCACCGATGCGGATGGTTTTGGTGCGCTCGACCAGACGCTCGACGAAGCGGTCGTGCAGGCCCTTCTGGACGAAGACGCGGGTGCCGTTCGAGCAGACCTGGCCCGTCGAGTAAAAGTTGCCGAGCATGGCGCCGCCAATGGCGTTTTCGAGGTCGGCATCGTCGAAGACGATGATCGGCGACTTGCCGCCCAGTTCCATCGTCGCGTGCTTCATATGCGAACCAGCGAGCGCCAGGACCTTCTTGCCAGTCGGTACCGAGCCTGTCAGCGAAATCTTGTCGACAGCTTCATGCGAGGCAAGTGCCGCGCCGACGTCGCCATAGCCTTGCACCACATTGAACAGTCCGTCGGGAAGGCCGGCCTCCGAATAGACCTCGGCAAGGGCGAGCGCAGAAAGCGGTGTGTTTTCGGACGGCTTGAATACCATGGCGTTGCCCATCGCGAGCGCGGGCGCCGACTTCCAGCCGGCAACCTGGATCGGATAGTTCCATGCGCCGATGCCGACGCAGACGCCAAGTGCCTGGCGCTTGGTGTAGGCGAAGGGGCCGCCAAGATCGACATATTCGCCGTTGAAGGCGGCGATCGCGCCAGCGAAATATTCAAGGCAGTCGGCTGCAGAGGCGGCGTCCGCCACCAGCGTTTCCTGGATCGGCTTGCCGGTGTCGAGCGTTTCCAGCCGCGACAATTCGGCATTGCGAGCGCGCAATATGTCGGCGGCGCGGCGCAGGATGCGGCCGCGCTCGACCGGCTTCAGCCGTGCCCAGGCCGGTTGGGCGGCGCGCGCGGCTTCGACGGCGAGCTCGATGATGTTGGCGGTGGCCGAGTGCAGCGAGGCGATCACCTCGCCAGTTGCCGGGTAGATGACCGGGATGGCCGCGCCGCGTTCATCGTCGACGAAGCGGCCGTTTACATAGTGCGAGGCTTTGGGTTGGGCGCGCATTCGTGGCTCCAATTTGTGCATGTCGTGGCGGTCATATCCGGTCGGGCCGGATGATGCTCTATCTGTCTGAGACCTGCCAGCGCGGATTGATCCAGGGTTCCTGGTTGGACGGGGCAAGCGGCGTGCGGCCAAGTATGTGGTCGGCGGCCTTTTCGCCGGTCATGATTGAAGGCCCATTGAGGTTGCCGTTGGTCACCCTCGGGAAGATCGAGGAGTCGGCGACCCTGAGCCCATCGACCCCGATGACCCGGCATTCGGGATCGACGACGCTTGTCGGGTCGTCGGCGCGGCCCATGCGGCAAGTGCCGCACGGGTGGTAGGCGCTTTCCGAATGTTCGCGGATGAAAGTGTCGAGCTGCTCGTCGGTCTCCACGTTTTTGCCCGGCGAGATCTCGGCCCCGCGGAACGGATCGAAGGCGGATTGCGAAAAGATCTCGCGGGTGAGCCGAATGCAGTGGCGGAAGTCAGCCCAATCGTCTGGATGGGACATGTAGTTGAAGCGGATCTCCGGCTTGGCCCATGGATCGTTCGACCGCAGCGTGATCGCGCCACGCGACTTGGAACGCATCGGCCCGACATGGGCCTGGAAGCCGTGCGACTTGGCCGCCGCCTTACCGTCATAGCGCACGGCTGCCGGCAGGAAGTGGAACTGGATGTCGGGATAGTCGACACCGGCTTTCGAGCGCACAAAGGCCGCCGCCTCAAAATGGTTGGTCGCGCCAAGCCCGGTCTTGAACAGCAGCCATTCAGCGCCGATCAGCGCCTTGGAGAACGGGTTGAACACCGAGTGCAAGGTGATCGGCTGGGTCGCCTCCTGCTGGATGTAGAGCTCCATATGGTCCTGCAGGTTCTGGCCGACGCCGCGCCGGTCGGCGACCACGTCGATGCCATGCGCCCTAAGGTGCGCCGCAGGACCGATACCCGACAGCATGAGCAGCTTCGGCGAGTTGATCGAGGAGGCAGCGACGATCACTTCACGTCGTGCCTTAACAACCTGAATCTTTTTGCGAACTTCGATCTCGACGCCGATTGCGCGTTGATTCTCGATCACCACACGCCGGGCGAAGCCATTGACAATACGGACATTTCCACGCTTCAGCGCCGGCCTGAGATAGGCGTTGGCGACCGACCAGCGCCGGCCATGGTGGATTGTCTGCTCCATGGCGCCGAAGCCTTCTTGCTTCGAACCATTGTAGTCCTCGGTCATCTCGAAACCGGCCTGCTGGCCGGCCTCGACGAAGGCCTGATAGAGCGGGTTCTTGCGCGGGCCGCGCTGTATGTGCAGCGGCCCCTTGGTGCCGCGCCAGCCGTCCTCGCCACCCTTGGCGTGCTCCATGCGCTTGAAGTAGGGCAGCACGTCGGCATAGCTCCAGCCGGCGGCACCTTGCTCGGCCCAATGGTCGAAGTCGTGGGCGTGGCCGCGGACATAGACCATGCCGTTGATCGAGGATGACCCGCCGAGCACTTTTCCACGCGGGGTGGCGAGCACGCGTCCGCCGAGATGCGGCTCAGGCTCGCTGGAGTAGCCCCAGTCGTAGCGGCTCATGTTGAGCGGGTACGACAGTGCCGACGGCATCTGGATCAGCGGGCCGAAATCGGTGCCGCCATATTCGATGACGATCACCGAGTGCTTGCCGTCCTCGGACAGGCGATAGGCCATGGCCGCGCCGGCCGAGCCGGAGCCAATGATGACAAAATCTGCTTCAAGCATTGTTCACATGGACCATGAAATCGGCGAGCGAAACGTTGCCGCCGGTGGCTATGAGGAGGACAGTCTTGCCTGACACATCGACCTTCTTTTCAAGGAGCGCGGCGAGCGACGAGGCGCCGGAGGGTTCGAGCACCAGCTTGAGCCGTTCGAAGGCGACCTTCATGGCGCGCCGCACGGCAGCATCGTCGACGGCCAGGCCGCGCACGCCGGCGGTGGTGACGGCAGCGTAGGGCGCATCGCCGGGCCGGCGCGCCATCAACCCGTCGCAGATGGATTTCGGCCCGAGTGGCATGGTCTCCTGGGCACCATGGGCCAGCGAAGTACCCATGCCGTTGAAGCCTTCCGGCTCGACGGCAAACACCTGGGTTTCAGGCGACAGATAGTGGAAGGCGAGGGCCACACCGCCGATCAGCCCGCCGCCACCGACCGGGCAAAGCACGATGTTGGCGCTGACGCCCTTGGCGGCCAGTTGCTCGAGCGCTTCGAGGCCGGCTCCTGCCTGGCCGGCGACAATCTCGGGGTCGTCGAAGGGATGGAGCAGAACGAGACCTTCGGTCTCCGATATCTCGCGCGCCTTGGCCGACGCAACTTCCTCGCGGGCGCTGTCGCCATGGTCGGTGAGCACAACGCGCGCGCCATAACCCTTGGTCGCCTCGCGCTTGGCGGCTGGCGCATCGATCGGCATGACTATGGTGACCGGGATGCCAAGCGCCTGGCCGGCTGCGGCCAGCCCTTGGGCGAAATTCCCGGAGGAATAGGCGACAACGCCGCGACGAGCTTCTTCGCCTGAGAGCTTCTTCAGCCGCCAATAGGCGCCGCGCGCCTTGAACGAGCCGGCCCATTGCAGCGACTCCGCCTTGACGAAGACGCGGCTGGCACCGGTTTCGCGGGCGAGTGCCGCCGACTCCAGCAGCGGCGTCAGCTGCGTCGCCTTGGAGGTTTCGGCGTATGCCTGCCTGAGGTGGTCGAGTGTGGGAACGGTCGTCTTGGTCATCATTCGCCTCGCGGAAACCGCTTGCTCTCTTCGAGCACGTTGAGATCCATGTGGTTGCGCATGTAGCGCTCGGAAGCCTTCTGCATGGGCTGGAATTCCCAAGGAGAGTAGGTGCCGTTGCGGAGCGCGGGGTAGATGAGCCAGCGCCGTGCCTGGCTCTCGCGAACCGCCGCGTCGAAGGCCGACATGTCCCAGCGCGCCCGCACCTTCGCTGTGAAAGTGGCGACCAAATCGGCATGAACCGGGTCGGCGGCGAGGTTGGTGAGTTCGAGCGGATCCGATTCCAGATCAAACAGTTGCGGCGGATCGATCTCGCAATGGACGAACTTGAAGCGGCCTTCGCGGATCGCCACCAGCGGGGCGTAAGAGCCCTCGGCGGCATATTCCATCAACACCGGAGCGGTGCGTTGTTCGCCATGGATCAAGGGGACAAGTGACTGGCCGTCGGTCCAGGGCATGATCGCGCCAAGGTCGATGCCAGCGAGATCGCACAGCGTCGGCAGCACGTCGAGATTGGAGGTCGGCGCTTCGATCAATCCTGCCGGAATGCCCTTGCCTGCGATCATCAGCGGTACCCGCGCCGCACCCTCGAAGAAGCACATCTTGAACCACAGGCCACGCTCGCCGAGCATGTCGCCATGATCGGAGCAAAACAGGATGATCGTGTCGTCGAGCATCCTCGTGCGTTCCAACACAGAGACGAGTTCGCCGACCTTGTCGTCGAGATAGGAGATGTTGGCGAAGTAGCCGCGCCTGGAGCGGCGCACCTGCTCCGGCGTGATGTCGAAGCTGGCATAGTCGCTGGCGTGGTAGAGCCGCTGTGAATGCGGGTCCTGCTGCTCGGCTGCGATGAAGCCGACCTCGGGATCAAGCGCAGGGCAATCCTCGTAGAGGTCCCAGTATTGCCGCCGCGCGACATAGGGGTCGTGCGGATGGGTGAAGGAGACGGTCAGGCACCATGGCCGGCGCTCGGCCTGATCCGATACGCGGGCGAAGTCGTAAAGCTTCTGCGTTGCGTGGAAGGCGACCTCGTCGTCATATTCCATCTGGTTGGTGGTCTCGGCGACACCGGCGCCGCTGACCGAGCCGAGATTGTGATACCACCAGTCGATGCGCTCCCCCGGCTTGCGATAGTCAGGCGTCCAGCCGAAATCGGCCGGGTAGATGTCGGTGGTCAGCCGCTCCTCGAAGCCGTGCAACTGGTCGGGGCCGACAAAGTGCATCTTTCCAGACAGGCAGGTGTGATAGCCGGCGGCGCGCAGATGATGGGCGTAGGTCGGGATCGACGAGGCAAATTCGGCGGCGTTGTCGTAGACTTGGGTGCGCGAGGGCAGCTGCCCCGTCATGAAGCTGGCACGGCCGGGCGCGCAAAGCGGCGAGGCGGTGTAGTTGTTGCGGAAGCGCGCCGAGCGCGCGGCCAGCGCCTTGAGGTGCGGTGCATGCAGAAAATCGGCCGGGCCGTCGGGAAAGAAAGTCCCGGCCAACTGGTCGACCATGACGATCAGGATGTTGGGCCGCTCCGTCATCAGCTAGCCTTTGCGTCAGCGAGTTTCGTTTCGAGATAGTCCTCGATCAGTGCTGCGGCGGTCGTCGCATCCGGCACGCCGTCCTTGAGCGCCCGGCGAATGTAGAGCCCATCAATCAGCGCGGCTGTGGTTTCAGCGACCCGCTCCGCCTCCGAACGCGGCAGAAGGGCCGATAGCCCGCTCATCAGATTGGAATGCAGGCGCCGCGCGTAAACCTTGAGAAGGCGGCGCAAGGCAGGCGACTTTTGCGCCTCGACGTAAAAGGCGAGCCAGGCGGCGATCGTCTCAGGTTGGAACTGCTTTTCGGAGAAGTTGACCGAAATGACGGCGGAAACCCGGGCGCGTGGGGTGGCGCTTGCCTTGAGCGCTGTGCGGCAATCGGCATTCAGTTCGGACAGCAGATAGCGCATGGTTGCCTGCAACAGGTCTTCCTTGGCGCCGAAATAATGATGCGCCAGTGCGGCGGACACGCCGGCACGTCCGGCAATCTCGGACATGGTCACGTCGAGCGTGCCGCGTTCGCCGATCGCCGAGATCGTCGCGTCGATCAGCGCCTTGCGGCGCAACGGCTCCATTCCGATCTTGGGCATTCAGGTTCCTCCATTGCCGAACTTATTTTTAATTGAGCCATCAATCAATAAAAACTCCGCCGCCCAATGCCCTATTTCCGACGTTGAAAGTGGAAGGAATCTGTTCAATATTGAACTTAATAGGGGCGTTGGATTCACCCCTGAAATGGCGCAACATGCGCCCTGCGATTGGAGGCAGAAATGACCGCGTGCATCGTTGGCTGGGCGCATTCGCGTTTCGGCAAGCTTGAGGGCGAGACGCTCGAATGCCTCATCACCAAGGTCGCCAGCGAGGCGCTCGAGCACGCAGGCATCGGCCCCGACGATGTCGACGAGATCGTGCTTGGCCATTTCAACGCCGGTTTCTCCGCCCAGGATTTCACCGCGAGCCTTGTTCTGCAGGCCGATGACCGGCTTCGCTTCAAGCCAGCAACGCGGGTCGAAAACGCCTGCGCCACAGGTTCGGCAGCGGTACGCCAGGGCATCCGAGCGGTAAACGCTGGCTCGCGCATCGTACTGGTTGTCGGCGCCGAGCAGATGACGACGACGCCTGGGCCCGAGATCGGCAAGAACCTGCTCAAGGCATCCTATCTGCCGGAGGACGGCGATACGCCTGCCGGTTTCGCTGGCGTGTTCGGTAACATCGCCCAGGCCTATTTCCAGCGCTATGGCGATCAGTCGGACGCCTTGGCGATGATCGCCGCCAAGAACCACAAGAACGGCGTCGACAATCCCTACGCCCAGATGCGCAAGGATTTCGGCTATGAGTTCTGCCGGCAGGAGAGCGAGAAGAACCCCTTTGTCGCCGGCCCGCTGAAGCGCACCGACTGCTCGCTGGTTTCGGATGGCGCGGCAGCACTCGTTTTGACCGACAGCACAACGGCATTGCGTATGCGTCGCGCCGTGGCCTTCCGAGCCAACGAGCATGTGCAGGATTTCCTGCCGATGTCGAAGCGCGACATCCTTCTGTTCGAGGGCTGCGAAGTGGCATGGGCCAAGGCGTTGAATTCGGCGGGCGTGACGCTCGACGACCTGTCTTTCGTCGAAACGCATGACTGCTTCACCATCGCCGAACTGATCGAATATGAGGCGATGGGGCTCGCGCCGCGTGGCGAGGGTGCCAGGATTGCGATGGAAGGCATCACGGCCAAGGACGGCCGCCTGCCGGTCAACCCCTCGGGCGGGCTCAAGGCAAAGGGCCATCCCATCGGAGCGACGGGCGTCTCGATGCATGTGCTGACCTCGATGCAGCTTACGGGTGAGGCCGGCGGCATCCAGGTCAAGGATGCCAAGCTTGGCGGCATCTTCAACATGGGTGGTGCCGCGGTCGCCAACTACGTGTCGATCCTGGACCGCATTAGATGAGGCAATCGGCCGTTGTCATCGGTGGCGCGTCGGGCGTCGGCCTTGCAGTGGCCGAGCGCCTGATCGCGGATGGATGGCCGGTGGCGATGATCGATGGCGATGGGGTGGCGCTTGCCGCCGCGGAGGACGCCATCGGCAATGACGACGTCGTTTTCATCGAGGCCGATCCGACCGACGAAGACAATGTCGCCGAGGCTTTCGACCAGGTGGTGGATAGTCTCGGCCTCATAGGCGGGCTGGTCGCGGTCGCGGGATTTGGACGACTGGCCAGCGCCGAAGACACGAGTGCCGAAATGCTGCGCGAAGCGCTCGACGTGAACCTCGTCGGGCCCTTCATCGCGGCCAAGGCGGCACTTGAGCGGATGGGGGCTTCGCTATCCATCGTCAATGTCGGGTCGGTCGCCAGCCTGCGTGGCCATCGTGGCCAACTCGCCGTCGCCGCGTCGCAAGCGGGCCTCAAGCTCATGGCCGAAGTGTTTGCGCTGGAGTTCGGCAATCGCGGCGTGCGCGTCAATGCGATCGCTGCCGGGCCGACCGCTGTCGAAGCCGCCGGCAATGGCGGGATCGACCGGCGCCACATGCCGCCGGGGCGGCTTGCCGAGCCCGAGGAAATTGCTGCCGCTGTCGCCTTCCTGCTTTCTCCCGAAGCAAGCTACGTCAACGGCCATACGCTCGCTGTGGATGGCGGATTTCCCGCAGCCGGGCTATCGGGAGATGGTTCATGATGCCGGACCGGTTCTTAAGGTCGCGGACATAGACCGAATTTTGACCGCACGTGCATGAAGGCTCTCAAAACAATGACAAATCCGGTTCTGGCCGAGGTGCTGCGCGGCACACTCGTCGAAAGCGTGCACCGCGGTGCGATCGTCGTCGTCGATAGTGTGGGCGAACAGGTTTTCGCGATGGGCGATACTGACCAGCCGGTGTTTCCGCGTTCGGCCGTCAAGTCGATCCAGGCGCTGCCCTTTGTCGAAAGCGGCGCGGCCGACGCATATGGCTTCGGCGAGCGTGAACTGGCGCTTGCCTGCTCCTCGCATTCCGGCGAGGTGGCTCATGCCGAACTCGCCAAAGCCATGCTCGCCAAGGCCGGCTTTGAGGCTGATGCGCTCGAATGCGGCGCCCACTGGCCCTCGAACCAGGCTGCAATGATCACGCTGGCGCGAACCGGAGCTTCGCCGAGCGCGCTGCACAACAATTGCTCGGGCAAGCATGCCGGTTTCGTCTGCACCTGCCACCATCTCGGCATCGCGCATCAGGGCTATGTCCGGCCAGAACATCGTTTCCAGGAGATGATCCGCGAGACGATGGAAGCCGTGACAGGGGCTCCGCACAACGAGACCAACCGGGGCACCGATGGCTGTTCGATCCCGACATTTGCCGTGCCGCTGCAAAACTTGGCCCTTGGCTTCGCGCGCATGGTCACCGGGAATGGCCTTGGAGCGGAGCGGGCCAAAGCGGCGCGGCGGCTGATGTCTGCCTGCATGGCCGAACCTTTTCTCGTCGCTGGAACCGACAGGGCAGATACGGAGTTGATGCAGGCTGCACCCGGACGGATCTTCGTCAAGGTCGGCGCCGAGGGCGTTTTCTGCGCGGCCGTGCCGGAACTTGGGTTCGGCATCGCGCTCAAATGCGACGACGGCGCGGGTAGGGCTGCCGAGGTCATGATCGCGGCGGTCCTGGCCAGGCTTTTGGCGGATGACCGGGCGTTGGCGGGCCGTTTGAACAAGGCGGCCAGGCCGGTGCTGAGGAACTGGAACGGGATTGAGGTTGCCTCACTTCGACCAACCTCTGCATTTGGCCTAAAAGCTTAATTGACCGGCCAGATGAGCTGGCTTGTTATCGGAGCAACGAACACCTAGGTTCAGTTCATGAGCAGAGCTTTCACCCGTGAAGACGACAGTGAAAATGTGATCGCTGACATTGGCGAGCGCCCGGTCAGTGCGTCGCGAAATCTCGTAACCGAGCAGGGGCTGGCCCATATCGAGGCCCAGCTTGCGAGCTTGCGCGAGGATCTTGCCAAGGCGGAAGCCGATGCCGACCGCGAGCGCATCGCGACCGTGTCGCGCGACCTGCGCTATTGGCAGTCCCGCCGGGAAACAGCCGAAGTTTCGATTCCCGAGCCTGACAGCACCGTTGTCCGCTTCGGCATGAAGGTCGTGGTCGAGGATGACAAGGGCAAGCGCAACGTCTGGCAGATTGTCGGCGAAGACGAGGCTGACGCAGCCAGCGGCCGTATCTCCCATGCCTCGCCAATGGCGATTGCGCTGTTCGGCAAGTCTGTCGGTGAGGTCGCATCCGTCAACGGACACGAGTGGGAAATCGTCGAACTCAGTTAGGCTTCGATCGGCACCGTGTGGTCGCGGAAGAAAGCGACCGCACCTGCCTCATCGATCTCGCCGGCAGCGACGCCCATGACAAACAAATAGAGCGCCCCGTCGTCGGCTGTCAGTTCGTAGCCGTTTACTGCCAGGAATGTACCCGCAGCCACGATCGCTGTGCGTTTGTTGCCGTCGACGAAGGCATGATTGCGCGCGATTCCGAAGAGATAGGCTGCCGCCAGTTCGATGATCGAAGGATCACCATAGGCGAGTTTGTTTTCGGCGCGGGCAAGTGCCGACTCCAGCGCATTTTCATCGCGGAGGCCATTTGCTCCCCCGTGTCGACGCAACTGCTCCGCGTGCATTGCCTCAACCACCCGTCGTGTCAGAAACAACGGGCTCATTCGGCGAGCTTCTGAAGCGCGACCTTGTACTTGTCCATAAATTTGCCTGCCGCCTCCATCTGTCGCTCGAACACGTCGTCGGTCGGCTTCAGGGTCAGGCCGTCCTTGGATTCGACTATCTCCAGCGTATCGCCGGCTCTCAGATTGTGCCTTTCGAGCACTTCCTTCGGCAGGATGACACCTTCCGAATTTCCGATTTTGCGAACGGTCACGTTCATGGCTGCGTCTCCATGTTATAACTTGCGTATAACATATGAAGCGCGGCCATCCAAGACAAGCTTTTGACGGCAAGTAGGATGGGTTCGCTATCGATTGGCATGTCGGCTCGCGTAGCTCATTTTGGCCGAGCGCCATTGTCGCACCGCAGCGCCCCCACTATACCTTTCATGTGATCGCCGATGCGGTCGAAAAGAGCATTGCCGTTGCCGGAGAGACAGCCCATGGCGCAGGACGAAAGCATTTTCATTGGGGCCAGCCGCAAGCCGGACGACAGCTACCAGCGGCCGGAAGAGCTGCTGCTGAAATACGGCAATCGCCATGGCCTCGTCACCGGCGCCACCGGCACCGGCAAGACGGTGACGCTGCAGATCCTGGCCGAGGGTTTTTCCAACGCCGGCGTTCCGGTGTTCTGCGCCGACATCAAGGGTGATCTTTCTGGCATCGCCATGATGGGCGAAGCCAAGGATTTCCTCACCGCCCGTGCCCAGGCGATCAAGCTTGATCCTTACGAATTCCAGGAGTTCCCTGTGATCTTCTGGGATCTTTTCGGCGAGCAGGGCCATCCAATCCGCGCAACCGTCTCGGAGATGGGCCCGCTGCTGCTGTCGCGGCTGATGAACCTCACCGACGCGCAGGAAGGCGTGCTCAACATCGCCTTCCGCATCGCCGACGAGGAGGGGCTGCTGCTCCTCGACATGAAGGATCTGCAGGCGTTGCTCGCCAACGTCGCCGAGCGTGCCGAAGAAATCGGCGCGCGCTACGGCAATGTCACCAGGCCGTCGGTCGGCGCGATCCAGCGTTCGCTGCTGGTGCTGCAACAGCAGGGCGGCGACCATTTCTTCGGCGAGCCGGCGTTGAAGATTTCCGACATCATGCGCACCACGCGCGACGGGCGCGGCGCGATCAACGTGCTTGCCGCCGACAAGCTGATGATGAACCCGCGGCTTTACGCAACCTTCCTGCTCTGGCTGCTCTCCGAACTGTTTGAAGTGCTGCCGGAAATCGGTGATCCCGACAAGCCGAAGCTGGTGTTCTTCTTCGACGAAGCGCATCTGCTGTTTGACGAAGCCCCCAAGATCGTTGTCGACCGCGTCGAGCAAGTCGTCCGCCTGATCCGCTCCAAGGGCGTCGGCGTCTATTTCGTCACCCAGAACCCGCTCGATGTTCCCGAAACCGTGCTGGCGCAACTGGGCAACCGCGTCCAGCACGCACTGCGCGCCTACACACCGCGCGAGCAGAAGGCGGTCAAGACGGCGGCGGACACCTTCCGCCCGAACCCGGATTTTGATTGCGCCAAGGCAATCACCCAGCTGGCCACCGGCGAGGCGCTGGTGTCGACGCTCGAGGCCAAGGGTGTTCCGTCGATGGTGCAGCGAACGCTGATCCGTCCGCCGGCGTCGCGGCTTGGACCGATCACGCCTGAGGAGCGCCGGAAGCTGATCAACGAAAGCCCGGTGGCCGGGCAGTACGACCAGACTGTCGACCGCGAGTCGGCATTCGAAATGTTGCAGAAGAAGGCGCTCGACGCACAAAAGGCGCAGGAACAAGCGCAGCAGGCGAATACCGGTGGCGGCGGATGGACCATCCCCGGCTTCGGCAATGATAGCGGCAGCACGACGTCAGCGGGTGGTCGCACGACAGGCAACGCGCCAAGGCCGCGGACGTCCAACCGTCAGTCTGTGACCGAGGCGGCCCTCAAGTCGGTGGTGCGCTCTGTCGGCTCGTCGGTTGGTCGCGCGCTGGTTCGCGGAATTCTAGGAAGTCTGAAAAGATAGGCTTGAGGCGGCGCGTCATGGACGCGCCGCCATTAGAACTGATCAGGCCATGCCGAGGCCGCTGGTGACCAGGATCGGCGTCTTGGAGGGCACGCGATCGTAAAGATCGATGATGTCCTGGTTCATCAGGCGCACGCAGCCCGACGACACCGACTTGCCGATCGTCCACCATTCCGGCGAACCGTGGACACGGTAGAGCGTGTCTTCGTTGTTCTGGAAGATGTAGAGCGCACGCGCGCCGAGCGGGTTGTTCAGGCCGGGCGCCATGCCACCGTTGCGGACGCTGTATTTCTCAAGCTTCGGATCGCGGCCGATCATGTCGTCCGGCGGCGTCCACTTCGGCCATTTGCGCTTCCACTGGATAACGGCGCGGCCCGACCAGGCAAAGCCGGCGCGACCGAGGCCGACGCCGTAGCGGATTGCTTCGCCATTCTCGCGAACCAGGTAGAGGTAGTGTGTCGAGGTGTCGACGACGAGCGTGCCTGGACGCTCGCCGGTCGGATCGGCGACGATCTGGCGAAGGAACTGGGGCTTCACCTTCTTCATCGGGATGCCGGGAACGTCATAACCCTCGTCGCTGACGGGGGCATACATGTTGACGTAGTCGCCGAAGGCGGGGTCAATGGCCGGTGGTGCTGGCGGTGGCGGTACCATCACCGGGGCACCGACGATCGTGCTGCCTCCGCTGACGGTCGAGCAGGCGGAAAGCGCTGCTGTGGCAGCGCCTGCCGCTGCCAAGTTTAGAAAGCCGCGCCGGCTGAGCGGGCGGGACGAATCAATGAATGTGGGCATGGTTGCGATCTAGGATTCCAGTTCGAAAGAAATGGTGGATTTAAAGGAAACTGACTGCGTCCCCCTTAACGCTCGTGCCGATAGGCGGGCCTAATTCTGACCTTAGGGTGGACAAAGCATGGCGAAGCCGTGACAGGCCAATCACTGTTGCGTTATGGCAACAATGCTGACCTAAGGTTAGCTAACCAATTGTAACTAAACCTTCCAGCGACGGCAGGATCAGCGAGGGCGGGAAGTCCCGATACTCGTCCGGCTGGTCGGAGCGATTGATCCAGACGGTGCGGCAACCAAACTTCGCGGCACCTGCAATGTCCCAGCGATTGGACGACTGGAACGACATCGCTTGCGGGTAGAGGCGCCAGCTGCTGGCGACGAGATCGTAGACCGACTGGTCCGTCTTGAAGCGCCGCACACTGTCGACGGAAAACACTTCATCGAGGATCAGGTCGAGCCCGGCCGAGCGCACAGCGGCTTCGAGCATGGCGGGCGAACCATTGGAGAGGATCGCAAGCCGCGCCCCATTTTCCTTCAGGTTGCGCAGAACCGAAGGCACCTCCGGATAGCAGTCGAGCCGCCAGTAGGCGTCGAGCAGCTTGGCTCGCAACGCCGGGTCGACCGAGGGTACTTTTCGGAAGGCGAAGTCGAGTGCTTGCTCGGTGAGCTGCCAGAAGTCGATATAGGCGCCCATCAGCGTGCGAACCCAGGAATATTCGAGCTGCTTGGCCCGCCATATCTCCGACAGAAGCTGGCCGTCGGGTCCGATGTCGGCGGCATGGCGACGAACGGCCGCATGCACGTCGAACAACGTGCCATAGGCATCGAATATGTAGGCGGCGTGGCGCATGCCTGTGGTTTTCCAACGGCTTGGCGTCGAGCGCAAGCGCAACTATCGGCTGGCTCCAACATTTCGGCTTCTTGCTGGTTGACGAGGGGGGCCAAAGCCTCTTCCATACCAAGGATCAACAAGATGCGACGGGAAACGATATCATGACGCTCGCGGCGGCTGCACAATCACCGACATGGACCTTTGTCGACGGCGACTGGCACGAGGGCAATGTCGCCATCATTGGCCCGCGCAGTCATGCTATGTGGCTCGGTTCCAGCGTGTTCGACGGCGGCCGCTGGTTTGAGGGGGTATCGCCCGACCTTGAAGCGCATTCGCGCCGCGTCAATTCCTCGGCCATTGCCTTGGGCCTGAAGCCGACCATGAGCCCCGAGCAGATCGTCGGGCTGACCTGGGATGGGCTGAAGAAATTCGACGGCAAGACGGCGGTCTATATCAGGCCGATGTATTGGGCCGAGCATGGCGGCTATATGGGCGTGCCGGCGGACCCGGCTTCGACAAGGTTCTGCCTGTGCCTGTACGAATCGCCCATGCAGCCACCGACGGGATTTTCGATCGGCCTGTCGCCCTTCCGCCGCCCGAGCATGGAAACCATGCCGACCAATGCCAAGGCAGGCTGTCTTTATCCGAACAACGGCCGGGCGATCCTCGAAGCCAAGATGCGCGGTTTCGACAACGCCCTGGTGCTCGACATGCTGGGCAATGTCGCCGAGACAGGCTCGTCCAACATCTTCCTGGTCAAGAACGGCCAGGTGTTCACACCAGCACCTAATGGAACTTTCCTTTCCGGAATCACGCGCAGCCGCACCATCTCGCTTCTTGCCTCGCAGGGCGTTACGGTCGTCGAAAAGACGCTGTCGGTGCGCGAATTCCTTGAAGCCGACGAAATCTTCTCCACCGGCAACCATTCCAAGGTCGTTCCGGTCACGCGCATCGAAGATCGAATTCTGCAGCCGGGACCGGTAGCAAAAAAATCGCGCGAGCTATATTGGGAGTGGGCGCACTCGACTGCTAAGGCCTGAGTGTAGCAAGAAAAAACAGCGCCTCTCATCTGTTGTCTCACGATGATGACGACCTATCTGTAGACGGCATAGTCATGCCGCGAAATTGCCAGCAAGGGAGTATGATCCATGGCTTTTGAATTGCCCGAATTGCCCTACGACTACGAGGCGCTGCAGCCCTTCATGTCGAAGGAAACGCTCGAATATCACCACGACAAGCACCACAAGGCCTATGTCGACAACGGCAACAAGCTGGCTGCGGAAGCAGGCATGGACAAGCTGTCGCTGGAAGAGGTGGTGAAGCAGTCGTTCGGCAAGAATGCCGGCCTGTTCAACAACGCTGCCCAGCATTACAACCACGTCCACTTCTGGAAGTGGATGAAAAAGGGCGGCGGCGGCACCAAGCTGCCCGGCGCGCTGCAGAAGGCGATTGACGCCGATCTCGGCGGCTACGACAAGTTCAAGGCGGATCTGATCGCAGCTGGCACGACCCAGTTCGGTTCGGGCTGGGCCTGGCTGTCGGTCAAGGATGGCAAGCTCGCCATCTCTAAGACCGCGAATGGCGAAAACCCGCTCGTCCACGGCGCGACCCCGATTCTCGGCGTCGACGTCTGGGAGCATTCCTATTACATCGACTATCGCAACGCCCGCCCGAAATACCTCGAGGCGTTTGTCGACAGCCTGATCAACTGGGACTACGTGCTCGAGCTGTACGAAAAGGCCTGAGCATAATTATTGAACGAGGAAAGCCCCGGCATGTCCGGGGCTTTTTTCGTTTCGGGAGGCGCAGGGAAATTAACCGCCCAGATCACGGAAGCGTGAGGAGAATATCGGGACGAATTCGGCCAGTTTCCCCGTTGGCCCTAGGCAGCATATCGCAACCCGGAGAGGACCTTATGAGAAAGCTCGTATTTACCGTTGCAGCGCTTGCGCTTGCTACTACTGCAGCATTTGCCGACGTGATTGCCGATCGCCAGGCGGTCATGAAGGAAAATGCCAAGGATGTCGGCACGCTGGTGAAGATGGTGAAGGGTGAAACCCCGTTCGACGCAGCCGCCGTTCTGGCGGCATTGACGGCCCTCAACAACAATGTCCAGAAGATCGACGTTGCCGCGTCATTCCCTGCCGGCAGCGACAAGGGCGACACGACCGCCTCCCCGAAAATCTGGGAGGATCCCGCTGGATTCCAGGCTCAAGTCGACAAGTTCAAGGCTGTCACGGCCGCGGCGGTGGCAAATCCCGCCCAGGATCTCGATGCGCTGAAAGCGCAGGTCGGTGCGATTGGCCAGACCTGTGGCACTTGCCACGAGGCGTTCCGTGTGAAGAAGGGCTGACCCTTAGCGGATGGCTGTTTTCAGGAAACTCGCGATCACGGCTCTGGCGCTTGGCGGCGCCGGGGCCGCGGCTGTCTGGTGGCTGACGGTTCCCGAGAAATTGGGACCGGAGACCTTGGCGGCGTTGGGAAGCGGTGACGCGACCCGAGGCCAGCGCATTTTTGATGCGGGTGGCTGCGCCTCCTGCCACGCCAAGCCAAAATCCGAGGGCGACGCGCGTTTGCAGCTTGTGGGCGGCGTCGAACTCAAGACGCAATTCGGCACCTTTGTGGCTCCGAACATTTCCCCTGATCCTAAAGACGGTATCGGCGCGTGGTCACTCGAAGACTTCGCCAATGCGATGCTCAAGGGCGTGGCGCGCGAAGGGCAGCATCTTTACCCGGCATTCCCCTATGCGTCGTACGCCCGCATGAAGCCGGCTGATGTCGTCGACCTCTACGCCTTCATGAAGACGCTGCCGCCGGTGGCCGGCAAGGCGCCTGACCACAATCTTGTATTTCCATTCAACATCCGCCGAGGGGTGGGGCTTTGGAAGCAGCTTTACCTCAGCGATGCGCCTGTCGTCGCATTGACCGACGGCACACCGGAAAAGGTCCTGCATGGGCGCGAACTTGTGGAAGGGGCGGGGCATTGCGGCGAATGCCATACGCCGCGCAGCTTTGCCGGCGGGACTGAGAAGGCCCAGTGGCTGGCCGGCGCAAAAGCTGCCGAAGGCGACGGTGTCGTGCCCAACATCACGCCGGAAGGGCGCGGCATAAGCGGCTGGTCGGAAGGCGATATCGCCAGCTATCTCGAAACCGGCTTCACCCCGGAATTCGATTCGGTCGGTGGAACGATGGTCGAAGTGCAAAAGAACATGGCCAGGCTGACCGCCGAAGACCGCGCGGCGATCGCCGCTTATCTCAAGGCTATTCCCGGGCACGCCAATGGCTACCCGGCGCAGCAGCCGAAGCCGGCCGGTTGAGCGAGAGCCGGCGGCCATTGCGACCGCCGGCTCCCTTTGCAGTCGCTAGGCGCGCCCGACCACCTTCAAGGCAAAGGCGTAGTTGAACGCGACTTCCTCCAGCCGCGAGAAGCGCCCTGAAGCGCCGGCGTGGCCGGAATCCATGTTGATCTTGAACAATACCGGACTGTTGCCCGACTTGCGCTCACGCAGGCGTGCCGCCCATTTGGCCGGCTCCCAATAGGTGACGCGCGGATCGGTCAGGCCCGCGACCGCCAGGATCGGCGGATAGTCGAGGGCGGCGACATTGTCGTAAGGCGAGTAGGCAGCGATGGTCTTGTAGTCCGCTTCCGAGGCGATCGGATTGCCCCATTCGGGCCATTCCGGTGGCGTCAACGGCAAGGTGTCGTCGAGCATGGTGGTCAGCACGTCGACGAAGGGCACTTCGGCGATGATGCCGGCAAAGGCTTCCGGCGCCATGTTGGCGACCGCACCCATCAGCATGCCACCGGCCGAGCCACCTTGCGCGACGATGCGGTCGTGCGAGGTGTAACGCTCCGCGACCAGGTGATGGGCCGTGGCGATGAAGTCGGTGAAGGTGTTGGCCTTGTTTTCGCGTTTGCCGTCGTCGTACCAGGCGTAGCCCTTGTCCTTACCGCCACGGATATGGGCGATGGCATAGACAAAGCCACGGTCGACCAGCGACAGGCAGTTGGTATTGAACGCCGCCGGAATGGCGATGCCATAGGAGCCGTAGCCGTAGAGCAGGCAAGGTGCGGTGCCATCGAGTGGTGTGTCGCGATGGTGAATCAGCGAGATCGGCACGAGTTCGCCGTCAGGAGCAGGGGCCATCAGGCGGCGGGTGACGTAGTCTTCGGCATTGTGGCCCGAAGGCACTTCCTGGGTCTTGAGCAGAACCCGTTCGCGCGTCCGCATGTTGTAGTCGAACAGCTGTGTCGGGGTGGTCATCGACGAATAGGAAAACCGCATCATGTCGGTGTCGTACTCATACGAGCCCGACAGCCCGAGCGAAAATGCCTCTTCGGGGAAGGAGATGTGGTGCTCGGCGCCGGTGGCGCGCTCATGCACGACGATGCGCGGCAGGCCTTCCTTGCGTTCGAGGCGGATCATGAAATCCTTGAAGCCGATGACCGACAGAATGAGGCGGCCCGGCTCGTGGGCGACCAGTTCCTTCCAGTTGGCGCGGACCGGATCGTTGACCGGCGCGGTCATGATCTTGAAGTCCTTGGCACCGTCGGCATTAGTCAAAACGAAGAAGATGTCGCCGCCTTCTTCGAGATCGTATTGCAGCCCGATCTCGCGCGCCGCCACAAGCTTCGGCGCGGCGAGGGGATCGGTGGCCGGGAAGAGACGGTATTCCGAGGTCTCATGATCGCTGATCGAAATCATGATCCAGTCGTTGGCGCGCGTGCCGCCGACATTCATGAAGAAGCCGGGATCGGTTTCTTCATAGATCAGCCGGTCGGAAGCGGCGTCGGTGCCAAGCTCATGGTACAAAACTTTGGACGGGCGATGGTTGGGGTCGAGACGGGAATAAAAGAAACCGGCATTGGCGGCATCCCACACACCCGAGCCGCCGGTATCACCGACGATGTCACCGAGGTCGTTGCCGTTTGACAGGTCGCGAACACGCAGGGTGTAGAACTCAGATCCCTTGTCGTCGAACGCCCAGATCAGGCGGGCATGGTCCGATGAGTGGTCGAGCCCGCCCAAACGGAAATAGGCATGGCCTTCGGCTTCCTTGTCGCCATCGAGAATGATGTCCTCTGGGCCGCCTTCGCTTGGAATGCGGAAATAGCGCGGCTGCTCGCCGCCCTTCTTGTAGGACGAGCCGTAGGCGAAGGGGCCGTCCTTCATCGGCACAGAGGAATCGTCCTCCTTGATGCGGCCTTTCATTTCCTCGAAAAGCGTCTTCCTGAGGTCAGTGGTATCCGCCATCAGTTCGGCCTGGTAGCCGTTCTCCGCTTCGAGGTGGCTGCGGATCGCCGGATCGAGCAGGGTCGGGTCGCGGAACACTTCCTGCCAGTTGTCGGCACGCAGCCAGGCATATTCGTCGGTGCGGGTGATGCCGTGATGGGTGTCGGAAACGGGCCGGCGCTCCGTCGAGGGAGCGGCGATATCGGCGAAAATGGCAGGTCTGGTCATTGCGTCTCGCATAAGATGAATCTCGAATGGCGAATGAACACGCCGATCAGGGCAGGTTCAAGGGCAGAGTTGCATTGTTCGTCTGATCTGCCGAAGGGGAGGCCCATCCAACTCTTGCGACAAGAGGCAGCGGCGACACGAGTCGTTGACAAGATCGGTTGTGGCTTGCCCCCGCGTTGCTGGGCGTCTATGCCCCTAGCGGTAATGACGTGAGATGCAAAGAGGGCCCGTCCGCTGACCTTCCTTATCCTCATGCTGCCATTTGTCGGCGCGCTCCTTGCTCCGCTTCTGACCCGCGTGATGAAACACAATGCCGGCTGGCTGCTCGCTGCGGTTCCATTGCTTGTATTCGTGCATTTCGCCGGAATGCTCGAAACGGTGAGTTCCGGAATTGCTGTTTCAAACGGGTTTGACTGGGCGCCCAGCCTTGGTCTGAGATTTTCCTGGTATCTCGACGGCCTGTCCTTGACCTTCGCGCTGCTGATCTCAGGCATCGGCACGCTGATCGTCATCTATTCCGGCGGCTATCTCAAAGGACACCCGCAACAGGGGCGTTTTTTCTCGTTCATCCTGCTGTTCATGGGCGCAATGCTGGGGCTGGTGGTCTCGGATTCGTTCCTGATGCTGTTTGTCTATTGGGAACTGACGTCGATCACCTCGTTCCTTTTGATCGGTTTCGATCATGCGCGAGAAGCCTCGCGGCGCGCGGCGTTGCAGGCGCTGCTGGTGACCGGCTTGGGCGGGCTTTCGCTGCTCGCAGGACTTCTGGTGATCGCACAAGCGACTGATGTGAATGAGCTTTCGGCGCTGCTTGGTTCCGGCGACGTCTTGCGCAACAGCCCGCTCTATCTCGCAGCGCTGGTTTTGGTGCTCGGCGGCGCCTTCACCAAATCGGCGCAGTTTCCGTTCCACTTCTGGCTGCCCAACGCCATGGAGGCACCGACACCGGTTTCGGCATATCTGCATTCCGCAACGATGGTGAAGGCCGGCGTCTATCTGGTGATGCGCCTCAACCCGGTCATGGGCGATACCACGGCCTGGGAAACGATCCTGCCGCTGTTTGGCGGAACAACGCTTGCCATAGGCACGCTGCTCGCTGTCAGGCAGACCGATCTCAAACTGATGCTTGCCTACACCACCGTAGCCTCGCTCGGCCTGTTGGTGATGTTGACTGGCCTTGGATCGGACAAGGCGGTCGAGGCGGCGGCGCTCTATCTGATCGCACATTCGATGTTCAAGGGCGCGCTTTTCATGGTCGCTGGCTTGATCGACCATGAAGCGGGTACCCGCGATGTAACCAAGCTGGGCGGCCTGCGCCGCGCCATGCCTATTACGTTCGCAGCAGCTTTGATGGCCGCATTGTCCATGGGCGGCGCACCTTTGTTCTTCGGGTTCCTCGCCAAGGAAGAGATCTACGCGGCACTTGGCTCGTCATATGCCTGGAATGGCATAGCTCTGCCGGTGGTCGTTGTCGGCAACGCCCTGATGTTCGCCGTGGCTTTCGTCGTCGCGCTGAAGCCGTTCCTGGGCGCTGCGATCAAGACCCCGAAACCGGCCCATGAGGGGCCGCTGGCGCTGTGGCTCGGGCCGATGGTTCTGGGCTTGTCAGGTCTTGGCCTGTCGCTGGCATTCCCGCTGGCGCATCGCCTGCTATCGTCGCCGACGGCGAGTGCAGTGGCCGGCAAGGCGATCGATGTGCAGATTTCCGTGGTGCCGCATCTTGGTCTGCCCCTGCTTCTGTCCGTCGTAACGATAGCATTGGGAATTGCAGCTTATCTGGCGCAGAACGGTCTGCGCGCCGCGATGGCTGGCGCACTCAAGGCTATCGGCTGGGGACCGGATCAAGGTTTCGACCAGACGCTGCGCGGCCTGTTGCGGCTCGCAACGGGTGTGACCCGCATCATCCACAATGGCCGCCTCGACATCTACATGACGGTGACATTCATTGCGGTGGCAACAGCGCTGTTGTTGCCGATGGTGCTGTTCGATGAACTGCCTGATGTCCCCAGCCTGCCGGACTTCCGTTTCTACGAATGGGGCGTTCTGGCCATTGCCGTGATCGGCGTGGCGGCGGTTGTTCAGGCGCGCAGCCGCCTGACTGCGATCGTCTCGCTCGGCATCCAGGGATTTGCCGTCGCCTTGCTCTATATGCTCTTTGGCGCGCCGGACCTGTCATTCACCCAGTTCATGGTCGAGACGCTTTCGGTGGTGATCCTGGCCCTGGTGATGACGCGGCTCAGGCTTGCGCCCTCCGACCACCGGCCGCGCGGGCAGAAGCTGCTGGACATGACAATTGCCGCCGCGTGCGGCACGGGCTTCGCACTACTGCTCCTGAAGGTGACGCAATTGCCGTTCGACGACCGGCTGTCGCAGTTCTTCAGCACCTATTCCAAGACGATCGCGCATGGCCGCAACGTCGTGAACGTCATCATCGTCGATTTCCGCGGCCTCGATACGCTGGGCGAGATCGCCGTGGTGATGGTTACTGGCCTGGCGATCCTGGCCCTGGTGCGCATCCGTTCGAAAAAGACGGAAGCGCGTGCGACCGTTGCGGAGGAGGCGTAGCATGCAGACGCTGATCTTCAGGACCGCCGCGCCCTATCTCACTGGCCTGATGCTGATGTTTTCAGTGTTCGTGCTGCTGCGCGGCCACAACGAGCCAGGCGGTGGGTTCACCGGTGGGCTGATCGCCGCATCGGCCTTTGCCATTCATGGCATCGCGTTTGGCGTGCCGGCTGTGCGCCGCGCGCTCTATTTCCATCCCATGGCGATTGCCGGCTTCGGGCTGTTTGCCGCCGCTGTTGCCGGGCTGCCGTCGCTTTTGTTCGGCGTGCCATTCCTGACGGGATTGTGGAGCGCGCCAAGCCTCTTGGGCATCAGCGTCGACCTGTCGACCGTCATGGTCTTCGACATCGGCGTCTATCTGGTCGTTGTCGGGTCGTTCACGTCAATTGCGCTCGCCCTCGAAGACCGGGAGCACGATTGATGGAAGCCGTCTTCGCCGTCCTCGTCGGGCTGTTCTTCGCGGCGGGCATTTACCTGATGCTGTCGCGGCATATCATCCGCATCCTGCTCGGCGTGGTGCTGTTCGGCAATGCGGTGAACCTTTTGATCTTCACCAATGGCCGCCTCATGCGCGAGGTGCCGCCGATCATCGCCGACGGCCTCGACGTGCCGGCGGGGGCTGTCGCCAATCCTTTGCCGCAGGCACTGATCCTGACGGCGATCGTCATCTCGTTTTCGTTCTTTGCCTTCCTTCTGGTGCTTGCCTACCGCGCCTACCAGGAGATCGGCACTGACGACACCGACGGCATGCGTGTTGCCGAGCCCGTCGACGACGGCCTGCCGCCGATGGGGTATTGAGCCAATGGCCGTGCAAGGTCAGATCATCGACAAGACCGCAGCGATGATCGCAGCGCCAGTGGCTGCGGCCGACTGGCTGATCATCGCACCTGTATTGCTGCCGATCATCGCGGGTGCGGTGCTTTTGATGATCCGGCACAGCATCCGTTGGCATGCGGTGCTGGCGCTCGCCGTGCTCGCGGTCATGGTCGGCACGAACGGTCTTTTGCTGCGGCGTGTGCTGGCCGAAGGTCCCATCTCGATGACGATGGGAAGCTGGCTGCCGCCTTTCGGCATCTCCTTCACCGTCGATGCGCTGGGTGCTGCCTTTTCGCTGACGGCGTCGATCGTTGCACTTGTCTGCTGTGCTTATTCGGTAAGCGATGTCGACGCGACTGGCCGGCGCTACGGCTTTTATCCGTTCCTGATGCTGATGATGGCAGGTGTCAGCGGCGCCTTCCTGACCGGCGACATCTTCAATCTCTATGTCTGGTTCGAGGTCTTTTTGATCTCGTCCTTCGGCCTGCTGATCCTTGGGTCCGAGAAGGCGCAGATCGACGGCGCCACCAAATATGCGATCCTCAATCTCGTCGGCACGACGCTGTTTCTGATCGCGACAGGTTACCTCTACGGAACCTTCGGTACGCTCAACATGGCCGATCTGGCGACAAAGGCCGGGCAGATCGGCGAGGCAGCACCGCTGATGACGCTGGCGACGCTCTTCCTGCTCGCTTTCGGCATGAAGGCGGCGGCGTTTCCGGTCAATTTCTGGCTGCCGGCCTCCTACCACACACCGCCAGTGATCACCGGCGCGCTGTTCGGCGGGCTTTTGACCAAGGTCGGCATCTATGCGCTGCTGCGCACGCTGGTGATGATCTTTGCCGTCGAGCGCGCGGCACTCGCAGGCGTGATCGGCTGGGTGGCGGTTGCGACAATGCTGGTCGGCGCGCTCGGTGCCTTGGCGCAGTCCGATATTCGTCGGATCGCAGGCTTCCTCGTCATATCGGGCGTCGGCATCATGCTTGGCGGTATCGCGCTCGGCGGGAATGGCGGGCTCTCTGGGGCGATATTCTACGCCTTGCATTCGATGCTGGCGCTGTCGGCGCTCTATCTGCTTGGCGGGCTGATGCGCCAGCGCGGCGGCAGTTTTTCGCTCCACCGGCTGTCTGGCCTTTATGGCGCAAGCCCGTTTCTCGCCTTGCTCGCCTTCATCATCTCGCTTGCTGTGGCCGGCTTGCCTCCGGGCTCGGGACTTTGGCCCAAGGTGATGCTGGTGCGTGCCGCGCTCGACAGCGGCGCCTGGCAGATCGCCGCGGCCATATTGCTCAGCGGCTTCCTTGCCACCATTGCGCTCGGCCGCGTGTTCATCCTGGCGTTCTGGCGCGTCGGAATACCAGGCGTTCAAGCGGCGGCTTCCGGCACCATGTCGACATTGGGTTGCGGCGCTTTGGTGATCCTGACCTTGGCGATGCTGGCGATGGGTGTCGTGCCCGAGCCGTTCATTCGTGTCTCAGCGACCGCCGCGAGCGGGCTGCTCGATGCTTCGGCCTATGTTCACGCGGTCTTCCCCAGGGGAGGCGGATCATGATCCCGTACCGCAACGAGCTGATACTGGCCCTGGTCTGGGTCGCCATTTCGGGCAGCTACTCGATCCCCAATCTGGTCTTTGGCTTTGCGATTGGCTGGATCGTCCTGTTTCTGGTGCGCGATCAGCGTCTAGCGTCAAGGACAGTCATTCGGCCCTGGGCGTTGCTTTTGCTCATCGGCCTTTTCATCAAGGAACTGCTCCTGTCTGCGTTCCGGGTGGCCAGGCTGGTGCTGTCGCCGCGCATGGAGATCAAGCCCGGTATCTTTGCCTATCCGTTGAAGGTCGACCGGGATTTCGAGATCACCTTGCTCGCCAACCTGATCACGCTGACGCCGGGCACGCTGTCGGTCGATGTCTCCGAAGACAGGCGCACGCTGTTCGTGCACGGCATGGACTGCTCGGATCCCGAACAGGCGCGGCGCGATATCAGCCAGGGTTTCGAGCGCAGAATACTGGAGGCATTCAGATGATGTCTGGAGCAGCTTTCCTGAATATGTGCGCGAACTTCGCGCTTGGTCTTCTCACCATCTCGTTCCTGCTGGTGGTGGTGCGCGTGGTGAAGGGCCCGTCGCTGCCTGACCGGATCCTTGCGCTCGACATGCTTGTCGCGGTCGCGATCGGCTTCATCGCCGTTCTCGGCCTGCGTTCCGGCTTCACACTTTACGTCGATGTCGCCATAGCGCTTGGTCTCGTTGGTTTCCTGGCCACTGTGGCCTTCGCGCGTTTTGTCATGAGCGGCGGTGTCGATGCCAAGGAAGACGAAGCCGAAGAGGAGCGGCCATGATTGACGGTGTCGGCGATTATCTTGCCGGAACTCTTATCGTGGTTGGCGCGTTGTTTGCGCTGACAGCATCCATAGGTTTGTTGCGCCTTCCCGATATCTACACACGTATGCATGCAGCCTCGAAGGCGGGAACTGTGGGTTCCTGCTTGATGCTGATCGCACTTGCCGTGCATATCGGTGAATCCGCTACAGCACTTCGCGCGCTGGCGGGTGTTGTGTTCTTTCTGCTGACTGCGCCGATTTCTGCTCATTTGCTTGCCAAGGCGGCATATGCTGCCGGATATCGCATGTGGCCGGGCTCGGTAAGCGACGATCTGGCGAAAACTGTCGATCCCGCAAAGAAGAACGATCATGTGGTAACTGATCGCTGACAATGACCCTCGGGCAGAACTTTCAGCGTTGCGTAACTTGATCTAACTTGATGGCATTGCCCTATCAAAAAGGTTCATTTGTTAGAGAAGTGTTGAACTCATTGTTCTTGCATTCGCAAAGAATAGTGAATTGACTTGTTATGGCGACAGGCTCATTAAAGTGATGGAACGCGAGTCGTAGTGGTAAATTGCGATACAAGAACGCGCCGCATCCCGTCGAAATGTCGGGCAAAAAAACATCCAGTCACATTGGGGCCTGAAGCATATGGATACTTCCGAAACGCCTGCAGCTAGCAACGACACACTGATTGAACTGACCGCCGATGTGGTGGCAGCTTACGTCAGCAATAACCCGGTCCCGGTGGGAGAGCTTCCGGGGCTGATCGCCGATGTTCACGCAGCCTTGGGCCGCGTTGGCAACGTCGCCGAGACACCGCCGGCAGACAAGCAGAAGCCTGCCGTCAATCCCAAGCGCTCGGTGCATGATGACTACATCATCTGCCTTGAAGACGGTAAAAAGTTCAAATCGCTCAAGCGTCACCTGATGACGCACTACAATTTGACGCCGGACCAGTATCGCGAGAAGTGGGGCCTTGATGCCAGCTATCCGATGGTGGCGCCCAACTACGCGGCTGCGCGCTCGCAGCTGGCCAAGAAGATGGGCCTGGGCCGCAAGCGCAAGGCCAAGTAACGGCCCCTTCGAATGACATTCAGCGTGCGGCGCCTTCGGGCGCCGCTTTGCGTTTTGGCCGGTGTCGGCGCGGCCGGAGCGACAGGCGTCCAGGCTGATCGGGAAACACGCCCTTCAGCCGGTCGCGTACCTGCTTGAGCGCGATGTGGCGGTTGAGATCGTAGCTCCAATGGCGATTGACGCCTCTGAGCCGCTCGCGCTCGATCGCGCGCTCGAGACGCTTGAGTAGCGCCAATGTCGGTGTCGGCTCTCCGGACAGGGCATTCGAAAGCTCGATCCCGCAGCAAAGCTGCAAGGCGGCTCGTTGCCTGGCATCCATGAGCTCGGTCAGCCTGTCTCTCTTGAACGCTGCAATTTCACCTGAAAAATCCCGCATCGCGATCCTGCCTGCTGTGAAGTGATCGGACAATGATGCGGGCGGTTTTTGGGGTGGGGAGAAACTTCGCGCAAATTTCCGCATTTGAAAATATAAAGTTGAACGATTCCAGTTGTTTGATGATTTTGTCGCGATCCAAGTGTTCATTTTTTGTTCACACCCTGCGGTACCACGGATATAAGAACTTATTCCTATCTCTGGAAGGAACGAGTTTGGTGGGATCCACATCGGCACTCTTGGTGAAACGGCAGAACGAGGCGCGCGAAGCCGCTGCCAGGGACGAGCGCTCGTCGCTCGAGTTGCTTGCCGAAATGCGTCGCGACGAGGTGGTCGAGCGATGCGATGCGATGATCGACCTGATGGCCGCGCTTTTTGGCGTGCCGAGCAAGGAGCTGCGGCGGCTTGGCCGAACGGGCAACGACATCAGCCGCCTTCGGCAGATATCGATGTATGTCGCGCACGTTGTCTTCCGCTTCACCATGAGCGAGGTCGGCCGTGGTTTCGGACGCGACCGCACGACGGTGCTCTATGCCTGCCATACCGTCGAAGATCTGCGCGACGATACCGACTTCGACCGGATCGTTGCCCTTGCCGAGCGGGTGGCGATCGCGGCGTTTCGCGACAGGCTGGAGCGCTGAGATGGGCAACGATCTGGTGGATGAAAAGCTGCGGAAGCGCGTACTCACGCTATTGGCCAAGGGAGCTGCCGCGTGCGAGCCGGCTGCAGGTGGCGGCAAGGTGCTGCTCGAAAATGACAGGGCCGAGCGGATAGCCGTCGACGCGAAGGTTCTGGCGGCACTTGCCCGCGAGGGCCTAGTCAGCCGCAGTTCACAAACGGTGCGACTGTCGCCGGAGGGGAGGGCGGCTGCGCGGCGCGAGGCGAGTACGGTCGATCCGTTCCAGGGCCAGCACCGCGAGCTGGAAACGATCATTGTCGATACTGTGGCGGGGCAGCATGCGGCTCTGATCAACCTGTCGGAATCGCCGCTGAGCCAACTCGTCCGGCGCAAGACCAAGGCGGGCGAGCCGTTTCTGAGCCGGAGCGAATTTGCCGCCGGCGAACGGTTGCGCTCCGACTACACGCGCGGCCAGATCATGCCGCGCATGGGCGCAAATTGGGTGGCGAGTGTGTCGTCAGGCAAGCGCGGTGCTGGCGGCGGGCTGGTCGATCTGACTGACGCGGCACTTGCCGCGCGCCAGCGGGTCGACATGGCGATCGATGCTGTTGGGCCGGAGCTTTCAGGTGTGCTGATCGACGTCTGCTGTTTTCTCAAGGGCCTGGAGTTGGTGGAGGCAGAGCGCTGCTGGCCGGTGCGCTCGGCGAAAATCGTGCTCAAATCGGCACTGGGTGTGCTGGCGCGCCACTACAATCCGGGTGCCGGCATCAATCGCGGCCGCAAGGTCCTGCATTGGGGAGCGGAAGATTATCGCCCGAAATTGGGCTGAGGTGGCTCAGGCGATCTGGTGCAGTGCGGTCTCGGCGTCGCGCTTGATACGCTTGACCATCGCGCGCAGGCCATTGGCGCGCTGCGGCGACAGGTGTTCGTTGAGGCCGAGCTCTTTCAAGGTCGCCTCCGCGTCGATTGCCTTGACCTCGCTGGCACGATGGCCGGAGAACAGCGCAAGCATGATGGCGACCAGCCCACGCACGATATGGGCGTCGGAATAGCCCTCGAAGCGGATGACCGGATCGGCTCCGTCGCCCTGATGGGTCACCAACCAGACCTGGCTGACGCAGCCCTGCACCTTGTTGGCATCGGTTTGAGCGCTCTCGGGGAAAGGTGGAAGCGCTTCGCCGAGATCGATGACATAGCGATAGCGATCCTCCCATTCGTCCAGGAATGTGAAGTCGTCGCGGATGGTGTCGATCAAGGTCGTCATGGTGATTTGGATATAGTGGCAGTAGGGCTGCCCGTCACGAAAAAAGAAAGGCACTTGAGGTGTCGGAGGCGGGCGACCTGCGGTGGACCTACGCATTGGCCAAATGGAGTTCAGTTTGCGGGAGCTGGGGCTTTGATGGCCGGTTCGTCGTCCGTCGCCGGCACGCTGCCCGTCTGGGTGGCGGTGTCTGGTTGTCCAAACTGCTGGTCGAGCGCCTCATAGGCCATGCGGGCGCTTTCGCGTGCCCTGACACCAATGGTCTGCATCGCAGCCTTGCCTGTCTCGCAAACCTCGGGCTTACGCTCGCAGATGCCGGCGATGTCACCGACCGCTTCGCGCGCGGCGAAGATCGCCTGCAGCGGGCTGACGCTGTTTTCACCATTGGGGCCGGTGCCGAGCGGCAGCAGCAGCAGGACGAGCGAGAACCAGAATGCGGTTCTGATGAGAAAGCCCATGGGATGCCTCTTGCGGTCTGGCGGGGCCGGCCTGTCTTTAGGCGGCCACGCAACTTGTAGGGTCGACAATGGCATCAATGAGCAAAGGAGCGCTTGCTGCGAAAGATGGCATTTTTCGAAAGCTTTTCACCAAAGTTTAACGGACTGGCCCGAGCGGCTGACATGTTCGCCCACGTAATTTGTCATGGGACTCGTAAGCAATTGATTTAAATTGCGAAATTTCGTGAGGGCGGGTTCTGGCCAGATTCGCGGACCCCAAGTCGGCAAATAACCCTCCGTTTACCATGGCGACAACTGTTCTCGAATGTCGGCGTTGTGATCCCGATATTCGCCATGCGGCCGGGTTTCGGTCGCCCTGCTTTATTCCTTCATTAAAGGCTCGGTGCGAGTTTGGGGACAACTACAAAAGAGCCGCAAGCGAGCCACGGAAGAGTGCGTAGCGTTGAGTTTTGTCATGACCAGATACGGTGAGTTTTCCGGCGCGGTGGCCGCTGGCTGCGACCGGTTGGTCCATCCGCTGATCGATGGCTCCGCGCGGTCGCTGCAACGTCGCCTTGTCGGCTTGTTGCTGGCAGCCCCCTTTCTTGTCGCCGGGGCGGGCGTGGTCCTGGTTTCGGCCAATCTTGGCGCGGCGGCCACCTTTGCCGTCATTTTCGCAGCTTTCAGCTTGAGCTGGCTTGCCGCGCTCCTGGTTGCCGCCACGTGCAAGGCCACGCAGATTGGTGTGGCATCGCTGGTTGCCGGAACCGCCGCGATCGCTGCGATCATAGCTGCCGCGGGTGGGGTGACCTCGCCGGCCACATTGCTGGTGGCTGCGCTGCCGCTCGAAGCGCTGTGGGTCTGGCGCACACGCAAGGCGGCCATGCTTGGCGCGGTCGCGGCCGTTGCAGCTCTGCTGTCTCAAGGCTTTCTCGGCTCGATGCCATTTGCCGAAGGTGCCGCGGTGTCGGCCTGGCATTGGCTGCTGCCCGTTGCCTGGCTCGCAACCTTTGCAGTTCGCGCCAGCGCGTTTCTGGATCGCCGCGTCGAGCACGATGTCGCTCCGACCAATGCGTTGGAAAAGGTGCTCAAGGCAGTGGTGCTGCGCGTTGCACATAATGGCGAAGTGACCGATGTTTCGGAGCAGGCTCGGACCATGCTGCGGTTGCAGCCTGAGCTTTTGCTCGGCACAGCCCTTTTCGACCGCATCCATGTTGCGGATCGTGTTGCTTATCTCTGCGCGCTGGCCGACATGCGCGACGGTGCCGAGTTCCGCCAGGTCGAACTGCGCCTGCGTCTGCCCCGGCAGAACGAAAGCGCTTCCGGCGACAATTTCAGGCCGTTTACGCTCGAGTTTATGAAGGGCGAAGGCCAATCGTTTGTTGCGATCATCCGCGACAACGACACGGTCGCCGACCTGCGCGACGAACTGGCCAAGGCAGCCGATGCGGTGAAGAGCGCGGAGCTTGCCAAGAGCAATTTCCTCGCCGCTGTGAGCCACGAGCTGCGGACGCCGCTGAACGCGATCATCGGATTCTCCGACATGCTGCTGCACGAGATGTTCGGTGGCTTCCAGGAGCCGCGCCAGAAGGAATATGTCGGCATCGTCCGCGATTCCGGCCAGCACCTGCTTGAGGTCGTGAACTCGATCCTTGATGTCACCAAGATCGAGTCGGGCTGCTATGCGATCAATCCTGAGCCGTTCAGGTTCCGCGAGGCTGTCGACATGTGCGCCTCGATGCTGGCGCTGCAGGCTGAGGCGAAAGCGCTCGACCTGGCTATCGAAGTGGCTGCCGGTACAGGTGAGGTCAAGGCCGACCGGCGCGCCGTGCAGCAGATCCTGATCAACCTGGTGTCCAATGCGCTGAAATTCACGCCTGAGGGCGGCAGGGTCGAGATCGGCGCCAAGCGCCTTGGCTCGCGCCTGCACTTCTGGGTGTCGGATACCGGCATCGGCATCGCCCAGGAGGACCTGCCGCGGTTGGGTACGCCCTTCATGCAGGTTCAGAACGACTACACCCGCCGCTTCGAAGGCACGGGCCTGGGGCTTTCTCTGGTCAAGGGACTGGTCGCATTGCACGATGGCACCATGTCGATCGAGAGCGCGCCGGGCGAGGGAACGACTGTGACCATCAGCCTGCCGATCGAAGGGCCAGCCTTGCGGCCAGAGCCGACAAAGGGCGAACTGATGCGGCTGCCGGCGAGCAGGAACAAGGAGATGCGCAATGGCTCGCTCCGCAAAGCAAGCTAGGAAGCAGGTCGTCGTCGAAGACCGCAGTCCCCTGCAAGAGGGCGTCCTTGCGCTCGGCGGACTGATTGCGCGCAATCCTGTCCTTGTCGGCGGCTCGACAGCCTTTCTGGTGGCGCTGTTTTACGTCTCGGCCAATGCGTTGTGGTACCAGCCCTATGCGCATAAGGGGGCGTTCTTCTCGACCCGCGAGGCGGTCGAATTCCCTGATATGAACGAGAATACGCCTGAGACCACGATCAAGATCGAGAGGCCGCAGGCTGAAGTTGTTCGACCGCAGGGCGATCCACGGATCGAACAGGTCCAGAGCATCCTGAAAGACTTGGCTTTTTACGACGGAACGGTTGACGGGCTCAACGGGCCTGCCACGCGCGTTGCAATCCAAGCCTATCAAAAGAAGGTTGGCCTTGCCGCGACCGGCGAAATCGATCCTGCGCTGCTCGAACAACTCGGCGCTGGTGAAACAACCGCGGGCATCGCTCCCAAGCCGACACCACGCATGCAGGCAACGCCTGCTCCTACGCCCGCGCCGCGCGTCGAAGCGGCTCCGCTACCTGCTCGCACCGAACCGACGAGTGAGGCAGGCATAAGCGCCCGGATCATGAAGATTCAGGCCGGGCTGAAGGCCTTCGGCAATGACGGCATCGAGATCGATGGCGTCCCTGGCGGCAGGACCAAGGCGGCAATCCGCGAGTTCCAGTCCCTATTCGGCCTGCCGCAAACGGGTGAGCCCGACCCTGCGGTCTACGTCAAGATGCGCGAGATCGGCCTGACCAACTGACGGACGGACCCGGGCCGAATGACCTGTGCGCCTTGCCTGCAAGCCGCTATAGAGGCCGGATCGAAATTGCGATCGGGCCGGACGAATGCGCTTAACCACGGATTTTTGGGTATCGGCCCTCTTACGGCGGGTCTTCGGCGAAGGGGGCTTTGGCGCCATTCTCAACCGGGGAGCGCTGGAGGCAGGAGCGGTCTTCATCATGACCCGCGATCGTTTTGGCCGCTCGAACCTTTATGGGCCGGCACCCCAGACAAGCTACGACATGGCACGGCCGGACGAACGCCAGTTCTCCCTGCTTGAAAGCGATGATGACGGCACGGCGATCGACAAGCGGCTTGAGCGCGAGCGTCGCTTCGACCCTGACATCTGGGTAGTGGAGATCGAACCTGGCAAGACCGAGATCAAGGATCTGGTTTCGCTTACGACGCCCTGAGGGACCCGTCAGCCTTCGGTTGTGGCCGAAGACGTTCGGCGTTGCTGCGGATGCGGGCTCCGACGGAGGCCGCCTTCCAGTCGCGCACGCGATCAAGTGCTACATCGCGATGCAGCAGGCGGTAGCGTTCAAGGAACAGCCTGATCGCCTCGGCATGGGCAAACTGGCCCGGGAAAGTCGTGGCGGCGAGTAGAAAAGCCTGTTCTTCCGGCAGGTCGAGCGCCTTGAGCGCGTCGATGAGCGAGGAGTAGCCCGCTTTTTCAGTGATCGAACGGGCCGTCTGGAAATCGATCTCCAGCGCGTCCGCAAGGGCTGTCTGGAAGAAAGTGCTATTGCCTGTCAGGGCGGTTGTCTTGAGCCTGTCATAGGCCTGCGCGCCGGGCAGCCCCTCGCTCGATCCCGATTGATGCGGGGCATTGGGCGTCATCATCGAGCGCAGCCGGCGGCGGACATTTTCGGCGAGTTGGCCGGGAACCGGGGCTGTGGACACATCTGGTGCCGGAGCAGCCACCGCCGGGCTGGTATCGATGGCAGCTTCCGGTTGTTGCGCTGCGCCCTCGGGATAAACCAGGCGCGGGCGTTCGAGCACCCTGATCAGGTCGGCGATGGTCTTGTTGAGGTTTGGGCGGCGGGCGATGGCGCGGGCATGCGGCAGGCCATGGCGCCCGATCAGCGCGATGAGCGCGACGTCTGACAAGACGGGCGAACGGACCAGCAGCGGTGCGGCGATATCGACGCTCTGGTCGCAAAGGCGGCGGACAAGGCCAGGCGGCGCATATTCGCTCTCGGAAAGGGCGGCCGCGACAAACCGGCGGGCTTCCACCGAGACTTTGTCGAACAGCGGCAGCGTCAGATCTTCAAGTTGCGCGATTTCGCGGCGCGAAGGGCGGGGCAGGGCGCAAAACGCAGAGACCGCCGCCCGGAACAGCCGTTCGGGCTTTCCGGTTTCGCGTCCGATGGCGATTTGCCTGAAGTCCGATGCTGACACGAACGGTTACGCCTGACACAATTCGACATTGTCTCGGAAGCGGCCGGGCGCCGCTGTGCCCGTCCTGGATGTCCCGAAGATGAAGATAAACTTAGCGCGGATTTGTTAGCGGACTGTTAACTTTGCCGTTAAGAAATGCGTTGATTAACAAAAGGTTACGACGTTTCTCCCTGCTTTGCTCCTGTCGCACGGTTGGGGCGGCAATGGCTGGGAATTGAATCGAAGGCTTGGCGGTAACGAACTGTTAACGCTCTGCTGGCCTTATCGTGATGGAGGCGTTGCGTGCTTACTCCGGTTGAACCGAGAGGGAATCGCCAACCATGGGCAGCATAGTGTCATTCATGCCGCGTCGTGCGGCCATCCGCCGGTCCTCGCAAACAGCGGAAACGACTGCATCCATCATCATTTTTCCGGGTGTGCGCTACGAGCGCACCAAGAGCACTGCTTCGGCAGTGGGGGATCATGCGGAGCGCAATGACCTTCCTCGCCGGAACGATCCGGTTCCGAGACATTGACCGCAGCGAAGGGGTTCTGGGTCGCATGCCCGTCTTTGCAGGCTTGATTGGCGCGGCGCCTTATTGAATTTCGCAGTTGATGCCGTCGAGGAAGCGCGAGACGATCGGCTTCCAGCTGTCGTCGGGAACGAAGACGCGGACGACGACGATACCTTCGTCGATCGGCGTTTCCACGAAAATCGACTTTTCGAATTCCGGCGGCAACTCCTTGCGCAGGTCGATCATCTGCGCCGGGGTAAGCACCACAAAGTCGAGACTGCCGTCGGTCGCGGTGCGGTCATTGAAGCTGTAGATGTTCTGCCCGCTGCGGTCATAGACTGAGGCCGACCAGTAGGGAACCTTGCCGGCGTTGTCGATGCGCACGACACCTTCGGTGAGGTCGAAGCGGCAGGCGGCTTCGTCGAAGGACGGATCGAGCGACTTCACCACTGGCGCGCCGCCGACATCCTGGTCGAGGCGGACGACTTTGTTGGGGCCGGCTACCATTGCCAGACGCGACCACGCATCACGCTCGGAAAAATTGGGCACGAGCAGCAGAATGACGATGTGGGCGATGCCGGCGCCGATCAGCCCGATAGCCAGTGCGTGAAACAACCTACGCATTGCACTGGACCCTGACGATGCGGGGCATTTCGATGCCGGACAGGCCGGTGCTGCTGGCGATGGGCGTATCGTAGAGCGTCAGCACCAGGTTCATTTCGCCGACGCCCGAAACCGCGAGCCAATTGCCGGGCTCAGGCCGTTTGCCGACCGAAATCTCGATGGAATTGTCTGGCTGACGCAGAACCTCCAGCGAATGCAATGCCTGGTCGCGGCGCATGCCCGATTTGAGCGCCGTGTGCGCCTTGTCGGTGGCATAGAGCGTCCAGAATCTGGCGACCGGCAACGATCCTTCGACGCGATAGTTGCACTCGCTCTTCAGGGTGACCCCGCTGGAGTCGCGATCGGCGACGAAACTGAGACCTTCGGCGCGGCCAAGCGCAAGGATGCCGTCGCGCGCCACGCGCGCCTTGGAATAGGGATCGGCATCCGGCGTGCCGATGTCGGGAAACGCGGTCCAGGGGCCGACCGAAACGGCACCGATGCCCTCTTGCGAATTGAGCACCATGCCGACGCTCGCCGCACCACCGCCGACCGCGACGGCAAGGGCGAGAGCTATCAGGAGCGATTGTTTCAGCATGAGCCGCCGCAGGATGGAGTTGGCGGAGGAATATCCCGCCATGTGAGAGGAAGGCAAGCGGGGAACGGCTGCAACCGGTACGGGACTGATTGCTGGCGAGCTCCTTGCAACGTCACAGCGCCGACAGCGTCTCTGGTTCGGCCGGCGGCTCGATGGCAGGCGCGTTGTGGAAGAAGTCGGCGATGTCGCGCAGCGCGCGCGTGGTCGTGCTCGACAAGACGGGAGGACGATCGGAGGTGTCGGCTACTGCGGGCTGGGCTCCGTTCTTCTCGGCCTCCTTGGCCTTGGCGATCGCGGCCGGGTCGACGAAGGGGTTCTTGATGCCCGGAATGGGCTTCAGGTCGATGTTTTGGTGGGCATAGGCCATGAACCGCTGCCAGATCATCGCCGGCAGCGAACCGCCGGTCATTTTGTTGGTCGGCGAGAAATCGTCGTTTCCAAGCCAGACGGCAGCCGTGTAGTTGCCGGTGTAGCCGATGTACCAGGCGTCGCGGTAGGATTGGGTGGTGCCGGTCTTGCCGGCGGAGCGGATGTTGGCAAGGGCAGCCTTGCGCGCCGTGCCAACCTCGGGAATCTGCACCATGATCGAGTTCATCGACACGACTGCCTGTTCGGACAGCACGCGGTGGGGCGGCGGCGCGTCCTTGCTGTAGTCATAGACGAGCTGGCCTGAATGGGTGACGAGCTGGGTGATCCCGTGGCGCGTGCCGACCATGCCGTCCTGCGCCAGCACGCTATAGCCGGTCGCCTGATCCATGACCGTCAGGCCCGACGTGCCAAGCACCATGGTCTTGTGGGAGCTGACCGGAGATTCGACACCCATCGCCTCGGTCATCGCCTTGATTGGCGGGATGGAAAGGTGATCCTTGGCAAGCCGCACCGGCACTGTGTTGATCGACTTGACCAGTGCTGTTGTCAGCGTCATGCGGCCGGAGTAACCGCGCGTGTAGTTTTTCGGCGACCAGGTGCCCCAGCTGATCGGCCCGTCCGAAATGACTGATTCAGGCGTGAATCCGTTTTCCATGGCGGTGGCGTAGACATAAGGCTTGAACGAGGAGCCGGTCTGGCGCTGGGCCCTGGTGGCGCGGTTGAACTGGCTTGCGCCATAGTCGCGGCCACCGACAATGGCGCGAACCGCTCCATTGGTCTCGATGACGACGACCGCGCCTTCGGTGACGTGATATTCCTTGCCGAACTGGCGCAGATGAAACTCGACCGACTCTTCGGCTGCCTTCTGGATGTTCATGTCGATCGTCGTGCGGGCGACCAGCGAGTGGATGCCCGACTTCGCGGCGATCTTCTTGACCTCGTCGAAGGCCCAGTCGAGGAAATAGTCGGGGCTCTTGCGGTCGCCGCGATCGACGATGTCGGCGGGATGCAGCCGCGCTGACAGCACCTGGCCTTCCGTCATGAACCCCGCCTGTACAAGGTTGCTGAGCACGACGTTTGCCCGAGCGCGCGCAGCAGGAAGGTTAATGTGAGGGGCGTATTTGGTCGGCGCCTTGAACAGGCCGGCGAGCATCGCCGCCTCAGCGAGGTTGAGATCCTTGACCTGCTTGCCGAAGTAGAAATCGGCGGCCGCAGCAATGCCAAATGTGCCGCCGCCCATATAGGCGCGGTCGAGATAGAGCTGCAGGATTTCCTTCTTGGACAGGTTCGATTCGAGCCAAAGCGACAGGAACGCTTCCTTGACCTTGCGTTCGACGGTGCGCTCATTAGTGAGGAACAGGTTCTTGGCGAGCTGCTGGGTGATGCTCGAACCGCCCTGAACGACGGAATTGGCGCGCATGTTTTCCGACATGGCGCGGACCAGGCCGAAGAAATCGATGCCGTAGTGCTCGAAGAAGCGGCGGTCTTCGGTCGCGAGAACTGCCTTGATGACATGGTCGGGCATTTCGTCGACAGGCACCGAGTCACGTTGGATGATGCCGCGCTGGCCGATCTCGTTGCCGTAACGATCAAGGAAGGTGACGGCGAAGTCGTCCTGGTTGCGCCAGTTGCCGGTGGTTTCCTGGAAGGCCGGCATGGCGAGCGCGAGCATGACCACCGAGCCGCCGGCTGCCATGGTGAATGACTCGCTCAACATCTCGATGACGCCGCGGCGCCAGCCTTTGACGCGAAAGCGGCGGAAGAAGATCGTGGCGCTTTCCCAGAACTGCTGCGCCCTGAAACGCAGTTCGTAGAGCGTGGAGTCGAGCCATGCGTCGATGGCCAGCAGGCCAGCCGCGATGCGGCCTCTCTTCTTGCGTGGTTCGGTGGGATTTTCCATTCGAGACGAGCCCGGGCGTGCTGCAGCTTATACCAAAATACTATTGCTGGCGAATACAGGGCGCGCGTCCCTCGGCCCATGCCTGACTTGTCACCGATTTTTGCCGGTACGACAAGAGGCAGTTGGACACAGCTGGGGGATTACGAAAAATGCGCCATGATAGGAATATATTCTTGACAGCGTGACGGTGCTTTGATAGTGTCTGGCTATCGTCAAAGAAGTGTAGCCAAACCGGCTGCACCGACAGGCAGTTTCCCAAGACATTATCATGGAGGTTTCGTTGGTCGCGAAAGCGGACGAGCGATGGCAAGCACTGCGCGCCCTGTTTGAAGGTGCGAAGGTCGACGCCGAACTTTTGTCGGCAGCAAGCGGTTATGCGCTGTCGTCTATCGGCAGGCGCATGCTGCGGGACGGCTGGGTGAGCCCGATTGCGGGTGATTTTGACGACCGGCTGGCGCGGCTTGCCGATTCCCTTGTCGGGCAGGTCGAAACACTTCGGCTGGAAAACGAAGGCGGTCTCGACAAGGCCCAGGTCGACATGGTCGGTTCGATCGTCAGGACGGTCGAAAAAATCAGCGAGCTGATGCGGGGAGGCGATGCAGCCAAGGTGAGCCAGACGAACAAAGATGCAGAAATGGCGGACGTGCTTGCAAGGATCGACCGACGCATCATTGAGCTTGCTCGAGACTATGCACGGGTGCTGGGCGCCCAAGAGCCTGATCCCTCGCCAAGGTGAGCTGATCGCCAAGGAGTGGTTTTGGTCAGCCCGTATCGCTCAGTATCTGCTCGAAGCAGAGCCGGCGACATGGCTGGTTATCGGCGGACGTGGAGCGGGCAAGACGCGGCTGGGGGCGGAATGGGTCAACAGCATGGTGCGCGGGCTTTCGCCCTTTGCCAACCGTCGTCATTCACCCATTGCGCTGGTCGGCGAGACTTTGGCCGATGTTCGCGAAGTGATGATCGAAGGGCCGTCCGGGATCGCAACGATTTCGCGCCATAACCGGCCGCGTTTCGAACCGAGCCGCAAAAGGCTGGTCTGGGACAGCGGCGCTGTGGCGCAGATATTTTCCTCCGAAGATCCCGACAGCTTGCGCGGGCCGCAGTTTCAGGCGGCGTGGTGCGATGAGCTGGCGAAGTGGAAGCATGCCGAGGCCTGTTTCGACATGCTGCAGTTCGGGCTCAGGCTTGGCGACAAGCCGAGGCAGATCATCACCACGACACCACGTCCGGTGCCGCTTTTGAAGCGGCTGCTGGCCGACCCGGAGGTTGTAGTGACCCGCATGCGGTCGGACGAAAACAGCGCGAACCTCGCGCCCGGCTTTCTGGGCGCGATCCGCAGCCGTTATGGCGGCAGCGTGCTCGGGCGGCAGGAACTGGACGGCGAACTGATCGAGGATCGCGACGATGCCTTGTGGTCGCGCGATATGCTTGAGGCGGCCCTGGTCGCGGAAGCGAGCGACTTGCGCCGCATCGTGGTTGCGGTCGATCCGCCGGCGAGTTCGCGCAAAACCTCTGATGCCTGCGGCATTGTCGCGGTCGGGCTGGATGGCGCAGGCCGGGCGGTGGTGCTGGCCGATGCCACGGTCCAGGCAGCGAAACCGCAGGACTGGGCAGGCACGGCGGTGAGGCTTTTTCACCGCCTGGAAGCCGACTGCATTGTCGCCGAGACCAATCAGGGCGGCGAGATGGTGACGGCGGTGATCCGCACTGTCGATCCGGCGTTGCCGGTGAAGGCGGTACGGGCGCGGCGGTCGAAATGGCTGCGCGCCGAGCCGATTGCCGCACTTTATGCGCAAGGCAAGGTTCGGCATGCCGGCCGCTTTTCAGCACTTGAAGACGAAATGTGCGACTTCGGCCCGAATGGGCTGTCAAATGGCCGTTCTCCCGACCGCGTCGATGCGCTGGTCTGGGCAATCGGCGAACTGATGCCGGACTGGTCGACCGAACCGCGAATCCGCGATTTTCTCTGAACAGGAAACGATATGGCTTTGAATTGGCCTTGGTCCTGGCGGACTGGGAGGGGTAGCGCCGTGCCTGAACGCAAGAGCGGCGGGCCGACTGGCTTTGTCGCCATCCATGCGCAAGGCGAGGCGCGCTGGACGCGGCGTGATTATGCCGGGCTTGCGAGCGAAGGTTTCATGCGCAATCCGATCGTGCATCGCTCGGTGCGCCTGATCTCGGAGACGGCGTCGGCTATTCCCTGGCTGCTCTATGAGGGCGCCAGCGAACTGGACGACCACGCCTTGCTGAAGCTGTTCGAGCGGCCGAATGAGCGGCAAGCCGGCGGCAGCTTCATGGAAGCGCTGTACGGGCACCTGCTGCTTTCGGGCAATGCCTATGTCGAACTGGTCGAGGCGGGCGGTGGGGCGCGCGAGCTGCACCTGCTGCGGCCCGACAGGGTCGCTGTGGCAGCTGATGCGAGCGGTTGGCCGACGGCGCTTGAATATCGCGAGGGCAGTGCGCGCCGTCGTATCGGCCTCGGCCTGAGCGAACAGGGCGGTGCGGCGCATCTGACGCTGTTTCATCCGCTCGACGATCACTACGGGTTTCCGCCGCTCGAAGCCGCACTGATCGCGCTCGATACGCACAATGCGGCGGGGCGCTGGAACAAGGCGCTGCTGGACAATTCGGCGCGGCCCTCCGGAGCCTTGGTCTATGCGCCCAAGGACGGCGGCAATCTGAGCGATGAGCAGTTCGACCGGCTGAAGGCAGAGCTGGAGGAGGGCTATTCGGGCACGACCCGCGCCGGCCGGCCGCTGCTGCTCGAAGGGGGACTTGACTGGAAGGCGATGGGGCTGACGCCCAAGGACATGGATTTCATCGAGGCCAAGCATTCGGCGAGCCGCGACATAGCACTCGCCTTTGGCGTGCCGCCGATGCTGCTCGGCATTCCTGGCGACAATACCTACGCGAACTACCAGGAGGCCAACCGCGCCTTTTATCGCCTGACCGTGCTGCCGCTGGTGGCGCGGACGGCGAGGGAGCTTTCGGCCTGGCTGGCGCCGGCTTTCGGCGAAGGCTTGCGGCTCTGGTACGACGCCGACCAGGTCGAGGGGCTTGCCGGCGAACGCGACGCGCTGTGGTCCAGGGTCGAAGCCGCAAACTTCCTGAGCGACGACGAAAAGCGCGAGGCGGTGGGCTATCCGCCCCGCGGCTGAACATCCGAAACACAGGACCGAAGAGCAATGACGTACATATCCGACCCCGGCTGGCTGTGGCTGGCCAAGGGCGCGGGTGCGATTGCCGGCTCGGCGATCTCGCTCGCATACATCCTGCCGCAAGGGCGGCGCGAGGCCGCAGTGCGGTTCTCAGTGGGCGTGGTCTGCGGGCTGGTGTTTGGTGGCACTGTCGGCCTGAAGATCGCGGCTGAGCTCGGCATCGAAGAACTGATCAGCCCGACCGAGATGACCATGATGGGAGCGGCCGCCGCAAGCCTGTGCGCGTGGTGGGCGCTTGGCTTTGTCATGCGCGCCTTTGAAGGCAACCGTATCGGCCGCTGGATCGAGCAAAGACGCAAGAGGAGTGGCGCTCATGATGCATGAGGCAACGATGCGGAATGGCGAACGGAAATTCGTTGACCTGGTGCTCGACGAGGTCGCTGTCGACGGCACCTTCTCGGGTTATGCCAGCCTGTTTGGGCGTGTCGATCTCGGCAAGGATGTGGTTGAGCGCGGGGCGTTTGCCAAATCGCTGCGGACACGGGGTGCTGCCGGCATTCGCATGCTGTTCCAACACGATCCCAACCAGCCGATTGGTACCTGGACGGAATTGAAGGAGGACAACCGCGGCCTGTTCGTGCGCGGCAGGCTGGCCAAGGACGTTGCCCGCGCCCGTGACGTGCATAATCTTTTGCGTGGCGGCGCGCTCGACGGCCTTTCGATTGGTTTCCGCGCCGTGAAGGCGCGCAAGGAACAAGTGAGCGGTGTGCGCCATATCCTTGAGGCCGATCTCTGGGAGATCTCGATCGTCACCTTTCCGATGCTGCCCGAGGCGCGCATCGACACGGTCAAGGGGCGCGGGAGGTTGCCGACAACCAGACAATTCGAAGGTTGGCTCACGCGGGATGCGGGGCTGACCAGGAGCGACGCCCGGGCGGTCATCGCCGAGGGTTTCGCCAGCCTTGTGCGCAAGCGGGACGCCGCATGGGGATCAGAGAGCGGCCTCGCCGAACGTATCAGGCAGGCCACACGCATGATCAAACAAAAAGGAAGCAGCGTATGAACGAGACCCACGCGCCGCGCGCCCCCGAAATCAAGGGAGCAGCTGGCGATACACTCGACCTGAAGGATGCCTTCGGCGAGTTCATGACCACCTTCGAGGCCTTCAAGGACAGCAATGACGAACGTCTGGCGCAGCTGGAAGGCAAGCTGGGCGCCGATGTGGTGACCTCCGACAAGGTCGACCGCATCTCGCGCGCGCTCGACGAGCAGAAACGCACCCTCGACGGCCTGTCGCTGAAGCGGCTGCGACCGGCCCTTGGGCGCGACGGCCGTTCGATGCCAAGCGAGCACAAGGACGCGTTCGAGGCCTATATGCGCAGCGGTGACGACCGGCAGCTGCGATCGCTCGACACCAAGGCGATGTCTTATGGCTCCGGCCAGGACGGCGGTTATCTGGTGCCGAGCGAGACGGAAGCCGAAATCGGGCGCCGGCTGTCGACTTTGTCGCCGCTGCGTTCGATCGCTTCGGTTCGCCAGGTGTCAGCCGCCGTGCTGAAAAAGCCGTTTACAGTCTCCGGTCCAGCGGTCGGATGGGTGGCGGAGACGGCGGTGCGGCCGCAAACGGCGACACCTGTCCTGGCCGAGCTGCAGTTTCCGACGATGGAACTCTACGCCATGCCGGCGGCGACGGCCTCGCTGCTTGAAGACAGCGTCGTTGACCTCGACCAGTGGATCGCCTCCGAGGTCGAGACGGCCTTTGCCGAGCAGGAAGGCACGGCCTTCGTCAATGGCAATGGCGTCAACAAGCCCAAGGGTTTCCTCGACTACAACAAGGTGGCCGAGGCGAGCTGGGCCTGGGGCGATATCGGCTATGTGGTGACTGGTGTGTCTGGCGCTCTGCCGGCGTCGAGTCCTTCGGACATCCTGATCGACACCGTCTACACAGTGAAGGCGGGCTACCGGCAGAATGCCAACTGGGTGATGAACCGCAAGACCCAGGCATCGATCCGCAAGCTCAAGGATGCCGACGGCAACTATCTCTGGCAGCCGCCTTCGGCACCTGGCCAGCGTGCCATGCTGATGGGCTTCCCGCTGGTCGAAGCCGAAGACATGCCGGATGCGGCACCCAACGCGACGCCGATCGCGTTTGGCGATTTCGGTCGCGGCTATCTTGTCGTCGACCGCACGGGCGTGCGGGTGCTGCGCGATCCCTATTCCGCCAAGCCCTACGTGCTTTTCTACACGACCAAGCGTGTTGGCGGTGGGGTCCAGGACTTCAGCGCGATCAAGCTGCTCAAATACGGCACCGCGTAAGCCGGCGTGAACGGGCCTCGCGTCCGTTCGCCGCTCAGTGCCGTCGCGGCCCCGGTTCCTCCCCACCGGGGCCGCTCCTTTTCCATAAAGACACAGGTGATGAATGACCCTGATCAGAACCGGCGCGCCGGCGCTGGAGCCCGTGACGCTGGTCGACGCCAAGGCGCATCTGCGCATCACCCACACCAGCGAGGATGCGCTGATAAGCGGCCTGATCCGCGCCGCGCGCGAAGATGTCGAGCGCACGACGGGCATCGCATTGATCGACCAGACCTGGCGGCTGCTGCTCGACCGCTGGCCGACCGACAATGTCGTGATGCTGGCGCGGCATCCGGTGCGGCAGGTGCTTTCGGTGACGATTTTCGGCAGCGAGGGCGCGGCGTCCATCGTTAATCCGGCTGCATACCAGCTGGATACGCTTTCGCGACCCGCCCGCATCCATTTCGACAGCGCGCCGGGGCGGCTGCGCGCGATGAACGGCGTTGAGATCGACTTTCGCGCCGGCTTTGGTGAGGTGGGCACCGATGTGCCTGACCTGCTGAAGCGGGCGATGCTGCTGCTTGTGGCGCATTGGTACGAGTTTCGCTCGAGCTTCGGCCCGGACGACCAGCCGGTGTCTTATCCCGGCGGATATGATCGCCTGCTTTCCGGCTATCGTGCACGGAGGCTCTGATGCGCATGAGCTTTATCGATCCTGGCGCGTTGCGTAGCGAATTTGCGCTGGAAGAATGCGTGACGACGCCGGACGCCCTTGGCGGCCATACACAAAGCTGGGTCGAACTGGCGACACTGTTTGCGTTGGTCGAACCGGTGTCGGCGCAAAGTGTGTTTGGCGCGGACCAGACGCTGGAGACGGCGACGCATCGTGTCACCATGCGATGGCGGGGCGAGCTGAAAAGCGGGATGCGGCTGCGCCGGAACCAGCGTGTGCTGGACATCATTACCGTTCACGATCCGGACGAAACGCAGCGCTACCTCGTTTGTCGCACAAGGGAGCAAGGCGCATGAATGTGACGATGAAGCTGACGCTCGACGGACTGAAGCGGGCGCTGCGCTGGAAGGCGCATGAACTGGCGGAAGATGTCGAACAGGGCTACCGTGGCGAGGCTTCCGGTGGGGAGGCAGCGGCACCGCCGAGGCGGGTAAATCCGCGCAGGATGAGGGAGCGAGACGATGACCGCCCCGGCCGCTGAGTTGCAGAAGGCGGTGTTTGCCACACTTCGCGGCAACGCGCCGCTGGTGGCACTTCTGGGTGGGCCAAAGATCCACGACCAGGCGCCGGCCAATGTGGTCTTTCCTTATCTGACCTTTGGCCAGACGAGCGTCTATGACTGGAGCACGGACACCGAGAGTGGCACCGAACAGCTGTTTTCGGTCCATGTCTGGTCGAAATCGCAAGGTAAGCGCGAGGCACTCGAGATCATGGAGGTCGTGCGCACGCTGCTTGACGACGCAACGCTTAATCTGGGCACGCAGCATCTGGTGAGCATGCGGCTCGAATTCTCCGAGACGCGTTTCGACGACAGACTTTCGCTGCAGCACGGGCTGCTGCGCTTTCGCGCGGTGACCGAGCCGATCGGCGTCTGACGCCCGGCTTGCCGACAACATCTCTCAAGACATTTCAGGAGGCCAATTCATGGTCGCACAGAAGGGCAAGGACCTTCTGCTCAAGATCGACAGCAACGGTCTGGGCAGCTTTGTGACGGTTGCGGGCCTGCGCTCCAAGCGCATCGCCTTCAACAGCGAGACGGTCGACATCACCGATGCGGAGTCGGCGGGACGCTGGCGCGAGCTTCTGGCCGGAAGCGGGGTGCAACGGGCGGCGGTGAGCGGCTCCGGCATCTTCAAGGACCAGCAATCCGACGCCAGGATCCGCAGCTGCTTCTTTGGCGGCGAGATTTTGAGGTGGCAGCTTGCCGTGCCTGATTTCGGCGTCGTCGACGGGCCATTCCAGATCACCGCGCTGGAATATACCGGCAACCATGATGGCGAGGTGACCTTCGAGGTGGCGCTCGAATCTGCTGGCGTCGTCGGCTTCACGGTGACGCCATGACGGCGAACAGACGGCGCGGCGAGATTGCCGCCGAACTGGATGGCAAGAGCCACCGGCTGTGCCTGACTTTGGGGGCACTGGCTGAGCTTGAAGCGAGCTATGCCGCAGCCGATCTTGCGGCGCTGGTGGAACGGTTTTCGAGTGGGCGTCTGTCGGCGACCGACATCATCCGTGTCATTGGGGCAGGTTTGCGCGGTGCCGGGCATGAGCTCTCCGACGACGATGTCGGCGGCATGCGCGCTGAAGGCGGCGTCGCAGGCTTTGCGACGATTGTCGCGGACCTGTTGACCACGACCTTCGGCGCAATGCCCAAGGCGGAGAATGGCCAAAACCCTTAGTCGCCGCAGCAGGTACCGGCGCGGAATTCCCCTGGGACAGCGTGATGGCCATGGGATTTGGCCTGTTGCGGCTATCGCCGAGGGACTTTTGGGCCATGACGCCGCGCGAGCTGGAGCGCGCGATGAGCGTGCTCGGCGTGGCCCGAACCGGAGCGCCCGGCAAGGAGAACCTCGTTGAGCTGATGAAAATGTTTCCCGACCGGACGGAGAACCAATTTGGCTGATGGTGTGATCGTCAAGATCGAAGCGGACGACAGCTCGTTTGTCTCGACGCTGAAGTCGCTGGAAAAGCGGGCCGATAGTTTCGGCGCTCATCTCACAAGCGCGCTGAAATTGGCGACCGTCGGCGGACGCGAACTCGAGGACGTGCTGAGAGGCCTGGGCATGAACATCGCCGGCATGGCGCTGGGGCAAGGCCTCAAGCCGCTTCAGTCGCTGGGCGGATCACTCTTCCAGGGCTTGATGCAGGGCCTGCAGAAAGCGCTGCCCTTCGCCAAGGGTGGTGTGACGGGCGGCGTTGTGCCGTTTGCATCCGGCGGCGTGGTGTCGTCGCCGACCTATTTTCCGAACGGCAAGAACCTCGGCCTGATGGGCGAGGCCGGTGCCGAGGCGATCCTGCCCTTGCGCCGTGGGGCTGATGGCGCCTTGGGCGTTGCGGCACCGGGCGGCGGTGGCGCCGTCAATGTCGTGTTCAACGTGACCGCGCAGGACGCGGCGTCATTCCGAAAATCCGAAGCGCAGATCACCGGCATGCTGGCGCGCGCCGTGTCGCGCGGCACGCGAACATTTTGAGGAGGGATCGTGTCGGAGCTGGCCAGTTTCCATGACGAGGTCTTTCCGCTCGCCGTGTCCTTCGGCGCGACGGGCGGGCCGGAGCGGCGCAACGAAATCGTTTCGCTGACTTCGGGGCGGGAGAAACGCAACCTGCGCTTTTCCCAGTCGCGGCACTACTATGACGCTGGAACCGGCGTGAAGTCGCTCGACGATCTTCATGACGTCCTGGCGTTTTTCGAAGCGCGGCGCGGCTCGCTGCACGCATTCAGGTTCCGCGATCCGTTCGACATGAAGTCATGCCGGCCGAGCCAAGCTCCCGACATTCTGGATCAGGTCTTGGGGACGGGCGATGGCGTAAAGGCGCGGTTTGCCCTGATCAAAACCTATGGCACCGGCACCGACGCTTACCAGCGCCTGATTTCCAAACCGGTTGCGGGGAGTCTCAGGATCGCCATTGCCGGTGCAGCGCAGCCAGCGTCGGCATTCTCATTCGATGGTGCTACCGGCGAGGTGGTTTTCGCAGCGGGTTCGATCCCGGCAATGGGCTTGGGGGTGACAGCGGGTTTTGAATTCCATGTGCCGGTGCGCTTCGATGTCGAACGCCTGTCCCTGAGCCTCACGGCCTTCAAAGCCGGGCAGATCCCGTCGATTCCCCTCGTGGAGGTGCTGCTGTGACGATGTCTTCGGCACTGACAAATCATCTCGGCCGTCCCGTGACCAGCGTGTGCCATTGTTGGCGACTGACACGCGCCGACGGGGCCGTGACCGGCTTTACCGATCATGACCGTCCACTGGTGCTGGATGGCACGACATTCGAGCCGGAAACGGGCCTCGCCGCAAGTGAGGCGCGCAGTTCGCTTGGTCTCGCGGTCGACACCGTCGACGTCGAAGGTGCGCTGTCGTCCGAACGCATCCGCGACGCGGATATCGCTGCCGGGCTCTATGACAATGCCAAGGTGGAAACCTTCCTGGTCAACTGGATGATGCCCGAGCAGTTTGCCCTGTTGCGGACCGCGACCATTGGCAAGATCACGCGCAGCGACCAGCGTTTTGTGGCCGAGCTGGAAAGTGCCACGCATGCGCTCGACCAGCCGAGGGGGCGCTATGTCAATCGCGCCTGTGACGCCGAGCTTGGTGATGCCAGGTGCGGCGTGATGCTGAACCAGCCGCAGTTTTCGGGCAGCGGAACCGTAGCGGCCCATGCCGAGCCCGATCTGCTGACTGTGTCGGGCCTCGGTGGCTTCACGTCGGGATGGTTTACGCATGGCACGCTGACCTGGACCGCCGGGGCAAGGAGCGGTCGCAGCGAACGGATCGTCGCCCATCGCCGGGAGGCTTCTGGAGTGACGGTCATCATTGGCCCGAGTGCGGGGGCGGCGGTCATGGCAGGTGATACGTTTTCCGTCCGCGCCGGATGCGACAAGACATTTGCAACCTGCAAGGCGAAGTTCGCCAACGCTCCTAATTTTCGTGGCTTTCCGCATCTTCCGGGCAACGACGCGGGCTATTCCTATGTCACGGAAGGCGGCGTCTTTGACGGCCGGCCAATCGTGCCATGAGCGGTGGACATGTTGCGGCGTCTGTCGTGGCGGAGGCGCTGACGTGGGTCGGCACACCATATCGTCACCAGGGCAGCCGCAAGGACGTGGCCTGCGATTGCCTTGGATTGGTGCTTGGGGTCTGGCGCGAGATCTACGGCCACGAGCTGGAGCATCCGGGGCCTTACGCGCCTGACTGGGCCGAAGCCACGGAACAGGAACGGCTGCTCGATGGACTGCGAAAACACTTGCTGGAGAAGCCCGTTGCGGCCATGGCCGCCGGCGACCTCATCGTGTTTCGCTGGCGCCCGCATCTGCCGGCGAAACATGTGGGGATACTGACCGAGCCGGACTGTTTCGTGCATGCCTATCAGGACCATGGCGTGGTGCTGACCCGCCTAGTGCCGCAATGGCGTCGACGCATCGCGGCTGCCTTTGCCTTTCCAAGCTTGACGCATAGCTGATCCTGGAGATCGTTGATGGCGACCATTCTGCTGCAGGCTGCCGGGGCATTTCTCGGCGGCATGCTTGGCCCGATCGGCAGCACCATCGGCACCGCTGCCGGTGCACTGGCCGGCTACGCCATCGACCGGGCGCTGATCAACGGCACCAGAAGGATCGAGGGACCACGGCTTACGGGTGCCCGGCCTTTCACCGCGGAAGAGGGTGCGTCGCTGCCAAGGATCTACGGCACGGCACGCGTTGGCGGGACGCTGATCTGGGCGACGCGCTTCAAGGAAACGCGCTCGACCCGGCGGCAGGGCAAGCTTGGCCCGAAAGTGACCGAATATGCGTATTATGGAAATGCCGCCTTTGCGCTGTGCGAAGGCGAGATCGCCGGTGTCAGGCGCGTCTGGGCGGATGGGCGCGAGATCGATCGCGAGACGATCGAATTGCGCATCCATCGCGGCACCGAGGGCCAGGCCGTCGATCCGCTGATTGCGGCCAAGCAGGGTGCCGGCAATGCGCCGGCCTATCGCGGTGTTGCCTATGTGGTGGTCGAGAGCCTCGACATTGGCGAATACGGCAACCGCATCCCGCAGATGCAGTTCGAGGTGATCCGGCCAATCGGCGAGTTGCGCAAACGTGTCCGCGCGGTCACGCTGATCCCCGGCGCGACCGAATATGGTCTGTCGACAAGCCTTGTCACGCGGCAGAAGCGGCCCGGTGATACCGAAGCGCTCAACCGCCACGTGCTCTACGCCGGCACCGACATCGCGGCTTCGCTCGACGAGTTGCAAATGATCTGTCCGAACCTAGAGAACGTCGCGCTCGTGGTGACCTGGTTCGGCAATGATCTGAGGGCCGGCCAATGCAAATTGAGGCCGGCGGTGACCAACGCCTCGACCTCGGGATTGTCGGCTCCCTGGCGCGTGTCAGGCATAACCCGGCCGGACGCCATGCTGGTTTCGACGCATGCTGGTGGCCCCGCCTATGGCGGCACGCCGTCCGACAAAAGCGTCAAGGAGGCGATTGCCGAGATCAAGGCGCGTGGCCTGAAGGTGACGCTCTACCCGTTCATCATGATGGATATCCCGGCGGCAAACAGTCTGACCGATCCCTACGGCAGCGCCAGCCAGCCGAGCTATCCCTGGCGCGGTCGCATCACTTGCATGCCTGCACCGCAGCTTGCCGGCACGACTGACCGCACCGCGGCGGCACGGAGCCAGATTGACGCGTTTTGCGGTTCGGCGCTGCGGACCCAGTTTTCAGCAGCAGGAGACAGCATCATTTTTGCCGGCAACCCTGACGACTGGGGCTACCGGCGTTTCATCTTGCACTACGCGCATTTGGCTATGGCTGCCGGCGGTGTCGATGCCTTCCTGGTTGGCACCGAGTTGCGCGGCCTGACGACGCTGCGAGATGGTGCGAATGCGTTCCCATTCGTCGAGGCGCTTTGCACCTTGGCGGCTGATGTTCGCGCCGTGCTCGGTCCGGCGTGCCGCGTCACCTATGGTGCCGATTGGAGCGAGTATTTTGGCTATCAGCCGGGCGATGGAAGTGGGGATGTCTATTTCCATCTCGACCAGCTTTGGGCGCATCCGGCGATCAATGCCATCGGCATCGACAATTACATGCCCTTGTCGGACTGGCGCGACGCTGATTATGCGGGCGGCAACCCTGATGGATTTGCTTCGCCATATGATCCCAAAGGCCTCGGTTCCGCTGTCGCCGGTGGCGAAGGCTTCGACTGGTACTACGCAAGCTTGGCGGCACGGCTAGCCCGATCGAGAACTCCGATCACCGACGGCGCCTATGGCAAGCCCTGGGTGTTTCGCTACAAGGATCTTGTCGGCTGGTGGGCCAACCAGCACTACAACCGGGCCGCCGGCGTGGAGGCGGCGTCGCCCACCCCATGGGTGCCGCGCAGCAAGCCGATCTGGTTCACAGAGCTCGGATGCCCCGCAGTCGACAAGGGGCCCAACCAACCCAACATGTTTCCTGATATCAAATCATCCGAAAGTGCTGCTCCACATTTTTCCAATGGCGGCCGGTCAGACATCGCGCAACGGCGCTTATTGGAGGCGCATGCGGCGCACTGGGATTCGGCTGCCACCGGCTTCAATGAGGCGGACAATCCGCTGTCGCCGGTCTATGGCGGGCGCATGGTCGACATGGCGCGCAGCTATGTCTGGGCGTGGGACGCCCGGCCCTATCCGGCCTTTCCATTGCAGTCATGGGTCTGGTCGGATGGCGATGCATGGTACCGTGGTCATTGGTTGAATGGCCGCTTCGCTGGCCCTGATGTGTCCGAACTCATCAACGAGATACTGGCCGATCACGGCCTGCCAGCGGCCGAGGTGGCGGGTGTCGAAGGCACAGTGAGCGGCTACGTCATCTCCGACCCGACTTCGGCCAGGGCCGCACTCGAACCGTTGGTCGACCTGTTTGGCCTGTCGGTCCGCCAACAGACGGGCGGGCTGGTGTTCAGGCAAACGGCTGCTTCGAAAGATGCGGCAATCGAACTGAGCGAACTGGCATTCGACGGCGGAAGCGCTGTGGTCGAGACTGTGCGCACGCCCGACCATGATTTGCCGGCTGAGGCTCTGATCAGCTATGTCGATCCCGTTGCGAACTACCAGTCGGCGTCGGCCAGGAGCACCAGGTTCGCCGCGTCCAACAGCCGGCAACACGTGATTTCGTTCCCCGGCATGCTGGAGGCGGGGCAGGCGAGCGCACTGGCCGAAGACTGGATGCGCCGGATCTGGCAGGAACGGGAACGCGTGAGCTTTGCCCTCGCCGAGCCGCGTGCGGACATCGGTCCGGGTAGCATCGTCAAGCTACCGGCCTCGGGCAGCCGTTCCGAATTCCTGGTGACGGAGATCGAGCAGGGACTGGTGCGCAAAGTGACGGCGCGCCAGCTGTCGCGCGCGGTTCCGGCACCCTGGAGTTCTTCCAATCCCGATGTGGAACCGGTGCCGCCTATCGCGGTTGGCCAGCCATATGCAGTCTTCCTCGATCTGCCGATGATGGCGGGCGGATCGGCGTTGGCGCAGGATCATTTCAGGGTCGCGGTGACGCAGCAGCCCTGGCGGAGCCAGGCGCTGTTCGTTTCACCCGAGGATACCGGCTTTGCGTTGCGGGGATCGGTCGGTCGCCGTGCCGACATGGGCAGGCTGACGGCGGTGCTTTCGCCTGGCCGGGAGGGCAGGGTCGATCGTGCGGCCATATTGACGGTCGAGCTTTACGGGGGCGAACTGACAAGCGTCAGCCGCTTGCAGCTTCTCAACGGCGCCAATTTTGCGGCGGTGCGATCTGCCGGTGCCTGGGAGGTGCTGCAGTTCGAGACGGCTGAAGAGATCGCGCCCGGGGTCTGGCGATTGAGCCACCTTTTGCGCGGGCAATTCGGCTCCGGCGATGCGGCTGCCGTTGGCGCGGGCGTGGGCGCGTCGTTCGTTGTCCTTGATGCGGCCGTTGTGCCCGCCGGTCTGAGGCCCGGTGAGGTGGGGCTGCTGCTCAACTGGCGGGTCGGTCCGCTAGGCGGCGACTTCTCCAGTGCCAGCTTTTCGGCGCATCAAGAGACCGGCGGCAAGCGGGCGCTGATGCCGCTTTCCCCTGCGCATCTGCGGGGCAGGCTGACTGGGAACAATGACCTGTCGCTTTCATGGATCAGGCGCGGGCGCATTGACGCGGACAGTTGGGAATCGAGCGACATTCCGCTCGGCGAGGAGCGCGAGGAATACCGCATCGACGTTGCGTCCGTAGGTGGCTCGATCGTGCGGTCAATGACGGTTTCGACGTCGGCCTGGATTTATGCGGCGGCTGATATTGCAACTGATTTTGGCGTGCCGCCGGCTGCTGTCGACATCACCGTTCGCCAGCTCAGCGTCGCCACCGGCTGGGGCATGCCGGCATCGCGCCGCTTTGGGCTGACCTGAGGCGAGCAGACTTTCACCGGAAAGGATCAGAACATGTTGAACCTGAAACCTTGGTATCTCTCGCGTACCATCTGGGCGTCTGTCGTGACCATGCTGTTGGGCGTGGCCGGCCTTGCCGGCATGCCTGTGGACGGCGTCGACAATTCCGCGTTGACCGATACGGTTTTGCAGGCGATCACTGCGCTTTCAGGGTTGATTGCGATCATCGGCCGGGTGTCGGCCAAACAGCGCATCGGCAAAATTTAGCAGGCTTGCAATAGCGTCATTTGCATGAATTCATCGTTCATTCCACGTTCAGCACTCGTGTATTAGAAATCGCAGCATGAAAACGCTTCGCTCCATATTCGGGTCAGCCACGACTGCGCTCTGCACGGTAGGCCTGCTTGCGGCTTCCGCGCAGGCCGCACCGTTGCTGACGGCGGAGACGGGTGAATATGTCGTGGCGGCCGCGGATTGTTACTCGATTGGCCAGCAGGTGGCCGACCAGCAGGGCGGCACGTTGGCAAGGGCGTCCGAGTCCAATCAGGGCGGACAGTCTGTCTGCGTGATCGTGGTGCTGGTGCCCGCCAAGGACGGCCAGCGGCCGCGCCGCGTCGAGGTCGTCGTGCCGGCCAACTAGCCTGCATTTCCCGTCAGGCCGGAATCGCCTATATCTCTGCAATCTTTCCACTGGTCGCAAAACCGCATGCGCATACTCGTCGTCGAAGATGACAAGGACCTGAACCGCCAGATATCCGAGGCGCTGACCGATGCCGGCTATGTCGTCGACAAGGCCTTTGACGGCGAGGAAGGGCATTTTCTCGGCGATACCGAGCCTTATGACGCGATCGTGCTCGACATTGGCCTGCCACAGATGGACGGCATCAGCGTTGTCGAGCGCTGGCGCCGCGAAGGCCGCAAGATGCCGGTTCTGATGCTGACCGCGCGCGACCGCTGGAGCGACAAGGTTGCGGGCATCGACGCTGGCGCCGATGATTACGTGACCAAGCCGTTCCATATCGAAGAAGTGCTGGCACGGGTGCGGGCGCTGATCCGGCGCGCCGCCGGCCACGCCTCGTCGGAGCTTTCTTGCGGCCCTCTGAGGCTCGACACCAAGGCCTCGAAGGCCGACGTCAATGGCGTGCCGCTAAAGCTGACATCGCACGAATTCCGGCTGCTCGCCTATCTCATGCATCATATGGGCGACGTTGTCTCCCGCACCGAGCTGGTCGAGCATCTCTACGACCAGGATTTCGACAGGGATTCCAATACTATCGAGGTGTTCGTCGGTCGCCTTCGCAAGAAGATGGGCATCGACATGATCGAAACCGTCCGCGGTATGGGCTACCGCATGCGCGAGCCGGAGGCGTAAGGCGGAAAAGCTTCGCAAACGACTAGGTCGCTGGAAGCGCTACGTGCTGGGCCTTGGCCCGCGTTCGCTGGCGTTTCGCGTCATCGCCTTTTCGACGCTCTGGGCGATCCTGGCGTTCGCCTTGATCTTCACCGTCATCAGCTCGCTCTATCGTCAGACCAGTGAACGCGGTTTCGACAGCCTGCTGTCGGCGCACCTCTTCAATCTCATCGGCTCTGTCGGCGTGTCCGACAGCGGCACGCTGACCGGGGGGCCGGATCTCGGCGACCTCCGCTTCTCCGAACCGGAATCGGGCTGGTACTGGTCGGTCGAGCCGGTTTCCAAGGGGCTTGTCGGCCAGCTGCGTTCTTCGTCCATGACCGAGCCGATCGCTTCGCCTGGTGCAGATGAAGTGCCGTTCAACGCCGAGTTTCAGCGCCATTACCGTGTCGCGGGCATCGGCGGCGAAGAACTTGAGGTGTTCGAGAGCGAGTTCGTGCTGGATTCGCAAAACCGCATCGGGCGCTTCCGCGTCATGGGCAATCGCACCGAGCTGGAAGATGAGATCAGCGGCTTCGAATGGCGCTTGTTCACCTACCTGACGTTGTTCGGACTTGGCATGATCGCAATCAACGCGATTGCCATTCTGCTTGGCCTGCAACCACTGACGCGCGTGCGCAATGCGCTTGCCATGGTTCGCGAAGGAACCGCCCAGCGTCTCACGGGACGTTTCCCGGCGGAGATCCAGCCGCTCGCAAATGAGACCAACGCGCTCATCGAGAACAACCGCCGTATCGTCGAGCGGTCGCGAACCCAGGTCGGCAATCTCGCGCATTCGCTGAAAACGCCGCTTGCCGTGATGCTCAACGAGGGGCGTGCTCTGGGCGGCCCCAAAGGTCAGCTCATTGCTGACCATGCCGCCGCGATGCAAATGCAGATCGATCATTACCTTCAGCGGGCTCGGGTTGCCGCGCAACGGGAAAGCGTTGTCTATCGCACGCCGGTCGCGCCGCTGCTGCAACGCATGGTGCGGGTGATGGACAAGCTCGCGCGTGGCGCAACTTTCTCCCTGAAACTGCCGGCGACAGAGGTTGTGTTCGCGGGCGAGCGCGAGGATCTCGAGGAGGTTGTCGGCAACCTGCTCGAAAACGCGATGAAATGGGCGCACAGTGCTGTCAAGGTTTCGGTCGAGACAGCGGTGCCCGTGGCCGAGGAGCCACCACGGTTTTCGATCCTGATCGAGGATGACGGACCGGGGATTCCGGAGGACAAGGCACGCGAGGCGCTGCAGCGCGGCAAGCGTCTCGATGAGACCAAACCGGGCACAGGCCTGGGTCTCGCAATCGTCGCCGATCTGGTCAAGGAGTATGGCGGTACGCTTCGATTGGAGCGATCGGCGATGGGTGGATTGAAGGCCGTCGTAGAGTTGCGCGGCGTGCAATAGAAATGGCTGGCCGAATCGGCCCCATTTCGGCCAAAGATGCAATCTAACGCGGCGCCAAGCCCTTGTAAGCGGACGCAAATTCGGGACCGGTGATGAGCATGAGACTACGGGTGGCACTGGTTGCGGGACTGCTGGCCGGCTCAGGCTGCACAACCACAGGTCTGGGCAGCGGCGGCGGAATTGTGCCGTCGCTTGGTGGTGGCGACGGAGCATCCAGCGGCAAGGTTGCAACGCGCATCATCAATGCCATGGACGGTGGCTTGATCAGCGGATCGATCGGCACCGGCTTGAGCGACGGCGACCGGCGCAAGGCGCTCGAAGCCGAGTATCGCACGCTGGAATACGGCCAGGGCGGACAGACCCTTGCCTGGAAGGGCGAGGGACGCTCGGGCGAAGTTGTGGCAGCACAGCCATATCGCGTCGGCTCCCAGGACTGCCGTCAATATTCGCAGACCGTGTTCACCACCGGGACGCCGCTGGTTGCGCGCGGAACCGCCTGCCGCAACGCCGATGGCAGCTGGACGCCGCTGACCTAAGTTCTCACGCGTTATTGCTTTGGCAAAAACACGTGAACCGTCAATAAGCCGCAGGACGGAGATGTTGGCACCTTGGTGCCTGCTGGCTATTTAGGTGAGTATGTTTTTCTGGGTCATAGCCGCTGTCTTAACACTTGGTGCGAGCCTTGCGGTTCTGTTGCCGTTGACGCGGCAGGCCGAAGGTGAAGCCGACAACAGCCACGACCTTGAGGTTTATCGCGACCAGCTTGGCGAAGTCGACAAGGATGCCGCGCGCGGGCTCATTGCGCCATCCGACGCAGAACAGGCGCGTGCCGAGATCGCACGCCGTATCATCAAGCTCGATGCCGATGGCGCGCCGAAATCGAAAAACGGATCCCAGTTCGCTTCGCGGCTGGTTGGCGTTACGGCAGTGCTTGCCATACCGCTGCTGAGCTGGAGCATCTACACCGCGATCGGCTCGCCGGACGTGCCCTCGCAGCCTTTGAGCGCGCGCCTTTCGCAAAAGCCGGCGGACAGTTCCGTCGACGAATTGATCGCCCGCGCCGAGGCGCATCTTGTCGCCAACCCGTCGGACGGTCGCGGCTGGGACGTGCTGGCACCCGTCTACCTCAGAATGGGCCGCGCCGATGACGCGGTCACAGCCTATCGCAACGCCATCCGTATCGAGGGCTCGACAGCGGCCCGCGAGGCAGGCCTTGGCGAAGCCATCGCCGGTTCGTCGGGCGGGATCGTTACTGCGGACGCGCGAATGGCCTTCGAAGCTGCGCTCAAATTTGAGCCAGCCAATCCCAAGGCCCGCTATTTCCTTGGCTTGGCCCTCGCCCAGGAGGGCAAGGTTGCCGAGGCTGCCACCGCCTGGCGCCAAATGGCCGAAGGCCTGCCAGCTGACTCGCCTTGGCGACCGGCGACTGAACAGGCAATCGCCCAGGCCGAAGGTCGCACCGCACCGGCCAATGAAACGGCTGGCGGTCCCGGACCCGAGCAGGACGACATCGATGCTGCAGCGTCCATGTCGTCGGGCGATCGCACGGCGATGATCGAAGGCATGGTTGCCACGCTGGACGAGAAGCTGCGCCAGAACCCGCGCGACCCGGAAGGATGGCTGCGGCTAGTGCGTTCATATCAGGTGCTTGGCAAGACCGACCTGGCCCAGGACGCGCTTGGCCGCGCTTATGCTGCGCTTGGCCGTGATAGTGAAGACGGTCGCAAGCTTACCGAACTGGCTGGCTCGCTTGGCCTGAAGGTCACGGAGTAGGCATGACACGCAAACAAAAGCGGCTTTCGGTGATTGCGGGCGCGCTGGCCTTCCTGGGTGCGGCAACGGCACTGACCTTTTACGCGCTTGGCCAGAAAGCATCCTATTTCTACATGCCCGCGGATTTGCAGGCGGCGACCTTGCAGCCGGGTCAACGTATTCGCCTTGGCGGCCTCATCGAGAATGGCAGCATCGTGCGTGGGCAGGGAACCCAGGTCGAATTCGGCGTGACCGACTCCGAGAAAACGGTGAAAGTGCGCTACACTGGCATCCTGCCCGATCTGTTTCGGGAAGGGCAAGGCGTGATCACCGAGGGCAGTTTTGGCTCCGACGGTGAGTTCGTCGCCGATAGCGTGCTGGCGAAACACGACGAGAACTATATGCCCAAGGAAGTCGCCGACAGCCTGAAGGCAAAGGGCGTCTGGCAGGAAACCACAAAATGAACGTCGGACCGCGCTGACATGGTTGAGATGGGTCACTTCGCGCTTGTCCTGGCGCTCGCCTTGTCGCTGGTGCAGTCGCTGGTGCCGCTTTACGGAGCGCACAAGGGCGACGCCAGGCTGATGGCGGTTGGCGGGCCGGTGACAGTCACCGGATTTGCCATGATCGCGCTGTCTTTCGCCGTGCTGACGATGGCCTATGTCCAGTCGGACTTCTCGCTCGTCAATGTCTGGGAGAATTCCCACTCCTTGCAGCCGCTGATCTACAAGTTCACCGGCACCTGGGGAAACCACGAGGGCTCGATGCTGCTGTGGGTGTTGATCCTCAGCTTCTTTGGCGCATTGGTCTCGGCATTCGGTGGCAATCTTCCGGCGACGCTTCGGGCGAATGTTCTTGCGGTCCAGGGCTGGATCGGCACGGCCTTCCTGCTCTTCATCCTGATCACGTCGAACCCGTTTGCCCGCCTGGTGCCAGCACCGATCGAAGGCAAGGATCTCAATCCGATCCTTCAAGACATCGGCCTCGCCGTCCATCCGCCGTTGCTCTATCTCGGTTATGTCGGCTTTTCGATCAGCTTCTCCTTTGCCGTTGCCGCACTGATCGAGGGCCGCATCGATGCTGCCTGGGCGCGCTGGGTGCGTCCATGGACGCTGGCCGCCTGGGTGTTCTTGACCGGCGGTATCGCCATGGGCTCGTACTGGGCTTATTACGAGCTTGGCTGGGGTGGCTTCTGGTTCTGGGACCCGGTCGAAAACGCCTCCTTCATGCCCTGGCTTGCCGGCACCGCACTGCTGCACTCGGCCATCGTAATGGAAAAGCGCTCGGCGCTGAAGATCTGGACGCTGCTGCTTGCCATCCTGACGTTCTCGCTGTCGCTGCTCGGCACTTTCCTCGTCCGTTCGGGCGTACTGACCTCGGTGCATGCCTTTGCCAGCGACCCGAGCCGTGGTGTCTTCATCCTTTGCATTCTCACGCTGTTCATCGGCGGTTCGCTGGCGCTGTTTGCGCTGCGCGCGTCGTCGCTGACGGCTGGCGGCATCTTCCACCCGATCTCGCGCGAAGGCGCGCTGGTGCTCAACAACCTGTTTTTGACCACCGCAACCGCAACGGTGTTGATCGGAACGCTTTATCCGCTGGTGGTCGAAGCGCTGTTCGGCGACAAGATTTCGGTCGGCGAGCCCTTCTTCAACCTGACCTTTGGCCCGCTGATGTTGCCGCTTCTGGCCGTCGTGCCGTTTGGACCGCTGCTTGCCTGGAAGCGTGGCGATGTCGCTGCTGTCGCGCAGCGGCTGATGTTTGCGTTTGGCGCGGCTTTGCTGGTTGTATTGGTCACCTACCTGTTCATCGATGGTGCCTCGGTGTTCGCCGCCCTTGGCGCTGGCCTCGCGGCCTGGCTCATCCTTGGCGCGTTGACTGATCTCGCGTTGAAGGCGGGCATAGGAAACGTCGCGCCGAATGTGGCGCTGCGTCGTTTTCTTGGCCTGCCGCGTTCGGTTTTTGGTACGTCACTCGCGCATCTTGGCCTCGGGCTGACATTGCTCGGCATCGTTGGGGTCCTGTCATTCCAGAAAGAGGCAATCCTGGTCATGAAGCCGGGGCAGGTGCTGGAGATTTCCGGTCACCACCTGCGGTTCAACGGGCTCACCCCCATGCGTGGACCAAACTTCACCGAAGACCAGGGCCGCTTCTCGCTGCTTGGCGCCAACGGCCAGCCTTTCGCTGAGATCCTGTCGTCCAAGCGCTTCTATCCGGTACGCCAGATGCCCACGACCGAAGCCGGCATCAAGACGATGTGGCTGAGCCAGCTCTATGTCTCGCTTGGCGACGAAACCGGCGATGGCTCGGTGGTCGTTCGTGTCTGGTGGAAGCCGCTGGTCACACTGATCTGGGGCGGCGCGCTGGTGATGATGTTCGGCGGTTTCGTCTCGCTGCTGGACCGCCGCCTGCGGGTTGGCGCGCCGGCGCGGCGCAAGTCCGGCCAGGCCAAACCCATCCCGGTCGCCTCATGAAAACGAAACTGCCGGCAATCGCGGGGTTCTTGGCCGCTTTCCTCTTTGCGGGAACGGCGCTTGCGGTGAAACCAAGCGAGATGCTCGCCGATCCGAAGCTTGAGGCCCGCGCGCGGCTGCTGTCGGAAGAGCTGCGTTGCATGGTCTGTCAGAACCAGTCCATCGACGAATCCGATGCCGAGCTGGCCGCCGATCTGCGCGTGCTGCTGCGCGAGCGGCTTGTCACTGGCGACAGCGACGAACAGGTGATGGACTATATCGTCTCCCGTTACGGTGAGTTCGTCCTGTTGAAGCCGCGCTTCAACCTGCGCAATGCCTTGCTTTGGGGCACGCCAGTCCTGCTGCTGCTCGGTGGTGGCACATTTGTGTTCCTGTCGGCCCGTTCGCGGCGCAGGCAGGAGCCGGAAGCTTTGACGAAGGACGAGCAAGAAGCTCTCGAAACTATTCTGCGCAAGGATGCGTGAGTAAGCTCAACATTACGAAAGTTTCATCCGTCGGAAATGGTGCCGTAATGTGAGTCCCTCTATCTCTTGATCTATCGGATGCGGAACCAAGGCATCCCGTTCAAGAGGATCAGAGACAATGAGCACCGCCCCAAATTCCATTTCGCGTTCGCGCAAGCGTCTCCTGGCCGCCGCCGCATCCCTTGCCCTCGTAGGTGCGATTGGCTTCGGCGCCATGACCAGTGGAACCCTCCCAGTTTACGCCGATGCAGTAAATGTCACTGCACCGCAGGTTCCGAGCTTCGCCGATGTTGTCGAGCATGTCTCGCCGGCCGTGGTGAGCGTTCAGGTCAAGGCCAGGATCGATCCGGCTGCCGACACGGGCTCTTCGCCCTTCTCCGGCCAGCAGGGATTTGACAATCTGCCGGACAATCATCCGCTGAAGCGCTTCTTCCGCCAGTATGGGCAAGACGGCAACGGCAACCAGAACCGTGCCCAGCGCTTTAGCCCCCGCGATGGTAGCCAGAAGCCGCGGCCGGTCGCCCAAGGATCGGGCTTCTTCATCTCCGACGACGGTTATCTCGTCACCAACAACCACGTCGTTGCCGATGGCACCGCCTATACCGTCGTCAGCAACGATGGCAAGGAATATGACGCCAAGTTGATCGGTACCGATCCGCGCACCGACCTTGCCGTGCTCAAGGTCGATGCCCCGACAAAGTTCACCTATGTCAACTTTGCGGACGACGCGAAGATCAGGGTCGGCGACTGGGTCGTTGCCGTCGGCAATCCGTTCGGGCTCGGCGGCACCGTCACCGCCGGTATCGTTTCGGCGCGCGGCCGTGATATCGGCGCTGGCCCCTACGACGACTTCCTGCAGATCGATGCCGCGGTCAATCGCGGCAATTCGGGTGGCCCTGCCTTCAACCTCAATGGCGAAGTGGTCGGCATCAACACCGCCATCTTCTCGCCGTCGGGTGGCAGCGTCGGCATCGCCTTTGCGATCCCGGCCTCTACCGCCAAGCAGGTGGTCCAGGATCTGATGAAGAATGGCAGCGTCCAGCGTGGTTGGCTCGGTGTGGAGATCCAGCCTGTAACCAAAGACATTGCGGAGTCCCTCGGCCTCAACAGCGAGAAGGGGGCTCTCGTTTCGAGCGCCCAGGACACCGGCCCGGCCAAGAAGGCGGGTATCGTCGCTGGTGACGTCATCACCCAGGTCAACGGTCAAGAGGTCGCCTCTCCGAGGGAACTCGCCCGTCTGATCGGCGCTGTCACTCCTGGCAAGGCGGTTGCCGTCACCGTCTGGCGCAACGGCAAGGCCGAAAACGTCAGCGTCGACCTCGGTACGCTTCCGGGTTCGGACAAGCAGGCCTCGGCGGACCAGCCTTCGGCCCCCGGCGAACCCAGCTCGCTTGCCGATCTCGGCCTGACGGTCACGCGTTCGGAAGATGGCAAGGGCCTCGTGGTGACGGATGTCGACCCCTCCAGCGATGCCGCCGATCGTGGCATCCAGGCCGGCGACATCATCACCGCGGTGAATTCGGCCGAAGTCAAGTCGCCTGCCGATGTGACGCAGGCGCTCAGCCAGGCGGAAAAGGCGGGCCGCAAGGCCGTTCTCTTTCAGATCAGCCGCGAAAACAGCAATCGCTTCGTGGCCCTGCCTGTCAATCAGGGCTGACCGATCACTCCCGCCGGGCGGTTTCATCACCCCCGAGCCGCCCGATGGGAGATGACGGCGCCGGATAGTTTGTCAGTCTTCGATTCCGGCCCCGGCGGCAGCGGGCTCCCATAGCTCGCTGCCGCTTCAATCTTTGGAGGAAACGACATGTCGCCTCTGATATCCGGTAAAATCGCGTATAACGACGGCATGAAGATTCTTGTCATCGAAGATGACCGTGAAGCCGCCGACTACATGCAAAAGGCTTTCGCGGAAGCTGGCCATACCGCCCATGTCGCGGGCGACGGTGATTCAGGTTTCGCCCTTGCCGATGCTGCCGAATACGACGTCATGGTCGTTGACCGCATGCTGCCGAGGCGCGATGGTCTTTCGGTGATCGCCGGGCTGCGCTCGCGCGGCAACACAACGCCGGTTCTGATCTTGTCGGCGCTTGGCGAGGTCGATGACCGTGTGACGGGCCTGCGCGCCGGCGGCGACGACTATCTCACCAAGCCCTACGCCTTTTCCGAACTGCTGGCGCGTGTCGAAGTGCTCAACAGGCGCGCCCCCGCGCGCGAATCCGAGACGGTCTACCGCGTCGGCGATCTCGAACTTGACCGGCTGTCCCACACGGTGCGCCGCGGTTCCCAGGAAATCACGCTGCAGCCGCGCGAGTACCGGCTGCTCGAATATCTGATGCGCCATGCCGGCCAGGTGGTGACCCGCACCATGCTGCTCGAAAACGTCTGGGACTATCATTTCGATCCGCAGACCAATGTGATCGACGTCCACATATCGCGGCTGCGCGGCAAGATCGAAAAAGGATTTGAAACGCCGATCCTGCACACAATTCGCGGCGCCGGCTATATGCTCAAGGCAGGTTGATGGCGCTCAGACTGCCGGCCATCATGAAGACCACGGCAGCGCGCCTCTCGGCGCTCTACTTGCTGCTTTTCGCGCTTTGCGCGGTCCTTCTGGTCTTTTACATGACATCGCTGTCGGCGCGCATGCTGACGGCGCAGACGCAGGAAACCATCAACGAAGAAGTGCTCGGTCTCGCCCGCGCCTACCAGCGCGGCGGCATCCCCTCGCTGGTGCGGGTGGTCGAACAGCGTGCCAGGCAGCCGGGCGCCAACCTCTACCTGCTTGCCGACCCCAACGGCCAGATCCTGTCGGGCAACGTCCAGGGCATCCAGCCCGGCGTGCTCCAGCGCGAAGGTTGGAGCGAGCTGCCATTCTCTTACGAACGCTACGGTGAGGTCGCCAGCGGGCGTACGCCGCCCGCCTCTGAAAAAACAGTGACGGAAACCGTGACCGAGGAGAGGCACAACGCCATCGCGGTGGTGCTGCGGTTGCCCAACCAGATGATCCTGATGGTCGGCCGCGATCTCGGCGAACCGGAGCGGTTCCGCGAAGTGGTGCAAAAGGCGCTGATGGTCGCGCTTGGCATGATGGGCTTTGGCGGCCTGCTGATCTGGTATTTCGTTGGCCGTCGCGCGCTCAAGCACATCGACGGTGTTTCGGAGGCCAGCCGGCGCATCATGGCCGGCGATCTGAGCGGTCGCCTGCCGGTCACCGGTGCGGGCGATGAGTTCGACAGGCTTGCCGAAAACCTCAACGTCATGCTGACCCGTATCGCCCATCTCAACGATGGGCTGAAACAGGTGTCCGACAACATCGCCCACGATCTCAAGACGCCTTTGACGCGCCTGCGCAACCGGGCCGAGGCAGCACTGTCGGGAAAAAAGACGGGAGCTGATTACCGCGAGGTGCTGGAAGGCACGATCGCCGAATCCGACCAGCTCATCCGCACGTTCAACGCCATCTTGATGATCTCGCGGCTTGAGGCGGGCTATTCCGCCGAATCCCTGGCCAAGGTTGACCTTGCCGCCGTCGTTCACGACGTTGTCGAGCTTTATGAGCCGGTCGCCGAAGAACTGGGTGTTGGTCTTGAGGCGACGGTTGTCGGCGAGTTCATGATCAACGGCAATCGCGAGCTGATCGCCCAGGCACTGTCCAACGTCGTCGACAACGCCATCAAGTATTCCGCCGGCTCGGTCGAGGCGCCGCATGTCAGCGTGACACTGAAGCGCGAGGGCGACGAGATTCGCCTGCAGGTCGCCGACAATGGGCTTGGCATTCCCGATGAAGGTGATCGCATGCGCGCCACCGAGCGTTTCGTGCGGCTGGAACAAAGCCGCTCGCAGCCAGGTTCCGGGCTTGGGCTCAGTCTCGCCAAAGCCGTGATGAAGTTTCACAACGGGCACCTTGATCTTTTGCCCGGCAATCCCGGATTATCGGTCCTGATGGGCTTCCCCGGATCGAAGGACGAATAGATGAAAAGCGCGGCGGCCAGGAAGAATGCGACCGAATGGCAGCTGGCGCTCACGGCTGATGTCGTGCCGCTCGACCCTGAACGCGCCCGGCGCGAGCTCTCCGAACTGGCGAGCCTCGCCAAGGAGGAGGGGCTTGATCGGCTTGCCGCTTTCCTGAAGGCCAAGGGCCCCACGCAGGATTTCCTGGCCGCGGTTTTCGACCTTTCCGAATTTATGCGTGCCGGCGCCCGTCGGCAGCCGGAAATGCTCGACAAGCTGTTCGATCAGAGCGTCGAGGAACGGCTTCAGGCGATTGGCGACGTGATTGCCGCGTCACCGCGCGAAGAGGGGGTTACTGAGGCCACCTTGATGATGCAACTGCGCCGGCAAAAGGCGGAAGCACATTTCCTCATCGCGCTCGCTGATCTCGCAGGCGAGGCCGATGCCTCGGTCAGCGTGCGCCGCCTGAGCGATCTTGCCGACCTGTGCACCGGTGCGGCGGTGAACTTCCTGCTCAGGGATGCGCATGGGCAGGGCAAGCTCAAGCTGCCCGATCCCGAAAACCCGGCCGTCGGCTCCGGCTGGATCCTGCTCGGCATGGGCAAGCTGGGTGCCCATGAGCTGAATTTTTCCTCCGACATCGATCTCGTCGTCTTCTTCGATCCCGAAGCACCGGCGATCATCGACCCATACGAAGCAACCGAACTGTTCGCGCGCCTCGCCCGGCGCCTGGTCCGCATCATGCAGGACCGTACCGAACACGGCTATGTCTTCCGCACCGATCTGCGCCTGCGCCCCGATCCGGGCTCGACGCCGCTGGCGATCTCGATCCATGCCGCGCTGCATTATTACGAGAGCCGCGGCCAGAACTGGGAACGCGCGGCGATGATCAAGGCGCGTCCCGTCGCCGGCGATATCGCTGCCGGCGAGGCCTTCCTGAAAGAGCTCCAGCCCTATGTCTGGCGCAAATACATGGACTATGCGGCCATCGCCGACGTCCATTCGATCAAACGCCAGATCCACGCCCACAAGGGCCACGGCGAGGTCGCGGTCAAAGGCCACAACGTCAAGCTTGGCCGTGGCGGCATCCGCGAGATCGAATTTTTCGTCCAGACGCAGCAACTGATCGCCGGCGGTCGTTTCCCCGAACTGCGTGGCCGTGCCACTGTGCCGATGCTCGACCAGCTTGCGGTGCGCGGCTGGATCACGATGGAAGCCCGCGACGCGCTGGAGCGGCAATACTGGTTCCTGCGTAGGGTCGAGCACGCCATTCAGATGGTCGCCGACGAGCAGACCCACACCTTGCCGGAAGACGACGAAGGCCTGGCCCGCATCGCCCATATGCTTGCCTTTGCGGATGCCGAGGCCTTTTCAAAGGCTTTTCGTGCGTCGCTGCAGGAGGTCGAGCGGCATTATGCGGCGCTGTTTGAGGCCGCACCGGAGCTTTCCTCAGGCGTCGGCAATCTTGTCTTCACCGGCGATGTCGATGATCCCGATACGCTGCACACGTTGCGCCAGCTCGGCTTCCAGCGTCCGTCCGACATTTGCCGCGTCATCCGCAGCTGGCATTTCGGCCGCTACCGCGCCACCCAGTCGGCCGAAGCGCGCGAGCGGCTAACCGAACTCACCCCGGCTCTGCTCGAAGCCTTCGGCAAGACCCGCCGCGCCGACGAGGCGCTGATGCGCTTCGACGAATTCCTCGCTGGCCTGCCCGCCGGTATCCAGCTGTTTTCGCTGCTTCAGTCCAACCCGGCGCTGCTCAAGCTCCTGGCCACCATCATGGGGGCGGCACCGCGCCTTGCCGGCATCATCACGCGCCGCCCGCATGTCTTCGACGGTCTGCTCGACCCCGCACTGCTGTCCGAGCTGCCTGATCGCGCTTACCTTGCCGCGCGCCTGTCGGCCTTCCTCGAAAGCACGCGGCTATATGAGGAGGTGCTCGATCGCCTGCGCATCTTCGCCGCCGAGCAGCAGTTCCTCATCGGTGTGCGGCTGCTTGCCGGCGCGATCGACTCCGCACGCGCAGGAAAGGCCTTTTCCGACCTCGCCGACCTGACAGTGGGCACCGCTCTTGAAGCTGTCGAAGCCGAGTTCGCGCGGCGTCATGGCAAGGTCGCGGGCGGGCGTGTGACCATCCTTGGCATGGGCAAGCTCGGCAGCCGCGAGCTGACCGCCGGCTCCGACGTCGATCTGATCCTGCTCTACGATCACGACGAGCATGCGGAAGAGTCCGACGGCGACAAGCCCATGGCGCCGTCGCACTATTTTTCGCGCATGACCCAGCGCTTGATCGCCGCCGTTTCCGCGCCTACCGCAGAAGGTGTGCTCTACGAGCTTGACCTCAGGCTGCGTCCGTCTGGCAACAAGGGACCGGTCGCGACCCATATCTCGTCGTTCCGCAAGTACCAGCGCGAGGACGCCTGGACTTGGGAGCATATGGCTCTGACCCGCGCCCGGCCTATCGCCGGCGATGCTTCGCTGTGCACCGAGGTCGAAGCCCAGGTGGCTGCCATCATTGCCTTGCCGTGCGATGCGGCCAAAATTGCCGCCGAGGCGCGCGACATGCGCCAGATGATCGAGGACGAAAAGCCGCCGCAGGATATCTGGGACATCAAGCTGGTGCCTGGCGGGCTGATCGACTTGGAGTTCATCGCCCAGGTGGCGGTGCTGACAGGCAAGATCGAAGGGCAGGGCCATGCCACCGGCACGGCGGACACGCTCCACAGGCTCGCGCCTGCCTTTGCCGACGCGCAGACGCGCCAGGACCTTGTCGACGCCTATGCGCTCTATTCGGCAATCACACAGATGACGAGGCTGTGCCTCACCGGTGCGTTCGAGCGGAACGACGTTCCGCCAGGACTGTCGGACCTGCTGCTTGCAGCAACCGACCTTCCCGATTTCGGCGTGCTCGAGGCGCACCTTCACGAGACGTCGCAGAAGGTCAGAACGCATTTCGACCGTCTGCTTCGTGGGAAACGATGATGCCGGCGGTGGGAAGCCGGGCTCGTTTCCAACTGCATCGGGGGTAAACGGTGCAACAGGAGAAGTACCATGAAAACGTCCACCACACTCGCGCTCGCCTTCATCGCCCTGGCCGGCGTTGCCGGCACTGCCTACGCTCAGCAAGATGACGGCGATGGCATGCGAGGGCCGGGCAAGATGCGGCTCCAGAAGGCGATGAAGGATGCCGGTGGCAGCCTGACCTTCGACCAGTTCTCTGCGGCCATGGACACGCGGATCAAGAAGATCGTCGCCGACAATGGCGGCAAGGTCACCGTGGAACAGCTCGCGGCGGCGCTCGAGAAGGCGCGTTTCGAGGAGATGGCCAAGCGTATCATATCGCGCTACGCGGCCAACAGCGACGGCACCTTAACCACCGACGCCATCCAGGCGCGCGAAAAGAAGATGTTCACGCTGATGGACCGCAACGATGACGGCAAGATCTCCCAGGACGAGCTGCCGCGTCACAACGGTCAGGGCCGCCGCGGCGGTCGTGACGGCGGCGAAATGAAGTAAGCTGGGCGCTTGTCGGCCTTCTCGGGGGAGCAATTCCCCGAGAGGGCAAGTGCCAATTCAAGCTGTGGCTGCTGGACGCCCTTCAGGCGGCCTTGGCCATGCGTTCGACGCGGCGCACCGGAATGCGCACCGACACAATCGTGCCGACGCCTTCGGTCGACCTGATCTTCAGCGCACCGCCATGCAGCTCGGCCAGCGAACGCGAAATCGCAAGGCCCAGGCCCGAGCCGGCATGGTTCTTCGAGAACTGGTTCTGCACCTGTTCGAACGGCCGGCCGAGCTTGCTCAGCGCATGTTTCGGAATGCCGCAGCCATTGTCTTCGATGCTGAGCGTGAGGGCGCCCGAGGCGTTGCGCGCCCGCACCGAAATGCGGCCGCCCTCGCCGGTGAACTTCACCGCGTTCGACAACAGGTTGATGACGATCTGCTTGACCGCCCGGCGGTCAGCGAACAGCGTCATGGAATCGGCGATCTGCGTCTCCACCGTGATCGACTTTTGCGCAGCCTGTAGCGAAACCACCCGAACGGTCTCGCGGATCAGCGGGCAAAGATCGATCTCCTCGCGGTCCATCGAGAACTGGCCGGCTTCGATCTTCGACATGTCGAGGATGTCGTTGATGACGCCCAGAAGATACTTGCCGCTGGAATTGATGTCGCGGGCATATTCCTCGTAGCGCGGCGAACCCATCGGTCCGAACAGGCGCCCTTCCATCAGCTCCGAAAAGCCGATGACCGCATTGAGCGGAGTACGAAGCTCATGCGACATGTTGGCGAGGAATTCCGACTTGGCGCGGTTGGCCGCCTCGGCGCGCTCGGTTTCCTTCATGTATTTGCGGTTGAGCTCGACAAGTTCGTGCGAACGCTCTTCTTCCGAACGCCGCGCCAGGCTGAGATCGTGGATCGTCGCCATCAAGCGCCGTTCGCTCTCCATCAGCTTGTCCTGGTGCTGCTTGATCTGGGTGATGTCGGACCCGACCGACACTAGGCCGCCATCGCGCGTGGTCAGTTCGTTGACCTGCAGCCAGCGCCCATCGGCCAGCTGACGCTCATAGGTCGCACCCGCGCGCGGGCCATTGGCGCTGGCCAGCCGCCGCTCCGAGGCGAAGGCGACCATGCGCGCTTCAAGGTCTTGACGCGCTGTGCCCGGCAGCACGTCGCGGTCGTTCAGGCCGTTGTCATGCTGATACTTGGAATTGCACATCACCAGCCGGCCGTTGGCATCCCAAAGCACGAAGGACTCGGTGATGTTTTCGATTGCCGCCCGCAGCCGCTGGTCGGCAGCCTCCGAGCGCAAGGCGAGGTGGCGCTGCTCGGTGATGTCGACGGCAATGCCCGTCATCTGGATTTCGGGCGCCTCGGGATCGATAACCTGGGCGCGAGCGCGCATCCACACCCAGCGGCCATCGGCATGGCGCATGCGGAACACACGGTCGATATGGTCGACTTCGCGCGCCACCACCTGATTGGCCAGCTCGAACAGGTCGCCGTCTTCTGGGTGGATGATGCGTGCCACTTCGCCGAACGAAAGCATGGCCTCGCAGGCCTCGTAGCCGAGCAGCTGATACATCGAACGCGACCAGTACATTTTGCCGCGCACCATGTCCCAGTCCCACAGCCCGCATTTGCCGCGCACAAGGGCGAGGTCGATGCGTTCATGCGCTTCGAGATAGATGCCGTCGGCGGCCTGGGCGCGCGCCGCCTGGCTGAAATAGGCGTAGAGGATGAGGATCAGGATGCCGGCTGTCATCACAAACAGCGCGACGTTGAGCGACACCGTCTTGCGCCATTCGGCGAACACCGCGTCTTGCGGCACAAGGGCGGCAGCGGCGGCGCGCTTGCCGTCGGCTAGGCTGACGGCCGCGAGCCAGTCCTGGCCACCGATGCGAACGTCCATCACGCCGGCGCGGTCGCCAAACATGAACAGCGGCTGGCCGCCCGAGATGATGGCGTCGAGCGCCTGGCCTTGCCAGCCGGTTGACTGCGGGCTCACCGCGATGACGCGGAAGTTCTGGTCGGTCAGCGCAATGACGTGGCTGCGGCTGAGCGTGCCTCGCTGGCTGGTGCGTTCAAGCAGCTCCTGGCCAGCGGTGGCGCGCGGCACGTCGGTCGCGGCACCCACCATCATCGAATTGACCATCTCGCCGGCGGCGAGCGACAGGATCGCCTTGGCGTTGCGCTCGACGTCGTCGCGCAAGGCCATCATCGACAGGAAGCGTGTGCCGGCAACGACGATCAGGAAGATGACGATCAGCGTGGGGATCGAGCGGCGGAGCAGCGGTTCGGCGGCAAGGAGCCGGCGGTAGGCGGGCTCGGCGATAAGACGTGCATTGCCCGACAGACCAGCGCCACGCGCCTGCCTGCGACGGCCAAAAGCAGTCTCATCGGGCGCGCTCCACGCGTCCGCCTTTGCCATAAATGGCTCCCCAAATCCCGTTTCCTGGTAGCTGATCCGGCATACACCGAACTTCCGAATCGTCACTAAAGAATCAAAGCTGATTCGCCTTGTCCAGTGGGCTGGGTGAAAAAGATTAAAATTCGGCTAAAAGACAGCCGAATTGGGTTTGGCGTATCGCACCAGCCAAACGGCGGCCCCGACATTTCGGAAGCCGCCGAAAGAGTTGGCTGGCCCGGATCAGGCCAGCGTGCGCTCGATGATGTCGCGCAGGTCGGCAGACAGACCTTCCTTGGCCTGGATCGAAAGCAGTGCCGCGCGCGCCTTGGCCTGGCGTTTCGGCTCGAGCGAGCGCCATGATCTAAGCGCCGTGGCCAGGCGTGCCGCGACCTGTGGGTTGCGCTTTTCGACCGTCAGCACGGTTTCGGCAAAGAAGGTGTAGCCCGCACCATCGGCACGGTGGAAGCCTGTCTGGTTGGCGCTGGCGAAGCCGCCGATCAGCGAGCGCACCCGGTTGGGGTTGGCGATCGAAAACGCCGGATGCTCGATCAACGCTCGCACCGCGTCGACCGCTCCGGCGCCCGGCGCCGTTGCCTGGATCATGAACCACTTGTCCATGACCAGTGGATCGGCGCGGTAGCGCTTGTCGAATTCGGCCAGCGCTGCCTTGGCTTCGGCCGAGCCGGCGTGGCGATGCGCCAGCACCGCAAGGGCTGCCGCACGGTCGGTCATGTTGGTTGCGGCAGCGAAATGCTCGGAGGCGAGAGCCGCGCCGCCCGGCAGGATGGCGAGGTAATCCAGCAGGATATTGCGCAAGGCGCGCCGGCCAGCGCTTGCCGCATCCGGCGAGAAGCCGCCCGACATGCGCAAATCCTCGTAAAGCTGCGAAAAGACTCCGCTATTGCTCTCCGCGATCTTCCTAGCCAGCGCCTCGCGTCCGGCAAAGATCGCGTCGGGATCGATGTTCTTGCCGATGTCGCGGGCGATGTCGGCTTCACCCGGCAGGGCGAGCGCCAGCGCCCGGAACGCATGCTCCAGCGCGTTGTCGCCAGCGATGCGACCGGCGAGCGCGGTCAGCGCGCCTGCGAACTGCGGCTGCTTGCCGCCGAGGATGTTCTTGAACGCGCCGATCGTTGCGTCGGTCAGGAGCGTGTTGAATGCCTGCCAGCGCGAGAACGCGTCGCTGTCGTGCGAGGCGAGAAAGATCTGGTCTTCCTGCCGCTGCTCGATGCTGAGTGTGATTGGCGCCGAGAAGCCGCGGTTGAGCGACAGCACCGGCCGTTCGGTAACTCCCGAAAACGTCACCACGTGCTTGCGCTTGCGGACATGGATGACACCGTTTTCGACCGTCGCACCCTCGGCCGCGTCGAAGGCCATGTCCTTGCCGTCTGAACCGACAAGCCCGAAAGCGAGGGGAATATGCATCAGCCGCTTGCGGCTTTCCGACGGCGTCGGCGGCACCGACTGCTCGATCTCGATGGTGAACTGAGCGGCCGCCGGATTATGCGCCGTGGTTACGCTCAAATTCGGCGTGCCGGCCTGGTGATACCAGAGCGCGAACTGCGCCAAGTCGCGGCCCGACACATCCTCGAACACCTTGAGGAAGTCCTCGATGGTTGCGGCGTCGCCGTCATGACGCTCGAAATACAGGTCCATGCCCTGCCGGAACAGCGCTGCGCCCAGCACGGTACGGATCATCCGCACCACTTCGGAGCCTTTTTCGTAGACGGTCGCGGTGTAGAAGTTGTTGATCTCGCGATAGCGCCGCGGACGGACCGGATGGGCGAGCGGACCTTGGTCTTCGGGGAACTGGTGCGCGCGCAGCGTACGCACCTCGGCGATGCGCTTGACCGGCCGCGAGCGCTGGTCGGCGGAGAATTCGTGGTCGCGGAAAACCGTCAGCCCTTCCTTCAGGCAGAGCTGGAACCAGTCGCGGCAAGTGATTCTGTTGCCTGTCCAATTGTGGAAATATTCATGCGCGATGATCGCCTCGATATTGGCGAAATCGGCGTCGGTCGCGGTCTCCTCGTCGGCAAGCACATACTTGTCGTTGAAGATGTTGAGCCCCTTGTTTTCCATCGCGCCCATGTTGAAATCCGACACGGCAACGATGTTGAAGACGTCGAGATCATATTCGCAGCCGAACACCTCTTCGTCCCACTTCATCGAGCGGCGCAGCGAATCCATGGCGTAGCCAGCCTGGTTTTCCTTGCCGTGCTCGACATAGATGCCAAGCTCGACCGAGCGGCCCGAGGCGGTGACGAAACGGTCCTTGATGCAGCCGAGGTCGCCGGCGACCAGCGCGAAGAGATAGGACGGCTTGGGGAAGGGGTCGTGCCAGACGGCGAAGTGCCAGCCGTCGGCCAGATCTCCCGCTTCGACAGGATTGCCGTTGCCGAGCAGCAGCGGCGCTTCCGAGCGCAGTGCTTCGATGCGCACGGTGTAGACCGACAGGATATCGGGCCGGTCGAGGAAATAGGTGATGCGGCGGAAGCCTTCGGCCTCGCACTGCGTGCAATAGACCTTGCTCGAGCGGTAGAGCCCCATCAGCGCCTCGTTGCGCGATGGCGCAAGCTCGGTCTCGATCAACAGCGTGAAGCGGCCCGAGGCGGGTGGACTGTAGATGACCAGCTGGTCTGGCGTGGCGTCGAAGTCGGCGGCATCGAGCGTTTCGCCGTCGATCTCGATGCGGCGCAGCGTCAGCCCGTCGCCGTCGAGTTCGAGCTGCACCGGCTTGTCGATGCCCGCGCGCCGCTCGATGGTCAGCCGCGCCACCACCTTGGTGCTGTCCTGTCCGAGCCGGAAATCGAGCTCGGTCCTGGGGATCAGGTAGTCGCTCGGCCGGTAGTCCTCGAGACGAAACACCTGTCCGGTATCAGTACGCATGTGATGGGCCTTCCTGTCGACTTCCGTACGCATGATGCACGCTGGTAGAATAAATATGCGGCCGCTGCTCTTTACACGAAACGCCCCCTCGGCAAAACTGTCGGGGACCGCACAATTGCTGCGCTCCTCAACAATCCTCACGAGGCAGATATGACAGTCGTCACGCCGAAATTCGGAATGGGCGCGTCCGTATTGCGCGTCGAGGACGGGGCCTTCATCACCGGCAAGGGCCGCTATACCGACGATATCGCGCCGGCCGCCCAGCTGCACGGCTATGTCCTGCGTTCGCCTGTCGCCAAGGCCAGTTTCAAGATCGGTTCGCTTGATGCCGCGCGTGCCGCACCTGGCGTGCATCTCGTGCTCGCCGGTGCCGATGTCGCTCATCTTGGCGCTCTCAAGTCCTCCGTCATGCAAAAGCAGCCGGACGGCACCCGCGCGCCGACCCGCGACATCCCGATCCTGTGCCGCAACCGCGTCCACTATGTCGGCGATGCGGTGGCCTTCATCGTCGCTGACACCCGCGCGCTGGCGCAGGACGCGGCCGAGCTGATCGACGTCGATTATGACGGCGAGGACGCGGCCGCCAATACGGCGACCGCGCTCGATGATGATGCGCCGCTGGTGTGGCCCGAACTCGGCACCAACCGCGCCTTCACCTACCATCTCGGCGACAAGGCCAGGACCGAAGCGGTCTTCGCCAAGGCGGCCCACGTTACCCGCGTCGAATTCATCAACAACCGCCTGATCTGCAACTACATGGAGCCGCGCTCGGCCATCGGCGAGTGGCGCAAGGACGAGGACCGCTTCGTTCTGACCACCGGCTCGCAAGGCGTGCATTCGATGCGCGACATGCTGACCGGCCAGGTTTTCCGCATCGGGGCAGACAAGCTGCGTGTCATCACCCCAGATGTCGGCGGCGGCTTCGGCACCAAGGCCTTTGTCTATCGCGAGCATGCGCTTGTGCTGGAAGCCGCCAAGCGGCTTGGTCAGCCGGTTAAATGGGCGAGCGACCGTACGGAGCACTTCCTCACCGATGCGCAAGGGCGCGACAATGTCGTCAAGGCCGAGATGGCGATGGACAGCGATGGCCGTTTCCTTGGCCTGCGCGTCGATCTGATCTCCAATGTCGGCGCCTACATCTCGCAATATGGCCCGATTATCGCCTACATCGGCGCCAGCATGTCGACCGGCGTCTACGATATCCAGGCGCTCGATGTGACGATAGCAGGCGTCTACACCAACACCTGCCCGGTCGATGCCTATCGCGGGGCAGGGCGCCCGGAAGCTGCCCTTCTGGTGGAGAAACTGGCCGATGCCTGCGCCCACGATCTCGGCCTGTCGGTCGACGAAATTCGCCGCCGCAACTTCATCCGCCCCGAGCAGTTTCCTTACCGGACCCAGACCGGCCGGCTCTACGACGTCGGCGAATTCCAGGCACACATGGACCTTTCCATGCAGCGTGCCGGCTGGGCCAGTTTTGCGGACCGGCTCGCGGAGGCGAAGGCGCGCGGACGGATTCGCGGCATCGGCATGGCGACCTATATCGAGGCCTGCGCCTTTGCCGGTTCCGAACCGGCGCGCGTCGAGCTCAATGCCGATGGCACGGTCTCGGTCTTCATTGGCACCCAGTCCAATGGCCAGGGCCACGCCACCGCCTACGCCCAGTTCGTCTCCGAAAAGCTCAACCTCGATGTGGCAAAAATCAGCGTCCATCAGGGCGACACCGACCAGCTTGCCAATGGTGGCGGCACCGGCGGTTCGCGTTCGATCCCCCTGGGCGGCGTCTCGGCGTCCCGTGCCGGCGAGGCCCTGGCCGAGAAGCTGAAGAAACTCGCCGCCGACGAACTGGAGGCTGCCGCCGCCGACATTGAACTGGACAATGGCGAGGCTCGCATCGTTGGCACCGACCGCGTGATCGACTTCGCCACCCTTCATGCGGCGGCCAAAAACCCCGGCGATCTCAAGGCGATGGGCGAGTTTGTTCAGAACGAAGCGACCTATCCCAACGGCACGCATATCTGCGAAGTCGAGATCGATCCCGAGACGGGCACGACCGAGGTCATCGCCTACACCATCGTCGACGATTTCGGCGTCACGGTGAACCCGGTGCTGCTCGCCGGCCAGGTTCATGGCGGCGTGGTGCAGGGGATCGGACAGGCATTGGCCGAAGAAGCAGTCTACGCCGAGGATGGCCAGCTTTTGACCGCCAGCTTCATGGATTACACAATGCCGCGCGCCGACACCGTGCCGTCCTTCCACTTCGAAACCCGTAACGTGCCTTCGACCACCAATGCGATGGGCATGAAGGGCGCGGGCGAGGCTGGCACCATCGGTGCGACACCGGCGGCACTCAACGCCGTCACCGACGCGCTCTATAGAGCCTACGGCATTACCCATATCGAGATGCCGGCGACCCCGGCGCGTGTCTGGGCAGCGATAGAGGCGGCCCGGCACAAGTGAAGCATCAGGTGGTACACGGCGCGTCGTCGCCGCTTACGGGCATTGCACTCAAGATCATTTCGGTCGCCATCTTCGTTGGCATGTCGACCAGCATCAAGGCGGCCGGCGATGTCCCTGCCGGCCAGATCGTCTTTTTCCGCTCGTTCTTCGCTGTCTTTCCGATCCTGATCTTTCTCGCCTTCCATCGCGAACTGCGCACCGCCGTCGTCACCAAGCGCCCGCTGAACCACGTCGCGCGCGGTGTCGTCGGCGTCACCGCCATGGGGTTCGGCTTCTTCGCGCTGACCCGGCTGCCGCTGCCCGAGGCGATCACGCTGAACTATGCCCAGCCGCTGCTGGTCGTCGTCTTCAGCGCGCTTTTCCTCGGCGAGACCGTTCGCATCCACCGCTGGACCGCTGTCGCCGTCGGCCTTTTGGGCGTCGTCATCGTTTCTTGGCCGAACCTCTCTTTGCTCAGCACCGGCCTCGGCGATGAAGAAACGCTCGGTGTCATCGCGGCCTTGGTGGGGGCGGCGATGTCGGCGGTCGCGATGCTTTTGGTGCGCAACCTCGTCCACACCGAGCGCACCTCGACAATCGTGCTGTGGTTTTCCCTGACAGCCAGCGTCATGGCGTTGCTCAGCATTCCTTTCGGCTGGCAGGCACTGAGCTGGGAACAGACGGCACTGCTGATCACTGCCGGCTTCTGCGGCGGCATCGCGCAGCTGTTCATGACCGAAGCCTACCGCCACGCCGAGGCGTCGACGGTGGCACCCTTCGAATATACCTCCTTGATCCTCGGCATCGCGGTGGGCTATTTCGTCTTTGGCGACCTGCCGACCATTTACACCCTGGTTGGTGGCGCCATCGTCATCGGTGCCGGCATCTTCATCATCTGGCGCGAACAGCGCCTTGGTCTGGAGCGCCGCGCCGTCAAGAAGGCGTCGTCGCCGCAATAGGCGGTTTGCAAATCTGGAGCCTGCCCGCTCCTCAGAATGATCTGAGGCGACCGATTTTTCGGTCGAGGGCACATGATAGAGTTCAAAACTTCCGACCCGATAGATGTCGTCATGCCGTGGGTCGACGGCAACGATCCCGCGCATCAAGCGAGCCTTGCGCGCTTATGGCCGAAGCAGCCTTGGCTCAGGCCTGCGCGCTATCGTTTTCGCGAAAATGGTGAACTGCGCTATTCACTGCGGTCGATCCACCACAATCTGCCGTGGGTACGAACCATCCACCTTGTCACCAACGGCCAGGTGCCGCCATGGCTCGATCTCGATCATCCCGGCATCAATCTCGTCACCCATGGCGACTTCTTCGCCGATCCTTCTGGCCTGCCGGTTTTCAGTTCCAGCACCATCGAGGCCAATCTGCACCGTATTGGCAGGGCAGGCGTCGCCAACAGGTTTCTGCTTTTCAACGACGACTTCTTCGTCGGCCAGCCGGTGCCGCGCGGCGAATTCGTGGCACCTGATGGAAGTGCCAGGTTGCATGCAATGGCGTTCCGCCTGCCGTCGCTGCGCCTGCGTGCTGATCGCTATATGCATGTACTTGGCTTCAACAACCTTCTGCTGACGTTGGCCTTCCGCCGCAAGCGCTGGTCCTATCCGCCACACCTGCCGCTGATGATCGATCTCGACGATCTGGCCTGGCTGAACGACAGATTCGGCTTTTGGCTGCGCCGCACAGCAAAGCACCGCTTTCGCCAGCGAACGGATGCGCTGGTGCGCGTGCTCTACATCAACGCCATTTCCGAGCGCGACCGCGAGCGCGCCGGCGGCGCCCGGCAGGTGAAATTGTCCTGCGAGCATGTCGTGGCCGTGCGGGATACCGACGAGTTCAGCCGGTCGCTGGCCGCACTTGTCGATAGTCCGCCCGCCTTCTTTTGCCTCAACGATGAGATCGACGACGATGCCCGCGCGGCAGTCAGGGCAGCGGAGATGCAGGCCGCGCTTGCCGCGATCTTTCCAAGACCAGCGCCGTTCGAAAAGGATCGCCGCAGCGCGCTACATGCTGGTCTGCGCAGTGTAGGCGTCTATTGAGTGGCCAGCGCCCTGAGCCGCGCCGCCGTCTCTTCGTCGGCGGGAAAAAACGATTCGATGGCAAGTTCCGACAAGGCCACGTCGAGTGGTGTGCCAAACACGGTGATCGTGCTGATGAAGGACAGCACCGCATCGCCCATGCGCAGCCTGAGCGGATGCGCGATCGCGAGCGGATCGGCTTGCATCGGGCGTCCCGCGCGCGGCCCGTCCGGATAGGTCAAGAGTTCCTTCTCCAGCGCTTCGAGCACCGGGTCGCCGGCAGTGTCGTTCTGGTGCTTCAGCCGCTCGATCAGATGCGAGCGCCATTCGTGCAGGTTGACGATATGCGGTGCCACGCCCCTGGGGTGCAGGCTGAGCCTGAGCACATTGACCGGCGGTTCGAGCAGCGAGGCATCCTCCACGCCTGCAAGCATGGGCCCAAGTGCTGCGTTGCCCTCGATCAGGTTCCAGTGCCGGTCGACGGCGATGGCCGGGTAGGGCTCGTGGCCCTTGAGTACCATGCGCACCGCGTCCATGGCCGGTGCGAGCGAGGGGTGGCTGAGCGGCTTTTCACTGAAGCTCGGCGCGAATCCAGCAGCCAGCAGCATCTGATTGCGCTGGCGCAACGGGATGGAGAGCCGTTCGGCCAGATGCAGCACCATGTCGCGCGAGGGCACTGAGCGTCCGCTCTCCATGAAGCTCAGATGCCGCTGCGAAATTTCGGCCTCCATGGCGAGATCGAGCTGGCTCATGCGGCGCCTGGTGCGCCATTCGCGGAGGAGGTCGCCTACGGGATTTTGTGTCGTTGTCATGCCGCTACACTAAGCAGACGGAATTCTGATTGCTATTACCTCCAGCGTAATCGCTTGGGTCCAGGCCTGGTGAGATGTTCGGTTTCAGGAAGGCGGTCACAGACGGCCTCCACAACCCGAGCCAGGAGCTTGCACCATGTCCATCACCGTCACTCCTTTCCTCCGCAACGTCCTTTTCACCGATGCGCTCGTCAGCGGCGCAGCCGGTATCCTGATGATGCTGGGCGCATCCATGCTTGCGCCGTTGCTCGAATTGCCCGCGCAATTGCTGTTTTGGGCCGGCATCGTGTTGGTGCCGTTCATCGCCATGCTGGTGGTGATCGCTCGCCGCGCTACAGTGTCCAAGCTCCTGATGATCGACATCATCGCCATCAACGCGCTGTGGGTGGTCGGCAGCTTTGGCTTGCTCGTTTCGGGCATTGTCCAGCCGAACCTGCTCGGCGTAGCCTTCGTCGTAGCCCAGGCACTGACGGTCGCGGTGTTCGCCGAACTGCAATTCGTCGGCATCCGTCGCGCGGCAGCGGCGACCGCCTGAAGTGGCTGGCTAGGGTCGGCGCCTTCTAGCCCAGGACTGACATTAGCCGGTCGGTGGCTCGCCAGCATTCGCCGCCAATTGCGCGGCGAATGCCCGTTTGTAGGCGGGCCGCGCTTCGCCGCGGGCGAGATAGGCGGCCAAGTTCGGATATTCGTCCACAATGCCCGACGATTTTAGCCTGAGCAGAACCGACACCATCATCAGATCGCCCGCGCTGAACGTACCGTCGAGCCAGTCGGCATCGCCCAGGCGAGCAGAAAGTTGTTTCAGCCGGCTGCGAACGCGATCCACGACCAGAGGCAAGCGCTCCTTGGTCCAGGGCTTGTCGCCCTCGATCAGCCTCGCGGTTCCGAGTTCAAGGATCGGCGGCTCCACCGTGTTGACCGCCGCAAACATCCATGTGATCGCCCGGGCGCGGGCATTGGCATCGTCCGGCAGCAGGCCCGCATGGCGCTCGGCGATGTGGAACACGATCGCCCCTGTCTCGAATAGGGCGAGATCGCCTTCCTCATAGGTCGGAATCTGGCCGAAAGGATGAAGCGCCAGATGCGCGGGCTCCTTCATCGCATGAAACGAAACAAGGCGTACCTCATAGGGTTGCCCGACTTCCTCAAGCGCCCAGCGAACGCGCGTATCGCGCGCCAGTCCCTTGCCGCCATCGGGCGACCGTTCAAAGGCAGTGATGGTGATGGTCACCGAAGGAAACCTCCCTTGACCCACGCCGGTTCAACAGGGGCAGACCCTAGATGCCGCCCAGTTCCCTCAACTTCGCCTTGACCTCCAGGAAGTCACGCCACGCAAGTTTTTTGTGGGCGGGATTTCTCAGCAGATACGCTGGATGCAGCGTCGGCATGACAGGAATGACCGTCCCGTCGGCGGTGGTATGGTTCTTCCAGCTGCCGCGCAGCCGCAATATGCCCTCCGTCGAACCGGCAAGAAGCTTGGCCGAGGGCCCGCCCAGCGTCACCAGCACCTTGGGTTTGGCAAGCGCGATCTGGCGTTCGATGAACGGCCTGCATATCTCGGTCTCATGCGGCGTCGGCGTGCGATTGCCCGGTGGCCGCCACGGAATCACATTGGTGACAAAGGCCGATTTCCTGTCGACCCCGATCGCCGCAAGGATGCGGTCGAGCAATTGCCCCGAGCGGCCGACAAAGGGCTGGCCCTCAAGGTCCTCGTCGCGGCCGGGGGCTTCGCCCACCAGCATCAGGTCCGCGTCTGGGCTTCCGTCGGCAAAGACCATGCTTTTAGCCGTGGCCTTCAGATTGCAGCCGTCGAACCCCTCCATGATCTGGCGCAGCTCGTCGAGCGTCGCGGCCTTCGAGGCAAGCTCGCGCGCGGCGGCAGCCTGTGCTTCGTCGGGCACGGCGGCGGATGCAGCAGGGCGCGGGGGAGGCGGCGTTGCGGTCGATCCGGTGCGAGGCGCCTCATTCGGCTGTGCCGCTTGCTGTACCGGTGCCGCCTGGCGTTGCGCGCTTTCGGCAAATCTGTCGATCGGATCGTCGACAAGCGCGTCATCGACACCCGCCGCCGCATAGAAGGCGAGCAGATCGCGCAGATCCGGACGTTCGTTTCCCGAAATTGAGGCCATGGTCCAGTTTCGGCGTTACCGCTCACATTTGCAAGTTCATGAGGAGGGAATGCGCGGGTCCTGCACCAGATAAAAGCGCCAGCGCGGCGTATAGTCGGTCAAAAGGAAGCTGAAATCGGCGACCTCGCTGGGATCGACCTTGCCGTCGGTGAAGCGCAGCCGGTCATAAGGTTCGAAGTCGCGGTTGTATTTGGCAAAACTGTCCGACGAGATGTTGGCGCTGTCGGTGCGCCGTTGATCGAAGGAGAGCCCGTCGCCGAAATCGCTTGGCTTGCCCTCGATCTCCTGCAATTCGAACTCGAATTCGACCCAGGCCTGGCCGCTGTTGTTCAGCGCCTCGATGCGCATGAACATGATGCCGTTGGCGTAAAAGCCCGAATTGTCGAAAGGCCGTATAGGCCGGATCGTGCGCATCGTCAGCGTCACCGGTGACGAGGATTCGAGTTCTTCCCGAACCACGAACGGGTCTTCCCTGGTGCCGCTGCCCGACACCCCAGTGATGCGAAAGCCGCCAAGCTCGTCGGAAAACGAATAGGCGCCGCTGGTCCAGACCTTTTGGCCGGCCTCGGTCTCCTGCGAACGACCTTCGCTGCTCAGACATGTCGCAATAAGAAGGGCAGCCCCGGCCAGCATGTGGCGTGTGGGGTGCGAACGCTTCAGTCCGGTCCTGCAGGGCACGTATTGGCGCATGAACAATCAATGGGCGAATAGGCTGTTGGACAACACCTGTTTTGTGACAGTACGGGCCATGAGGCACAGCCGAAAGGTGAAATATTTTGACCTTTACGTTAACGTAAGATAATTTGTCGTCTTCTGGAAACATGATCCGGAACCGAAGGTCGGCGTAGCGAACAGCGGGTGCCGGTTTTCGGACGAAATGACGTTCAAACAGGATGATTGGCCCATTCGGGTTTGATCGGAATGAAATAGACTCTAGCTCAAACAGCCGATGTGCGGATCGGTCCGGTTTGACGTTTGCCAATGATGCGCTATGCAGCGCCTAGCTACAGATTGCCCTTGGGACAGGGGCTAGCCACGCGGAGGGATTGATGAGCGATATCGAACGCGAGAGCATGGAATTCGACGTTGTCATCGTTGGCGCAGGCCCAGCGGGACTGGCGGCGGCGATCCGGCTCAAGCAGGTCAATCCCGAGCTTTCGGTCGTCGTGCTCGAAAAGGGCGGCGAGGTCGGCGCCCATATCCTGTCGGGCGCCGTCGTCGATCCGATCGGCATCGACCGGCTGTTGCCCGACTGGCGCGAGGACACTGATCATCCCTTCAAGACGCCCGTCACCGACGATCATTTCCTGATCCTCGGCCCGGCCGGCTCGGTCAAGCTGCCGAACATGTTGATGCCGCCCTTGATGAGCAATCACGGCAACTACATCGTTTCGCTCGGCAATGTCTGCCGCTGGCTGGCGACCAAGGCCGAAGCGCTCGGCGTCGAAATCTATCCCGGCTTTGCCGCCTCTGGGCTGCTCTACAATGACCAAGGTGCCGTCACCGGCGTCGTCACAGGCGACATGGGCGTCGAGCGCGATGGTTCGCATGGCCCGTCATTCGCGCCCGGCATGGCGCTGATGGGCAAATATGTGCTGATCGGCGAGGGCGCGCGCGGCTCGCTCGCCAAGCAGCTGATCGCGAAATACGACCTGAGTTCCGGCCGCGAGCCGCAGAAATTCGGCATCGGCCTCAAGGAATTGTGGCAGGTCGCGCCCGAACATCACAAGCCGGGCCTTGTCCAGCATTCCTTCGGCTGGCCGCTCGATTTCAAGACCGGCGGCGGCTCGTTCCTCTATCACCTCGAAGACAACATGGTTGCGGTCGGCTTCGTCGTCCACCTCAACTACAAGAACCCCTATCTCGCGCCCTTCGAGGAGTTCCAGCGCTTCAAGACGCATCCGGCGATCCGCCACACCTTCGACGGCGCCAAGCGGCTGTCCTACGGCGCGCGCGCCATCACCGAGGGCGGCTACCAGTCGGTGCCGAAACTGTCTTTCCCCGGCGGCGTGCTGATGGGCTGCTCGGCCGGGCTGGTCAACGTGCCCCGCATCAAGGGGTCGCACAACGCCGTGCTGTCGGGCATGCTGGCCGCCGAACATGTCGCCGAAGCGATTGCCGCTGGCCGTGCCAATGACGAGCTCGCCTCTTATGAAGCCGCATGGCGCTCGACCGATATCGGCAAGGACCTCAAGAGGGTCCGCAACGTCAAGCCGTTGTGGTCGCGCTTCGGCACGCTGCTCGGCGTCGGCCTCGGCGGTCTCGACATGTGGCTCAACACGCTGTTTGGTGTTTCGCCCTTCGGCACGCTCAAGCACGGCAAATCAGACGCCCAGTCGCTCGAGCCGGCGTCAAAGCACAAGAAGATCAACTATCCCAAGCCTGACGGCGTGCTGACTTTCGACCGCCTATCCTCGGTGTTTTTGTCCAACACCAATCACGAGGAGAACCAGCCGGTCCACCTCCAGGTCAAGGACATGGATCTGCAGAAGCGTTCGGAATACGAGATTTTCGCCGGGCCTTCGAGCCGTTATTGCCCGGCTGGGGTCTATGAATGGGTCGATGCCGACGGCAATTCGATCGCCGGCGAGCCCGGCCATGCCGATGCGAAGTTCGTCATCAACGCGCAGAACTGCGTCCACTGCAAGACCTGCGACATCAAGGATCCCAACCAGAACATCAACTGGGTGCCGCCGCAGGGCGGCGAGGGGCCGGTCTATCCGAATATGTGATCGCGCGCGGTTTCGCGCTCTGACAGTCGCAACGGTCCGGAAATCATCGCGATTTTCGGGCCGTTTGTTTATCCGCGAGGCGTTGTAGCGGTCTGCGAAGACACCGTCTCGGTTTCGGCTTCCTCGGCGGGAGCCGGCGCGTCGCGGAACGAGAATTCGACCAATAGCGGCCTGTGGTCCGAGCCGGCATCCTCGCCCATTGTCACCGAGTGCACCTCAATGTCGCCCTTGGCCATGACATGGTCGATGGTCAGCCCGGCAAAGCGCATGAAATCGGGCAACGAGAACGTCAGCCAGGTGCGTCCGGCCGCGGGCATCAGCGTCAGCCCGGCGGCCTTGGCCACCCGCGATACGGTGGCGCTCCACGGCGTGGCATTGAAATCACCACCCAAAAGCGCGTTGTCGCCGAGCGAGGCAAAATTGCCGCTCAGTGCGGTTACCTGCCTCGACTGCTCGTAAGGCCACGGCCAGCCGAGGTGAAGGGCCGCAACATCGGTCGCGCGTCCGCCGAAGTCGACAGTGGCGGTCGCCAGCGCACCGTTGCCGAAGCATTGCGGCTGCGTGCCTTCCGCAAAAGGCCGGCGCGACAGGATGGCGACCCCGAATACATCGTTCGGATAGCCGCAGAGCATGCGGTAGGGGTAGCGCGCAAACAGCGGTTGCAGCTTGCCCGCCCACATCTCCGACACTTCCTCGAAGGTGATCACGTCAGGCTGCATCCGGCCGACAAGCGACAGCACCTTTTCGGGATAGGCGTTGTCGAAGCGCAGGTTCATCTGCAGCATCTTGTAGATCGGCCGGTCGTCAGTGCGCGGCTGGAATGCCGCATGCACCGGGCCAAGGCCGGGCAGGGGAAGCGCGCTGGAGGTCGTCGACAGCGCTGCCGCCCCGAACGCCAGCGCGGCAATCGCCTGCCAGCGCAGCGACGTGAACAGCAGCGGCACCGCCGCCACCATCATCAGCACGGCCAGATGCACCCGAAAATGCGCAAACGAATCGAGTGCTGGATGCCAGGTGCCGAAGAACCCCGCCACCAGCGGCAGCGACAGCAGCATCATCGCCAAGAAGCAGGCGATCTTGCCGGAATTGTATAAAGCCATGGTCGTCATATCAGCTTCATGTCGCCAGAATTGCGGCCCATTGATGATCGATTATGTGCCGCTTGATCGTTGCTGCAAAGTGACCCAGGCACGACCATTCGGCGGTGCCGTGGCGGCAACCTCAGTTGAAATGCGACACGAACCGTGAGACCGATGGGCCGAACAAATGCGGCTCATCGGTGTTGCAGCTGTCTTTCGTGAACGCTGCGACTGTCTTGCGGAGAATGGAATGAACAAAGCCGCCCATCATTGGTTGCGGGCATGTGCGGTCGTGCTTGCTGTCGTGCCTTCGGCCGCCCGTGCCGAAGGCCAGACTGTCGAACAGGTGAAGACCTACGCCATATCGGGCACCACGGCAGCTGAGCTTTATGCCTCGATCGGCGAGCGCGGGCCGCAAGCCAGCGTCGGTCGCGCCATCGCCCACACCAATTTCAAGCTCACCTGGCAGCGCAAATACGAGCCGAAAGATGGCGCCTGCACGCTGGTTTCAGCCAAGCCCAAGCTCATCATCACCTACACGCTGCCCAAGCCGTCCGACCGTTTGCCGGCAGCACTGCAGCAGCGCTGGGATGTCTTTTACGAAGGTGTCCGGCGCCATGAGCTGGTGCATGGCCAGATGATCAAGGACATGGTCGCGACAATCGAAAAGACCACCATCGGCGTGTCGGTCGCCGGCGACCCGAACTGCAAGAAGGTCAGGCAGGAGATCATCAAGCCGCTGTCGGAGGCATCCTTGGCGCAACGCGAGAAAAGCCGCGACTTCGACCGCGTCGAACTCGGCGATGGCGGCAACGTCCACCGCCTGATCCTCGGTTTCGTCAACGGGCAATAGCAGTGCGCCCAACATCGCGAACGACTGGAACTGACAGGGGACCGGTAGAAAGCGGACCTCCGGTCAATGGCCACTCCGGCAAAGCGGCGCGCGGATTGTTCCACAACACTTCTACGCATCGTCGGTTCAAGCTATTCTAAAGAAGCTCAGGCGGAGGATTTGCATCATGGCGAAGCTCGTCTTTGGAATGAACCAGTCCTTGGACGGCTACGTCGACCACATGGCGTTTGCGCCGAGCCCAACGCTTTTCCATCACTTCATCGAGCAGGCGCGCGACCAGGTGGGGAGCGTGTACGGTCGCCGCTTGTACGAGGTCATGCGTTATTGGGACGAGGATCATCCCGAGTGGGACGCGGCGCGGCGCGACTTCGCGGCTGCGTGGCGGCGCCAACCGAAGTGGGTCGTGTCGCGTTCTTTGAAGTCAGTCGGCCCCAACGCCACACTTGTCGACAATGATGTCGAGGCGGCGATACGCGGGCTCAAGGCTCAGTTCGTTGGGGAGATTCAAGTTGGCGGACCAGACTTGGCACGAAGCCTAACCGACCTTGGTCTTATTGATGAGTATCGCCTCTACCTCCACCCCGTCGTGCTCGGTCGCGGCAAGCCATTCTTCGCCGGCCCCCAGCCACGGCTCCGCCTTATGGCCAGCGATCCAATGGGCGAGGACGTGATCAGGTTGACCTACGTTCCTGCTTGATCGCGCGATGGACTGCGCCGGTGCGTCAGGTCCGCTTTGGGTCGGTTCACGTCATCTCGCTGTTGGGATTCTGACCACCGATCCAAACTGTTCCAGCGTCCTTCGCGCGTCCAAGAGGACGCGCGGCGCTTCAAGCGCGACGAAAGCCAGCCTTACTGGAACGCGGTTTCGGCGAAGCTGCGCAGCTTGCGCGAATGCAGCCGTTCATTGGGCATTTCGGCGAGCTTTTCCATGGCGCGTATGCCGATGGTCAGATGCTGCGCCACCTGCCGCTTGTAGAACTCGGTAGCCATGCCCGGCAGCTTGAGTTCGCCATGTAGCGGCTTGTCGGAGACGCACAACAACGTGCCGTAGGGCACGCGGAAGCGGAAGCCGTTGGCGGCGATCGTTGCCGATTCCATGTCGAGCGCAATCGCGCGCGACTGCGACAGGCGCTGCACCGGGCCGCGCTGGTCGCGCAGTTCCCAGTTGCGGTTGTCGATGGTCGCCACGGTTCCCGTGCGCATGATGCGCTTGAGGTCGTAGCCGGATAGCCCGGTCACTTCGGCGACCGCCTCCTGAAGTGCCACCTGCACCTCGGCCAGCGGCGGGATCGGAATCCATACCGGCAGGTCGTCGTCGAGCACGTGGTCCTCGCGCACATAGGCATGCGCCAGCACATAGTCGCCGAGTGCCTGGGTGTTGCGCAGGCCAGCGCAGTGGCCGAGCATCAGCCAGGCATGCGGCCTCAGCACCGCGACGTGGTCGGTGATCGTCTTGGCGTTGGACGGGCCAACGCCGATATTGACCATGGTGATGCCGGCATGGCCCTCCTTCTTCAGGTGGTAGGCCGGCATCTGCGGCAGCCGTGCCGCCGGCGTTCCCGCCGATGGCGCCGTGTCGCCGGCTTTCGTCACCACGCCGCCGGGTTCCACGAACTCCGTATAGCCGCCGCCGCCCTTGGCCATCAGCTCGCGGGCCAGCACGACGAACTCGTCGATATAGAACTGGTAGTTGGTGAACAGCACGAAATTCTGGAAGTGCTGCGGCGTGGTTGCCGTGTAATGCGCCAGCCGGTGCAGCGAATAGTCGATGCGCTGGGCGGTGAAGGGTGCCAGCGGCCGGGATTCGCCCGGCATGATCTCGAAGGTGCCGTTGGCGATATGGTCGTCGGTGCCGTCGAGATCGGGCACGTCGAACAGGTCGCGGATCGGCCGCTGGATGCGGTCGGCGGCGGCACCGTCGACATGAGTGCCCTCGAGGAAGGCGAAATGCAGCGGGATCGGTGTCGTCGACTCCGATACGGTTATCGCCACGCCATGGTTGCGCATGATCAGGCGTAACTGCTCGGTGAGGTAGCTTTCAAACAGGTCCGGGCGGGTGATCGTTGTCGAGAAATGCCCCGGCGTCGGCATGTGGCCGTAGGCCTGGCGGGAATCGACCTGGGAGTAGGACGTCGTGGTGACGCCGATTTCTGGGTAAAACGCACGGAACCGCACATTGGTGTCCGCACCGGCTGCAAGTGAGGCAAAGGCCTCGCGCAAGAACAAGGTATTGCGCTCATAAAGCTTCTGCAACGCCGCCACCGCTTCGGTGGCATCGGTGAAGCTCTGCCGTGGAAACGGCAGCGGCGAGGAGATGGATTCGATGGGCTGAGGATAGATTCGCTTTTCCATGACCTATTATAGAGATCAATTATGACGGCTGCGAGGGGGCCGTGTTGTGGTCCTGTAAATTCCTTTAGCCGCGCTGCAGGCTGACAAGCAGGACGAAACCAACACCGCCATTGCGTGCCGCGGGCGCCTCGATGGTCGAGCCCGAGTCGCCGCGCAGCTGCGGCACGGCCAGCACCGGGGCGGCGAGAACCATCAGGATCAGCAAAGCCCGCGGCAGGAGCCGGAGGATCTTGATGATCTGGGTTGCGGTGCGGGTCATGGGCGTTGGCTTTGCTTTTGGAGCTCTGTTGATGTCGTTGCGGGCGGAGATTTGCAGGTCAGGTCTTCTTCGAAGACGTTAGTTCCCAGGAGCGGGCGGGGCGGCTTGTCTCGGCGACGAGGGTGGCAAACATGATGCCGAACAGGGCGCTGAGCAGACAGACGATGGTGAACCGGCGAGCGAGCATTGGTGTCTTCCCCTTCAATGGATCGGACTATGCCTGGCTGCGACTGAACGGGTTCTGAGACCTCCGTTCATCTTCGGTTCAAATTTATTGACAGCGCGTAGCCTGTACGCAGGGTTGTGTTTTGCCCGCTTGCGCATATCTCCAGAGCATCGCTTACCAACGGAGACTGCGGAATGACCAGCCAGACATTGCCGATCGAACTCTATTATTGGCCCACGCCCAACGGCTGGAAGATTTCGATCATGCTGGAGGAACTCGGCGTTCCCTACACGGTCAAATATATCAACATCGGCAAGGGTGAGCAGTTCGAGCCGTCATTCCTCAAAATCGCCCCCAACAACCGCATGCCGGCCATCATCGACCCCGAAGGCCCGACCGCCGACGGCAAATGGGGCGCAGCACCGATCTCGATCTTCGAGTCGGGCGCCATCCTGCAATATCTCGGCCGCAAGTTCGGCAAGCTCTACCCCACAGACGAGCGCGGCCGCGCCGAAGTCGATCAGTGGCTGTTCTGGCAGGTTGGCGGTCTCGGGCCGATGGCCGGCCAGGCTCACCACTTCCGCCAATATGCGCCGGAGAAGATCGCCTATGGCATTGACCGCTACACCAATGAGGTCAATCGCCTCTATGGCGTGATGAACAAGCGCCTCGCCGACCGCGAATTCCTGGCCGGCGACTATTCGATCGCCGACATCGCTTCGATCGGCTGGGTGAAGCCCTACAAGAACCAGGGCCAGGAAATCGACGACTTCCCCCATCTCAAACGCTGGTTCGAAACACTCATGGCCCGTCCGGCGGTCATCCGCGGCTTGGCGGTCGGCGAAGACCATCGTCGCAATCTCGCCGACGACAAGGAAGCCCAAAAGGTGCTGTTCGGCCAGAAGGCCAGGGCATAAGCAGCGAATAGGGAGTAGCGAGTAGTGAGTAGTGAGTAGAGGGCTCTTGACCACAGAGGTCGTTGTGAGTCGGCTATTCGCTATTCGCTATTCGCTATTCGCTATTCGCTATTCGCTATTCGCTATTCGCTCAAATTTTCGACCAGTTCTGCGTCTTGCAGATCAGTCCGCCGAGCACGCAGCCCTTCATCTTGAGGCTCGAGCCGGCCACCGAGGCCTTGCCGGTATAGGTCTTGTCGTTGGCCGGATCGGTGATCTTGCCCGAATAGGCGCTGTCGCCATCGGCGTTGAAGGTGCCGATCTTCTTGCCGGCGTGTTTGCCGTCTTTCAGCGTGATGCAGAAGCCGCTGCCGCAGGGGGCGATCGCTGCCGTCGATCCCGCTTCCGTCTTCCAGTTGCCTTCGATCGGGTCGGCATAGGCCGCACCCGCCAGCATCAAGGTGGCCGCCATGGCCAGGCTCATCTTGCGAAGCATTGAAATCCTCCCGGTTGAGGCGCTCTCCCGCGCCTGACGTTTACGCAAACGTAAGCGTAATGCAGCCGCCGCGAAAGCGAAAGCGGTGCCGCTAGGGAAGCTGCACGCATTTTTTGACGGCCCGAATGCGCCTTTCAAGCCAGAATGTTCATCGATTGCCTGAGGTGAATGCGTCGCGTGGTTATCAAAGACTTAGCCGCGCACTGGCGAATTTTCATCGCATTTTCTGGAAATCCCAGCCGGCCCAAGGACTCCTATCCTTAATGAATTCCAAGCTTTACCCTTTGTTTTAGTTTTGTTTTCTTCGAGTTAAGCACGCCATTTAACGCCGGATTCAAAGCTCCACGGCATTCTCGAAAGCATCGAAAGAGCAGCTCTTGGGGACACCACCGAGCCCGCTCTCAGGAGACAGGCAGGGGATAAGAAAATGGCACGTTTCGAAATCTTTGAGGCTGGCTTCGGCGCGATGGGTTCCACCGCTCAGGCCGACATTCTTCTTGAATTGGGCATGATGTATGCGACCGGCCGCGATTGCGAAGTCGACGTCGTCGCCGCCCACAAATGGTTCAACATCGCCGCGATCAAGGGTTCCGCCCGCGCCGCCGAGCTGCGCTCGGAGCTGTCCGGCTCGATGTCCAAGCTCGACATCGTCAAGGCGCTGCGCGAAGCGCGCGAATGGATGACGATGCACTAATAGTTCTTCCGGGGGGAAGATCGAGGTCGCCTTTGTGGCGGCTTCCAACAACAAGAGCGCGACGGTCTGAAGGACGGGCGAGGCGCGCCAGAAATGACCAGGAATAAACAGGGCAGGTGAACTCTCGAGAAGGCCAAAGATGCCTCGCGGAGTTTCCATGAAAAAGGCCGCGACCGATCGATACAAGATCGGCGCGGCTTTTTCGTTTTTGTATCGATCTGGCGGCAAACGCTGGTTGCATCAGCGATTGCAGGCACAATATCCTGTCGCCCATGCGCCAAGACAAGGCCGGGCCGCGCTGACAGCTTTCGACGATTGCACGTGTGGCGCGAATCCGGCATGTCCAACGCGTCCAAGGGAGAGGGAAACAATGTATTTGAAACGTTCTATTGGCGCATTGCTCGCGCTGTCGCTCAGCGCCAGCGTGGCATTCGCGGAAGATATCGGCATTGCCGTCGTTGGCCCGATGACCGGCCAGCTCGCCAATATCGGCGACCAGTTCAAACAGGGTGCTGAAGCGGCGGTCAAGGCGATCAACGAAAAGGGCGGCGTCATGGGCCGCCAGCTCAAGCTTTCGGTCGAAGACGACGTCTGCGATCCCAAGCAGGCGGTTTCGGTTGCCAACCGCATCGTTGCCAACGGCATCAAGTTCATCGACGGCCATGCCTGCTCGGGCTCGAGCATCCCGGCATCCGCCGTTTATGCCGAGAGCGGCGCGCTGATGATGTCGCCAGCCTCGTCCAATCCGATCATGACCGACGACGCAGCCGCCAAGGGCTGGTCGACGATCATGCGTCTGTACACACGCGACGACGCCCAGGGCGCTTTCATCGGGCCGTGGATCGCCGAGAAGTACAAGGGCAAGAACGTCGTCGTGCTGCACGACAAGAGCGCCTACGGCCAGGGCGTGGCCGATGCCGTCAGAAAGACGATGAACACGGGCGGCCTGACTGAAATCCTCTACGAGGGCATCAATGCCGGCGAAAAGGACTATTCAGCACTCGTCACCAAGCTCAAGGAACTGAAGGCCGACGTGGTCTATTTCGGCGGTTATCACCCCGAAGCCGGCCTCATCCTGCGCCAGTCGGCCGAGCAGGGCTTCAAGTTCCAGCTGATCATGCCCGACTCGATCGCCTCGCCGGAATTCTGGCAGATCGCCGGCCCGGCCGGTGAGGGCACGATGTTCGTGTTCCCGTCCGATCCGCAGGCCAAGCCCGAAGCCAAGGAAGCGGTCGACAAGATCAAGGCCGGCGGCTTCGTGCCGGAAGGCTTCACGCTGTTCTCCTACGCCACGATCCAGGCCTTCGCGCAGGGCATCGAGCGTGCGGGTACCGACGATCCGATGAAGGTCGCCGAGGCGCTGAAGGACGGCAAGCCGATCAGCACCGTCGTTGGCGATGTTGTCTTCGACGAGAAGGGCGACCTCAAGAACGCCAGCTACGACATCAACCAGTGGCATGACGGCAAATACGCGCCGATCAAGCAGTAAGCCTGGTTTCGGATAAGCGCTTTCAATGGCCGGGCATGTCCCGGCCATTGTCGTTTTCATGGGCTTGGCGCAAGATGGCGCATTCGCACACGGACGCTGAACCCGGGCCGTTCTGGCCGGTAAAAGGCGTGTGCGTCGAATTCAGGAGGAACCGCCATGAGCCTTCGCATCAATGACACCGCCCCGGATTTCAAAGCCGACACCACGGAAGGCCCGATCAACTTCCATGACTGGATCGGCGACGGTTATGCGGTTCTGTTTTCCCATCCCAAGGATTTCACCCCTGTTTGCACCACCGAACTCGGCTACATGGCCGGGCTGAAGGCGGATTTCGCCAAGCGCAACGCCAAGATGATCGGTATTTCGGTCGATCCGGTTGAAAACCATCACAAATGGAAGGCCGACATCGAAAAACTGTCGGGCAACAAGGTCGATTATCCGATGATCGGTGATCCCACGCTTGCCGTCGCCAAGCTCTACGACATGCTGCCGGCGAGTGCTGGCGACAGTTCGGAGGGGCGCACGCCCGCAGACAATGCCACCGTGCGTTCGGTGTTCGTCATCGGCCCGGATAAGAAGGTCAAGCTGACCCTGACCTATCCGATGTCGACCGGCCGCAATTTCGATGAGATCCTGCGCGCGCTGGATTCGATCCAGCTGACCGCCAAGTATCAGGTCGCAACACCGGTGCAGTGGAAGCAGGGTGACGACGTCATCGTCACCGCCGCCGTGTCGGACGAGGACGCCATCAAGCGTTTCGGCTCGTTTGAACGCGTGCTGCCTTATCTCAGGAAGACCAAGCAGCCGACCGCGAACTGAATGGCCGACAATCGCCATGGGAAGCCGCGCTATCTGGCGCGGCTTTTCTTCAGCTCATGCCGACATAGCGGCCAGGGCGGTGATTGATGGCGATGATCAGATTGAGCACCGCGGCACCCACCACCGACAGCGCGACCTTGTCGAGTTCGATGTAAAACAGCGACACGACCAGGATGGTGAGGTCGACCGCGAGCTGGAAATAGCCGGCGCGGATGCCGTAATTGTCCTGCAGGTAGAGCGCGAGGATGTTGAAGCCGCCGAGACCGGCGCGATGGCGAAACAGCACCAACAGCCCCATGCCCATCAGCCCGCCACCGGCAATCGCCGCATAGAGCGGGTTCAGGTTCCCGATGCCGATCCAGTCGGGCGTCAGCTTCGACATCACCGAAATCAGCGCCACCGCGGCGAAGGTGCGCAGCGCGAACGGCCAGCCCATGCGCTTCACCGCAAGATAATAGAACGGCAGGTTGATGACGAAGAACACGGCACCGAAGCCGTAGCCGGTGACATATTGGATGAGCAGCGCCAGTCCTGCCGAGCTGCCTGTGATCAGCCCTGCTTGGGTGTAGAGTACCAGCCCAAGCGCCACCAGCATCGTGCCGGTGAGCAGCGCCAGCACGTCCTCATAAAGGTGGTGCGGTACGGCGTCGCTGTTGATGTCCATGGAGATATCCGATTTGCCGCAGCAGGGCAGTAAGGCAGTAAGGCAGTAAGGCAGTGGCTTCTCTACTGCCCTATTCCCCTACTGCCTTACTCCCCTCAACCCGTCACTCCTCGAAGCGCACCAGCACCGTTCCATCCGTCACCTGCGCGCCCTCGGTGGCGATCTCGGAGATGACGCCGTCATGTGTGGCGGTGATGGTGTGCTCCATTTTCATCGCTTCGAGCACCAGCAGCGGCTGGCCCTTGCTCACCTTGTCGCCCTTGGCGGCACGCACAAGCTTGACCAGGCCCGGCATCGGCGCGCGCATGCTTGACGTGCCTTCGCCGATCTCGGCGGCGCGGGCGAAAGGATCGCTGATGACGAAGTCGAAGGAGCGGCCGTTTTCGAATACCGTGACATGGCCGGGCCAGGCGGCAACAGTTGCGCCGGCGTTGCTCGTCCCGGCCGCAAGCACGAAGGCTTCACCGCCATCGGGCCTGACGTCGAAACGCCCGTCCGGCCGCGCAGTGATGTGGGCGACGATCTCCGCACCGCCAAACGACAGCGACGCCCGCCGGGCCAGCGGGTTGAAATGGGCGTAGCCGGTGAGGCCTGACCACGGATCGTTGGAGGTTGCTGATGCGGTTGCACCAGTGGCCGCCAATGCGGCAAGCGCGATGGCACGGCTGCCTGGCGCGGCGGTCGTTGTGAGTTCGTCCTGCTTGCGCCCGATAAGACCGGTGTCGACATCGCCTGAGGCGAAGTCGACGTCCCGTGCCAACGCTGCCAGGAACGCCGCGTTGGTCGTCGATCCCGCCACTTCTGTGTGGGTCACCGCCTCGGCCAGCGCATCGAGTGCTGTGGCGCGGTCCGGCCCATGCGTCACCACCTTGGCGATCATCGGATCGTAGAAAGGCGAAATCGCGTCGCCCTGCCTTACGCCGGTTTCAACCCGGATCTCAGTGCCAGCAGCCGTTTCGGTCGGGAAACTGAGGTGATGCAGCGTGCCGATCGCCGGCAGGAATCCCTTGGCCGGGTCTTCCGCATAGAGCCGTGCTTCGAAAGCATGGCCATCGAGCCCGATGCCATCCTGGCCCAAAGGCAGTTCTTCGCCAGCGGCCACGCGCAACTGCCATTCGACAAGGTCGACGCCGGTCACCATCTCGGTCACCGGGTGCTCGACCTGAAGCCGCGTGTTCATCTCCATGAACCAGAAGCGGTCGGGTTTGAGCCCCTCGGACGCATCGACGATGAACTCGATCGTGCCAGCGCCGGAATAGCCGATCGCCTTGGCGGCTTTCACCGCGGCTTCGGTCATCGCCGCGCGCAGTTCAGCCGTCATGCCAGGGGCGGGGGCTTCCTCGATCACCTTCTGGTGGCGGCGCTGGGCGGAGCAATCGCGCTCGAACAGATGCACCGCGTTGCCGAAATTATCGCCAAACACCTGCACCTCGATATGGCGCGGCTTGTCGACATATTTTTCGACCAGCACGCGATCGTCGCCGAAGGCAGCCTTGGCCTCGCGGCGCGCGCCCGACAGCGCGTCGGGAAAATCATCCGGATGGTCGACGCGGCGCATGCCCTTGCCGCCGCCACCGGCGCGCGCCTTGATCAGCACGGGATAGCCGATCTCGCGCGCCTTGCTGGCCAGGATGACGATCTCTTGCGCCTCGCCGTGGTAACCGGGAACAACCGGCACGCCGGCCTTTTCCATCAGCCGCTTGGCAGCATCCTTGAGACCCATGGCGCGGATCGAATCCGCCGATGGTCCGATGAACACGAGGCCGGCTTGCGTCACCTGGTCGACGAAGTCGGGGTTTTCCGACAAGAAGCCATAGCCAGGATGGATCGCCTCGGCACCGGTCGCCTTGGCAGCGGCGATGATGACGTCGCCGCGCAGGTAGCTTTCGTTGACGGGCGAACCGCCGATATGCACGGCCTCGTCGGCCATCGACACATGCAGCGCGCGCGCGTCCGCGTCCGAATAGACGGCAACTGTCTTCACACCCATCTTGCGGGCGGTACGAATGACGCGGCAGGCGATTTCGCCGCGATTGGCGATGAGGATTTTCGAAAACATGCCTTGATCCCCCATCACATCCTGAACACGCCGAACTTGGTGTCGGCAATCGGCGCGTTGAGCGCGGCAGACAGGCTGAGCGCCAGCACCTCGCGCGTTCGCGCCGGGTCGATGATGCCGTCGTCCCACAGTCGTGCGGAGGAGTAGAGCGGGTGGCCCTCGCGTTCGTATTTCTCGAGGATCGGCGCGCGGAACTCGGCCTCTTCCTCCTTCGACCATGTGCCGCCCTTGCGTTCGATGCCCTCGCGCTTGACCATGGCGAGCACTGTCGCCGCCTGCTCGCCGCCCATCACCGAGATGCGCGCATTCGGCCACATCCACAGGAAGCGTGGCGAATAGGCCCGCCCGCACATGCCGTAATTGCCGGCGCCAAACGAGCCGCCGATGATGATGGTCACCTTCGGCACCTGCGCCGTCGCCACCGCCGTCACCAGCTTGGCGCCGTCCTTGGCGATGCCGCCGGCTTCGTATTTCGCCCCCACCATGAAGCCGGTGATGTTCTGCAGGAACACCAGCGGGATCTTGCGCTGGCAGCACAGTTCGATGAAATGCGCGCCCTTGAGCGCACTCTCCGAAAACAGCACGCCATTGTTGGCGATGATGCCGACAGGCATGCCGTGGATATGGGCAAAGCCCGTCACCAGCGTGGTGCCGTAGTTCTGCTTGAACTCGTCGAATTCCGAACCGTCGACCACCCGCGCGATCACTTCACGCACGTCATAGGGTTGGCGCAGGTCGGCAGGGATCACGCCATAGACCTCTTCAGGTGCATGAACAGGCGGAATCGTTTTCTTCAGGACGAGCCCGATGTCCTTCTTCCGATTCAGGTTCTTGACGATGCGCCGGACAATCGCCAGCGCGTGCTCGTCGTCCACGGCATAGTGATCAGCGACGCCGGAGACACGCGTGTGCAGATCGGCACCGCCCAGTTCCTCGGCACTGACATCCTCGCCGGTTGCTGCCTTCACCAGCGGCGGGCCGGCCAGGAAGATCGTCGCCTGGTTGCGCACCATGATCGTTTCGTCCGACATAGCCGGCACATAGGCGCCGCCCGCCGTGCATGAACCCATGACGCAGGCGATCTGCGGAATGCCGGCGGCCGACATGTTGGCCTGGTTGAAGAAGATGCGGCCGAAATGATCGCGGTCGGGAAAAACCTCGTCCTGGTTGGGCAGGTTCGCCCCGCCGGAATCGACAAGATAGATGCAGGGCAGATTGTTCTGCAGCGCGATCTCTTGCGCGCGCAAATGCTTCTTCACCGTCAAAGGGTAGTAAGTGCCGCCCTTCACCGTGGCGTCATTGACCACCACCATGACCTCGGTGCCTTCGACCCGGCCGATGCCGGCGATCAGCCCCGCCGATGCGATGTCGCCGCCATAAAGGCCCCAAGCGGCAAATTGGCCGACCTCAAGGAATGGCGAGCCGGCGTCGAGCAATTGCGCGAGGCGTTCGCGCGGCAACAGTTTCCCGCGCGAGGCATGCCGCTTGCGCGCCTCATCCGACCCACCGCGCTCCACCGTTGTTGCCTTGTCGCGTATATCCGCCACCAGCGTTCGCAGGCGTGCGGCATTGGCCTTGAAGCTTTCGGTGGAGGGCGAGATCTGGGAGTTGAGCGTCGGCATTTTTCCTCTTGGAGTGATACCCATGCGGTGCTGCGCCCAAGGCGCGAAGCAGTCATGGTGGGGGGCGAATCTAACGCACTAGCCTCGTAATTTCGGTGAAGTCCAGCATTGCTTCGGACCTAGCGGATCAGTTCGATTTGGCAGCCGAGGTCGAGCGTGGACCAGATACGATCGGCAGTGACGGCGGTTCCTTGATGTCTCGCAGCCGTGGCGATGCAGGCTCGATCTCCGAGCGAAAGCACGCCTTTGCCGCAATTCTTGCGCAGCTCGCCCGCGAGAATTGCGAGTTCGGCATCGAAGGCGACGATCTCGATATTGCTGTCCCTCACATACTGTAACGCGATGTCCTCTGGATAAGCGTATTCAACACACTTGGTGACGACTTCGGCAAGATTCACGCTGCACATCAGCGCATTCTTGGCCAGATCGGCTGCCAGGTCGCGGCCGTTTTCGCCGAGCAGAACCGCCAAAATCGCCGAGGAGTCGAGGACGTAGCCGCTCACTCGGCCTCAAGCGGAGGTAATCCGCGCTCCCTGCGCCAGGTGTTGGCTTCCTCGGTCTCTCGGCGTGCCTCTTCGTGTCGCTCTGCGATAAACTCGTCGACCACGCTTACCTCGGGATTTTTCGCCTTGAACTTCCGTGCCTCTGCCTGAACGCGTTTCAAGGCTACATCAGGCGACACGATACGAAACTCTCCGTCGACGACACGTGCGGTCACGGTGTCCCCGGGTTTGACGAACATCGCTGCGCGCATTCCCGCCGGAATGACAATGCGGCCGCCGTCACCAATCTTCAGCCTGACATATTCGACTGACGCGAGGCCCGTTTCCAGACTTTCGAACTGCTTGGGTTCTTCGGCGAAACCTTTCGGCCCTTCTGGCGCAGTCATGGCAATCACCTCGATCTGTGGCAGGAAATGAAATTATGCCATTCTTCCAAGTTTGCGGCAAATCGCGGTCAAACCCCATCCGCCATGATCTCGCGGCCGATCAGCCAGCGTCGGATTTCGCTGGTGCCGGCGCCGATTTCATAGAGCTTTGCGTCACGCAGCAGTCGCCCCGTTGGATAGTCGTTGATGTAGCCGTTGCCACCGAGCAGCTGGAGCGCGTCGAGCGCGCACTGCGTTGCCTTTTCCGCGGCAAACAAAACGCAGCCGGCCGCATCCTTGCGTGTCGTCTGGCCCCGGTCGCAGGCTGCCGCCACCGCATAGACATAGGCGCGGGCGGCATTCATCGTCGAATACATGTCGGCAAGCTTGCCCTGGACGAGCTGAAACTCGCCGATCGGCTGGCCAAACTGCTTGCGGTCGTGGACATAAGGCACCGCGACGTCCAGGCATGCCGCCATGATGCCGATCGGCCCGCCGGCCAGCACCACGCGCTCATAGTCGAGCCCCGACATCAACACCTCGACGCCCAGCCCTTCCTCATGCAGCACGTTTTCGAACGGCACCTCGACATTGTCGAACACCAGTTCGCCGGTGTTCGAGCCACGCATGCCGAGCTTGTCGAGCTTTTGCGCGACTGAGAATCCCTTCATCGTCCTTTCGATGATGAAGGCGGTGATGCCGCGCGATTTCATGTTGGCATCGGTCTTGGCATAAACCACCAGCGTGTCGGCGTCGGGGCCGTTGGTGATCCACATCTTGGAGCCGTTGAGCACATAGCGGTCATTCAGCTTTTCGGCCTTCAGCCTCAGCGACACGACATCCGAACCCGAGCCGCTCTCCGACATGGCGAGCGCGCCGACATTCTCGCCCGAGCACAGCTTGGGCAGGTATTTAGCCTTCTGCTCAGCCGTTCCCCAGCGCTTGATCTGGTTCACGCACAGGTTCGAATGCGCACCGTAAGACAGGCCGACCGAGGCCGAGGCGCGGGAAATCTCTTCCACCGCAACGACATGGGCGACATAACCCATGCCCGAACCGCCATGTTCTAGGTCGGCGGTGATGCCGAGCAGGCCGAGCGCGCCAAGCTCCTGCCACAGATGCGCGGGAAATTCGTTGTCGCGGTCGATGTCGGCGGCAATCGGCGCGATGCGGTCCTGGGCGAAGCGGCGCACCATCTCGCGCAGGCTGTCGACATCCTCACCAAGCCCGAAGTTCAGCGTCTTGTCGTACATGCCTGTCCTCCGTGTTTGGCCTGGCGCCCGTCAGGCGCATCGTCATGGCCAGATAAGTCGCTGTCACTTCATCGACCGACAGTCTTTCATCGGGACGAAACCAGACGATGACGCCGGTGATCATCTGGATGATCGCCATGGCGGTCAGCCCGGTGTCGTCGACCTCCAGCACGCCCGCGTCCGCGCCATCGCGCAGGATGGTCCTGAGCTCCTTCTCATAGGCCGTGCGGAGCTTGAGGATGCTGGTCAGATTATCGCGCGAAAGGCTGCGCAACTCCATGTTCGAGACATGGGTGGCGTGGCGGCGCTCGACGTGGAAACGGATGTGATTGGCGACAAAGCTGGTCAGCCGCGCCACTGGATCATCATTGTCGGGGCGGGCGCTTTGCCAGGTGGCGGCCAGCTCCACCATATGCTCGCGCATCAAGGTGTGGAGCAAATCTTCCTTGGTCGGAAAATAGCGGTAGAGCGCTGCGGCCTGGACGCCGACTTCAGCCGCCAGCTGGCGCATCGTCACGGCCTCGAAGCCATGGCGCGCGATCAACTGCACAGCTGCGTCGCGGATCGCCGCTTCGGTTCTTTCGCCGTCCGAACCTGCCGTTCGCGCCATTCAGCCATTCCTCCCGAATGGCCAATTAATAAAACGAACGTTTAATTAATTCAAGAGGCATCCATGGCAGCTGTGGATGAGGGCGCGAAGCAACTCCGCGCCCACTATCGGTTCAAGCTTTATGTGCCGGCTCAGCCGCGCGCGGCGGCGATCGCGCCGGGCAATTCTTCGGCGAAAATGTCGATCTCGTGGTCGAGCCCGACACTGACCCTGATGCAGCGGTCGAGCACCGGCGCCATCGGCTTGCGGATGAAGACATCGCGAGCCAGCAGGTTGCGCATCACGGCAAGCGCGAACGCAGCGTCGCTGCCGCAGTCGATGGTGACGAAATTGGTCGCCGAGGGCAGGGGCTTGAGCCCATTGTTGCGGGCGATCGTGGCGATGCGCTCGCGCCCGACTGCCACCTTGGCCACCACATCGGCCAGCCAGGCCTGGTCGGCGAGCGCCTCTTCGCCGGCGATCTGCGCCATGCGGCTCACACCGTAGTGGTTGCGCACCTTTTCGAAACTGGCGATCACCTCGGCATCGCCGAAGGCATAGCCGCAGCGGATGCCGGCAAGCCCATAGGCCTTGGAGAAGGTACGCATGCGCACGACATTGGGTCGCGAGACATCGACAGGCGGTAGCGCCGAGGCAGGTGCCGTCTCGCCATAGGCTTCGTCGAGAATCAGCGTCGTCGTCTCTGGCAGTGCCTCGATGAAGCGCAGGATGTCGTCCGCCTCCCACCAGCTGCCCATCGGATTGTCCGGGTTGGAAAGATAGACGATCGGCGCGTTCTCGCGCTTCACCGCGTCGAGCAGGCCCTGGAGATCTTCCTTGTCGTTGCGGAACGGCACCGGCACCAGCCGGGCGCCGACGCTGGCGACATGGAAATTGAAGGTCGGGTAGGCGCCGAGCGAGGTGACGACAGGATCGCCTTCGGCGGCGTACATGCGCACGACAAGATTGAGCAGGCCGTCTATGCCTTCGCCGACCACGACATTGTCGGCATCAAGCCCGAGATGGCGGGCCAATGCGAGCTTGAGATCGTAATTGTCGGGATCGCAATATTTCCACATGTCGGCTGCGGCTTCCTGCATGCGCGCAACGACGCGGGGCGAGGGGCCAAAACCGCTCTCATTGGCGCCCATGCGAGCCCGGAACGGCCTGCCGCGCTCGCGCTCCTGAGCCTCGGGCCCAACGAAAGGCACGGTGACGGGCAGGGCGCGGATGACGGGGGTCAGAAGCGGGCGTTTGGTCATGGCAACATACTCATTGGCGCGATCCGGCCCGAACCGCGCGCGGAAATCTTGAAAGACCCCGCCTATACGACGAAAAGGGCGGGGCTTGCATGCGGTTTGTGGTGGCAGCCAGAGTTTCCGCAGCAAGCTCGGCGCCAGTCAGGGTGCCCGAAAGTCAGCATGGATCGGCCCCCGCATGGTGCCTTTGCGATTCGCCTCACGCGCCAGATGACTGGCGCGTGCCGCTCTCGAATCGCTTGTCAGTGACGCTCCAGCACCACCACGCAGCGGTCGAGGTCGTTGGTGGCCAGGTGGGCATAACGCATCGTCATCGTCAGCGTCTGGTGACCGAGCCACATCTGCACGCGGCGAATGTCGATGCCGCCTTGTACCAGGCGTGATGCGCAGGTGTGGCGCAGGATGTGCGGCACCACCTGATCATCGGCGGCGAGGCCCACTTCGGCCTTGGCGTCGTTCCATATCGCGCGGAATTGCGGTTGCGTCAGCATGGCGAACGGCCCCTTCGGGCGCGGTCCGCGCTCGGGTGGCCACTTTGCGGTTTCCCTGGCGCGGCCGGTCAGCGGAATGGTACGGCTGCGGCCGGATTTGGTGATCCAGAAGCTGACGCGCGTGTCCTGAATGTCGTTCCAGATCAGCCCAAGCGCCTCGCCCAGGCGGCACCCCGTGTCGACAAGAAACACCGAGAGCCGGTAGGCATCTTCGCTTCTGGATTTGATGGCGGCGAAAAGCCTGTCCTCTTCCTCGGGTTCGAGAAAGCGGATTCGTCCCGCCCGCTCTTTCTGGCGGCGGAACTCGGGCAGGCTGTGGACATCTCCCATCTTGTAGGCCTTGCGCAGTAGTTTGCTCAATGCGGCCATCTTTCGATTGATGGTCGCGTTGCTGTTACCGCGTTGACGCAGGGAGCCTATCAGGCCGTCGAGCGCCTCCTGGGAAAAAGCGCTGAAGCGCTCGCCTAGAAGAATCTCGTCGATCTCACCGAGGAAGGAGCTGACGTTGTATTTATGCTTTCCGTCGTCCCATAGAATGTCTTTGTAGGACGCAAAAAGCTCTAAAACCCTAAATGACTTTACTTCTTTAATATTATTGAAGCTGTAAGTTACCTTGCAATTCGTCATCAGGGCGGCAGAATGATGGCCGCTCACAATATGGTCCTTTGAAGTTGCTTTCTTCATAAATTTTCCGGCAACCTTTCGACGAAAAGCAGCTAACGCTACTCCACGATATGGTGGCCGGCAAGGCGACGACAATGTTCATACAACTCATGACAATTCGGCAGGGGCAATGGTTCCCGGCTTCGGATCGCACTTGTCTACAACGTCCGTCCAGCTCCTTCGTTCAGTTCGATATCCCGACGCTGCCGCCGGTAGAAAAACGGCCCGGGTCTCAAAAAGAAACCCGGGCCGCCTTTTTGCTTACAACGTCAGCTGATTAGAAAGCTGCGTCGAGACGCAGGAAGCCAGCGAAACCACCGCCGTTGCCGCCATTGTCTTCATCGAAGGAGTCGCCGTTGTAGTAGTTGAGGGCGAGCTTCGCATCGAGGTTCTCGACGATGTTGTAGTCGATGACCGCGCCGAGCGAGTAGTCGTTGTTGCCGCCCTTGATGTTGATGCCACCGGGGACGAGGGACGCGATGTTGTCGTCGTGCGCGTCACCGAAGTACTGACCGCCGAAGCCGACTGCCAGCTTCTGGTTGACCTGGTACTTCAGGTAAGCCGCAACCGTCCAAGCGTAGCCCCGATACTCGGTGCTGAGGGCGTCAATCGAACCAACCGGGCTGATCGACCAGTAGGTCGGGCCCGACTCGTAACCTGCGAGAAGCTGCAGGGTGAGTGCGTCGGTTGCCTTGATGTTGGCGATACCCTTGAGAGCGAACTCTCCATAGGCGTCGTCATAACCAGCATACAGGTTGAGCGAACCCCAGCCCTGCGTGATGGCAACCTTGCCGACGACCAGCGGCACGTAGTCGAAGTTGCTCGACTCTTCTTCCAGGCCGAGCGACACGGCGATGCCGTTGCCGGCGTCGAAGGTGTAGCGGATCTGGTTGATGCGGTCGCCGCCGCCCGAGTCGAACTCGCCGTCGAGATCGCCATCGAACAGGGTGTCGGTGTGACCGACGAGCAGGCCGCCGAGTTCGAAGTAGGCATGACGCAGAGCCGTGCCGCTTTCGCCGTTGAGGCCGGTCCATCTAGCATCCAGACCGGTGACTGGATCAACCGTATCGGTCTGCTCCCAGCCACCATTGTTCTGGGTGCTCGCCTGGAACTCGATGTAGCGGCGGAACGTGCCGTATTCGGTTTCCGAACGCGCATCCAGCTTCAGACGCATAAGAGCGGTCTTGTTCCAGCCGTCTTCCAGGATGTGCTCAGCATTGCTGATCTGGTAACGAACGAGGCCGCCAATCTTGAGGCAGGTCTCGGTGCCGGGGATGTAATAGAAGCCCGCGCCGTAAACGTCGCAGATGCGGACGTATTCCATGGGCTCCGGCTCAGCAACGACGACAGCGTCGGCCGCACGAGCGCCGGAGACTGCGAGCAGAGCCGCAGCGGAGCCGAGAAGTAGGCTCTTAATGTTCATTTTCTGACCTCCAGTCAAAAGTTTCATAAAAGGGTCTGGGTATTTTTTGCTGAAGGACAGCGTTCCCTGCCCCATCCCCGTTTGAAAAAGATGCGCACCGCGCTCCCTCTTCGACACCGACATTACCCATGAGCCGCCGCGGTTCAACAACCAACGCAATCCGCAAGGGGCTCCGGGCGTGCTATCGACAGGCGATGTTGCACAAAAGACACGATTTGATACCCCCTATAAAGAAGTCATTAAGATATGGCGCCGTTTGACCGCTGCTTTCCCGCTCGCCAGCGCATCTACCTGAGATGTCATGGCGACGAGTCGTGAACGATCCGGCGTCCATGGGCGTCTCGCAGAGACCGACGATTCGTTGGCTGCGACCACCTGGCGACGCTTTTTATGTATATTGTCGCAAAGGCTTGTTGATTGTGCCGCTCCTTTTCTTTATCCAGCGGCGCAACGGAGAGGTGGCCGAGTGGTCGAAGGCGCTCCCCTGCTAAGGGAGTAGAGGTCAAAAGCTTCTCGTGGGTTCGAATCCCATCCTCTCCGCCAGCCTTAGGCCGCCATTTCCACCGAAATCAAAAATCACCAAATATTTCAGTCGCTTGCGCCGTTGCCGCTGGCAATGCGGTTCATTTTCCACGGCTTTGCGGACATGTTTTTCGGCTTTCGGTCGCGATTCTGACTGGAGGTCAGAAAATGAACATTAAGAGCCTACTTCTCGGCTCCGCTGCGGCTCTGCTCGCAGTCTCCGGCGCTCGTGCGGCCGACGCTGTCGTCGTTGCTGAGCCGGAGCCCATGGAATACGTCCGCATCTGCGACGTTTACGGCGCGGGCTTCTATTACATCCCCGGCACCGAGACCTGCCTCAAGATCGGCGGCCTCGTTCGTTACGAGATCGGCTTTGCTGAGCACATCGGCGACAACGGCTGGAACAAGGGCGCGCTTATGCGTCTGAAGCTGGATGCGCGTTCGGAAACCGAATACGGCACGTTCCGCCGCTACATCGAGTTCCAGGCAGGCATTGGTGGCGATGCCGGCTGGGTCCACGACGATGTTACAGATACGAACAGCTGGCGCGGTCTCAAGAGCGAAGGTAAGACGGCTCTGCGTCACGCTTACTTCGAACTCGGCGGCCTGCTCGTCGGTCACACCGACACCCTGTTCGACGGCGATCTCGACGGCGAGTTCGACGCTGGCGGCGGTGAGCGCGTCAACCAGATCCGCTACACCTTCGACGCCGGCAACGGCATCGCCGTGTCGCTCGGCCTGGAAGAAGAGTCGGACAACTTCGACTACGTCCCGCTGGTCGTCGGCAAGGTTGCCATCAATCAGGGCTGGGGTTCGCTCAACCTGTATGCTGGTTATGACAATGCCTATGAAGAGTTCGCTCTCAAGGCAATCGCCAACATCAAGGCAACCGACGCTCTCACCCTGCAGATTCTGGCAGGCTACGAGTCGGGCCCGACCTACTGGTCCATCAACCCGACCGGTTCCGTCGACGGCTTCACGGGCGGCGTCTACAACGGCTACGCTTGGACGCTCGCTGGTTACCTGAAGTACCAGGTCAACGAGAAGCTGGCAGTCGGCTTCGGCGGTCAGTACTTCGGCGATGCGCATGATGACAACCGCAGCATTGCCAACGGCGGCTTCAACGACTACTCGCTCGGCGCGGTCATCGACTACAAGATCGTCGAGAACCTCAATGCCAAGCTCGCCCTCAACTACTTCGATGGCGATAGCTTCGACAACCTTCCGAAGGGCAATGGCGGCGGTTTCGCTGGCTTCCTGCGTCTCGACGCTTCGTTCTAATCGGCTCTACAGCTGATCTGAGGAAAACCCGGCGGGCAACCGCCGGGTTTTTTCGTTTGGTGCGGCTACAGTTGCAGTGGTGGCGAATGCCATTGCCGCCCGGCGACTACTGTCGTCGCAGCAATCGTGGCAGGGCATTTTTGCCGGCTCTTCGGTCCTGAAATTGGTGCGGTTGCTCTACCTTCGCGTGCCGCCGAGCTTGCCTAAGCGTCGGCTCCCCGCAAGAAATCCGCGATTCTGTCCGGCAGCTCCCCTGTCTCCAGAAACGGTGCGTGGCCCTGACCCTCGACGGTGATCGATCCGAGCCTCGGATGGCGCCTGTGCATCTCCTCAAGCGTTGCAACCGACAGCAACCGCGAGTTCGCGCCACGGACGGCGAGCATGGGCACTGACGCGAGGGCTTCGAACTGTGGCCATAAATCCGGCAGCGGCTTGTCGAGATCCATTGCCAGCACGGTGTTGATCAGCGCAGGATCGAAGTCGGCGACTGGCCTTCCATCCTCATTGCGATAGATGGCGTGGACGAAACTGTTCCAGTCGGCCTCCGTCAGGGCCGGAAATGCCCCGCCGTGGACGCTTTTTTGAATCCGCACCGCGTCAGCGAAATCCTCCGGGCGCGATGAATTCTCCAGATATGAGCGAATATGGGCAAGGCCGGCTGGTTCGATCACCGGGCCGATGTCGTTGAGCACGACTGCCTTGATCAGGGCAGGGCGCATGGCGGCGAGCACATGGATGATCAATCCGCCGCGCGACGTGCCGATGAAGACCGCCTGATCGATGCCGAGTGCGTCCAGGCCCGCGATGACATCGGCAGCTTCCATGCCGACATTGTAGTTCTGCCAGTTCGGGTCGTAGGCCGATTGGCCACGACCTCGATAGTCGAAGCATATGATTCGGCGTGGCTTTTTGGGGGTGTTGGCGAGATGGAGCGCGAGCTCGTGAAAATCCCTGCTATTACGGGTGAGGCCGGGCAGGCACACGACCGGCAGGCCGGGATTATCGGCTCCATAGAGCCGCGCATGCAGCTTCAGGCCGTCCGGCGATGCATAAAAGAAGTCCGAAAAGCCGTCTTCGCTGGACATCGCGTCGCTTCTCCCCCGCACAATGCGCCTGTCGCACCGGCCTGAATTAGCTACAGGTGCGGTTGCGGCAGGTCAAACGTGGGCCAAAGAAGCCGCGTCAGCGGCCGTTCACCAGGTCGCCATTGATGTCGTAGCTGCCCGAAAGGCGCATCTTGTAGACCTGATAGTTCTCCATGACGCGCTGGACGTAGCTGCGGGTCTCGGAGAACGGGATGCGTTCGATCCAGTCGACGACGGTGTCGAGATCCTTGCCGCGCGGGTCGCCATATCTAGCGATCCACTGATCGGCACGGCGCGGCCCGGCGTTGTAGCCGGCGAAGGTCAGAATATACGACCCGTTGAAGCGGCTGAGCTGCTCGCCAAGGAAATTCGCGCCCAAAGTGGCGTTGTAGCCGGCATCCGTGGTGAGTCGGTCTTGCGAATAGGCCAAGCCGGCCTTCTTCGCCAAGTCCTTGGCCGTGCCTGGCATGAGCTGCAACAGCCCGCGTGCGCCGGCACCCGAGACGGCCGAAACCTTGAACTCGCTTTCCTGCCGCGCAATGGCGTAGGCCAGCGCCTTGCCTGAGCCCGAAATATTGGCCGAGGCGGGGATGACGCCGATCGGATGCGACAAGGCACCGATGTCGAGGCCGCGCTGTGCCGCGATCTTGCCGACGCGCAGCGCCAGATAGTGATTGTCCTGCTTTTCGGCCATGGCAGCGAGCAGCGCGAGCTCGCCCGGGCTGTTCAGCTGGCCGGCGAGGTCGCGGTAAAGCATCTCGGCATAGGGCGCATAGCCCGAGCCTTCCAGCCGCGTGATCGCGCTGACAGCTTCGCGCTGCGAAAATGTCAGGCGGTCGGCGGCGGTCGGCGCGGGATAGACGACATTGAGCGCCTTGCTGCCGATTCGTTCGGCGGCGAGCTGGCCGTAAAAGGTCGTGCCGTAGGTGGCGGCGCGCGCGTAATAATCCTTCGCATTCCCGGGGCCGCCGGCTTCGGCGGCGCGGCCGAGCCAGTAATAGGCGCGCGACAGCGAGATCGGGCTGCCGGCGATCTTGGCGATACGCTCGAAATGGCCCGCAGCAAGCTTGGCGTCGTTGAGGCCGCGCAGCGCATACCAGCCGGCATGGAACTCGGCGTCGGCGGCGTTGGTCGCACTTTCGGCCGAGTGCGCTGCGGCGATCCGGTAGGCGGTCTTGACGTCGCCCTCGTCGAGCAGCTCGCGCGACAGGACGCGGCGCTCCATCCACCATGCGTCCGGGTCGACCAGTGCGGCGCGGTCCTTTGGCGCCTTCAGCATCATGGCCGCGGCGTCGGTGAACTTCTCCTGCTTGCGCAGAAAACGCGCTTTGGCAAAGAAATAACCCGCCGAACGCTGGTTCACCGGCACGGCGTCGAGCAGCGCTAATGCCTTCTTGTCGCCCTTGATCACAGCACTCCAGGCATCGGCCAAGGCCTTGGCACCGGCCATGTCGGCGACCCGCGCCGCGGAGCTGACCCGGTCGGCATAGAGCATCTTTTCCATGCGGATGCGGTGGTCTGCGGCCGGGATGAGACTGCCGAACTCCTTGACGACAGCGGTTTCGTCCTTGGGCTCCAGCTTCTCGTTGCGCCAGTAGGGCAGCAACACAGCCAGCGCCGCCTTGGCGTTGCCGAGCGCCATCTGGGCACGGGCGAGCAGCAACGCACCTTCGATGGTCTGCGGCTCGCTGGCGGCGAAGGCCGAAACGACGATGTTGGGGCCGGGGTTTTCGCGCGCCATGGCGCGTTCGCTGTTACGGCGAAGCGTGGCAAGGCCCGGCCAGCCGGGCAGGGCCTGCGCTGCTGCGGCGATGTCGGCACTCGGCACCTTGTCGCCGCCATTGATGGCGATCGCCCACATCAGGATGTGGCGGTCGAGCGCGGTCGCGGGCAGGGCGTCGCGGATGGTCCGCGCCTGTGCCAGATCGCCGCTCGACAGCGCATCGAGCCCGTTCTTCAACCGGTCGAGCGTGCCGAAGGCCGCGCGCGCGGCATCGGCCTTGCCGATGCTGGCGAAGGGGATGGCCGAGGTTGCCTGCGGGTCGAGGCTGGAACTGCCGGCGGGGATGGGCACCAGGGCAATAAAGGCGCCCAAAAGCGCTATATGATGCGGCCTGGCAGCCGGAATGATCCTGGCCATTCCTTATCCTTACGGGTGACAGTCAGAGGCGTGTATCGTGAGCCTAGGTTGATCTGGTGAAGAGCGGGTTAATGAAAGGTTAGCGCGGTCGTTCGATTCGAAGTGATATAAGTACCGGCCATACTTGCCGCAAATTGGTGTCGAGACTATGGTGCGCGGCCCTGCTTTCGGCTAGAAAGCCGGCGATATCAAAAAGCTGCGAAACCGTAGGGTTGCTGGAGTTGGACGACATGCTGAGAGGCTCACTTACCGCGCTCGTGACACCATTCGACAAGAATGGCCGTCTCGACGAGAAAGCCTTTCGCGAACTCGTCGAATGGCAGATCGCCGAGGGCACCACGGGTCTTGTGCCGGTCGGCACCACGGGCGAGTCGCCGACGCTGAGTCATGACGAGCACCGCCAGGTCGTGAAGATGTGCGTCGAGGTTGCGCGTGGCCGGGTACCTGTTGTCGCGGGTGCCGGTTCGAACAACACCGAAGAGGCCATCGGCCTGGTCAAGTTTGCCGAAAGCGTCGGTGCGGACGCCGTGCTGGTGGTCACGCCCTACTACAACAAGCCGACGCAGCGTGGCCTTTATGCGCATTTCGCAGCCGTTGCCCAGGCAACGACGCTGCCGCTCATCATCTACAACATCCCGCCGCGCTCGATCATCGACATGATGCCCGAGACGATGGGGCGCCTTGCGCATGACTTCAAGAACATCAGGGGCGTCAAGGACGCGACCGGCAAGGTCGAGCGCGTCTCCGAGCAGCGCATCACCTGCGGCAAGGATTTCATCCAGCTGTCGGGCGAGGACGCTTCGGCGCTTGGTTTCAACGCCCATGGCGGCGTCGGTGCGATTTCGGTGACATCGAATGTCGCGCCCCGGCTTTGCGCCGAGTTCCAGCAGGCAAGTCTTGCCAACGACAAGGACAAGGCGCTCGAATTGCAGGACCGCCTGATGCCGCTGCACAAGGCGATCTTCATCGAGCCCGGCGCTTCCGGCGCCAAATATGCGCTGTCGCGGCTTGGCAAGATCGAAAACGTGCTGCGCTTGCCACTGATGACCATCGAGGCGTCGACCGCCGAAAAGATCGACGCGGCGATGAAGCACGCCGGCCTCATCAACTGAGCCGCGCGAAACCCTTTCGGACAATCCGCTTTCGCGGTCATCTGAAGGCGTCTTCGCGCTGCCGTGTTCGCGGCGGATACTTCGCTGTGTTCCGGCTCTCGGAAACACCAACATATGACTCGCGCATGCGAGTTGCAGAACGGGCCTCAACATCATGAGCCAGGGCAAGAAATCCGACCCCAACAACATGGTCGCCGCGGAAAACCGCAAGGCGCGCTTCAACTATGAGGTGCTCGACACGCTCGAGGTCGGCATGGTGCTGAGCGGCACCGAGGTCAAGTCGCTGCGCCTGGGCCAGGCCAACATCCAGGATTCCTACGCCTCTTTCGAAGGCGGCGAACTCTGGCTGATCAATTCCTACGTGCCGGAATATCTGCAGGCCAACCGCTTCAACCACGAGACGCGGCGGCGCCGCAAACTTCTGGTCAACAAGCGCGAGATGGCCAAGCTTGCCCAGAGCATCGAGCGCGAGGGCATGACGCTGGTGCCACTCAAGCTCTATTTCAACGATCGCGGCATGGCCAAGATGCTGCTCGCCGTCGGTCGCGGCAAGAAGCTGCACGACAAGCGCGAGACCGAAAAGCAGCGCGACTGGAATCGCGAAAAAGGCCGTTTGCTCAAAGAGCGGGGGTAGGGGCGACATTCTCCTCGCCCCGTTTATTGCGAGAGGGTGGCCAAACTCATTTACTGCCACGCTCGCTTTCGCGCCTGGCCATTGTCAAAGAGCACTCCCTTGCAGGAGGTAGTTCGGGAAGCGGGGCGCGAGGCCGTGCCTTCCGATTAGTAATTATGTGGCGCGACGTTCGCGCCCCGCCCGATGTTCTTGCCCCGCTCAGTCGCCTCAACGCTTTCGCGCCGCCAGCCGCCGCAAGGCCCGGGCTTGGGGGCTCATCACCCAGCAGGAGATCCGACCTCCCGCCAGCCCGGCACCGGCGCTTCCCCCCCCCCCGCTGCCCGGTGCGCACCGGGGTCCCGTGGAAGATCGCGAGGTGATGATACGGGAGGTGGAGAGGGCGTGGAAAAACGGGGGCGGCTATCCACGATGGTTGCTGACAAGGGGTGACAGTCGCTCGTGCCTTGCAAGGCAAATCCTGTAGGTCGCGATCCTTCGCACCCCCCTCTGGCCTGCCGGCCATCTCCCCCACAAGGAGGGAGATCAGGCCTTCAACAGTGTCCCGGCCAATCACCAACGTTGCAAAGCCGATCCTTGCGAATTCGCAGAATGAGCGCCGCCGTCGGAGCGACTAATCTCCCTCCTTGTGGGGGAGATGGCCGGCAGGCCAGAGGGGGGTGCGAAGGAATGAGGCGGTTCAGAGATGCCGACTTCTGATTCAGGCATAAAAAATGTGCCAACCGTGGAAAAGTCTTTCACGTTCAGGCACAAGAACACAGGGTTTCCGGCCGCAGAAGCCGACCGATTGCGACAGAGCCGCCCAAGGTCACAACGCGCCTCAGACGCCGCGACGCCGTTCGATTCTGAAAACCATTGGCTAACCAAGTTGCCGAAACCGCGCCGGCCTCCGGTGCGAAATACGGCATCTGCCGTATGCCCAAGTCCGGAATTTGCGTGCATTTCACCATGCAGACCGCGTTTTGGCGCAGGCGCGGTTCGGCACCAGGCGGGGGGCGGTGCCATCCAGCGCTTGTTGATGGCCAGGTGGCCAATGAAGGAGACAACGCGATGAAGACGTTCATGACGGCGGCATTGGTGTCGCTGATGATCACGCCGGCGGCAATTGCCGCAGCACCGATGGTGGCAAAGACAACAGCCAAGCCTGCACTCAGCCAGACGACCCAGAGCGGGACTGTCCTGCTGATCCTGGGAGTCAAAAAGTCCACCCTCGGCAACGGCCAAGGGGGCAAAAATTCGAACAAGCGTTCTATTTTCGACCCTAAATGAGATTTGGGTGGGGGTCTGAATTCAAGCCGATGCCCAATTTCAATCGGCTGCTACGGAACTTCGGATCGGCGGCGAGCGCTTCGTTATAGCCGCCGGCCATAAGCGCCGGCCAAAAAATCGGAGTCGATTTTCGGAAGCTGCGATCCTTCGATGCAAACCTGGAGCGCCGTGCGCCCGACGGATGCGCGGCGCTTTAACGCTTGGCGACGGCCTTGGCGCGAGCGGACGAAGCGCCGGCGGCAAGTTCACTCGCTTCTTTTTCCATTCGCAAAGCGCGTAACCGCATGGTCTTTTCGTCGCGTTCCTGAACGACAGCGTCGATCTCGGAGATGATGCGGTTGCGGGCGAGAGATTGCGATTGGGTTTTGCCAAAGGCCGACTCTGCCTGCTCTCGAGCCTTGCTCTGGGACTGGGTCATGTTTGTTATCCCTGCTGTTTCGAAAAGAGGCCTGATCGCTGTCAAGAAAAAGGCCAGGCAAACTGCCTGGCCTTCGTTGGTCGTCGCGCCCTAAGACGGTGCCAGTACATCCGTGGTCACCGAAGGGCGCAAATCCCGTTCAGGCAGCGCGCAGCTGGCCTGCGGACATCTTGCCCGACTTGTTGTCGCGTTCCATCTCGTAGCCGATCTTCTGGCCTTCGACGATTTCGCGCATGCCGGCCCGCTCGACAGCGGAGATATGGACGAACACGTCCGCGCCGCCATCATCAGGCTGAATGAAGCCGAAGCCCTTGGTAGCATTGAACCATTTCACTGTGCCAGTGGTCATGACAAACCCCTTTCGTGGCAATATTTATCGACCGCCATGCGACTGCACGGCGGGTTACATCGCGATTTTATTTGAAGGGAAGTTCGTCGACGCACAGTGTCATTGTGCAATAACAAAAATCAAACAAGCAAATATCGACCGTTAATAGATACCTTCATCAAACGGCAATGTCAATTTTATTATTCTATCCATGATGAGAGCGACGCTAGCGATGGAAAGTTGGCTATCCACTTAGCGAAGCCACGCAGGCTGTTTAGGCAGCCGGCCCACCTCTGATCCGACTGCGTGCCACGCTCGACCGGGCAAGGCAATCGGTCACTGCGATCGACTGGACTGCCAGCCAAGCCGCGCCTCGATGCGTCGAGCGCTTGCCTTCACCAAAGCGATCAGGTCGGGGTTCTTCTGCCTCAGCTTGATGTCAGGCACGACGATCGAGATCGTCGCGCGGCAGGCGCCCTGGTTGTCGCAGACCGGGGCGGCAATGCAGGCCACGGAAAAATCGGACTCACCGGCCTGGATCGAAAGGCCTTCTTCGAGTGCTGCCGCGGCGGTTTTGGCCAGCACGTCCTTGTCGGTTTCGGCGCGGCCGGTTGGCGAGACAGTTGCCGAGCGGGCGAATATCTCGCGGCGCTCGGCTTCCGGCAGATGGCCGATCAGCATGCGCCCGGACGCGGTCCAGTTGAGCGGGCTGCGGGTGCCGACGCGCGAGGTGACCTGGAAATGGTCCTTGCCCTCGTCCATCGCAAGGACGACCATCTGATCGCCGTCGCGGCCGCAGATCTGGATCGTCTCGCCCGAACTCGCGGCGAGCTCGTGCATCTCCTGCACCGCCACATTGAGCAGGTCGAGCGTGCGGGCATAGGTCAGGCCATAATGGTACAGGCGCGGCCCAAGCCACAAAAGGCCGCCATCCTGGCGGTCGAGCAGCTCCTTTTCGACGAGATCGTCGACGATCACGTAGATGGTCGACAAAGGCGCGCCGATATCGCGGGCGATTTCGTAGGCGGTTGCCGGCCGCTCGGTCTTCTGCAGATAATCGAGGATCTGCAGCGCCCGGTCGATGCCGCTGGTGCGCGAGCGGCGCGGTTCGGCGCCGCCAGCGGCGCTATCGTCATGCTTTGCAACGGTTTTCGGCATGGGAACCCGGGATTCGTGTTGAAAGCACTGTAAGATGTCCGCGCCCTGGCGAACAGGGCGCCGTCAATCCGGCCATTTGAGGATCGCCGCCTCGCGCGCCAGCAGCCTTTCGTCGAAAGGCGTTGCGATGATCTCGTTGGAACCGCGCGCGCGGTCCAGCTCCTCGGCAAGCCGCTCCGCCACGACAAATTCCTCATCGGGATGCAGGTTGCAGGGGTCCAGATAGAAATAGCCGTGTTCGACCTCATGGTCGCGCACGATCACCGGACGGTCGCCGGTCCCCATCCTGTCGGCCAGATCCCAGGCGGTGACGCGAGCCTCAGCCGGATTGACTGAAATCATCAGCCGGTCGAGTGGGTTGTTGGTCGGGTCCGCAACGATCGTGGCTGTGACGCCGGCCCTGCCATCCAGCGCCTCGACCCAGCAGTCGAGGGCCTTTTTCTCGCGGGCGCGGATACCGTCATGGTCGCGCGTCTTCCAGGCCTGAAGGGCAGCCAGCGTGCCGACGATGCCTTCCTTGCCGACCTTCATGCCACGGCCAAGGCCACGGTTTTGCAGATAGACGTCGCGCACCTTCTCTTTTGGTCCGGCGACGATGCCGGAGGTCGGACCGCCGAGGAATTTGTGGCCGGAGTAAAGCACGAGATCAGCGCCATCGGCGAGGAAGCCGGCGAGATCGTATTCGGAAGCCGCATCGACGATGACAGGCACGCCGCGCTCATGGGCGATGGCGGCGAACACCTTCAGCGGGATCTGGCCATAGTCGACGACGTGATGCGAAACGACATAGACCGCGCATGCGGTACGTTCGGTGATGGCGCCGCGCAACTGGTAGGCCGAGGCGCTCGTCGCCTGGCCGACCGGCACGACCTTGGCGCCGGTGAGGCGGATCGCCTGCTCGACCGGCGCGCCGTAGCTGACCATATGGCCGGACTGGATGAGCACTTCGTCCTTGAGGCCGGTCGTATCCGGCAAGCGTTCGATCGCCGCGAGGTCGGGCCCGGTCATGGCGGCCGCAACCGCAAGGCTGATCGCCGCCGAGCAGGAAGCGGTGATGAAGCCTGCCTCGGCGCCGGTGAGATCGGCGATCACGGCACTGGCGCGGCGCTGCAGGTCGCTGAGCTCGACGAATTCGCTGAGGATCGCCGAGACAGCCTCGACCGCCTGCGGCACCACGATCGAGGCGCCGAGCGAGGTCATAGTGCCCGAAACGTTGATCACCGGCCTCAAGCCGAGCCGGCTGCGGATATCGTCTTTCGGCATGGTGTTTCCCTCCCGGATATTCATCAAGAACCCTTAGTCGATCGCCACGATGGCTTCGATTTCCACGGTGATCTGCCCGGGCAGGGAGCCGTGCCCCACCGCCGAGCGTGCGTGGACGCCGCTTTGCCCGAAGACTTCGATGAAGAGATCAGAGCAGCCGTTGATCACCGACGGGTGATCGGCGAAGTCGGGTGTCGCATTGACCATGCCGAGCAGCTTCACCACACGCCGCACGCGGCCGAGATCGCCAAGTGCTGCATGCATGACGGCGAGCAGGTTGATGCCGGTCAGCCGGGCATGCCCATAGGCTGCCTCCACGCCGACATCGCCGCCAACCTTGCCCGTATGCTGGCGCCCGTTGCCTTCGGTCGGCCCCTGGCCGGACAGGAACAAAAGCTTGCCCTCCTGCACATGGGTGACGAAATTGGCGATCGGCGGCGGTGCATCGGGAAGCGTAATACCAAGCGCCTTGAGCCGGTCATAGGGCGTGTTTTCCGGACGCTCGGAAAAAGTCATCATGCGTACTCCACTCAGGCAATCGGTTCGTTGTGGCGGATACAGGCCACATGATGTCCGCCACCGACATGCTCGACCGGCGGGATGATTTCGGCGCAGGCGGCGATCGCCTCCGGGCAGCGGGTGCGGAAGACGCAGCCCGAGGGCGGGTTGATCGGGCTTGGAATGTCGCCCTGCAACGGAACATGGGTACGCCGGCGCGTCGGATCGGGCACCGGCGACGTGGCAAGCAGCGCCCTGGTGTAGGGATGGCGGGGCGCTGCGTAGACCTTTTTGCTTGGGCCTCGCTCCATGACACGGCCGAGATACATCACCACGACCTCGTCGCAGAGATATTCGACAACCGACAGGTCGTGCGCGATGAACAGCAGCGTCAGCCCGAGCTTCTTTTGCAATTCGCCGAGCAGGTTGAGCACCTGCGCCTGCACCGACACGTCGAGTGCGGAGACCGGCTCGTCGGCGACGACGAATTCCGGTTCCACCGCGAGCGCTCGCGCGATGCCGATGCGCTGGCGCTGGCCGCCGGAGAATTCATGCGGATAGCGTGTCGCGTGGTCCGGCGACAGGCCGACAAGCGTCAAAAGTTCGGCGATGCGCTCAGCGCGCGCCTTGCCGCGCGGAAAACCGCGCGCATCGAGCGCCTCGCTGATGATCGCGGAAATGCGCATGCGCGGATTGAGGCTGGAGAACGGGTCCTGGAAAACGATCTGCAGGCGCTGGCGATAGGCGCGCATCTCGCGCGGCGACAGCGTGAACAGATCGACGCCGTCGAAGATCGCCTTGCCGCCAGTGGGCTCGACAAGCCGCAGCACCGAGCGGCCCGCCGTCGTCTTGCCGGAACCGGATTCGCCGACCAGCCCGACAGTCGAACCACGCCAGACATCGAAGCTGACATCTTCGACGGCATGGACGATGCGGCCATTGCGGGCCGGGAAATGCTTGGTCAGGCCCTGGACGCTGAGCAGCAGTTTCTGATCGCTGGCTTCGGGCTTCAAGATGTCGGCACTCATAGCTCGGCGCTCCGGATGCAACGGGAGAAGCCGGCACGTCCGGCGGCAACCAGCGCTGGCGGCGCTGCACGGCATGCATCCAGCGCATATTCGCAACGCGGTCCGAAGGCGCAGCCTGCCGGAAGTGCCGTGATCGGCGGCACGCTGCCGGGGATCGAATAGAGCGCGTGGCGCTCGCCGGTCGCATCGATGTCGCGCGCGGCATTCGGCGTGCAGGCAAGCAGGCCCTTGGTATAGGGATGCCGCTGATGGGCAAAAAGGTCGTTGACCGGCGCCTGTTCGACGACGCGGCCGCCATACATGACGACGACGTCATGGGCGATTTCGGCGACGACGCCGAGATTGTGGGTGATGAACAGGATCGACATGCCGAACTCGGCCTGCAGGCGGCGCAGCAGGTCGAGAATCTGGGCCTGGATGGTGACGTCGAGTGCTGTTGTCGGCTCATCGGCGATCAACAGCGAGGGGCTACACGCGAGCGCCATGGCGATCATCACGCGCTGGCGCATGCCGCCGGACATCTGGTGGGGGTAGTCGTCGAGACGCGAGGCCGCGTCCGGTATCTCGACATGCTTGAGCATGGCGAGCGCCCGGCTGCGCGCTTCCCGCCGGTTGACGGGTTCGTGCAGCGCGATCATCTCGCCGATCTGGTCACCGACGGTGTAGAGCGGGTTGAGGCTGGTCATCGGCTCCTGGAAGATCATGGCGATCTCCCGCCCACGGATCTTGCGGAACTCCTTCGGCGCGAAGGCAGCGAGGTCGTGTACCTGCTCCTTGCGGTCGCGAAACAGGACCTTGCCCCCGGCGATCGCGCCCGGCTTCGACAAAAGCCCCATGATCGACAGGCTGGTCACCGACTTGCCGGACCCGGATTCGCCGACCACGGCCAGTGTCTGGCCACGCTTGAGATCGAAGGTCACGCCGTCGACAGCCTTGGCCGTGAAGCGCTTGGTCACGAACCAGGTCTTCAAATCCTGCACGGACAAGATGGTGTCGGGCGCGATCTCTCCGGTCATGAATTCCATCCGCAATGAGGACAGGCGTGCGGCTCGGTGCCGCCGCGCGCCGGCGGCATGTAGCGATGCGCGACGACAGGCTCGGCGCCAAGGATGGCGTGGCGCGGTTCGAACATGCGGTGCAGGGTGCTGGTGGCCCCTTGCGAATCCTTCACGGTCACGTCGGCGTCGACGACGTCGAACAGCGTGAATTCGGCCGGCTTGCCCTTTTGCAACAGCCCGTCGGCGTTGAGCCCGATGGCGCGGCGCGGCGCCGTCGTGGAAGCCGTCACCACGTCTTCCATCTTCATGCCGAGCGACAGCAGCTTGGACATCGTCGTTGCCATGTCCCACACCGAGCGGTCGATCGAGCGGTTGTGCAGGTCGGTCGAGATCGTCTTCGGCGGCAGGCCGCGCTCGAGCGCGGCCTTGGCGACGTCGAAGGAGAACGAGGCGCCGCCATGCCCGACATCGAGCACGATGCCGCGCGCGGCTGCCTGCTCGGCGAGCCGGTAGAGGTCTTCGTCCTCGAGGATCGAGCTGCCGGCCTTGCCGTTGAAGCAGTGGGTAACGATGTCGCCTTCGGTCAGCAGGTCGAGCACATCGTCATAAAGCGGGGGCGGTTCGCCGACATGCACCATGATCGGCAGCTTGAGGATGCGGCCGAGCTTCTTGCCGAGCTTGACCGGCGTCAGGTCCCAGCCGCCGGTTATGACATGGCTGGCGCGTATCTTCAGCCCGACGATGACATCGCGGTTGGCTTCGACTGTGGCGATGATGCGGTCGAAGTCGATCGAACGTATGTCGCTCAGTTCGCTGACCCGGTTGCAGGCGACCAGCCCGATCGAGCCGAGATTGAGGAAAGCGTAGATGTTTTCTTGGGCCGGCTCGATGATGAATTCGCGCAGGCCGTGGAAATTGGCTTCGCCGGCCGAACCGGCATCGACCATGGTGGTGACGCCGTGTGCTGCGCCGCACTGCGCGGGTCTCAGCGAAATGTCGGTGCCGCCATACCAGACATGGACGTGGATGTCGGTCCATCCCGGCGACATCCAGGCGCCTTTGGCATCGAGTGTGCGGGCATCGTCACTGGCGGCGATCGATCCGCCGATATCGGCGATGCGCCCGTCCGTGCCGATCAGGACATCGACAGGCTGGTCGAACGCCGTGCCGAAGCCGATGGGCTTCGCACCCTTGATGAGCAGTGGCCGTTCGGCCTTGGGGAAACGATTGCCGATCATGTCGCTCTAGATGTCCTTTGCCAGGCGCGGGTCGAGGAGGTCGCGCAGCCCGTCGCCGACCAGTTGCAGCGACAAAACGGTGATGACGATGGCGCCGCCGGGATACAGCATGATCCACGGTGCCTGATCCATATATTGGCGGCCGACGCTGATCATGGTGCCCCAGGTCGGAACATCAGGCGAAATGCCGACGCCGAGGAACGACAGGCCGGCCTCAGCCAGAATGGCGTTGGCGAAGATGAAGGTGCCCTGCACCAGAAGCGGCGAGGTGACATTGCGCAGCACGTGCCGCACCAGGATCACCGGCGTCGGCACGCCAAGAGCGCGCGCGGCCTCGACATAGGGCAGTTCGCGGATGACCAAAGTCGAGGCACGCACGACACGCGCCAGGCGCGGTGCGTAGACGATGCCGAGCGCGATGATGACATTGGTGGCGGAAGCACCGAGTGCCGCGACAAGTGCTATGGCCAGCAGGATATCAGGGAAGGCCATCATCGCGTCGATGAGGCGGGAGACCGGCGCGTCCGCCTTGCGGAAGAAACCTGACGTCAGCCCCAAAACGATGCCGATGACCGAGGCCAGCACGACCACGGCGAAACCGACCGACAGCGAAACCTGCGCCGCATAGAGCATGCGGGTGAAGACGTCGCGGCCGAGATCGTCGGTGCCAAACAGGAACTGCAAGCTGGGCGCATGCAGCCGGTTGGCGATGGACAGTTTCGTCGGCGAATAGGGCGCGATGACAGGTGCCAGGATCGCCGCGAGCGCAAGAATGGCGAGGATGATGAGGCCGATCAGCGAGGTCCGCCGGGTGATCAGGCGTGACAGCAGGCCGGGTTCAACCTGCAATGGAGTGGAGATCGAGGCCATCAGTAGCGCACCCTTGGGTCGACCAGCAGATAGAGCATGTCGATACCGAAATTCACCAGAACATAGAGCCCGGCGATAACCAGCAGCGCGCCCTGGATGACGGGATAGTCGCGGCGCAGCACGGCTGAAACAACGAGATTGCCGACGCCCGGCAGGCCGAACACCGTCTCGGTCACCACCGCACCGGAGATCAGCAGTGCCGCGGTCAGCCCGAGCACGGTGAGGATCGGGATCAGGGCGTTCTTGAAGGCATGCTTCAGCACCACGCGCCACTCGCTCATGCCTTTGGAGCGGGCGGTGCGGACATAGTCGTCATTCAGCACATCCAGCATCGAGGCGCGGGTGAAGCGGGTGATCAGCGCCGAGCTGACGAGGCCGAGCGCTAGTGCCGGCAGCACAAGATGGTTGAGCCGCTCGCCGAGCGAGGCGCCTGGCCCGCCATAACCCGAGGTGTTGAACCAGCCGAGTTTCACGGCGAAAAACTGCATCAGCAACAGGCCAAGCCAGAAGCTCGGAATGCTGGCGGCAAACATGGCGACGGTCGTTGCCACCTGGTCGAAAATCGAGCCGCGCCAGTAGGCCGACAGAATGCCGACCGGCAGTGCGATCGCGGTGGCGATCAGCAGCGAAAAGATGGTCAGGAAAAAAGTCGGCTCGGCGCGCTGGGCAAGTGCCTCGGTGACAGGCTGGTTGAGGAAGATCGACTGGCCGAAATCGCCCTGCATGATGCCAAAGACGTAGTGGCCAAACTGTTCGAGGATGGACCCGTCGAGGCCGAGCTTGGTGCGCAGCGCCGCGATATCTGCGGCGTTAGCCTCCGGACCCAGCATGACTGCGGCAGGATCGCCCGGCGTGACGCGGACAATGACAAAGACGATCGTGACGACGATCGCCATAACGACGATCATGCCAAGCAGTCTGTTGATGATCGAACGCAGCATTGTCTTTTCACGCCCTGGCTTCAGTCGCATTTTCGGTTAAGCGAGCGACGCTCTTCCTCTCCCCCGTCGAGCAGGAGAGAGGTGGCCGCGAAGCGACCATAGAGTGTCGGCAGTGCCATTCGACGGTTGTGGAAGCCCGTCACTTGGCTTCGAGATAGGCATTCCAGAAGTAAGGCCATGGTGCCGGCGTCACACCCTTGAGATTGGGTGCCTGGGCGGCCAAAGCGTTGAAGTTGCCGACCTTGAAAGCGGGAACTTCGTCATAAAACGCCTGCTGCACGGCCGGCCACAAGGCTATACGCTTGGCCGGATCGGATTCCGCGTTGAAAGCACCGAGAACCTCATGCTTCTTGTCGGAAACCCACCAGCCCGGCGCGGTATCGGACATGAAGCCGGTCAAGGACGGTTCGGGCAGGAACGGGCTGTGGGTGATGTAGATGTCCCACAGGGCCGGGTCGGTGCGGTTCTTGGTCAGCGTTGCCCATTCGACTACGTCCAACTGCACCTTGAAGCCCGCGGCCTTCAGATATTCCGCTGCCACCTGCGCCAGCTTGTAGTGGAATTCGTACTGGCGGCTGGTCAGGATGCGCAGCGGCTTCGAGCCGTCGTAGCCCGCTTCCTTGAGCAGGGCGGCGGCCGCTTCGATATCGCCGTCGGGCTTGTAGGGCTCGGTGCCGGTCTCGCTGTGCCACTTGTAGCCTTCAGGATACATGGCGCCGTCGATGGAGAAGAAGTCCTCCGAACCGAACGCCGCAAGCATCATGTCCTTGGGTGCGAGCGCTGCCTGGATCGCCTTGCGGATCTTGATGTCGGAGTTCAGCCCTTCCTTGGTGTTCATGAAAAACACTGGCCAGCCGAACGGCTTGAGCATGACGGGCGTGGTCTTGCCGCCGGAAATCTTCTGGAAGGACTCCACCGGCAGCGAGTCGACATAAGCGAATTGGCCCGAAACCGCGCCTTCGATGCGGGTGTTTGGATCGGGCACCGGCACGAAGCGGATCTCGTCGAGATACTGCTTGCGGGCGCCGCCATAACCGTTCGATTCACCGTCGCGCGACTTGTAGCCGTCGAAGCGTGCAAGCTGGATGAACTGGTCGGGCTTGCGCTCCTTGAGCATATAGGGGCCGGTGCCAACGAAGCTGGTCAGCGGGTCCTGTGCGGCAACTTCCGACGGGATGATGATCGCCGCGGCATTGTTCAGCGACAGCAGTGAAAGCAGCGGCGCGAACGGCTTGTTGAGGGTGATCTTGATGGTGTTGTCATCGACGGCTTCGATGGCGCTCACGGTCTCGGCGGTCTGCTTGCCGCGCGTCGCGACCTTCATCCAGCGCTGCAGCGAAGCGACCACGTCGGCGGAATTCATGTCCGAGCCGTCGTGGAACTTGATGCCGGTGCGCAGCGCGATGGTGTAGGTTTTGCCGTCTGCCGAAATCTGCGGCATGTCGGCGGCGAGCAGCGGCGTGACGCCCCAATCCTTATCGAATGTGTAGAGCGTTTCGTAGATGTGCTGGGTGACGATGCCCACCAGGTCGGCGGTGGATGCCATCGGATCGAGCGTCGGCGGCTCGCCGATGGTGGCGACGTCGATCACGCCACCCTTCGCCTGTCCCCACGCAGCGCCTGTCGCGGGCAGCAACATTGCAGCCAGCGAAATGGCGATCTTTGTCATGTGTTTCATGCTTGGTCCCCTTCCCAGTTGTTACATTACTATGTAATCTATGTCTTAGTTATGGATCACCTTCTCATTCCCATTGTGTTTCGTCAAGGGGAGGCAGGTCCTGTCCCGCTCAAGCTCGCAGACGCGGTGGGATGAAAGGCGTAAGCTTGAGGACAGTTCGCGGGTTTGCGGGCAACGGCGTCACTTCGCATGCGCGATGCGACGCCTGCAGCGCAGCGCTGTTTCACTTTGGTTTTGAATTATGCAGCGGGCCAGTCCTGGAAGGGACAGGCTACCCCATCCGGGTACGCGCCAGAGCGATGTCGGCGCGGTCGCTCTTGAGATTCAGAGCTTCGGCAGCAGCGCACGCTGAACAGCCAGGTGCCAGGGCGCGGCATATGTCGCGGTCGCAGCGCTCCAGCCGAAGCTCGACCGCGCCGAAGGTGAAGCCCGCCGCCCGCAATGCGGGCGACGCTGTCGCGTCATTGTGCGGCGCTGACGATCAGATCGTGCGTCGCTGCGTTTCTTAGAATTCTCGCTTGAGAAGGTTGCGATCCACGGAGAGCGGTCCTCCGCCAAATCCCGCAAACAACAAGACAGCCACAGTCCAGATGGCTGACAGGAACACCGCCTTGTCTTGCACCTGATGCAGGAGTGCCGTGCCGCCGTCTGCCAATCTCTTGACGCCATCTGGCGTGAAAAGCGTGTCGCCCCCTGCCTTCAAGGCATCGATGCCGGCCTGGGTGAGGAAGGCGTCACCGTAAGGATGCGTGTAGTGGAACCACCAGGTTACGGCCAACATCACGGCGTTTGCGAGGGCCACCGGACGTGTCAGGAAGCCGAGCACAAGCGCTATTCCGCCGAAGAACTGCATCGCGGCAAGCAAGGGCGACCAAAGCCAGCCGGGGTAGAAGCCAACACTCTCGACGAAGCCCGTCTGGGCGAAGGGGGCCAGGATTTTCGGCCATCCCTCCACGACCAGGGCACCCCCGACGAACACGCGAAGAACAACCCAGCTCAGCGGTTGGGCAATCTTTTCATAGAGCGCAGCGAACGCTGGAATGACAAGGCGGGTGGATGAATGATCTGAATTCGAGGCATTGCTCATGGTTTCAGCTCCTGCGGGGTTGCGTTTTCAGTTAAGCAAAATGAAGCAGAGCAACATTGACCTGGGTCAAGGGCTCAACGCTCTTCGCGCGTAACGCGACCCTACTAGAGAACCGTTCGAAAAAGCTGAACCGATGAGGATTTCTTTTTTGCTGATCTTCGCGGCTCACGTCCTGTCGAAGGTGAAACATCGGCAAAGCACATTTTTGCGTCGCCGCATTCGGTCATATCTGATGGCTGACGAGCGCCACGCCAAGTCCAATGAGGATCGAACCGCAGGCCTTGGGGACCATCCAGCCGGCTCCGCCCGAAGCAAAGCGGGCAAGGGTGAGCGAGGCGATGCCGACTGCCGCCACATCGGCGATCGAGAAGACGAAATTGACGAAGATGCCGAGCATCAGGAACTGCAGCCAAAGCGGAAAAGCGGCAGCCGGGTCGACGAATTGCGGAAGAAAGGTCAGGAAAAACAGCGCCGTCTTTGGATTGAGAACCTCGACAACGATGCTGTCGCGCAAGGTGTTCGAAGCCGGGCCGGCGGCTTCATTGGCGGTCTTGCTCCAGCCAAGGAACATGGTGAGGCCGAGCCAGACCAGATAGGCAGCGCCAGCGAACCTGATTGCAGCATAGGCCATCGGCGCTTGTTCGATCAGCGAAGCGAGGCCGATGGTGGCAGCGATGATGTGGGCATAGCAGCCGATGTGAACGCCAAGTGCCGCCATCAATCCAGCCTTGCGGCCAAGGGCGACTGTCTGGGCGGTCATGTACAATATCGCCGGCCCTGGCATGCAAGCGAAGGCAAGCGTTGCGACAGCGAACGGAATCCACAGCTCCAGCGACGGCATCACGGCTCCTCCCGGATGATCCAAACCGTGGGGAGGAATAGGCTCGGCTGTTGCGAGAAGACATACGGCAGATGCCGTATTTGGATCGCGTTCGGTTGTCGCTAATCTGTTGTTGGTTAAGCAGATGTTTACACGGGATTGCGGCTGCGCAAGCAGCGCGCGGCTGTCATGTCGTGGGCAATCCCAAGCGAACCGCATAAGCGGTCAGTTCGGCGGCGCTATGGAGATTGAGCTTGCCCATCAGGTTTTCGCGATGCTTGCGCGCCGTCGCCGGGCTGATGCCCAACCGCTCGGCGATTTCACGCGCCGTCTGCCCTTGCGCCACCAGCATCAGGATTTCCCGCTCCCGTCGTGTCAGCGGGACCGGCGAGAGGATTTCCTGCGCTGCCGACGGCCTGCTGCTTCGGGTCGGCTCGCTGATCGCGAAGCGAACGGTTCGCGCCAGATAGGTCCCTCCGCCCTTGACCGCATCGATGGCCGCACCGAGTTCCTCGGGATCGCCGTCCTTGGTCAGGTAGGCGCTGGCGCCGGCCTCAAGCGCGGCGCGCACCGTTCTCGGTTCGATATTGGCGGTCAGAACCACGATCTTAAGCCGAGGTGCGAGTTCGCCGATGTCGGCGATGAACTGGATTCCGGCAACGCCGGGCATGCCGAGATCGAGAATCAAAACGTCCGCGCGAACGCTGCGCACAAGCCCAAGCAAAGCTTCACCGTCGGCTGCTTCGGCCACCACCGACATGTTCTCCATCGTCGAGACGAGCAGCTTCAACCCCTCGCGCACGATGGCGTGGTCGTCGGCGAGAATGAAGGTGAGAGGGCGGTTCATCTGGTCACCATTCATGAGGCAGCGGCACAAGTTCCATGATTGCCAATGTATGGGAAACAAATTTCCCTTAGATCAACAGTCCTTGGGACGTACCGCTGGATGAGCTTCGTCCGGCATTTGGAGGGGCCAATGCAGGAAGACAAGATACGACAGGCTCTCGTTGAGCTTCTGTATCGCAACTCCTATGGCGTCGTCATCTCCAACATCGTCATTTCGCTCGCAGCCGTTTATGTCTTGAGCGGCGGCGTTTCCACGACCTGGCTGGCCGGATGGCTCGGTGCGCTGTATCTGCTGACGGCCATTCGCGTGTTCGCGTCCCGCCGCTTTTTCAGCCGCACGCGCGATTCGGCCTCCATCTTGCGGTGGGCATGGCTCGCAGCTGCATTTTCCTCGGTCTCGGGCCTGCTGTGGGGCATATTCGGCTGGGTCGGTTTCCTTCCCGAAGCGCCCCTTTTGCTTTCTTTCACGGTTGTCGTGTTGACCGGCCTGGTCTGCGGCACGGTGCCGTCGCTGTCGGCCTTTCCGCCGGCACTCATCGGTTCGATTCTCGCCACGGTCTTGCCGGTCGCCGCGCGCGTCATCACCAGCGGAAGCAGCATATCGGGGGGCTTCCTGTTTCTGCTCGTGTCGCTTGTGGTCATCAACTTCTACTATTGCCGCATCACATACCGCATGCTGCGCGAGACCATCGGCTTGCGCCTGGAAAATGAAAGGCTGGTCGAACACCTGCAGGAGGAACGCGACCGCGCGCAGGCAGCGGATCGCGCCAAGACACGTTTTCTGGCGGCAGCCAGCCATGATCTGCGCCAGCCGATCCATGCCTTGAGCCTGCTGGTGTCCACCGTCGCCATGCTGGGACAGCGCGGCGACGTGCCCTCCAGCCAGGCTCGCGACCTGGCGGGCAGGGCGAAATCCATCATCGGCAACCTGAGCGGGCTGTTGAACGCGTTGCTCGATATTTCCAAGCTCGACGCCGGTATCGTCACGGTCGCGAAGGAAACGGTGGGGCTGCGCGAGCTTTTCCGCGATTTCCGCGACGAATTTGCCGCGGAGGCAAAACAGCGTGGTCTTCAATGGCGGGTGGTCGACAGCGACCTGTCCGTTGAAAGCGACCCGATGATGCTCAAGCGCATCCTCAACAACCTGCTATCGAATGCCTTTCGCTACACCAAAGACGGTGGGGTTCTGCTGGGTTGCCGCAGGCGCGGCGATTTCGTGGAAATCCAGGTCTGGGACAGGGGCCCGGGTATCCCTGTCGATCAGTACGCTACGGTTTTCGAGGAATTCGTGCAGCTGCAGAACCCGGCGCGGGATCGCACCCAGGGCCTTGGGCTCGGGCTCGCCATCGTTCGCCGCACCGCCGAATTGCTGAAACACCCGCTGAAACTGACATCCGCGCTCGGGCGCGGCTCGATGTTTTCCATCGCCGTGCCGATCGTCCGAACCGCCAAAGCGCCCGAACGTCGTGGTGAGCCGATGCTCGAAGCGACGGGCGCCGGCATCATGGTTGTGGAAGACGAGAGCGATATTCTCGAGGCGATGGCGATGCTGCTCGAGCTCGACGGCCACCGTGTCTACGCCGGCCGCTCCGCCGTCGAGGTGCAAAAGACCTACAGGCAAGCGATGGCGCGTGGCAAAGCGCCTGTCGATCTCATCATTTCCGATTACCGCCTGGCGGATGGCGCTACCGGCATCGAGGCGATCCAGACGCTTTGCACGTTCCTCGGCCGCGCCGTCCCCGCCATCATCGTTACCGGCGACACCTCGCCATCGCGCCTGCAGGAGGTGAGCGCGAGCGGCAGCCGTATTCTGCACAAGCCGATCGCTGGTGAGGAGCTTCGTGAAGCGGTTACTGCCGCCCTGGATTGAAGGCGAGGACGTTCTTTCGCGATCTTCGATGCAAGCAGACGAGACAAATCCGGGTTCCAGCCCGTCTGCGAAGGCGCTATTTCTCCAAGAATTCTGCAACGTCACGGAAAACATTGACGAACATCTGTTCCGTCAAGACGCCGGTATTGGTGTTGTAGCGTGAGCAGTGATAGCTCGAAAATACCGCAAGCTTGCCGACATCGTGGCGCGCGCCATGCTTGAAGGGCACGGCCGCGACACGGGCACCGAGCGCGCGCACCGTCGACTGATGGCCGATCGAGCCGAGCGTCAGGATCGCTTTCAGATTGGGAAAGCGCGCAATGGTCGGCACCAGGAAAGTGCGGCAGGTGTTGATCTCCGCACCCACCGGCTTGTTGTCTGGCGGCACGCAACGCACGGCGTTGGTGATCGCCGTGCCGATCAGTTCCAGGGAGTCGTCCGGCCGCGCCTCGAACTCGCCGCGCGCCATGCCGAAGCGCTTGAGCGTCGAGTAGAGCAGCTCGCCGGCATAGTCGCCGGTGAAAGGCCGCCCGGTGCGGTTGGCCCCGCGAACGCCAGGTGCCAGCCCAACGATCAGGAAACGCACGGCGTCTTCACCCTCCGGCGGCAGGAAGGAACGCACAGGCGCGTTGTACCAGCCCGGTTCACGCTCGCGCCAACCGGCGATGAAATCATGCAGGCGCGGGCAAAGCGGGCAATCCCTGTCGGGATCGACAGGGAGAGCGGATTGTGGATTGTGCATCAAATGTCTTCTGGCGTCGGTTCGACCGGGTCGACCTTGCGGACCGGTCGCTCGGAGGGCTCGCGGCCGATCTCGGCCTTGAGTGTCACAAGATCGATGAAGTGGTCGGCCTGGCGGCGCAGATCGTCCGAGATCATCGGCGGCTGCGAAGCCATTGTCGAGATCACCGAGACCTTGCGGCCACGGCGCTGCAACGCTTCGACGAGCGTACGGAAATCGCCGTCGCCCGAGAAGATGACATAGTGGTCGACGACATCGGCGAGTTCCAGGGCATCGACAGTCAGCTCGATGTCCATGTTGCCCTTGATCTTGCGCCGGCCGGTGGCGTCGGTGAACTCCTTGGCCGGCTTGGTGACGACCTTGAAGCCGTTATAGTCGAGCCAGTCGATCAGCGGGCGGATCGAGGAGTATTCCTGATCCTCGACGAGTGCTGTGTAATAATAGGCGCGCAGCAGATAGCCGCGCTTCTGGAAGCTGGAAAGCAGTTTGCGGTAGTCGATGTCGAAGCCAAGAGCGCGGGAGGTCGCGTAGAGATTGGCTCCGTCGATAAAAAGTGCGATTTTCTCGCGAGGATCAAACATAGGAAAATATCCTTGTTGAAATAGGCTGTCGCCAAATACGCTGAACCGAGCGCCCGTTTCCCCCCAAATCAATGCCTTGCCCCAATGCCGGAAATATCGCCCGTGGCGAGTCATTCCAAGAGGGGGAGGGGTGTGGAGCAGTAAATAAATCGTGGGTGGATGGAGGTCAGGATTTCGGCACTGCAGGCTTCATGCTTGAATTGCGCAGCCTTTCAGGTTAAGGCACGCGCCAGCTTTCCGTCAAATCCATGCATGAAAGGGGCACTTCATGGCCCGCGTAACCGTTGAAGACTGCATTGACAAGGTCGACAACCGCTTTGAGCTCGTTTTGCTCGCCGGTCATCGCGCCCGCCAGATCTCGCAGGGCGCGCAGATCACCCTTCCTCGCGACAACGACAAGAACCCGGTTGTCGCGCTGCGCGAAATCGCCGAAGAAATGCTTTCGCCCGACGATCTCAAGGAAGACCTGATCCATTCGATGCAGAAGCATGTCGAAATCGACGAGCCGGAGCCCGAGGCTCCCGAGCCCGCCGACCAGGCCACAGCTTCCGCCGCCGACAGCAACGAAGCCGAAGAAAACATCAACTTCGACCGCATGTCGGAAGAAGACCTGCTCGCCGGCATCGAGAGCCTTGTCGCGCCCGAAAAGAGCGACGACTACTGAGACCTGTTGAGAATTCTACCCTGCCGGCCACCTGACGCGGCTTTCTGCGCTTCCGGTGCTCACGGACCGAAAGTCCGCTCCGCTCCGGTTCTCGAAAGCCACGCCATCTGACTCGGCAGGGCGAATTCTCAAAAAGGTCTCGCGTCGCGTCAAAACGCGCGCCAAACCGGCCAACGGGCACTTCCGCGCCGCCACATCAGTGGTTATCTATGACATGCGTCGCAAGCCCTTGCGGCGCATGATTCATTTCGAGTTCCAGGAAGCTGCCCATGATGCGTCAGTATGAGCTTGTCGAGCGCGTCCAGCGCTACAAGCCTGACGTCAACGAGGCGCTGCTCAACAAGGCCTATGTCTACGCCATGCAAAAGCATGGCCATCAGAAGCGTGCGTCGGGCGATCCGTATTTTTCGCACCCGCTCGAAGTGGCGGCGATCCTCACCGACATGCATCTCGACGAGGCGACGATCGCGGTCGCCCTGCTGCATGACACGATCGAAGACACGAGCGCGACCCGCGACGAGATCGACGAGCTGTTCGGCCCCGACATCGGCAAGCTGGTCGAGGGGCTGACCAAGCTCAAGAAGCTCGACCTCGTCTCCAAGAAGGCCGAGCAGGCGGAGAATTTGCGCAAGCTTTTGCTGGCGATCTCCGAAGACGTGCGCGTGCTTTTGGTCAAGCTCGCTGACCGTTTGCACAACATGCGCACGCTGCACCATGTGCCGGAAGGCAAGCGCCTGCGCATCGCCGAAGAGACGATGGACATCTATGCGCCGCTGGCCGGCCGCATGGGTATGCAGGGCATGCGCGAGGAGCTCGAAGAACTCGCTTTCCGCTACATCAATCCCGAGGCCTACCGCACCGTCACCGAACGGCTCGCCGAAATGTCCGAGCGCAGCAAGGGCGTGCTTGTCGACATCGAAAAGGCGCTGTCGGCGCAGTTTGAGAAATATGACATCAAGGCGGATGTGACGAGCCGGCAGAAGAAGCCATGGTCGGTGTTCCGCAAGATGGAGACCAAGGCGCTGTCTTTCGAGCAGCTGTCGGACATTTTCGGCTTCCGCGTCGTTGTTGACTCCGTCGCCGATTGTTATCGCGCGCTGGGCGCGATCCACACCACCTGGTCGATGGTGCCGGGGCGCTTCAAGGATTACATCTCGACGCCCAAGCAGAACGATTACCGCTCGATCCACACCACCATCGTAGGCCCCTCGCGCCAGCGCATCGAGCTGCAGATCCGCACCCGCGAGATGAACAAGATCGCCGAATATGGCGTTGCCGCGCACTCGATCTACAAGGACAACGTCACCAAGACCAACGGCGCTGCCCACTCAATCTCCAAGGAAACCAACGCCTATGCCTGGCTCAGGCGGACGATCGAGCAGCTCGCCGATGGCGACTCCGAGGATTTCCTCGAAAACACCAAGCTCGAGCTGTTCCAGGACCAGGTCTTCTGCTTCACCCCCAAGGGCATGCTGATCGCGCTGCCGCGCGGGGCTACGCCGATCGATTTTGCCTATGCGGTGCATACCGATGTCGGCGACACCTGCGTCGGCGCCAAGGTCAATGGCCGGGTGATGCCGCTGGTCACCGAGCTCAAGAACGGCGACGAGGTCGAGATCATCCGCTCCAAGGCCCAGGTGCCGCCGGCGGCGTGGGAATCGATCGTGGTCACCGGCAAGGCGCGTTCGGCGATCCGCAGGGCGACCAAGAACGCCATCCGCAAGCAGTATTCGGGGCTGGGTACCCGCATCCTCGAACGCACCTTCGAGCGTGCCGGCAAGAAATTCTCCAAGGACAGCCTGAAGTCGGTGCTGCACCGGCTGGCGCGCAAGGACATCGAAGATGTGCTGGCGTCCGTCGGCCGCGGCGAGTTGGCGTCCAATGACGTCGTCCGCGCAGTCTTTCCCGACTACAAGGAAGAGCGTGTCACCCACCCGCCGAAGCCGCGCGAGGAAGGCTGGTCGAAGATCCGCAATGCCGCCGGCATGCTGTTCCAGATCCCCGGCCGTTCGTCGGCGCAACGCAAGGAAAGCAAGGCGCAAGGGGCTGCCGTGCCGATCCGTGGTGTCGGCGGCGACCTGCCGGTGCGCTTCGCACCCGAAGGGGCCGTGCCCGGCGACCGCATCGTCGGCATCATGCAACCGGGCTCGGGCATCACCATCTATCCGATCCAGTCGCCGTCGCTGATGGCCTTCGATGACCAGCCGGAGCGCTGGATCGACGTGCGTTGGGACCTCGACGAGGGCTCGAAGGAGCGCTTTCCGGCGCGGCTTTCGGTGACGGCGATCAACGCGCCGGGCTCGCTCGCCGACATCGCCCAGGTGGTGGCTGCCAACGACGCCAACATCCATACGCTGTCGATGATACGCACAGCGCCCGATTTCACTGAAATGCTGCTCGATCTCGAAGTCTGGGATTTGAAGCACTTGAACCGGCTGATCTCCCAGCTCAAGGACAACTCCAGCGTCAGCGATGCCCGCCGCGTCAACGGGTGAGGCGAGGGCGCTGGGCTGACGACAGGAAGGACTAAGATGCAGACGAGCGAAGTTCTGGACATTTTCCGTTCGGCGGGTGCGGTGCTGGAAGGGCATTTCATCCTGACCTCGGGCCTGCGCAGCCCGGTGTTTTTGCAAAAGGCACGCGTGTTCATGCATGCCGACAAGACCGAGACGCTGTGCAAGGCGCTGGCCGAAAAGATCCGCACTGACGTGAAGGGCGACATCGACTATGTCGTCGGGCCCGCGATCGGTGGACTGATCCCGGCCTACGAAACGTCAAGGCATCTCAAAGTGCCGGCCATCTGGGTCGAGCGCGAGCAGGGCACTTTCCGGTTGCGCCGTTTCGAGATCGAAAAGGGTGCTCGCGTCGTCATCGTCGAGGACATCGTCACCACAGGTCTGTCGATCCGCGAGACCATCGCGTGCCTGCGCGAACTCGGCGCCGAGGTTGTGGCTGCCGCCTGCATCATCGACCGTTCGGCCGGCAAGTCCGATGTCGGCGTGCCTTTGATCGCGCTCGCCGAATACGAGGTGCCCGCCTATCCGGCCGACAAGCTGCCGCCGGAACTGGCGGCGATCCCGGCGATCAAGCCGGGCAGCCGGAACATCTGAGGCGGGCGGCGGTGAGCCTGATGGCGGCAGAACACTTTTTCATCGGTGCCGAATGGGGCGCGACGCTGCGGACGGCCGTCTTCTCCCCGTCCGTCACGGGGAGAAGATGCCGGCAGGCAGATGAGGGGCGGCGCAAACGTCACCAGATTGCCCCTCACCCTTACCCTCTCCCCGTGAAGAACGGGGAGAGGGGGGCGTCCACGTCGTGCCTCTCCAGTGAAATTCATATGCATCTTGATCGGGACGAGGGGCGGAGGTTGCACCCATGATCCTCGGCATCGGCAGCGACCTGATCGACATAAGGCGGATCGAAAAATCGATCGCCCGCCACGGCGAGCGCTTCATCCAGCGCATCTTCACCGAGGTCGAGCAGGAGCGCGCCGAGGGGCGTCGCGGGCGCATTGCCTCTTATGCCAAGCGGTTCGCCGCCAAGGAGGCCTGCTCAAAGGCGCTCGGCTGCGGCATTGCCGAAGGTGTGTTCTGGCGCGACATGGGTGTGGTCAACATGCCGGGCGGCAGGCCGACCATGGAACTGACCGGCGGGGCCGCGCGGCGCATCGGCGAGATGTTGCCTGAAGGCCATCGCGCGGTGCTTCACCTGACAATCACCGACGATTTTCCGCTGGCACAAGCCTTTGTGATCATCGAGGCGGTGCCCGTCGAACAACCGCCACTATCTTAGGGTTTTGGCGGCGGCTGAGACATTGCCCCGGCGGCGGCGAGCCCTTATACCCATCGCGACCTACAATCGAGGACGACATGAGCGTGGCTGAAAAACAGAAGAAGTCCGGCGGGCTTGGCGAAACCGTGAGCGTCATCGTCCAGGCGCTGTTGCTCGCCTTGGTGATCAGGACGCTGCTGTTCCAACCGTTCTCGATCCCATCGGGCTCGATGCGCCCGACGCTGCTTGAGGGCGACTATCTGTTCGTCACCAAATGGGCCTATGGCTTTTCGCGCTATTCGCTGCCTTTGTCGCCCAACCTGTTTTCGGGCCGTATCTTCGGCTCCGACCCCGAGCGCGGCGACGTCGTTGTCTTCAAGTTCCCGCCCAATCCTTCGCTCGACTACATCAAGCGCGTCGTCGGCCTGCCCGGCGACCGCATCCAGATGAAGGAAGGCCAGCTCTACATCAACGGTACCGCCGTGCCGCGCGAAAAAGTCGGCCAGATCGACAACCCCGACATCACCGAGGTCAACCGCCCGGTCGACGTTTATCGCGAGACCCTGCCGAACGGTGTTTCCTACGACACGCTGGACCTGACGCCGGACTCGATCGGTGACAACACGCGTGAGTTCCTCGTGCCCGAAGGCCATTTCTTCATGATGGGCGACAACCGCGACAACTCGACCGACAGCCGCTTCAACGTGGGTTTCGTGCCGGCCGAGAACCTTGTCGGGCGCGCCAACATCATCTTCTTCTCGATCGCCAACGGCGCAAGCCCGCTGGAAATCTGGAAGTGGCCGACCGAGATGCGCGGCTCGCGCCTGTTCAACTTCGTCCGATAGGCATGGCAGGCAAAAGGCTCACCGCCACGGAACTCGCCGATGCGCTGCAACTGCGCACCGGCCATATCTTCCGCGACCATCAGCGCCTGCAGCGGGCGCTGACGCATGGCAGCGCGCGCAGCGCGAACGCAGGCGTCGACTATGAGCGTTTCGAGTTCCTGGGCGACCGGGTGCTTGGGCTTGCTGTCGCCGACATGCTGCTTGCCGATTTTCCCGAAGCGCCCGAAGGCGAGCTTTCGGTCCGGCTCAACGCGCTGGTCAATGCCGAGGCACTTGCCCAGATCGCCGACGAGATCGGCCTCGCCGATCTGATCCGCGCGGGCTCCGAAGTGCGCAATCTTGCCGATCGCAAGCGCGTCAACCTGCGCGCCGACGCGCTGGAATCGCTGATCGCGGTCATTTATCTCGACGGCGGGCTGGATGCGGCCAAGCGCTTCATCCATAAATACTGGAAGCCGCGCGCCGAGGCTGCGGGTGCCGCACGCCGCGACCCCAAGACCGAGTTGCAGGAATGGGCGCATCAGGCGTCGACAGCAGTGCCTGCCTACCAGATTGAAAGCCGCACCGGCCCTGACCACGACCCCGTCTTTTCGGTGAGCGTGCGGGTCGGCAAATTTTTGCCCGCCACCGGCACCGGTCGCTCCAAGCGCGAGGCCGAGCAGAACGCAGCCTCCGCCCTTTTGGTGCGTGAGGGCGTATGGAAGCATGAGGAGACCGCATCGTGACCGATGCCCCTGAGACCGCAACGCCTGAAACGGGTGCCACCCGTTCGGGCTTCGTCGCGCTGATCGGCGCGCCGAACGCCGGCAAGTCGACGCTGGTCAACCAGCTTGTCGGCGCCAAAGTGTCGATCGTCACCCACAAGGTGCAGACGACGCGCGCCATCGTGCGCGGCATCGCCACCCACGACAACGCCCAGATCGTATTCATCGACACGCCCGGCATCTTCAAGCCGAAGCGGCGTCTCGATACGGCGATGGTGACCACCGCCTGGGGCGGGGCAAAGGACGCCGACCTGATCTTGGTGCTGATCGACGCCGAGCGCGGCATCAAGGGTGATGCCGCCGCCATCCTCGAACGTCTCAAGGACGTGCGCCAGCCCAAGATCCTGATCCTCAACAAGGTCGACCGGGTCGATCCCGAAAAGCTGCTGAAGCTGACTGCGACCGCCAACGAGGCTGTCGATTTCGAACGCACTTTCATGGTGTCGGCGCTGACCGGCTCTGGCTGCAAGGACCTGCTCGACTTCCTGGCCAAGCGCCTGCCCGAAGGTCCCTGGTACTACCCCGAGGATCAGATCTCCGATCTGCCGATGCGCCAGCTCGCCGCCGAGATCACGCGCGAAAAGCTGTATCTCAGGCTGCACCAGGAACTGCCCTACTCGTCGCATGTCGAGACCGAGAAATGGGAAGAGATGCCCAACGGCTCGGTGCGCATCCAGCAGGTCATCTACGTCGAGCGCGACAGCCAAAAGAAGATCGTGCTCGGCCACAAGGGCGAGACCATCCGCGCCATCGGCCAGGCCTCACGCATGGAAATCGGCGGCATTCTGGAACAGAAGGTGCACCTGTTCCTGTTCGTCAAGGTGCGCGAGAACTGGGGCGACGACCCCGAGCGCTACCGCGAAATGGGCCTCGATTTCCCGCACTAGACAAGGGCAGGGCTGAGCGCGCAGCGCTGCGTCAGCTCAGCTTTTTCCTTCGTCATGCCCGGTCGTCGCGGGCGTAGCGGCCCGGCGATTGCCCGACATGGCGGCTGAACGCGGTGCTGAAGGTGCTCGCCGAACCGTAGCCGACCTGCCGCGCGACCTCGTCGAGCGCGATCTCCTTGCCGCCAAGCAGGTTCTTGGCAAGTGCCATGCGCCAACCGAGCAGGTATTCCATCGGCCGCAGCCCGACGGTGCGCGTGAAGCGGTCGAAGAAGGCCGAGCGGGACAAGCCGGCCGCGCCGGCAAGCTCGGCCACCGTCCACGCTCGCCTTGGGTCACCGTGTATCTGCCGTATCGCGCCAGAAACCCTCGCATCGGCGAGACCCCGCAAAAGGCCGGGCGGCGATCCTTTGGGCTGCGTTGCCCGCAAAGCCTCGATCAGCAGGATCTCGACGAAACGCGCCAGCACAAGATCGCGGCCAACATTCTGCTGGCTCGCCTCCTCGCCGACGAGGCGCACCAGCGTGGAAAGCCGCTGGATGCCGCGCACGTGAACCATTGCCGGCAGAAGCGACACCAGCAATGCCGCATCGGGAGAATCGAAAACGAAATAGCCACCGAGCAGGCGGACATCGGCTGGCCCGTCCGGACGGCCGTGGCGAACCTCCTCCGAGGGCGCCGGCGTCAACTTGGGATCGATGCGCCCAGGCGTCACCGGTTCGAAGCCGGACATGGTGAAGGCAGGGGTTGCCGGCAACAGAACGAAATCGCCCCGCTCGAGCGTGACCGGCGCCTCCCCATCGGCGGCGAGGCGACAAGCACCTTCGATGACCGCGCAGAAGCCGGGCTGGCCGAATTCGGAATAGCGAACGCCCCAGCGCCCGGCGCCACTGATCCCCTTGGAGAAGACCGCGCGCGGCCGGAGCAGTTCGATGATCTGGGCGAGCGGGTCGGTCATTTCAGGGCTGCTGCAAACAAAATTAGGACTTTAGATTGATGATAGTCCTGATTTTGGACTGTATTTTCACGGCGTCAACAACAAATGAGGACCCGTTCATGAAAACCGTACTGATCACCGGCTGCTCGTCAGGCTATGGCCTCGAGACCGCCCGCCACTTCCATTCCCAGGGTTGGAACGTCGTTGCCACCATGCGAACCCCGCGCGAGGACCTCCTGCCTCGATCGGAACGGATGCGCGTGCTGCCGCTCGACGTGACCGACGACGAGAGCATTGCCGCAGCGCTCGTTGCCAGTGGGCCTATCGACGTGCTCGTCAACAATGCCGGCATCGGCCTCGTCGGCGCATTCGAGGCCATGACGATGGAGCATGTGCGCAAGCTGTTCGAGACCAACACCTTCGGCGTGATGGCGATGACCCAGGCTGTGATCCCGCAGTTCCGCGCGCGCCGGTCGGGCGTCGTCGTCAACGTGACTTCCAGCGTAACGCTTGCCCCGATGCCGCTCGCCGCCGCCTACACCGCAAGCAAGACGGCGATCGAAGGTTTCACCGGATCGCTGGCGCATGAACTCGGCGCTTTCGATGTCCAGGTGAAGCTTGTCGAGCCTGGCTATGCCCCAAGCACGCGCTTTGCGCACAATACCGAACTGCGCGTCGAAGACCTGATTCCTGACGCGTATGCTTCGTTCGCGCGGCCAATTTTTGCCGAATTCGCGACACCGGCGATGGTGACGAAAGAAACCGACGTGGCCGAAGCCGTTTGGCAGGCTGCGAACGACGTATCCGGACAGCTCCGCTTTCCGGCAGGACCGGACGCCGTGGCGTTGGCGCGTGCAAGCTGAAACCGGCGCGCCCACGGCGCCGCCAACACACGCGGCAATCGCAAATTGCCGCGTTCCTTTGGCCGAAGTTCTCACAGCGCAAACAGGAGGCGGAGCGTCGGCTCCACCTCCTGGTCATTCAACCGCATATGTCGACTGGCAACTGATGCGCTACTGAGCCTCCTGGCAGGCGCGCAGGGACTTGAAGGCGGCGTCGGTGCCGGTGAGGGGCAGCACGATTGCTTCACGTCCCGCCGGGGCGATCGTCAGGCTCTTTTTCTTGGCGAGATCGTAGATGAACTCGGGATTGTTGACCCAGACAAATGCCCCTTTCATCCCATCTATCTGCTGGCCGGTGGCCTCCCCGCTGAACTTCTCTCCGTCGACGTCGAATATCACTGCGACTTCGTCTCCGGCGCCGACCTTGGCATCGGCCTTGGTATAGAGCGCCATGTAGCCACGTTTCGAGGCGGTCGCGTCGATGCCCATCTGGAACTGCGCATCATTGTTGAGTTTCTTAGTGATCACACAGCCGGGGCCCATGTCCGACTTGATAAAGATGTCCCAGCCGGCCTCGGTCCCGAATTTTTTTGGCTCCTGGGCAAAGGCCGTGGCAGCCAAGGCGGAAAAAGCCAGTGCCATACCCACTACTGTCTTCGTGTACATGCGCTTCTCCTTTGTTGTGCTTGGTGGAAAACCATTGCTGCACGTGCGGTTGCGCTGAGATCAGAAACCGGGGGCGTTGAGCCGGACAGTTTGGCCAAAACTGCAAAGTCTGGTTGGCGTGAATTCCCCTCCTGGGCTTGCTTTTCGTCGTGTCGAGCTTGTCGAGCAAGTCGCGTTGGAAAAGGCAACGCCGGGCTGAACTATCGAATGCTGGAACGTCCCCGGGAATTGGAGGACGGTAACAATGCTCCGTTCGCAAGGCAAGCGCCGACAAAGGCAATGCCGAAGGCCGTCAATTCCGCCATCTGGCAACGGGAATGCTAAGCCAGAGTGTATCGCAGCACGTCGTTCGGATAAGACTGGTCGTCGATCTGGAACTGGGTTTCGCCGACCTTGCTGGATGCTCGCGTGGCTATGGGGCTTCCTTGGCATGGCCGGGGCTTCTCGCAACCATGGCCAGGATCGTTTCGAACAGTTCGTCCTTGGCCTGCACGGGCGTGATGTCTCCGCTCGCGGCGGCGAATGACAGGGCTTCGGCGGCGCCGAGCATCGCTCGAAGTCCGGCCGTTGTGATGGCGCCGTCCTTGGCGAACGGGGCAAGCAGGGTCCGGCATTTCTCCATGAAGATCGCTTCGTAGTCGTGCTTGAGCTTTGCCAGTTCGGGCGAGCCGGCAAGGGCTGCGATCACACCGGGTATCTCGCGGCCCTGGAGAAGCACGCAGTCGACATAAGAGGATGCAATGACCGTGGCTCTGCTCGCCAAGGTCGGTTCGCTCGCCTGAAATGCGGCGTCCATCAGCGCGGTCTGGCGCGTGTCGAACTCCTGGTAAAGTGCTGCGAGCAACGCCGGCCGCGTGGCGAAATGGTCGTAGACGACGGGCTTTGCCACGCTCGCCTGTTCGGCTAGCCGTGGCAGCGTCAGGGCCTCGGTTCCTTCCTCGCTGATCAGGCCCCATGCAACGTCCAGAAGCTGGCGGTGGCGATCTTCGCGCAACAGGCGGCGGCGCGGGCGTGGGGCTGTCGTTTCGGCGCTTGACATCGCTATATACCAAAAGTACATTACTGTAAGTAGCTTACAAAAAGTATATAAGCTGCGCCAGCTGCCCGCAACCACCAAGCAGGAGTTTTCGGCATGCACGCCCTCATCGTTGTCGCGCACCCCGATCCAACGTCGCTCAGCCACGCCATCGCCGCGCAAATCGCCGAGGGCCTGTCGCTGTCCGATCCGGCCAACAGCTTCGAAATCGCCGACCTTTCGGCGGAAGCTTTCGATCCGCGCTACACCGCCATCGACCTCGCCGTTCACCGCCGGGAGGTGGCGCCTTCGGCCGATGTGGCCGCCGAGCAGGCAAGGATCGAGCGCGCCGATACGCTTGTGCTTGTTTATCCCGTCTACTGGTGGTCGATGCCGGCGCTGCTCAAGGGATGGATCGACCGCGTGTTCGCCAATGGTTGGGCTTACGACGAGGGCCCCGGTATCAAGCCGGTGAAGAGGCTGCGTCACCTTAAGGTTCATCTCGTCGCCATCGGCGGCGCAACGACCCGAACCTATGCGCGGCACGGCTATTTCGGCGCCATGAAGACGCAGATCGACCACGGCATCTTCGACTATGTCGGTGCCCCCGTGGTGACGTCCGAGCTTTTGCTCGACTCGGAAACGCACGGCCCGGTCGACCATCTGGACGCCGCGCGGACCATCGGCCGCACGCTCTTCGATGCACCAAGCGTGGCGGCAGAGGCAGCGTGAGTTCTGAGCGCGCTGCCGTCTCGCATTTAGGCCGACTATCGCAGTCGTATGAGGCCTGCATCCGTCGGCTCGAACTTGCAAGCGCCGAAGTAGAAGTCGCGGAGGTGCGGGTCGAAGTCGACATGGAGCCACTCGCAGTTCGATCTCTTCGCATGGCTGACGGCATGTTCGACAAGTGCGGCAGCAAGGCCCTGGCGCCTCAACGACGAGGTGATCATCGTATCGAGCAGAAATGCATGGACGCCGCCGTCCCAGGCTACATTGACAAAGCCGGCGAGGTTGCCTGGGACTCGCATGCAAACCCAGCCGAGGCTGAACTTGTTGACCTGCGCCCACCAGTCGTCATTGAACAAAGGGTGTTCGAAACACTCGGCGTGTAGTGCGTTAATTTCGTCGTTGGTGAACGCTCCGCGCCATTCGAAACGCGGATTGTTGCCACCGGTCGGTACTGGAACTGCTGATGCCATCATCTATTCTGGCAACGTGAACCGGACACGGTCAAGCTCAGTTGTGGGCCATTTTCGACTACAGCACCTGCAGCCCGAGATTGCGCAACAGGTCGGTGGCCTGGCTTTTCGAGATCACGGCACCTTTGAGGATCGCCGCCTCGTTGAGCTTCAGCGGGCCAAGGTCGCAGCCGCGCAGGTCGGCACCTTCAAAACGGCAGGAGCGCAAGGTTGCGCCGCGCAGGCTGCAGCCGTCGAAGATCGCCTCGCGGAAATCGCAGCCCCTAAGTTCGGCATCGCTGAAATCGAGATTGCTGAGCGACTTGCGCCGGAACGAAGCGGCGGGCAGGAAGGCGCTGACCAGCCGGCACTCCTGGAAGTCGGCGCCGATCAGCGTGCAATCGGCGAAATTCGCCCCCGTCAGTTTGCTTTGGCTGAACTTCGAGGCGTTGAGCCGTGACCGCGTCCAGTCGGTGTTGGAGAGGTCACAATTGTGGAATTGGGCATCGACGCCATCGATCGCGGTAAGCTTGGCGCCTGCCATGCGGCAGCTTGTCCAGCGCGCGTCGGTGAGCGTTGCAGCCGACAGATCGCATCCGGCCAGATTGCAGTCGACGAACTCACACGCGCTGAGGTCAAGCCGCGCGAGATCGCTTGCGGCGAGTTGCAGGCCCTTGAATGAGCGCTGACCCTGGGCGAGCTGATCGGCGAGGGAAATGGTGTGGTCGGCTGGCGTCATTTTCGAAAGGGCTTTGTCAGTCGATCGGGCGGCGGGTTTGTTGTTCAGCTCTTTTGCAGGGCGACGTGGACGCCAAGGCCGACGAGCACGGCACCGCCGGCGCGCTGCATCAGGCGCTGGGCGCGGCTCGAGCGCCGCAGCCTTGAGATCATTGCGCCGGCGAGCATCACGCCGACGACATCGGCGCTCGAAAACATCAAATTGACGATCATGCCTAGCAGGAAGAATTGCAGCCAGACCGGAAATGCCGCCGATGCGTCGATGAATTGCGGCAGGAAGGCCATGAAGAAGATCGCCGTTTTGGGATTGAGCACCTCGACGGTGATGCTTTCGAAAAAGGCGCGGCGGGCGGATTTCGGCTCGATGATCGGGAGATCGCCGTTGCCCTGCACCTTGGCGCGAAACAGCGCAATGCCAAGCCAGATCAGATAGGCCGCGCCGACAAATTTGACGGCCATGTAGGCGAGCGGCACGGCGTGGAAAAGCACCGACAGACCGGCTGCGGCGGCGATGACATGGACATAGCCGCCGAGATGGATGCCGAGCGCTGCCATCATCCCCGACCAGCGGCCGCGCGCCAGCGTCTGGGCGGCGGCGTAAAGCATGGCAGGGCCCGGCATGAAGGCGAAGATCGCGGTGGTGGCGAAAAAGGCGATCAGCAGCTCGGTCGACGGCATGTCTGCGCTCCAGTGGTCAGTCTTGGGCAGGCCCTGCGGCCGACTTCGCGAAACTACATGATCTTTGCTCAGGCGACAGCGGCAACGGGTAGCTTTGTTGCAAGAAGCTTCTCAATGACCGCAACCAACTCGGGGCGCGAGACGCGGTTTGTGGTGAAGCCGGCGATGGCCGTGCCTGAGGCCGGCGAGTAGTAGGCCGCCGTGCCCCAGAAACCGAGATGCGAATAACATTCGACGCCGTCGACCCGGCTCACCGCTATGCCGAGACGGTAGCTGTCTGCGCCCTCATGCGTGCCTTTGGAGAGCATTTGCTCAAGCGTCTGCGGGCTGTCGAAAACACGGCCCTCGAACAGGCCAGCAAAGAAAGTGGCGAGGTCGCGCGCGGACATCACCAGTCCGCCGCCGCCATAAAGGTCCATCGACGCGCTGATATCGGTGGCATCGATTTCGCCCAGAAACTGCCGCGCTCTTGGCCCGGTCGACGCGGGCTGAGGCTCCGCGATCTCCCACCAGCTCGATGTCAGGGCAAGCCTGTCGAACGACATTTCGCGCCGGACCGTGGCGGCGAGGGCTTGGCCCGAGATGCGCTCGATGATGTCGCCAAGCAGGATATAGCCGGTGTCGGAATAGCTGAACCGGGTCCCGGCTTCGCTCGAGGGCGGAGAGTATTCCACCGCGAGACGCACCTGCTCCTCGCGCGTCCAGAAGCGCATCGGGTCAGCCAGCACGGAGGCGAAGTAGCGCGGATCGTCGGCGTGATCGCACAGCCCGCCGCTGTGGTTCAGCAGATGGCGAACGGTGATCTTGTCCATGCGGTATCCGGCGGACGAGAGCTGTTTGGTGAATTCAGGCGCGATGAGTGGCGCGACCGGGCTGTCGAGGTCGACCAGCCCTTGTTCCCATAAGCGGAGAACGGTGGCGGCAACGAAGGTCTTGGTGTTGCTGGCCACTCGCAGCGGCGTGTCGACGGTAATCGCTCGCCCGGCCGATTGATCGGCCATGCCGGCCGAAATCTCCCAAGGCTGATCGAGACCCTGGCCTGTAGCATACAAGGTCATCGCAGCCTGTTGCTGGCGCAAATGCGCGGCGAGGTCTTCCCGGTTCATTCAGTTTCCCTGGATTTGGCGGCCGGCATCGCAATGCCTGATTCGGCAATCACTCTGGCGCGCTGCCGCTGCCCAGGGATAGCGCCAGTTTGCGCAAAAGCTTTGTGAGTTGCTCCTGCTCGGCTTCGGTCAGGCTTTCGAGCATCACTGCCTCGACGGCCATGTCGGCCTCGAATGCCTCTCGGGCGCGCCTGCGGCCTTCGTCGGTCAGTTCGACCGGCAGGCTGCGGCCGTCGCCTTCGGCACTGACCTGCCTGACCAGTCCCGCCTTGGCGAGGCGGTTGATTCGGTTGGTGATGCCGCCGGACGAAATCATCATCGAGCGGTAGAGCTCCGTCGGGCGAAGACGGTAGGGCGGCCCGGAACGCAAAAGCGTGAACAGCACGTCGGCCTCGCCGCTGTCGAGCCCATAGGCGGCGAAGATCGCCTCGATCTTCGGGCGGGCGGCCAGCGTGATCCAGCGGGCGCGGCCGAGGATCGCCATGCCGCGCGTATCGAGATCGGGCATCTCCTTGGCCCATTGCGCGCGCCGCGCATCGATGCCGTCTGGAAATTCGCCCTGTTCGTCCTGATCGAGATGTCTTGACACTAAGATAATTCCGTATTTATCTTAACGGTAAGATATATTGAGGTGAGAGATGACGCAACAAGATTTGGCTGCATCGCCGCTTTCGGCCGTCGCGCGCTCGCCCTTGGTCCTGCTGATGCTGTGCGGTTTCGTCTTCGCTGCCAGGATCATGATCTCCAAGGCAGCACTCAACGCGGGCATGCAGCCGTTCCAGTTGGCGCTGGTTGCCAATGTCGGCGCTGGCCTGATCCTGCTGCCGCTGCTGGCCGCGTCGGGGCAGGGCATCCCGCGCGAGTGGCGGCATATCGTGCTCTACCTGGTGCTCGGCATCATAAGCTTCACTGTGCCCACGGTACTCGGCTATTACATCGTCGACCGCGTCGGGCCGGCCTATACCTCGACCGTCTATTCGCTATCGCCGCTTCTGACGATGAGCTTTGCCGCGGGGCTCGGCATCGAGCGCATGTATCTCAGGCGCTTCGCCGGCATCCTGATCGGCCTTGCCGGCATGGCGGCCCTTGTGCAGCAGCAGCTGGAACAGATCGACTTCTCGCAGACGGTATGGGTGCTGCTCGGCATCACCATCCCGGCCTGTGCCGCTGCCGGCAACATCATCCGCTCGGCCTTTTGGCCCAAGGGCTCGTCGGCGCTCGCCTTCTCCTGCGGCATCCTGTTGAGCTCGAGCCTGCTTGTCGCAGTGCTTGCCCCTGTCTTCGAAGCACCGCTGGCGTGGACGTTTTCCGGGTCCACGGTGCTGTTCTGGATCGCCTGCATGATCGGCACCTCGGCCTTGTCTTATCTGCTGAATTTCCGGCTGCAGGAGATCGGCGGCCCGGTGTTCTTCAGCCAGCTTGGCTGCTGGGGCACCGGCTTTGGCGTGCTGATGGCGGCAGTTTTGTTCAGCGACGTGCTGACGGCGCTGTCGGTTGCCGGGCTCGCCGCGATCATCCTTGGCGGGGTGCTGGCCAACCGCAGAAGAATGGCCTGAAGATTTCAAAGGAGAAGCTGCAATGTCCTTTCAAGCCTATCTCGACACCATCAAGCGCAAGACCGGCAAGGGGCCGGAAGACCTTCTGAAACTGTCCGACGAAAAGGGCTTTTCCGAACAGGGAAAGCTCAAGACCGGCGTGAAGGCCGGGCAGGTCATCAAATGGCTCGGTGACGATTTCGGTCTCGGGCACGGGCATTCGATGGCGGTCTTCGCACTGTTGAGCGGCAAGAAGAACGTCGGCGACCTGTAGCCGACGCTACCTTGACCATATGCCCCCCAGGGGGATAGCATATAGGCATGACGGAACATGCGCACGCCTCCCATCCCGATACGCTCAAGCGATTGAAGCGGGCGGAGGGCCATCTTCGCGGTATCATCGCCATGATCGAGGCGGGCAGGCCTTGCCTCGACGTCGCGCAACAATTGCACGCGGTGGAAAAAGCCGTTGGCCAGGCCAAGCGCACGCTGATCCAGGATCATCTCGACCATTGCCTGGAAGAGGCGGTCGGGCCGCTGCCGCGCGAGCAGCGGCAGTCGATCGACGAGTTCAAGGAAATCACCAAGTATCTGTGAGCGCGCCGCTGCCGGCTGCGCCGGTCTCGTCGCCTGCTGTCGAGCAATTGTTGCAGCCTTCGGGCCGCCTGAGATTACCGAGCCTGACGATGCTTCAGATCCTGTCCAACCGAACCTATCGCCATTTGTTCGCGGCCCAGCTGATCGCATTGATCGGCACCGGCCTTGCCACAGTGGCGCTCGGGCTTTTGGCCTATGATCTGGCGGGGCCGGACGCCGGTGTGGTGCTTGGCACCGCATTGGCGATCAAGATGATCGCCTTTGTTATCGTGGCACCTGTGGCAGCGGCCTTTGCCGAGCGATTGCCGCGACGGCTGATGCTGGTTTGCCTTGATCTCGTGCGTGCGGCGGTGGTGCTGCTTTTGCCTTTTGTCACCGAGGTCTGGCAGGTCTATGTGCTGATCTTTGTGCTGCAATCGGCATCCGCCGGGTTTACGCCGGCATTCCAGGCGACAATTCCCGACGTCTTGCCCGATGAGAAGGACTATACCCGCGCGCTTTCGCTGTCCCGGCTCGCCTACGACCTCGAAAGCCTGGTCAGCCCCATTCTGGCGGCCGCCCTTTTGACGGTGATCAACTTCCACAACCTGTTTGCCGGCACGGTTGTCGGTTTCCTGGCCTCTGCCGCTCTTGTCGTCTCGGTGACGCTGCCGAGCCCACACGCGTCCGCGCCGCGCGGTATCTTTGAGCGGACCACGCGGGGTTTGCGGATCTATCTCGCGACGCCGCGGCTGCAGGGCCTGCTGGCGGTCAGCATGGCGGTCGCAGCCTCGGGCGCGATGGTGATCGTCAACACAGTTGTCATCGTGCAGGGCGAATACGGCCTGACGCAGAAGTCGACCGCCATGGCGCTCGCCGCCTATGGCGGCGGGTCGATGGTGGCGGCACTCATGCTGCCCAGAATTCTCGACCGGGTCCAGGACCGCTCGATCATGCTGGCGGGCATCACCTTGCTGGCGGTCGGGCTTGTTTGCGGCACGCTGGTGCAAGGCTTCAATTCGCTGCTGCCGCTGTGGTTTGTCCTCGGCCTTGGTTATTCGATCGCGCAAACGCCGGCGGGCCGGCTGCTCAGGCGTTCGTCGCGCCCGGAAGACAGGCCGGCATTGTTTGCCGCCCAGTTCGCGCTTTCCCACGCCTGCTGGCTGATCACCTATCCGCTGGCCGGCTGGCTCGGTGTGACGGTCGGCCTTTCCCAGACCTTCGTCATCATGGCCGGCATCGCCACAGCAGCGGTGGCTGCGGCAATCTCCCTGTGGCCGGCTTCCGATCCCGATGTTTTGGGGCATCACCATCACGACCTTGCCGAGGACGATCCGCATTGGGCCGTGGGCGACCACCGCCGGGGACGCCGGCATGCCCATGGCTTCGTGATTGACAGTCTCCATCTGGATTGGCCGCGCGAGCGCTGACGGGTGAAAGCGCTCGTGCCGCAGTGACTTTGCGGCGAAATGGTGGCATGGCGCCACCATGAAGAGCATGCGGCTTTTGTTGCGGGACAAGCTTTCGACCGGCGCCATCGCCGGCATGATCGCGTTCCTGCTTCTGCTGCAGGGCCTTCTGGTGGGCACTGCCCAAGGGGCGATGGCGGCGGCAGCTGGCGACCCGCTGCATGTCATCTGCTCCGTCGAAGGTGCCGTCTCCGTCGATCCGGCAGGCGGCGAGCATGAACCGTTGCGCAAGGCCGCCGATTGTCCGTGCGGCACGCTATGCCAGCTGGCTTCGGCCGTGGCTTCGGTTCTGCCGACCGATCCGGCCGAGTTGGTCCTTGCCGCTCAGGACGAAACGGGCAGGGCGCATTTCAGCCCGGACGGCCTTGCCCATTCAAGCTTCCGTGGCCTGATCGCCGAGGCGAGGGCACCACCAGCACGCTCCATCTGACGTCGAACCGATCAAGGCCGATGCGCTTCGGCCTGACATTTCACGCCTAAGGAGACAAACCATGTCCGAACTGACCCTCGGACGGGAGCGCGCTGGCACTGCCGCGCGCTCGCCGTCTAATCTTTATCGCGCCGTCTGGCGCTGGCACTTCTATGCCGGCCTGCTGGTGCTGCCTTTCATGATCAGCCTTGCCGTGACCGGCGCGCTTTATCTGTTCAAGGACGAGATCGACGCCGTCGTCTATTCCAACCTCAAACGTGTCGAGATTTCGCAAGGCGAGGCCGCACCTTCTGTCATGGTGGCGGCGGCACTTGCGGCCCACCCCGGCACCGCCGTCAAATTCACCGACGCGGCTTCACCGACAGGATCGGTGGAGATCACCATCAAGACGGAGACCGAGGGCAAGCTTGCGGTCTACGTGAATCCCTATGGCGGCCAGGTGCTGGGGACGCTGCCCGACCGGGGCACCATCATGTGGATGGTGCGCTATCTGCACAGCCTCAAATATTTCGGCGACACGGCGCGTATGCTGATCGAACTCGCCGGCGGCTGGTCGATCCTGCTTGTCGCGACGGGGATTTATCTCTGGTGGCCGCGCAACAGACCGGGCGGCGTCGTCACCGTGCGCGGCAAGCCGAAAAACCGCATGTTCTGGCGCGACACCCATGCGGTGACGGGCATTTTCGTCGGCTTCTTCATCGTCTTCCTGGCGATCACCGGCATGCCCTGGTCGGGCGTGTGGGGCGAGAAGGTCAACGAATGGGCCAATGGCAGCAATTTCGGCTATCCCGCTGGTGTGCGCGTGGCCGTGCCGATGTCCGACGAACATCTGAACCATGTCGCCAAGACGTCGTGGTCGCTCGAGCAGGCGCAGATGCCGCAATCGACGGCCGAGCATACGATGGCGCCGATCGGCCTCGACGCGGCGGTGGCGACTTTCGACAAGCTTGGCCTGCATCGCGGCTATGCCGTCAACATCCCGGCGAGCCCGGATGGTGTTTATACCGGCTCGGTCTATCCCGACGATGCGAGCCAGCAACGTGTCGTCCATCTCGACCAGTATAGCGGTAAGCCGCTGATCGACATGGGCTTTGCCGACTACGGCCCGCTCGGCAAATGGCTGGAGTGGGGGATATCGGTGCATATGGGCCAGGAGTTCGGCCTTGCCAATCAGCTGGTCTTGCTGGCCGTCTGCCTGGGGATCGTCTTGCTGGCCGTTTCGGCTGCCGTCATGTGGTGGAAGCGCCGCCCGACCGGTTCGCTCGGCGTGCCGCCGCTGCCCACCGACAGGCGCGTCTTCCGTGGGCTGATCGCCATTCTCGCTGTGGGCGGCATCCTGTTTCCGCTCGTCGGCATCTCGCTGCTGGTCATGCTCGCGCTCGACTGGCTCGGCACCCGGGTGATGAAACCGGCCTGATCCAATCCGGCCGCCGTGGCGACGCGGCGGCCGATCCCGCAGCTTGGACCAAACGGCTTGCCTTGACCGCCTGGCACCTCTGCGGCAAATAGCCCGCACACAAGATTGCTCGAGCAGAACAGATGACCACCCACCAAAACGGCGGCCATGGCGGCATCGCCCTCGCCCTTATCGTCACCAGCACCGTGCTCGGCATAGCCGGCACCGACCTCGTATTGCCGGCCGTGCCCGGCTTGCCCGAGATCCTGGGCGGCACGCATGCCAAGGCGCAGTTCGTTCTGGCGGCATTCGTCATCGGTTCGGCACTTGGCCTGCTCGTCTTCGGTTCGCTCGGCGCGCGCTTCGACCAGCGCCGTCTGCTCGTCGGTTCGCTCGTTGCCTACGGCCTTGTCTCGGCATTGGCCGGCCTCAGCACATCGCTCGACATGCTGATCGGCTTGCGTTTCGTGCAAGGTGCGGCGGGTTCGGCGGCGGCGGTGTTTGCACCGGGCATGATCCGCGCGCTTTACGGCGACGAGCATGCCGTCGGCAAACTTGGGCTTTTGGGAAGCATCGAGTCGCTGACACCGGCACTGGCGCCGGTCGCGGGCGTCTGGCTGCTCTCCATCGCCGGCTGGAATGCGTCGTTCAAGGTGATCGCCGTCCTGGCTTTCGTCCTGGCACTGGCCGTTGCGATGCTCGGCCGGCATTTGCCGCCTGTCGTGACAGGACGCCGCGCTGGCGGATATGCCCATCTGCTGCGCGATGCCGTGTTTCTGCGTTATGCGGTCAGCCACGCGTTCACGCTGGGTGCCTTGCTGGTCATCGTCTTTGCCGCGCCGACAGTTTTTGTCACGGCGCTTGGGGCGACGCTCAGTGATTTCATCGTTATGCAGGTCACCGGCATCATCACCTTCATCATCGCAGCCAATGCCGCCGGCAGGTTGACCAGGCGCTTCGGCGCGGAGCGCATGATCTGGTTCGGTACCGGCCTTTCCGTCGTCGGCGGCCTGTCGATGCTGGCTTACGCGCTTTTCGGCGGTGCCGGCACGCTTGTCATCACCGCGCTGTTCGTGCCGATCAATCTCGGCCTTGGCTTTCGCGGCCCGCCCGGCTTCCATCGCGCCGTTGTTGCCTCGCATGGCGACGATGCGCGCGGCGCCGCTCTCGTCGTCGTTGCGATCCTCGGCACCACGGCTGCGGGAACGGCGGCGGTCGCACCCTTCATTACACTGGGGCTGTTGCCGCTGGCGATTGTAGCTGCCGCATTGGTGGTCTGCGCCTTGCTGTTGCTCGCCTTGATACCGCCGCTGCCAGACAGGTGAGCCACGGTGCGTAAGGCGCCACGCGGCTGGCTGCTTGCCAGCCATAGTTCTTGATTTCGCCACCTAACCGGCTGATGGTCCGGCCATGGAATGGCACGACGAAGGAATCATCCTCGGCACCCGCAAGCATGGCGAAACCTCTGCCGTGCTCGAGGTGATGACGCGTGCGCATGGCCGGCATCTTGGCCTTGTGCGCGGCGGCCGTTCGCGCAAGCAACAGCCGGTGCTGCAGGCTGGAAACCGCGTCGACCTTGTCTGGCGTGCGCGGCTCGACGAGCACCTGGGCACCTTCCAGGCCGAGCCGATCGAGCTTAATGCGGCGCGTCTGATCGACAGCGCCATCGCGGTCTATGCCTTGCAGACACTGGCCGCGCATCTGAGGCTTCTGCCCGAGCGCGACCCGCATGGCGCGCTCTATGAGACGCTGGCCATCCTGATCGATCACCTCAACGAAGCCGAGGCTGTGGGCGAACTGGTGGTGCGCTTCGAGCTTTTGGTGCTGGAAGAACTTGGCTTTGGCCTCGATCTCTCCGAATGCGCCGCGACCGGTACTGTCGAGGAGCTGACTTATGTCTCGCCGAAATCGGGCCGCGCGGTGTCGCGAACCGCCGGCGAACCATGGCGCGACAAGCTGTTTGCGCTGCCGCCCTTCTTGCAGCGCGGGGCCCGGCAAGGTGCGGACCTCAAGGCGATCGAGGATGCCTTCCGGCTGTCGAGCTTCTTTTTTGCCCGCCATGTCTACGAGCCGCGTGGCATCGACGTGCCCGACGCGCGAGGCGGGCTGCTCATGGCGCTGAGAAAATTCTACGCTGCCCAAGCCATCTCCCATGGAGACACTGCCGCATGAGCGAAGTACCTACAGCAGCCCTGTCCGAGGTTATGCCCAGGGACAAGGACGGCACGCTGCTCGTTTGCGGCACCGAAACATGCTTTCCCGCTGCCCGCCCGGCGGCGCGGTGAGCAGGCCAATCTGAGGGGGAACGGCCATGCTTGAGAGCCTTTTGGGCGTCATCGCCATTGTCGCGCTGATCATCATCGTGTCGAAGCAGCAAAGCCGGCTTGGCTTGCTCGAACGCGAACTGCGCGCGCTGCGCTCCTTGGTATTGTCAGGCACGGTGCCCGCGCCGACCGCGAAGGCGGCGGAAATTTCAGCGGAGACGGTCAGCGAACCGACCGCGCCCGAGGCGTTGGCGGCCACGGCGGCCGACCAGCCTGTAGCGGCGGAGCCGGTGGCTGCTGCCGCCGAAACACCCGTCAGTGAAGAACTGCCGGTCGCAGCACAGGCCGAGGCGGGCGAGCCTGGACCATGGAGCGCCAAGCCTGCGCCGGCCGAACCGGCACAGCCGGTACCGGCGCGTGAAAGGCCCGATATCGAAACCGCGCTCGGCACGCGCTGGGCGGTATGGGTCGGCGGACTGGCGCTGGCCTTCGGCGGTGTGTTCCTGATCCGCTATTCGATCGAATCCGGTTTCTTCGGCCCCGCTGCGCGTCTGACAATGGCTGCTGTGTTCGGCCTCATCCTTGTCGGCGGCGGCGAATTCATCCGCCGCACCGGCTTCCGCGTGCCGATCCAAAATGGCGGCAGCGCCTATATCCCGGCGATCCTGACCGCCGCTGGCGCGTTCACGCTTTTCGGCACCATCTATGCCGCGCACGGCATCTACGGCTTCATCGGCGCCGGTCCGGCCTTCACCCTTTTGGGCATCGTCGGTGTGGCGACAATTGCCGCAGCCTTGGCACATGGCCAGGCGCTGGCCGGTCTTGGCCTGCTCGGCTCGCTGGTGACGCCTGTGCTGGTCTCGTCCACTGCACCGAACTACTGGGCGCTGTTCGGCTATCTCGCCATCGTACTGGTTGCGACTGCGGCCGTTGCCCGCACACGCAGATGGTCGCTTCTGATCGGGGCTGCCTTCATCGGCACCGGCCTGTGGACGCTGCTCTACCTCGCCGACGCGCCGCTGGTCAGTTTCACCATCGTCTTGTTCATGAGTGCCGTGACGCTTGCAGCGCTTGCCTGGCTGTGGCTCGGACGCGGCGACGATGAGGCAGAACTCGACTGGCCGTCGATGGTGCCGGCGTTCTTTATCGCCGTCACTACGCTGGTGCTGTTCATCCATCCGACCTATGCCGCGCTTGGCGGCCCGCAGCGCGGCACGCTATTGCTGCTCGGCATGCTGGCGGTCGCGCTTTATCGCCCGGCAGCCCTGTCCATGCTGTTTGCCGCCGGCTTTGCCGTGGTGCTGATCTATCTGCGCAACGCCATCGGCGGCACGTTCGACCTGGAGCTGCCGATCGGCGCACTGACTGTCGAGGGCCTGCCGATCGAGATCGCCGGTTCGACGCTGACCCGCATCGGCTGGGGGCTGGCCTTGGTCTTTGCCGGCGCGGGCTTCTGGAGCGCCAGGCGGCAGGTGGTGGCGGCACCCTGGCGTGCGGCAAGCTGGGCCGGCTGGGGCGTTACCGTGCCATTGGTGGTGCTGTTTTCGCTCTGGATCGCCTACGGCAACCCCGACCGCGACCTTGTGCGCGCGCTCATTGCTGCCGCTCTGGTCGCCGCTTTTGTCGCCAGCGGCGAGTGGATCGCGCGCGGCGAACAACTGCCGCTGACCGGCGGGCCGGCGGTGTCTTTCGCATTCGGCGGGGCAGGGGTGGCGCTGTTGCTGGCCCTGCATATGGGGTTTGGCTCCGGCTTCACAACGGTCCTGCTTGGCTTGGCCGCCGTCGTGCCGGCGCTGGCGACCCGCCAACGGAGCTATCCGGTGCTTGGCTGGCTGAGCGTCGCCGCCGCCATCGCCGTGCTCGTGCGCGTCGCCTTCGACCCCACTATCGTCGGCGCCGATGTCCTGGGCAGGACGCCGGTGTTCAACTGGCTGCTGCCCGGCTACGGCATCCCCGCGCTTGCCTTCGGCTTCGGCGCCTGGCAGCTGGCGCGCACCACCAACGGCCGGCCGCGTCTGGTCATGGAAGCGGTGGCCGCGCTGTTTTCGCTGCTGACGGTGGCGATGCTGCTGCGCCATGCGATGAATGGCGGCGTCATCACTTCCAATGCCCCGACCCTGGCCGAGCAGGCGATCTACACGCTGATCTCGATCGGCGGCGCAGCCATCATGGTGGCGCTCGACATGCGCTCGCCAAGTGCGGTGCTGCGCTACGGTTCGCTTGGCATGGGCGTGCTTTCGGTGCTGTTCATCCTTGCCCAGCACTTCCTGGTGCTCAACCCGCTGTTCACAGACGAGGGCACCGGCAGGATCGTTTTCTTCAACCTGTTGTTCCTTGCCTATCTGCTGCCGGCGGTGGCAGCCGCCGGGCTCGCCTACTACGCCAGGGGCAAGCGGCCGAAATGGTATTCGGCAATGCTGGCGCTGGTCGCGGCACTGCTCGCCTTCGCCTATGCCACGCTGTCGGTCAGGCGGCTGTTCCAGGGCGAGCATATCGGCTTGTGGGCCGGGCTCGGCCAGGTCGAGACCTACACCTATTCGGCACTTTGGCTTGCCATGGGCGTTGGGCTTCTGGTCGCCGGCGTGACGCTGAAATCGCAGGTCCTGCGTATCGCTTCGGCAGCGCTGATCTCGATTGCGGTGGCAAAAGTCTTCCTGTTCGACATGTCCGAACTCGAGGGCGTTCTGCGCGCGCTGTCCTTCATCGGCCTGGGTGCGGTGCTGATCGGTATCGGGTTGTTTTACCAAAAGCTGCTCACGCGAGCCGCCCGCTAGAGATTCAGATGAGGCCGGCTTGCAAATGCCGGCTCCCTCCGCTTCCGGTACTCACGTACCCGAATGCACGTTCCGTTCCGGTTCTCGGAGCCGGCGGATTAAAGCTCAGGTGAGGCCAGGCAATCGGCATCACTGGGACAAGCGACGCCACGCGGGCGAACAGCGCCGCCTCTATCGATGTTTCGATTGATGGCGCTTGATTTGACCTCAGATTTTTCGGCGAAATGTCGATGTAGAGCAGAGGTGAGATCGTGAAGACAGAAGGCAAAGATCAGGAGCCTACCACCCGAGAAACCAGAAAAGCCAGTGCGGGCTTGGTGATCTTAGTCGGTCTCGGCTTGCTGATTGTAGTTTTGCTTATTCCACTCGTCGTCATGGCCTTCCAGGTGATGACTGGCAATTTCGCGCCGTAGGCCGCGCTACAATCCCAATCGGGCTTTTACTTCGGCCGCTTTGGCCTCGACAGTCATCTGCCAGCGTTGCGCTACCAGCGTCCCCATGGCCGAGGCTCGGCGCCTTCGGCGCTGTAGTGGACATAGGCCGCATAGTTGGCCGTGTAGCCGTCTCGGCACCCAGCATTTTCAGTTGGGCCTGATCTGAATCTCGGCGCGTCCGAGCGCCCAGGTGAAAGGATCGCTTAATGAAGATTACTGAAAGATTACCGATAAATAGCTGATTTTATTATATTTGATGCAATGTTGCTGCAATGCAGAAGGCGCAGTTTCCGCTCGCAACCAAATAGGCTGCACGGGACTTCGCCGGCGGGTTCTCCCCCCGTTGCCGCCGCGTCGATGCCCCGTCAACGGGCTGCGAGGCACTTGCTTCGCAGCCCAACGTCAATGTCGGAGCAAGAATTATCATGTCCAAGCGAAATCTGTTTGTCGTTGTATTCGCTGGCCTGGCGCCTTTTGCCATGCCCGCGATGGCAGCGGACGTGGCCCAGAACTACGAATCCCAGCAGTTTTCCGATGCGCCTTATGACTGGTCGGGCATCTATGCCGGTGTTCACCTCGGTTCCGCATCTTCCGGTTTCCCCAATCCGTTCGCAGACAAGAGCGGCTTGCAGTTCGGCGGCCAGGTTGGCACCAACTTCCAGTCCGGTGTCATGGTCTACGGCGCCGAGCTTGAGGGCAGCTATTCCGGCGGGTCGAAATACGACCTCGGTCGCGGTGCCGAACTCCAGCGTACCTGGAACGGTGCGGCCAAGGTCCGCGCCGGCGTCAGCCTCGATCGCACGCTCGTCTACGGCACGGCCGGCTACTCCATGGCCAAGTTCAAGGCCAAGGGCAACGTGATTTCCGACGACAAGTGGGAAGGCGGCTACCTGATCGGCGGCGGTGTCGAGCAGGCTTTCGCCGGCGGTATCTCGGCCCGCGCCGAATACAATTACGTCAACTATGGCGAGGTCAGCTCCGTGGTTGCCGGCGGTACCCGCCGCAGCGACGACCTTGCCAGCCACAGCGTCAAGCTCGGCCTGAACTACCGCTTCTAACGCATGCCTCCCGAAGATCGGCAGCGATTTTCGGGACGGATCGGACCTGGTCCAAAGTGCTGCCGCGTCCTTTGCCCCTCCAGGGAGGACGCGCAGCACTTTCCATCGCATCGAAGACAGGCCCAGCTCCCAATCGGCCTGTTTCCGATGCTCGGGCGATCCCAAAGATGAGGGCGAAAATGTTGTTTGCAAAATCGCTTGCCTGCCTGCTGGCTGCGAGCCTGCTGGCCAGTCTGCCAGCGCATGCCGGCAGCCGCAGCGCTACGGCGGGTGCTTCGGTGCAGCTGGTCGGCGACAGCTATTATGACGATGATGACGACGACATCGACTGCGCGTGGCTGCGCGATCGCTACGAACGCCGGCAGTGCGATCGGTGGCGCGACCGTCAGGACCGCCACGAACGCCGCAAGCGCGACAAGGATCGCGACGTCGAGGCCGCGATCGGTCTTGGCATTCTGGGACTTGCCGTCGGTGCCATCGTTGCCGGATCGGTAGCCGAGCAGAATGCCAGGGAGCGCAAGCGCGAGCAGGTGAACCGGCCGTGCCACCGGCGCTATGGCTACGACCGGCGCAGCAACACCTTCATCGGCGACGGCGGCCGCCGCTTTTATTGCAGCTGAGTTTTGGCGTGCGCGATCCATCTTGAATGAATATGCAAGATGGAATATCTGGATATGCAGAAGGAATATTCAGATGCCGCTCTATATCAGAGACAATGAAGTCGATGCACTGGCGGCCGAGCTGCAGCAGGTGTCGGGCGCCGTGAGCAAGACCGAGGCCGTACGCACGGCACTGCTGCACGAACTCGCGCGCAATCGCGCCAAGGTGCCGCTGCGCGATCGGCTGGCCAAATTGCAGGCCAGGGCAGCCGGCATCGGCCTGCCCAATCCAGACTTCGACATGAAGAAATTCACCGACGAGATGTGGGACGGCGAATGATGTTCGTCGATGCGTCGGTGATCGTTGCCATCCTGAACCAGGAAGCCGGCTGGGAAGAACTGGTCAAGCGGCTGGGCGACATTCCTGGCGAGCGCCATGTCTCGCCACTGGTTCGCTTCGAAGCGGTGATGGCGCTGGCGCGCGCGGCGGCCGGACCAACAGGACGCAAACCTCTTCCGGAAGTCGTGTTCCAGGCGCGCGAACTGGTCGACGGTTTTATCCTCGAAATCGGAGCGCAGGAAACAGCGATCTCAAGCGAGATCGGCTCGGTCGCCATTGACGCCGGCATGCGTTACGGCAAGGCGGTCGGCCATCCAGCCGACCTCAACTTCGGCGATTGTTTTGCTTATGCCTGCGCCAAGACGCTCGGCGCCAAGCTGCTCTACAAGGGCAACGACTTTTCCCAAACCGATCTGGCCTGAAACAGTCAGGCCAGCGATAGCCTCACTCCGCTGGCGCCAGCGCTGCTGGCCGTGCGACCGGGCGTTCCTTGATTGGCCAATGAACGGCGGCGGCGAACAGGCCAAGGATCACGCCGAGCCACCAGACCGGATTGTAGGATCCGAAATGGTCGTAGAGGTAGCCGCCAAGCCAGACGCCGAGGAACGAGCCGATCTGGTGCGAGAAAAACACAATGCCGCCGAGCATGCCGAGATGGCGGGTGCCGAACATGATGGCGACAAGCCCGTTGGTCGGCGGCACTGTCGATAGCCACAGCAGCCCCATGACGATGGCGAAGATCACCACGCTTGTCGGTGTCTGCGGCAACAGCAGGAAGGCCGTCACCAGCACCGAGCGGGCTATATAGATCCAGGCAAGGAAGTGCGGCTTTGAGTATTTCTGGGCAATGACGCCAGAGGCGAGCGAGCCGATGACGTTGAAGAAGCCGATCAGCGCCAATGCGATGACGGCGTAACGCGCGTCGATGCCGATGTCCCTGATATAGGCAGGGAAGTGGGCGGTGATGAAGGCGACCTGGAAGCCGCAGACGAAGAAGCCGGACGTCAACAGCAGGTAGCTCTTGTGGCCGAATGCTTCGGACAGCGCCTGACTGAGCGTCTGGTCGACCTCGGCCTGCGATACCTTGCCCGAGCGCGCATTGCCGACCAGCGGGATCGCCAGTACCGGGATGACCAGCATGGCGATCGACATGTAGACGAGCGTGTCGGACCAGCCATAGGCGTCGATCAGGCCCTGGCTGATCGGCGCGAAGATGAACATGCCGGCGGAGCCTGCTGCCGTGCCGATGCCGAACACCATGGACCGATTCTCAGGGTTGGTGTTGCGGGCGAAGGCAGCCAGCACGATGCTGAACGAGCCTGCGGCAACGCCAAGGCCGACAAGCACGCCACCGCTCAGATGCAGCATGGTGGCGCTGTCGGCATGGGCCATCAGATACAGGCCGAGCGCGTAGAGCACCGCGCCGAGCGTCAGCACGCGCCAGCTGCCAAACTTGTCGGCGATGGCGCCGAAGATCGGCTGGCCAAGGCCCCAGCACAGGTTCTGGATCGCCATGGCAAGGCCGAAAGTGGTCCGGTCCCAGCCCTTTTCGGCAAGCATGGGAAGCTGGAAGAAGCCCATCGCCGAGCGCGGGCCGAAGGTCAGCGCGGCGATCAGGCAGCCGCAGATGATGATGAGCCAGGGAACGCTCGATTGCGACTTGGTGGTTGCAGTTGCCGCAGTCATGGTCGCATCTCCCGTGGAGTCGCTTTTTTAGCCGATCCCGCGCGATGTTCAAAATCAATTGAACTAGCGCAATGCTTCAACAATTCTGATGTGTCGGGAATAGAACGCGCCCGGCAATCGTTAGTTGTGCGCTTGGGTGACTGGGGTGGCAAGCCGCCGTTGGTCACACGCTTGCGTCGCGCCGATAAGGCGCGTTCAATCGGCGTGCAAAGAGGGCGACTTGCGATCCGCGGTCATGGACGAAAAGAAGGCAGCGATACTTCAGGAGATTCCCCGTCTGCGCCGGTATGCGCGCGCGCTTCTGCGCGACCGCGATGCTGCCGACGACCTTGTCCAGGACTGCCTCGAACGCGCGCTCGTGCGCATGGACAACTGGCGAACCGGAGAAAACCCCAGGAGGTGGCTGTTTACGATCATGCATCATCTATTCATCGACCAAATGCGCAAGGTGAACCGGCGCGGCGAGGCGGCGATGCTGCCGCTCGATGCCAGTGAGGCGCTGGCAACACCGGCGATGCAGGCGGAAAGTGTCGCCTCGCGCGAGATTGTCGATGCGCTGCAGGCGATCAGTCCCGACCGGCGCGCCGCACTGGTGATGGTCGCCATCGAAGGTTTTTCCTATGCCGAGGCCGCGATGATGCTCGGCGTGCCGGCCGGCACGCTGATGTCGCGCATCGCGCGCGGACGCGAGGAACTGCGAGGGCTGCTTGACGATCAGGCACGCCGGCGGACGATAAGGATCGTCGAGAAATGAACGCGCGCGCCTTTACCGATCGCGATATCCACCTGGCGCTTGACGGCGAGCTGCCGGAGGACGAACGCGCCGCCTATCAGGCTTGGCTGGAGGCCAATCCCGACATGAAGGCGAAGAGCCAGCGTTATGCCGCCGACAATTCGGCATTGCGCGACATCTTTGCCGGCGTGCTCGACGAAAATGTGCCTTCGCGGCTAGAAGCGGCCGTCAACGGCGAGGCGCCCAAGCGCAAGGAGGCACCACAGCGCTGGCGCATGGCGGCAGCCGCCGCATTGCTGGTCGCCGGCGGCCTCGGCGGCTATTTCGCTGGCGCAAGCGGGCTCGGCTCCGGTTCCGATACGGACGACCGCATGGCCGAGCTGGCGATCGCCGCGCATCAGACCTTTGCCGCCGACAAGAACCGGCCCGTCGAGGTCGATGGCAGCGACCAGGCCTATCTGACCGGCTGGCTGTCCAAGCGCACCGGGCTGAAGCTGGTGGCGCCTGATCTCAGCAACAACGGCTTCAAGCTTTTGGGCGGACGCCTGGTGCCTGCGAATGGCAGCACCGCCGCGCTGATGCTTTATGCCGACGCCGAGGGCAACCGGATTTCGGTCTATGTCACCACCGAAGGCAGCGCGCGCTCGAAGGGCACAGTCACGCTCGCCAGCGGTGGCCCCGAGGCTGTCTACTGGCAGGACAAGGGCTATGGCTGCGTCATCGTCGGCACGCTGCCGGCGGAGCAGATGGGCGTGGTCGCGAGGGATGCCTACAAGCAGCTGCTGGCCGGCGCGGGGCTGAGGCAGTCTTAGGCGTACGTTGAGGCACGGAGGGCGCCGGTTTCTGACGGCTTGTGGCCATTGGCGGTCGCAGCATGGATTCCCGACGCTCTCCGCTCGTTCCTCGCTCACGAGGTCGGGAATGACGGATTGCAGGGCGCTTTCGCATCAGCATGAGGTGAAGGTGCTCCTTGCAGTGCAGTATCCCCGCATTCGTAGGCCAGCTTCCCGAGGTCGCAACAAAATTGCTTTAAAGATGGCTCCGCCGGTCGGTGGGAACAAACCGGCAGATGCGCCGTTTGTTCGGAAAAGGAGACTTGCGGTGCAGGACCTTGTCGCGACGCCCATCCGTTCCGGAAGCTGTCTTTGCCGCGGTGTGACGTTCCGCGTGAGCGGCGAACCGCTCCGGGTCGGCATCTGCCACTGCGCTGACTGCAGAAAGAGCAGCGGCGCGCCGTTTGCGGCCTATGCTGTGTGGCCTATCGAGGCATTCGAGCAGGAGACCGGCTACACCAGCACCTATGCCAACCGAAGCTTTTGCACGACCTGCGGCGGCCGCGTCGCCTGGGTCAGCGAGGGCGAAGCCGAAGTCACGATCGGCAGCCTGGATGAAGTTCCGACCGATCTTGTCCCGCAATACGAACTCTGGGTTACCAGGCGCGAGCATTGGCTCACGCCACTGCCCGAAGCTACCCAGTTCGATCAAGACCGCGACGAGGCCGAACCGACCATCGACGCCGTGGAATCGAAATAGCTATTGCCGCTGACGGCTGACGAAGCTCGTCATTCCCGACCTCGTGAGCGCGTGAAACGAGCGGAGAGTGCCGGGAAGCCATGCCGCGACCTTGGAAGGAAGTGGGGGGATCGGCGACGTTCCGGCCAAGAGCATTTCCCTACAAGATTCATATGCCCAGCCGCCCCCGCCCCATGTCACAATAAGGCCCGAATCGAGGCGTGACTGCGCTGGAATGGCGAGCGCATGAGTGCTTCGCAGGATGCATCCTTAGGGCTCTCTTCCGCCCAATCGAGGTTCTCAGGTCCGCATGGCTGCCGACATTCGTACGGCCCGCGCAGATGATGTCGATGCGCTCTGCGCCATCGAGAACGCCGTCTTTGAAGGCGACCGGATCTCGCGCCGATCCTTCCGCCAGCTGATCGATCATGAAACCGCACAGGCACTTGTCGCCGACAGCGACGGACGCGTCGCCGGCTACGCCATGGTGCTGTTTCGCAAGGGCAGCGGCGTGGCGCGGCTTTATTCGTTTGCGATCGCGCCCGATTTTGGCGGCAAGGGCATCGGCCGCAGCCTGCTCGATGCGGCCGAGCATGTCGCCTACGAGCATGGCCGCATGATGCTGCGGCTTGAGGTGCGCGAGGACAATGCCCGCGCCATTCGGCTCTACGAGCAGAACGGCTACCGCAAGATCGGCCAGGAGCCGGACTATTACGAAGACGGCATGACCGCGCTGCGCTACGAAAAGACGCTGCGCGGCGACGTGCCGGTGGCGACCAAGGTGCCGTTCTACGCCCAGACCTGCGACTTCACCTGCGGCCCGTGCTGCCTGATGATGGCCATGGCCAATTTCGACCGGGGTTTCGTGCCCGACCCGGTGATGGAAATCAGGCTGTGGCGCGAGGCAACGACGATCTTCATGATGTCGGGGCCGGGCGGCTGCGAACCGTTTGGGTTGGCGGTCGCCGCATATGAAGCAGGCCTCGGCACCGAGATTTTCGTGTCCTTCCCCGGCGCGCTGTTTTTGCAGTCGGTGCGCAGTGCTGAAAAGCGCCGGGTGATGGAACTGGCGCAAGCCGATTTCCGCAACCGCGCCGAAAAATACGCTATTCCGGTGACCTACCGCCCGTTCGCCCTCGACGATATCAGAGGCAAGCTGGCCGAGGGCAAGCTTGTGCTGGTGCTGATCTCGGGCTTCCTGATGTTCGGCAAGAAGGTGCCGCACTGGGTGCTGGCCATCAGCGATGATGGCAGCCACATCCTGATCCACGACCCGTGGATCGAAGACGAGCAGCGCGAGACCGCTTCGGACGCCGCCAACATTCCTGTTCCCTACGACATCTTCATGCGCATGGCGCAGTTCGGCCGCGATGGCCTGCGCGCCGCAATCATTCTCGGAAAGCCCTTGATACGATGACCTGGGTCATTCTTACCGGCCGCCAAAGCGATCTCGACCAGGCGGCAACGCCGCACAAAATCATCACCAATCGCGACTATCTCGCCCATCCCGCGCTGTTTCGCGGCCAGCGGCCGAAAATCATCAACCTGTCGAACCGCTATGCCTATCAGAGCCGCGGTTACTACGCCTCGCTGCTTGCGGGCTCGCGTGGGCACAAGGTGATCCCGACAGTCGAGACGATGATCGACCTGTCGGAGCGCAAGCTTTACGAAAACGCGCTGCCGGAACTGGAGCTGGCGCTCAACAAATGCCGCAAGGACCTTGGCGGCACGTTTCCGGCGAAGGTGACTGTCTTTTTCGGCGTCGGCCCGTCGAAAGCCTGGGACCGCTTCGCCCGGCTTTTGTTCGACTGGTTCCGCGCGCCGGCACTGGAAGTCGCCATCAAGGACGGCGAATGGGCCTCGATCCACAAGATCGGCTTTGCAGCCCTTGGGCGGCTCGACGATGCCGACAAGAAGCGCTTCGTGGCAGCACTTGAAGCCTACACCAGCCGGGAATGGCGCGACACCAAGGCGCGCACGCCCTCGCGCTACACCTTCGCCACGCTGATCGATCCCAACGAGCAGATGCCGCCATCGGAAATCTCGTCGCTGCGCTACTGGGCCCGCATCGCCGAAAAGATGGGCGTCGAGGTCGAGCCGATCACCAGGAAGGACCTGGCCAAGCTCGCCAATTACGACGCGCTGTTCATCCGCGAGACGACGTCGATCTCCAACCACACCTACCGCTTCGCCCGCCGTGCCCAGCAGGAGGGCATGCCCGTCATCGACGACCCGCTGTCGATGATCCGCTGCACCAACAAGGTCTATCTCAACGAGCTGATGGCCTACAACAACGTGCCGGTGCCGCCGACAGTGATGATCGCGGGACAGTCGGATCTGCAGCTCGCGGCCGACACGCTCGGCTTTCCGCTGGTGCTGAAGATCCCCGACAGCTCGTTTTCGCGCGGCGTCAAGAAGGCGTCGAATTTCGACGAGCTGAAGACGCTGGCGACCTCGTGGCTCGAGGATTCCGATCTTTTGATCGCCCAGAAATTCATGCCTACGGAATATGACTGGCGTGTCGGTGTGCTCGGCGGCCAGCCGCTATTCGCCATCCACTATCTGATGGCCAAGAAGCACTGGCAGATCGTCAACCACGACCGCGCCGGCAAGCCCGACGAGGGCGGCATCAAGACGTTCACGCTCAAGAATGCGCCGGCCCATGTCATCGACACCGCCGTGCGTGCGGCGCGCTGCATCGGCGACGGGCTCTATGGCGTCGACCTCAAGGAGACTAAGGACGGCGTGTTCGTCATCGAGGTCAACGACAATCCCAATCTCGACCACGGTGTCGAGGATTCCGGCGAGAAGGACGAGGTCTGGGTGCGCCTGACCCAGTGGTTCCTCGACCGGCTGGAGCGCAACGGCAAATAGCCTCAAAAAATAATTTTACCGAATGGTTGACTATTTGGATTTGCGGCTCTATCTTCAACCTTATGGTTGAACAAAATACAGAACTGCTCGACGCGATCTTTCACGCGCTTTCCGACCCGACCCGCCGGGCGATGCTCAACGGTCTGGCCAGGGGACCGCGCAATGTCGGCGACCTTGCCGCGCCCTTCGACATGTCGCTGGCCGCGGCGTCAAAGCACATCAAGGTGCTGGAGAAGGCGGGGCTGGTGAAACGCAGCGTGCAAGGTCGCACCCATGTCTGCAGCCTCGATGCGCTGCCGATGCATGCCGGCGTCGAGTGGATGCGCCACTACGAGAAATTCTGGAACCAGCAACTCGACTCACTTGAGGCCATCCTGGAGGCGGAGGATCGCGCCGCCGCCGAGGACAGACAGAAAGGAATCAAGCCATGACCATTCAGGCTCTGCAGGCTTCCTACGGCGTTGTCACCGAACCCGGCACCTTGCGCATCGAGCGACTTTTGCCCGGCCCGATCGAGCGGGTGTGGGAGTACCTGACACAGTCCGACAAGCGCCGGACATGGCTCGCGGCGGGGCCAATGGAACTCACGGCAGGCGGGCAGGTCGAGAATATCTTCCGCAATTCCGAACTGACCCGCAACGACGACCCGCCGCCTGCGCATATGGCCGCCTTCGCCGAGCATCGGGTGCCTGGCGAGATCATCGCCTGCGAGCCGCCGCATCTGCTCGCCTACAGCTGGGGCGGTGCGCCAGAGGCGGGCGCAAGCTCGGAGGTGCGTTTCGAACTCGCTCCGCGCAACGGCAAGGTGCTGCTGACGGTCACCCATCGTCGTCTCACCGACCACGGCGCGATGCTGAACGTCGCGGCCGGCTGGCACACGCATCTCGGCATACTTGCCGACAGGCTTGAGGGACGCGAGCCCGAGGGCTTCTGGCGGACCCACACGCGGCTGGTGGCGGAATACGCTGAGCGTATCGGCAGTTCGCAGACCACTTCAAAGGCTGGAGAGTGACATGTTGCTCAAGAACAAGACGGCCGTCGTCTATGGCGGCGGCGGCGCGATCGGCGGAGCTGCTGCAAAGGCATTCGCCCGTGACGGCGCGCGCGTGTTCCTTGCCGGGCGCACGCGCGCCAGGATGGAGACTGTCGTGGCCGACATTCGCGCCGTGGGCGGTTTCGCGGAAATTGCCATACTCGACGCGCTCGACGAGCAGGCCGTGGAGCATCATGCCGATGCGGTGGCGCAAAAGACTGGCGGCATCGACATCGCGCTGAACGCTGTCGGCATCGCCCATGTGCAGGGCACGCCGTTCGCCGAACTTTCGCTTGCCGATTTCGAAACGCCTGTCTCTGCCTACACCAGGACCAACTTCCTGACCGCCAAGGCGGTGGCGCGGCACATGCGCGGCAAGGGCGTGATCCTGACTCTGTCGACGCCGGGTGCGCGGCTGTCGGGCGTCGGCTTTCTCGGCAACGGCGTGGCAAGTGCGGCTGTCGAAGCCATGTCGCGCATCCTCGCCGGTGAACTCGGGTCGCAAGGCATCAGGGTGATCTGCTTGAGACCTGATGCCATCCCGGAATCCCTTGAAATTTCGCACGCCCGCGCGGCCTTCGAGGGCTTCGCCAAGCGCGCCGGCATGTCGGTCTACGACATGCTCGCTGCCCGCGCCGCTTCCGGGCCGTTGCTCCGGCGTTTTCCCACGCTGGCCGAGATCGGCGACTTCGCCGCTTTCGTAGCCTCCGACCGTGCCGGCGCGATGACCGGTGCTATCGCCAATCTGAGCTGCGGCACGCTGGTCGACTAATGTCAGCGCTGCCCCTCACCCTTGCCCTCTCCCCGCAAGAACGGGGAGAGGGGGGCGTCGACCGACCCGACTTGACCGCGGGGAGATCGCCGTTGAAGCTGTGGGCCACCAGCAACGGGGGCGGGCATGGCGATCACAGGGGCAACGCATAACTATCAGCGCAAGCGCGGCACGGGCGAGGCGGCGCGGGTCGACTTCGTCGAGCTGTTCTTCGACCTGGTCTTCGTTTTCGCCATTACCCAGCTGTCGCATTTCCTTTTGCGCGACCTCGGCATGCGAGGCGCGCTCGAAAGCCTTTTGATGCTGATCGCCGTGTGGTGGGTGTGGAACTACACCGCCTGGGTGACCAACTGGCTCGACCCGACCAAAGCGCCGGTGCGCGGCATGCTGTTCGTGCTGATGCTGGCGGGGCTGATGCTGTCGACGTCGATCCCTGAGGCCTTCGAGGGACGCGGCCTGCAGTTCGCTGTCGCCTATGTATTCATGCAGCTCGGCCGCACGCTGTTCATGCTGTGGGCGCTCAAGCACCACAATCCCGACAATCACGCCAATTTCGTGCGCATCGGCCTGTGGCTTTGCCTGTCCGGAATCTTCTGGATATCAGGCGGGCTGGCAGCACCCGAAAGCCGTTTCCTGCTCTGGGGCATCGCCTTGGCGATCGAGCTGATTTCGCCGGCGCTCGGTTTCTGGACGCCATGGCATGGTGCCTCGACGACCGCCGACTGGGATGTCGACGGCGGCCACATGGCCGAGCGCTCAGCACTTTTCATCATCATAGCGCTCGGTGAATCGATCCTGGTTTCGGGCGCGACCTTCGCCGAACTCGAATGGAACTGGATCAACCTGGCGGCATTTCTCACCACCTTCTTCGCCTCGGTCGCCATGTGGCTGATCTATTTCAATGTCGGCCAGGAGATGGCGCATCACAAGATATCAGAGGCCGCCGACAGGGGCCGCATCGCGCGCGTCGCCTACACCTACATCCCCGTCGTGCTGGTTGCCGGCATCATCGTGGTGGCGGTGTCGGACGAGCTGGTGCTGGCCCATCCGCTCGGCCATTCTGGAGCCGCCGTGATCTGGACCTCGGTCGGCGGCTCGGCGCTGTATCTGTTCGGCAATCTTTTGTTCAAGCGCTACGTCACCGGCAGGACGCCGCTGTCGCACCTGATCGGCATCGCCATCCTCGCGGCCATGGTGCCGCTCGCCAGCCACTTGTCGCCGTTGCTTGTGGGGGCGGCGACGACCGCCGTGATGGTGCTGGTGACGGTGCTTGAGCTGCGCGGCCAGCCGGGTCGGCATTCCAGGACTTGACTGCCGGCCGCCATGGCCTTTCATTCGAACCATCAGACCGCAGAAAGCAGCCCCATGATCCTCATCGGCCAGTTTGACTCACCCTTCGTCCGCCGCGTCGGCGTCGCGCTCAGGCTTTATGGCCTGCCGTTCAAGCACGAGCCGTGGTCGGCCTTTGGCGATGCCGACAAGATCCGCGCCTACAACCCGCTGACGCGGGTGCCGACGCTGGTGCTCGACAATGGCGAGGTGCTGATCGAAAGCCACATCATCCTCGACTATCTCGACAGCCTGGCACCCGCTGACCAGGCGATGTTCCCCTCAGCCGAGCCGGCGCGGCATCAGGCGCTGAAGATCGCCTCGCTGGCGATGGGCGTCGGCGAAAAGGCCGTCAGCCTGTTTTACGAAAAGCGGCTGCATACCCATGTGTCGGACGTCTGGGTCGAGCGCTGCCGCACGCAGATAGCGTCGGTTCTCGAAGTGCTCGAAGCCGAACGAGGCAAAAGCGGCGGCGACTACTGGTTCGGCGACCGCATCGGCCATGCCGATATCGCCGTGACTGTCGTGCTGCGTTTCATCAACGATGCGCATCAGGGGCTGCTGGATATGGCCGATTTCCCTGCGCTGGCAAGGGACGCGGCGCGGCTCGAGGCCATGCCGGTGTTCAAGGAGATCAGCCAGGAATTCATCCCGCCGGCGTAAATCTACCTGTATCGCTGCTTTTCAATCACAGCGAAGCGTTTGAGGAAAGCATCCTGCACGTTTTTCGCCGGTTGTGGCGTAAGATCGAGCCCATCGGCTGTGATGCCGCGTGGGCGGCCGAAGAACTCTGTCGCCTCTGAAACCGCAAAGCCGGCAAGCATCGTCGCCTCGAAATAGGCTGATATCTGGTCGGCGCGCTTGATGTCCTTCTTCAGGCCCTGGCCGATCTCGGCCGGCAGGCCAAAGCGCAGATGGATGGCATGCTGGAGGCGCTCCTCGCACGATTTGTAGCCGCCACCGACAACCGACTTGAACGGCGAGATCATGTCGCCGATGACATATTCGGGCGCGTCATGCAGCAGCGCGGCAAGCTGCGCGTCGGGCGAAGCTTCCGGTTCGATGGCGCAGAAAATCTGTTCGACAAGCAGCGAGTGCTGCGCCACCGAAAAGGCGTGGTCGCCCGAGGTCTGGCCGTTCCAGCGGGCGACACGCGCCAGCCCATGCGCGATGTCTGAAATCTCGATGTCGAGCGGCGAGGGGTCGAGCAGGTCGAGCCTGCGGCCCGACAGCATGCGCTGCCAGGCACGCGGCGGGGCGCCGGGGCGGTCGGCCATGTCTCAGGCGTCTTCCGCGCCGGCGGCTTCGGGATAGGTGAAGCTCGCCCAGGCGGGGATTTGAAGCGACACGGCGATGTCGCCGGCGGTGATTTCGCTGCCGGCGTCGAGTGCCGCCTTGACCCTGTCGATGCGGGCGATGGCAAGGCCATGCGTGCCGGAGGCGGAGCCAAGCGTGCCGATGACTTTGCCGTCGGCCTTGAGCTCGGTCCCGGCGATAGGCAGGGCCGAGCCTGCCGAGACGAGCAGCACGCGGCGGCGTGCGGTGCCGCGATGCTGCATGCGCGAAACGACCTCCTGGCCGATGAAGCAGCCTTTCTTGAAGCCGACGCCGCCCATCTGATCGAGCAAAACGTCATGCGGGAAGGCGTCGCTGAGTGCGTAGTCAGGCCCGCTTTCGGCGACACCATTGGCGATGCGGAAGGCGTGCCAGTCGGCTTCAGTGGCGTCGGCTACGGGTGCATCGCCGTAGAAACGAGTGACGGGCGAGGGGAAGCGGCTGTCACGGACGGCCGAACTTGATTCAGTCTGCGAAGCGGCTGAATCAGATTGCCATGAAACAGCGACAACAGGCTGTTCCTGCTTGGAAATATCGGCCTTGGCACGCAAGCGGTAGAGCATCAGGCGGCGGACGAAATCGTCCGCGATGTCGGCCCGGCATTCCAGCCGAAACGCGCTTTCGCCGCTGCGCGAGACCAGGAAATCGAACATGATCTTGCCTTGCGGAGCCAGCAGCGCGCCGGGTTTCGCCTCGTGCATGCCGAGTGCATCCAGATCAAGCGTCAGGATGTTTTGTAGGAAATGCTCGGCGTCGGGGCCGGAAACATCTGTTATGGCGCGGTCTGCGAGGATGGCTGTCGGCATGGACCTGATCTTGCATTTCGGAGAGCCATTACGTAAGCCGCAGTCAATTCCCAGACAAGGGCACGCGCGACATGGCAACCACCTTCGATCTCATCCTCAAGGGCGGCACCGTCGTCAATCATGACGGCACAGGCGTCCGCGACGTCGGCGTGACCAATGGCAGGATCGCCGCCATCGGTGATCTCGGTCACGCATCGGCTGGCGAGACCATCGACTGCCGCGGCCTGCACATCCTGCCAGGCGTGGTCGATTCCCAGGTGCATTTCCGCGAGCCGGGCCTCGAGCACAAGGAAGACTTGGAGACAGGTTCGCGCGCGGCCGTGCTCGGCGGTGTCACCGCGGTCTTTGAGATGCCCAACACCAACCCGCTGACGACAAGCGAGGCAGCGCTCGCCGACAAGGTCAGCCGCGCCACCGCGCGCATGCATTGCGACTTCGCCTTCTGGGTCGGCGGCACACGCGAGAACGCCAAGGATGTGGCCGAGCTGGAACGCCTGCCAGGCGCCGCCGGCATCAAGGTGTTCATGGGCTCGTCGACTGGCGACCTTCTGGTCGAGGACGACGAGGGCGTGGCCTCGATCCTGCGCAACACCCGCCGCCGCGCCGCCTTCCATTCCGAAGATGAGTTCCGCCTGCGCGAGCGGCTTGGTGAGCGTGTCGACAACGACCCGTCCTCGCACCCGATCTGGCGCGACGAGATCGCAGCCCTGCAGTGCACCGAGCGCCTGGTGCGCATCGCGCATGAGACCCGCGCGCGCATCCATGTGCTGCACATCTCGACGGCCGAAGAGATCGCCTTCCTCGAACATCACAAGGATGTCGCCACCTGCGAGGCGACACCGCATCATTTGACCATGAGCTCGGACGATTATGCCAGGCTCGGCACGCTGCTGCAGATGAACCCGCCGGTGCGAGCCGCGCGCCATCGCGACGGCATCTGGCACGGCATTTCGCAAGGCGTCGTCGATGTGCTCGGCTCCGACCATGCGCCGCACACGCTGGCTGAAAAGGCAAAACCCTATCCGGCATCGCCTTCGGGCATGACCGGCGTGCAGACGCTGGTGCCGATCATGCTCGACCATGTGAACGCCGGCAGGCTGACGCTCGAACGTTTCGTGGATCTCGCGAGCCACGGCCCGAACCGCATTTTCGGCATGGCGCGCAAGGGCCGCATTGCCGCCGGCTACGACGCCGACTTCACCGTCGTCGACATGAAGCGCACCGAGACAATCACCAACGCCCAGGCCGGCTCGAAAGCCGGCTGGACGCCTTATGACGGCAAGCAGGTCACCGGCTGGCCGGTCGGCACCATCATCCGTGGCATCCGCGTCATGTGGCAGGGTGAGATTGTCACGCCGTCGCAGGGCAAGGCGGTGGAGTTTTCGGAAGCTGTGGTGAGGTAACACCGGGGCAGCCCCGGTTTTGCACCGATGCCGCCAGTCATTCGGGTCGGCAGTGCTTGCACCGTTCCGACTTCGTCGACGTCACGGCATGGATTCCAGACACTCTCCGCTCGTTCCTCGCTCACGAGGTCGGGAATGACGATCTTCATTCACCATTTCCGCCAAACGCCAGCGTTTGCGTTTGACCAATCGCCGAGGCTGTTCGTGCGCCTACCGCTGGCGTTGAAGTTTTTGCGAGTTCGCCCTCCTGCACTCCGTCATTCCCGACCTCGTGAGCGAGGAACGAGCGGAGAGTGTCGGGAATCCATGCCGTGACGTGGATCAGCGGGGCGCCGCATGAATGGTGAAACCGTGGGAGTCGGCGCTCCAAGCGCGCGACCAACGCGCACTATCCCCGGTCGTGGAGTTGCCCCTCATCCGGCCCTTCGGGCCACCTTCTCCCCGTAAACGGGGCGAAGGAAGGGTTCGATCCTCAATCGCCGGCGACGAAGAACGCCCAGCGGCCCTCGGGCGTGATGCCGAGGCGGTAGAAGACGTACGCGCCGTATTGCTTCATGTCCTCATAGTCGCCGGCGGTGACGATCTTGAACAGTTCGACCTTCTGGCGCGGATCGAGCTTGTCGAGCGGGATGCCGAAGAAATAGGGCCAGACATAAAGGTCCTCGTCAGTGCCTTCGCCGAGATGGACGTAACCGGCGTTCAGGACCTCTTCCATGATGGCGAGGATTTCCTGGCCTTCGCCGTCGCCGGAAAGCCCCTTGATGAAGGCGATCGGGTCGCCTTCGACTTCGGTGAAAGACAGCTGCGGCATGGCATCACCCTTGCCGATCAGTGGGCGAAGCTTTTCGATGTCACCGGTCTTGGCGGCTTCAACGAGCAGGCTGCGCATGCGCGCGACCGGCTCGGGCAGGCGGCTGAGGTCGTAGACGATCTCGGGCAGTGGTCCCTCAGTGTCGAGATGCGGCGCGGCAGGGCCGGTGGCGTCGGGCGTGGCCGGCTCGTCCTGCGGTTCGGTCTGCTGGTCCTCGGGCGCTTGGTCGGTAGCAGGGGGAGTGGCGGCCGGAGGCGTCTGGATCGGGTCGGGCATCGGCACCGACTTTTCCGGAGTCCCGCTCTGGTCGGTCGCAGGCTTGGGCGGGGTGACGGGTGCCGGAATTTCCTCGCGCTTGATCTCGCTCAAGGCGAACGCCGACGAGGCATAAAGCGGCAGGACAAGCGACGCGGCAAGGCCGAGAACAGCAAGTCGCGATGCGCCGCGGGGCGCTGTATCAGTCTGTGGCCGCATCAATTCCAGGCTCCGGTATTTTAGAGTGCCGCGCGTCCCGTTGGAGGCGCAAGGACGCTCCAACACTTCCATCTGCCCGGCATGATGCCGAAACCGTGTCGGCTAGTCAAAGAACAGGGGTTGGGCTCAATGCCGCAGGCGCAGCGGCTCGAATTCGCCAGCCTCGACCTTGGCGCGCATGCGCTCGAGCATCGCAAGGGCCGCGCGCTCGCCATTGGCGGCCACGATCTCGGCAAAAGCGGTCGCAAGCGCTGCTTCGGCGATGATCTCGGGCTCGATGCCGGCGGAAAGACCTTCCGCCCACGCCTCGTTATGGCTCTCGACGGCGGTCAGGCGCTTTTCTTCCCGAACCAGGGCGTCGATGTCGGTTACGCTTTGTTCCATTTCGGTCTTTCACCCTGCCAAGCGACCCGGTGATTCGGATCAACTTGAGCTATCCCTTTAATGTCCCGTTAAGACAGCTAACACAATCGGCCGTCCGTGTACGGTCGGCAATGCCGGGAAAGTAAATAGCCTGTTAATTACCGTAGCGCGAGGCGATGTCGCGGCTGAGCGTCTCGCCTTCCTTCATGTAGCGGGTTATCGCCTCGGTGGCGGAGGCCGTGCACGCGGTGTAGGCGCCGTCGAAAGAGCGGTAGCCGCGGTTGAAGCTGGCGATGAATCGGGCGCGGCGCTCGGGTGTGGGATTCTCGGCCTGGAGCAGCTTTTCCATCTCGCCGCGCCACTGGGTGCCCTTTTCGCCACACAGATTGCGCAGGAAATGCAGCGAGCCCAAAACCTCGGCGAGGCGCAGCAGGCCCGGCTCGAATGGCGCATCGACTGCCCGCGCGGGTGCAGCAAGCACGGTGCTCGCGGCAAGCGTGATAGCAATCAACAAGGTCGAAGCGCGGCTCATAAGCTTTTGTGGCGAAACAATTTGTCGCCCGCAAGGCCGCGAGCGCGGCTATCCCGGCAGAATTACTCGCCCGTCAAGAAGTTCGAGCACGATGTCGAGCGTCGAATCGGTGAGCGGCAAGCGCTCGATCTCTTCGAGGTCATGAAATGCCGCTTCATCGGCGTCGTCGCCGCTGACCGGCTCGCCGCCGACATGGCGCGCGCCAAAGACAGTGAGGCGATAGACCGAGGCACCTTCGGCGCGGCTGTCGATGAGGATTTCGCGCAACGGCACAAGCGCACCGACGGCGATGCCGGTCTCTTCCATGAGCTCGCGGCGAGCGGCGTCCTCAAGCGTTTCGTCGGCCTCGACGCGACCGCCGGGAAAGGCATAGAGGCCTTTGGACGGCGCGCGGCCACGACGAACGAGCATGATCGCCCGGCCGCGCAGCACGGCGACTGAAACGGCGGGCACAATCTGGGGTTCGTTCATCTGTTCTCGCCTGGGTCGTGTTCCATTATGTAACAGCCGACCGCAACTGCTTTAGCGGTTGCGATCGTGGCGATCCATCGCCACTTTCAGCTCGAATGTCATGGAAGGCCAAAATTCATGTGCGGACGAATAGCGGTTCTGGCATCGCCCGACGAGACGGCCGCCTTCATGGGCGTGGGCGATCTCGAAAGTTTTCCGCCGCGCTACAATGTGGCGCCGACGCAGCCGATCCTCGTGGTGATGGCCGGGCCGCAGCGCCCGCCGGGCTCGAACCTGCCCGACCGCATGGCGCTGCTGGCGCGCTGGGGGCTCATTCCCGCCTGGGCGAAGAACCCGGCCGACATGCCGCTTTTGTTCAACGCGCGCTCCGAATCGGCGATCGAAAAGGCCTCGTTCAAGACGGCGATGCGCCACCGGCGGGCGCTGATTCCGGTTTCCGGCTTTTACGAGTGGAAAAAGCTGCCGGGCAACCGCCGCCAGCCCTATTGGCTGAGGCCGCGCAAGGGCGGGCTGGTGGCGCTGGCCGGGCTGATGGAGACCTGGAGCGAACCGGGCGGTTCGGAGATGGACACCGCTGCCATCCTGACCACCGGCGCCAGCGCCGACATCCTGCACATCCACGACCGCATGCCCGTGGTGATCCAGCCTGAGGATTTCGCCCGCTGGCTCGACTGCCGCACCCAGGAGCCGCGCGACGTCGCCAAGCTGATGCGCCCGGCGCAGACCGATTTCTTCGAGCAGATCCCGGTGTCGGAACTGGTCAACAAGGTCGCCAATGTCGGCCCCGAGATCCAGGACCGGGTCGAGCCGCTGCCGGAGGCCGCACCTGAAAAGCCAAAAGTGGAAAAGCGTAAGTCCAGCGACGACGACCAGATGAAACTGTTTTGAGGTCGAGCTAGAAGAGCGGCGTGACACAGCCGATTTTTTCCGCCGCCATCTCCGGTTTTCTGCTTGGTGCCTCGCTGATTATCGCGATCGGCGCGCAGAACGCGTTCATCCTGCGCCAGGGGCTTTTGCGCCAGCACGTCTTCATTTTGAGCCTGATCTGCGCGCTGTCGGACGCATTGCTGATCGCCGCCGGCGTCGCCGGGCTCGGCACGCTGATTTCGCGGTCGCCGAACCTGATCATGGCGGTGACGGTGGGTGGCGCCCTGTTTTTGTTCGCCTATGCGGTGATCGCCTTCCGCCGCGCCCTGAAACCCGAAGTGTTGCAAGCGGCCAAATCAGGGGAGACGCGGTTGTGGCCGGCCGTCGCCGCCTGTCTCGCCTTCACCTTCCTCAACCCCCATGTCTATCTCGACACGGTGGTGCTGTTGGGCGGCCTGTCGGCCGCCTATGAAGGTCAGGCGCGCCTGGCCTATGGGCTGGGCGCTGCGACTGCATCGTTCGTCTGGTTCTTCGGGCTCGGCTATGGCGCCCGGCTTCTCGAGCCGGTCTTTGCCCGGCCTGCCGCGTGGCGCGTGCTCGATCTTCTGATCGGCGTGGTGATGACCGCGATCGGTCTCAGCCTGGTGAGCCGGGCCTAGGCTGCCTTGGTAAGCTTGGGCTGTGCCTTGTCTTTCTTCGGCGCGCAGATCAGCGCGGCAAGAATTGCTGCGGGGCCGATGGCCCGGTAGTGCTTGGCGAGTTCGGCGTACTGGCTACGCGCTCGGTCTGCTTCGGCTTGTTTTCGTTTCATTGGTCTCTTCCCTAAAGTCAGCTCTGTTGTGAGCGGCTGCATTTGCTTACGGATTCGGTCGAATTCGTGGCATGCAGCGCCTTTTATCCGGGCGATGTTTCATTACGGTGCCGGGATGTTTAATAAATTGTTTCAGTACTGCTTCCGTTCCGGTTCGGGCGGTAAAGTTTCATGTCGATGCGTCTTGACGGCAACAGGTTGGTGAGGCGATAAAGCCCGTGATGAAAACGTCTTTCGCCATTTCCGGCATTTGCATTATTGGCTAGCGTTCGCGCTGGTCAGGACGTTTTCGCCTCATCTTCACACGAGACAGGACAAACGCCCGGGCCAGCAGGCCAGGGGAGTTCTATGTCTGAAGCATCGATGAAGTCCGGGGCGTTCAAGGGCTTGCGCCTTACCAATACGCTGACGCGCACGAAGGAGGACTTCGTGCCGATCGATCCGCAAAACGTGCGGATGTATGTCTGCGGGCCGACGGTTTACGACTTCGCCCATATCGGCAATGCGCGCCCGGCGATCGTCTTCGACGTGCTGTTCCGCCTGCTGCGCCACCTCTATGGCGCCGATCACGTCACCTATGTGCGCAACCTCACCGACCTCGACGACAAGATCAACGCGCGCGCCTTGCGTGACTTCCCCGATCTGCCGCTCAACGAGGCGATCAGGCGTGTCACCGAAAAGACGGCGAACCAGTACCAGGCCGACGTCAAGGCGCTCGGCTGCCTCGAACCGACAGTCGAGCCGCGGGCGACGGAGTTCGTGCAACCACGCGCCGACGGCCGCGCCGACATGATCACCTTGATTCTCAGTCTCATCGAACGCGGCCATGCCTATGAAGCTGAAGGCGAAGTGCTGTTCGACACCGGCTCGATGGCCGACTACGGGCAATTGTCGAAGCGCAATCTCGACGAGCAGCAGGCCGGCGCCCGCGTCGAGGTCGAGGCCCACAAGAAGAACCCCGGCGATTTCGTTTTGTGGAAGGCGTCCTCGGCCGAAGAGCCGGGCTGGGAAAGCCCCTGGGGGCGAGGCCGCCCTGGCTGGCACATCGAGTGCTCGGCCATGGCGTCGGCCTATCTCGGCGAGGTCTTCGATATCCATGGCGGCGGGCTCGACCTGATCTTCCCCCATCATGAAAACGAGATCGCCCAGTCGCGCTGCGCCCACGGCACCGAGGTCATGGCCAATTACTGGATGCACAACGGCTTCCTGCAGGTCGAGGGCCAGAAGATGTCCAAGAGCCTGGGCAACTTCTTCACCATCCAGGAGTTGCTGGAGACGGAACGGTTCGGCGGACGCAAATGGCCGGGCGAGGTGCTGCGGCTGGCGATGCTGATGACGCATTACCGCGAGCCGATCGACTTTTCGGTGAGGAAGCTCGAAGAGGCCGAGAATACGCTGCGCAAATGGAAGCGCGCGGCTGACGTAGCTGGCACGGCGGACGGTCACGTGCCCGAAGCACTGGTTGCGGCGCTGAGCGACGATCTGGCAACGGCGACGGCGTTCCATGGACTTTCGCAGCTGGCGAGCGAAGCGGCTGGGAATGTCGAAGCGGCTGCGCGTTTGAAAGCGGCACTGCTGTTTCTCGGCTTTGGGCTTGAGGCGGCCGAGGTCGACGAGGCTGCTGTTGCCGACGTGATCGCGCAACGTCTGGCCTTCATCGCCGCCAAGAACTGGGCCGAGGCCGATAGGATCCGCGATGAACTGTTGGCGCAGGGCGTACAACTCAAGGACGGCAAGGATCCGGTGAGTGGCGAGCGCGTGACGACATGGGAGGTCAAGCGGTGATGAGGGCGGCGCAAGGTGTGGAAAGTGCGGGGCTGCCCACCCCCCTCTGCCCTGCCGGGCATCTCCCCCTCAAGGGGGGAGATCATGCCGTCATCAGCCGACCAGCCCAATCGCCAACGTTTCAAGTCAAGGCGAAACGCCGCCACAGCATGATCTCCCCCCTTGAGGGGGAGATGCCCGGCAGGGCAGAGGGGGGTGGACGGCAATGACCCACTACCCAGTCGTTCAGGCGAACCGTCGCAATGCGCGCAAGATGCGCAAGCAGATGACCGATGCTGAGCTGAAACTCTGGAATGAGTTGAGAGCGCATCGCCTGATGGGACTGGGGTTTCGCCGGCAAATGCCGATCGCCGGCTACATTGTCGATTTTGCCTGTCCAACGCACAAGCTGATTGTGGAGATTGACGGTTCGCAGCACGGCTCAGCCGAAGTTGCGGAAGCAGACGCGGTACGCACCGCCAAGCTGCAGGATCTCGGCTGGACCATCCTCCGCTTCTGGAACGATGACATTCTTCGCGCTATCGACAATGTCTGCCAGCATATCGTCATCTCTGCCGGCCAAGGCGGAACGGTCGGAGCCACGCGCATGAAGCAGGAGTTCGTGCAATGATCGACCATACTGGAATTTCGGTTGCCGATTTCGACAAGGCGACGGCCTTCTACGACAAGGCATTCGCGCCGCTGGGTGCGAAGCTTTTGATGATGGTGCCGGGCGAATATACCGGCGGCGTCAAGGTTGGTGGTTATGGCCGCGAGCGCCCGGTGTTCTGGCTGCATGAGGCGGAAGCCGGTCCGGGGCGCCACTATGCGTTTACCGCCCGCAGCCGCGCCGAGGTCGATGCGTTTTACGCCGCGGCGATCGCAGCTGGTGGCAAGGACAATGGCGGGCCGGGCCCGCGCCCGCACTACCATCCCGACTATTATGCCGCCTTCGTCTTTGATCCCGACGGCAACAACATCGAGGCGGTATGCCATGCGCCGGCATAAGGGAATGCCATGATGAGCCTCGACAACAAGCCTGTTTATACCGGCGGTTGCCAATGCGGCGCGGTGCGTTTTCACATCGAAGGCGCGCTCGGCGATGCCTCGGTCTGTCATTGCCGCATGTGCCAGAAGGCGTTCGGCAATTTTTATGCGCCGCTAGTCTCTGTTCGGCAGGCGAAACTGATCTGGACGCGCGGCGAGCCGAAGAAATTCCGTTCCTCGAATTTTGCCTATCGCGGCTTTTGTGGCGAATGCGGCACGCCGCTGAGCTATGAGGCGCCGGACGGCGTCGCCTTGGCGATCGCAGCCTTCGACGAGCCGGAAGAGATCGCGCCGACCGTCCAGTGGGGGCTCGAGGGCAAGCTGCCTTATGTCGACCATGTCCACGAGTTGCCGGGTTACACGACGGAGGACGACCCGGACGCTGCCGACTTCGTCAACGACATCGTCTCTTACCAGCATCCCGATCACGACACCGATCAATGGCCACCGCAGGAGCGCAAATGAACGGGCCCTTGACAGGCGGCTGCCAGTGCGGTGCCGTACGTTACCGCGTCGACCAGGCGCTGGAGAACGCGCATATCTGCCATTGCCGCATGTGCCAGAAAGCCTCCGGCAACTATTTCCTGCCGCTGGCGCGCACGCCTAAGGCGAAGTTCGTGGTGACGCGCGGCGAGGTCGGTTGGTTCCAGTCGTCCGACGTCGTGCGGCGGGGCTTCTGCCGTAGCTGCGGCACGCCACTGCTGTTCGACGTGGTGGCACGCGATACGGTCAATGTGGTGCTCGGCTCACTCGACGATCCGGGCTCCGTCACGCCGACATTCCAGTGCGGTTTCGCCGCCAAGATGCCGTGGTTCGGCGAACTCGACACAGTTGAGCTGTCGGCGGACGAAACGGCTTGGTACGCAGCGGTCGCCCCGTCGAACCGCCAGCACCCAGATCACGACACTGAACAATGGCCACCGGAGAAAAGGTCATGACCGAGACAGTTAGAACAGGCGGCTGCCAGTGCGGCGCCGTGCGTTTTCGCATCCATGGCACGCTTGGGCGCGCCTCCATTTGCCATTGCCGCATGTGCCAGAAGCAATTCGGCTCATTTTTCGGCGCTTTTGTCGGTGTTCCGACAGACGGTGTCGAATGGATTCGCGAGGAGCCGAGCTACTTTCAGTCCTCGGTGAACATCGCGCGTGGTTTCTGCCAGCGCTGCGGCACGCCGATGACCTACCGCCAGCCGGACGGGCTCGAAATCTCCATCGGTTCGTTCGACGACCGCTCCGATCTCGCGCCGACGATCCAGATCAACCATGGCGCCCGGCTGCCCTGGGTCGAGACGGTCTTCGACCAGCCGGTCCACGACAACCCCGACTACTATAAACGGCAGGAGCAGATCATCTCCTTCCAGCATCCCGATCAAGAAACGGCCAACTGGCCGGAACACGGACTGAAACTATGAGCACCGAACTGCGCGGCCTTTATCCCGAGATCGAACCCTTCGACAGCGGCATGCTCGATGTCGGCGACGGCCACCAGGTCTATTGGGAGCGCTCGGGCACCAGGGGTGGCAAGCCTGCGGTGTTCCTGCATGGCGGTCCAGGCGGTGCGACCTCACCCAAGCATCGCCGCCTGTTCGACCCGAAGCTCTACGACATCATGCTGTTCGACCAGCGTGGTTGCGGCAAGTCGGTGCCCAACGCCTCGCTCGACGCCAACACGACCTGGCATCTCGTCGCCGACATCGAGCGGCTGCGCGAGATGGCAGGCCACGACAAATGGCTGGTGTTCGGTGGCTCCTGGGGTTCGACGCTGGCGCTGGCCTATGCCGAAACGCATCCCGACAAGGTGAGCGAGCTCGTGGTGCGCGGCATCTACACGCTGACCCGGGCCGAGCTTGAGTGGTATTACCAGTTCGGCGTCTCCGAGATGTTTCCCGACAAATGGGAGCGTTTTATCGCCCCGATCCCCGAGGCCGAACGCGGCGACATGATGGGCGCCTACCGCAAGCGCCTCGTAGGTAACGACCGGAAGGCGCAGGTCGAAGCCGCTCTTGCCTGGAGCCTGTGGGAAGGCGAGACGATCACGCTGCTGCCTGACCCCGATACCAGCGGCAAATTCGGCGAGGACGACTTCGCCGTGGCTTTTGCCCGCATCGAGAACCACTATTTCGTCCATGCCGGCTGGATGGACGAGGGCCAGCTGATCCGTGACGCCCACAAGCTGCGCGACATTCCCGGCGTCATCGTCCATGGGCGCTATGACATGCCGTGCCCGGCCAAATATGCCTGGGCGCTGCACAAGGCCTGGCCGCAAGCCGAGTTCCATCTCATCGAGGGCGCCGGACATGCTTACTCGGAGCCGGGCATATTGAACCAGCTGGTCAGGGCGACAGACAGGTTCGCAGGGAAATGACAATGGCACGCGAACGCATCTATCTTTTCGACACGACACTGCGCGACGGCCAGCAGACGCCGGGCATCGACTTTTCGGTCGAAGACAAGATCGCGATCGCCGCCATGCTCGACGAATTCGGTCTTGATTATGTCGAGGGCGGCTATCCCGGCGCCAACCCGACCGACACGGCGTTCTTTGCCGAAAAGCGGACCAAGCGGGCCAAATTCGTCGCCTTCGGCATGACCAAGCGGGCAGGGGTGTCGGCTTCCAACGACCCCGGCCTCGCCACCCTGCTGCAGGCCAAGTCGGACGCCGTCTGCTACGTCGCCAAGAGCTGGGATTATCATGTCCGGGTCGCGCTCGGCGTGACCAACGAGGAAAACCTCGAGTCGATCCAGGCTTCGGTCGAAGCGGCCCGCGCCGCCGGCAAGGAGCCGATGGTCGATTGCGAGCACTTCTTCGACGGCTTCAAGGCCAATCCCGACTATGCGCTGGCCTGCGCCCGCACCGCCTATGTTGCCGGCGCGCGCTGGGTGGTGTTGTGCGACACCAATGGCGGCACACAGCCGGCCGAGATGCGCGAGATCGTCGCCAAGGTGATCGCTTCGGGCATTCCGGGCGCCAATCTCGGCATCCATGCCCATGACGACACCGGCCAGGCGGTCGCCAATTCACTCGCGGCCATCGAAGCCGGCGTGCGCCAGGTCCAAGGCACGATCAACGGCATCGGCGAACGCTGCGGCAATGCCAATCTGATCACCATCGTGCCGACGCTGGCGCTCAAGCCGCATTTCGCCGAGCGTTTCGAGACGGGCGTTTCGGCTGATGCCCTGGCCGGCATCTCAAGGCTGTCGCGTGCGTTTGACGAACTGCTCAACCGCGCGCCCGAGGCGCAGTCGCCTTATGTCGGGGCATCGGCCTTCGCCACCAAGGCCGGCATCCATGCCTCGGCCATCGCCAAGGAGCCCAAGACCTACGAGCACGTGCAGCCGGAGCTGGTCGGCAATCGCCGCAAGGTGATGGTGTCGGACCAGGGCGGCAAGGCCAATTTCATCGCCGAGCTCAAGCGGCGCGGCATCGACGTGCCCAAGGACGACCGTCGGCTCGATTCGCTGATTTCAGTGGTCAAGGAGCGCGAGGCCGAGGGTTATGCCTATGAAGGGGCCGATGCCAGCTTCGAGCTTCTGGCGCGCAGCATGCTGCATGAGGTGCCGGAGTTCTTCCGCGTGACCTCGTTCCGCTGTCTTGTCGAGCGTCGTTTCGACGCCAACGGCAATCTCAAGACCGTGTCTGAAGCGGTGGTGAAGGTTATGGTTGATGGCGAGGAGAAGATGTCGGTGGCCGAGGGCGACGGGCCGATAAACGCGCTCGACATCGCGCTGCGCAAGGATCTCGGCAAGTTCCAGAACGAGATCGGCGACCTCGAACTTGTCGACTACAAGGTGCGTATCCTCAATGGCGGCACCGAGGCGATAACCCGCGTGCTGATCGAATCGCATGACAGCACCGGCGCGCGCTGGTGGACGGTCGGCGTGTCGACCAACATCATCGACGCCTCGTTCCAGGCGTTGATGGATTCGATCATCTACAAGCTGATGAAGAACCGCGAGATGGCCGGGCTGGTGGCGGCGGAATAGCAGCTGGCTTGGAGCGTTAGGGCCGGCGCTGAAAGCTGGCCCTATTGATTGATCCATCAATGAAAAGCGGGTGGACCATCAGTATTTTGAAATGGCCTGTCCGGACAAGCGGGCGCATAGGATCGCGCCATGAGCATCAACACGCCTGCGATCACCAAGGACGAAGCCTCCCGCGGCTTCCTGTTTGCCCTTTCGGCCTATCTGATGTGGGGCTTTTTGCCCTTCTACATGAAGGCCGTGGCCCATATTCCCGCCGCTGAGGTGATTGCGCATCGCATCACCTGGTCGATTCCGATTGCGGCTTTGTTGCTGTGGTGGCTCGGCCGCACCTCCGACATCAAGGTGGCACTGCGCAATCCGCGCACGCTTTTGATGGGCACGCTGACGGCAACCCTGATCACCATCAACTGGGGCGTCTATGTCTGGGCTATCGGCAATGACCGCGCGCTCGAAACCGCGCTCGGCTACTACATCAATCCACTGTTTTCCGTGTTCCTGGGCGCCATCGTGCTGGGCGAAAAGCTGACGCGCGCGCAGATGGTGGCGATCGGGCTTGCGGCGATTGCGGTCGCCCTTTTGACCTGGGAAAGCGGCGGTTTGCCGTGGGTTTCCATCGTTCTGGCGCTGTCCTGGGGCTTTTACGCGCTGTTCAAGAAGACGCTGCCGATCGGTCCGGCGCAGGGGTTTTTCCTCGAAGTGCTGATCCTCGGGCTGCCGGCGCTGGGCTATATCTTTTATCTCCAGGCGACTGGCGCCGGCCATTTTGGCACCACCGGCATGACCGACGTCTGGCTGATGCTCGGCTGCGGCGTCGTCACCGCCGTACCGCTGATCCTGTTTGCCAATGGCGCCAAGCTGCTCAGGATGTCGACAATCGGCATCATGCAATACATCGCGCCGACGATGATCTTCGTCATTGCGATCTTCATCTTCCACGAGCCGTTCTCGAGCGAGCGCGCGGTGGCGTTCGCCTTGATCTGGGTGGCGCTGGCGATCTACACGTGGTCGATGTTCTCTGAACGCTCGAAGAACGGCTGATTGCGGAAGTCAAAGCGGATGTACCAGCTCTATATCGCCAACAAGAACTATTCGTCCTGGTCGCTCAGGCCCTGGGTGCTGATGCGCATGCAGGGCATTGCCTTCACCGAGCGGCAGATGCAGTTCGGAAACCCGCCAGGCCAGCCGGATTTCCATTCGTTTTCGCCGACGAGCAGCGTGCCGGTCCTCATCGATGGCGACCTGACCGTGTGGGACTCGCTGGCGATCGTCGAATATCTGGCCGAGCGCCATGAGAGCGTCTGGCCGCACGATCCCGCAGCTAGGGCATGGGCGCGTTCAGCCGCAGCCGAGATGCACTCCGGATTTCAAACGTTGCGCAATGTCTGCGGCATGAGCTGCGGCGTGCGTGTCAGCCTCAAGGAGCGTTCGGCGGGGCTGGAAAAAGACATCGCGCGCATTGGTGCGCTGTGGAACCAGGGGCTCGAGCGCTTCGGCGGCCCGTTCCTGGCGGGCGACACATTCACGGCGGTGGATGCGTTCTTCGCCCCGGTCGTCTTCCGGGCACAGACCTACGCGCTCGATTTCGGCGGAGGCTCAGGCGCCTACATCGCCACCATGCTCAAAACTGCGGCCATGCACGATTGGTACAATGCGGCGTTGGCGGAGACCTGGCGCGATCCGCCGCATGAAGACGAGATTTTGGCCTCGGGCGTCATCACTGCCGATCTGCGTGCGTAGATAGGTCTGAGCGGCCGTTCTCACATCTTGTCGATGAGCGACTGAACGCCTTCGGTAGGGGTGGAGTCGGAGCCTGCCGCGACCAGGATCGCGGGGACCACGGCTTCCGGTTCGTCGACCACCATCGGCTGGACCAGATGCGAGGTATGCACGAAGCCTTCGGCCTTCATGTGATCGAGCAGGGCCAGCATCGGGTCCCAGAAACCCTTGACGTTGACGAAGACGATCGGCTTGAGGTGATGGCCGAGCTGCGCCCAGGTCATGATCTCGACGATCTCCTCGACAGTGCCGATGCCACCAGGCAACGCAACGAAAGCGTCCGATTTCTCGAACATCATGTGCTTGCGCTCGTGCATGTTATCGGTGATGACCAGTTCGTCGAGCCGGGTGAGGGCGGTTTCGGTCGCTTCCTTGTTCATCAGGAAACGCGGTATGATGCCGGTGACCTTGCCGCCGGCGCGCTGCGCGCCATCGGCGACCGCGCCCATGATGCCCTTGGTGCCGCCGCCATAGATGAGCCTGAGGCCCGCCTTGGCGATCGAGTGGCCGAGCAGATGGCCGGCCTTGATGTAGACTTCATCGTGGCCCGGCGAGGAGCCGCAATAGACGCAGATGGATCGAATCGTGTTCATGATATGATTGGGTATTGCCTCCACAGACCGGGTCAAGCCCGGACAGGGCTTTTTCTTGTCGCTGCCGGCAAAACAAGGTAGACCCATCTGAGGGCTAGGGGCAGGGATATATGGCAATTAATCCGTTGAAAATCTTCCTTCTCGCAGCAGGCGGCTCGGCCGCTGCTGTGACCGTTGCATATGTGTCTGGTGCGCTTGATCCCTATCTGGCGCCGCCCGCCGTGGTGGCGAGCTTGCCGGCACCTACAACAGCCGCGCCGAAGGCGGACAAGATTCCGGGGACGGCGAAGCCGGCAGCCGAGGGGCAAGCCCCCGCAGCGCTGGCACCCGTTGTGGTGGCGCCGTCCTTCGATGTCGTGCGCGTCGAAGACAATGGTGCACTGGTGGTTGCCGGCAAGGCGGCAGGCAATGCCAAGGTCGAGATAGTCACGGGGTCGAAGGTCATCGGGGCCGCGGTCGCAGGCGTCGACGGCGATTTCGCCGTCGTGCTCGACCAGCCGCTCAAGCCGGGCGATTACCAGATCGTGCTGCGCGCGACGGCACCTGACAATGTCGTGGCGACGTCGACCGAAACCGCCGTGGTTTCCGTGCCTTCGGAGCCGGGCGGACAGGTGCTTGCGCTTGTCGAAGAGCCGGGCAAACCGTCCGAGCTGATTACCGTCCCCAAGCCTGCCCAGGCACCGACGAAGCTGCCCGCCGCGGAACAGCCGGCCAACGCGCCGGCAGCGGCACCCGAAGGACAGACCGCATCGCAGCCGGCGCCGGCAAAACCTGTCACATCAGCATCGAAGGTGAAGATCGCAGTCGAAGCCGTCGAGATCGAAGGCAAGAAGATCTTCATCGCTGGTATTGCCGATGCGGGCCGCAAGGTGCGTGCCTATGCCAACGAGATCCTGATCGGCGAAACCCAGACGACGCCGGAAGGCCGCTTCCTGATCGAAGCCGAGCGTGAACTGCCAGTCGGCGACTACATCATCCGCGCCGACGCGCTTGAGCCGGACGGTGTGAAGGTCGTGGCGCGTGCGGCCGTGCCGTTCCAGCGCGAGCCGGGCGAAGCGGTCGCGGCTGTCGCGCCGGCACCGGCTGACGCCGCAGCAAAGCCCCAAGCCCCGGCAGCGACGGCTGGCGAAGTGCCCGCAGCGCCATCGGCTCAGGCTCCGGCGTCGCAAGAAAAGCCAGCCGAAGTTGCCTCGGCACCGGCCATGCCCGAAGCGACGGCGCCCAAACTCGAATCGGTCGATGGTGCCGTCATCATCCGCCGCGGCGATTCCTTGTGGCGCATCTCGCGCCGCGTCTATGGCCAGGGCGTGCGCTATTCCAACATCTATCTCGCCAATCAGGACCAGATCAGCGATCCCGACCGCATCTGGCCGGGCCAGGTGTTCCGTGTGCCGGAAAAGTCCCAGGAGGGCGAGGCTGCCAACATGGGCGCGATGGGCGAGCAGGCGATGCCCGCGCCCAAGCCGTAGCTTTTCGGGTACCGCATTTCAGTTAAGGCGGGTTGCGCGGATAGATTTCATCGTTTATCGTCGATGAACGATGAAATCATTCTCCGCCGCCGCACCGTCATGCCGCGCCCCATCCGTTGCGGATGTGGCGCAAAAGCTTGCGGCACTCTCGCATCCCGCACGGCTTGAAATCCTGCGGCGCCTCGGCGGCGGCAGGTCGTGCTGCTGCAAGGAAGTGGTCGCGCATCTCGACCTCGCCCAGTCGACAGTTTCGCAACATCTGAAAATCCTCGTCGAGGCCGGACTGGTCCGCTACGCGCCGGAGCGGCAACGCTCGCGCTATCAGATCGACCAGGCGGCACTGACTGCCGTTTCCGCATCCGTCTCGGCGCTCGTCGAATCCTGCTGCGCCGTTGAAGGCGCGGACATCTAATCAAGGCAAGCATAGTGGCTAACAAGACCGTCTCCGCCGAACGCGGCTCGACCCTCAGCACGATCAAGAACCTGTGGCCCTATATGTGGCCCGCAGACAGGCCCGACCTCAGGGCCCGCGTGATTTGGGCAACCGTGTTCCTGTTCGTCGCCAAGCTGACGCTGGTGGCTGGGCCTTATTTCTTCAAATGGGCGACCGATGCGCTCGCCGGCGACCAGCGTACGCCGCTGGCGTTGCCGGCATTGCTGGCAGCTCCGGTCATGCTGGTGGTCGCCTATAATTTCGTGCGCATCGTCCAGCTCGGCTTCAACCAGCTGCGCGACGCGCTGTTTGCCAGCGTTGGCCAATATGCGGTGCGCCAGCTCGCCCATCGTACCTTCGTGCACATGCACCAGCTGTCGTTGCGTTTCCATCTCGAGCGCCGGACGGGTGGGCTGTCGCGCATCATCGAGCGTGGCACCAAGGGCATCGAGACGATTGTCCGCTTCACCATTCTCAACACCGCTCCGACCATTTTGGAATTCGCGCTGACGGCCGGCATCTTTGCCTTCGCTTATGGCTGGCAGTATGTGGCGGTGGTGGCCGTCACTGTGTGGCTCTACGTCTGGTTCACTGTGCGGGCGAGCGACTGGCGCATCGCCATCCGCCGCGAGATGAACGATTCCGACACCGACGCCAACACCAAGGCGATCGATTCGCTGCTCAATTTCGAGACGGTGAAATACTTCAACAACGAGAGCATGGAAGCCGAGCGCTTCGACCGTTCGATGGCGCGCTACGAGTCGGCCGCGACCAAGACCTGGACCTCGCTCGGCTGGCTCAACTTCGGCCAGGGCGTCATTTTCGGTCTCGGCATGACGGTGGTCATGTGGATGTCGGCAAAAGAGGTGATGGCCGGCACCCAGACTGTGGGCGACTTCGTCTTCGTCAACGCCATGCTGATGCAGCTTTCGGTGCCGCTCAACTTCATCGGCATGATCTACCGTGAAATCCGCCAGGGCCTGACCGACATCGAAAAGATGTTCGAGCTGCTCGACGTGCCGCAGGAGGTGAACGACAGACCGGGCGCCCAGGCACTCGTTGTCGGCTCCGGCCGCGTCGAGTTCCGCGACGTGCATTTCGCCTATGACCCGAACCGCCAGATACTCAAGGGCGTGAGCTTCGAGGTGCCGGCCGGCAAGACGGTGGCGATCGTTGGCCCTTCCGGTGCCGGCAAGTCGACAATCTCGCGACTGCTGTTCCGCTTCTACGACATTCAGCAGGGCGCTATCCTGATCGACGGCCAGGATATTCGCGACGTCACCCAGGAGAGCCTGCGCGGGGAGATCGGCATGGTGCCGCAGGATACGGTGCTGTTCAACGACACGATTGCCTACAATATCCGCTACGGCCGCATGAACGCGGATGAAGAGGATGTGCGTCGGGCAGCCGACCTGGCCCAGATTTCGAGCTTCATCGAGCGCATGCCGGACGGCTACAAGTCGATGGTCGGCGAGCGCGGCTTGAAACTGTCGGGTGGTGAGAAGCAGCGCGTGGCGATCGCGCGCACCATCCTCAAGGCGCCGCCGATCCTGATGCTGGACGAGGCGACATCGGCGCTCGACACCCAGACCGAGCAGGAAATCCAGAGCGCGCTCGACCTGGTCAGCAAGGGCCGCACCACGATCGTTATCGCCCACAGGCTGTCGACGGTCATTTCGGCCGACGAGATCATCGTTTTGGCCGACGGCGGCATTGCCGAGCGCGGCACCCATGGTGAGCTTCTGGGGCAGGGCGGGCTCTACGCCTCGATGTGGGATCGCCAGCGCGAAGCCACCGAGGCCGAGGAGCGGCTGCGCCAGGCGCGCGAGGCCGACGAGTTCGGCGTCGTTGTGCGCCGCCGGACCCCGGAGGTCACCGACGCCGGGTAATCCGCGCATGCGGGCGGCATCTGCCGCCCGTTGCCGGTGATAGCGGTGGGCGCTGCCAATGCCGCGTTGCGGCCTAGCGTCGTTTCCGGTAAGCACTCCGGGACTTCAACAGCAACGGCCTCCCCTTCATGAGCATAGCCGACACGATCCGCAACGCCTTCGTTCCGGTCCATCGCGAGGGGTACCCCTTCATTGCCGGATTTGCGGCGGTCGCCGTCCTGCTGGGCTTCTTCTCTACTTCGCTGTTCTGGGTCGGGGCGATTCTCACCGCCTGGTGCGCCTATTTTTACCGTGACCCCGAGCGCGTGACGCCTGTCGACGACAAGCTGGTGGTAAGTCCCGCCGATGGCGTGGTGTCGGCAGTCGGTCCCGCCGTGCCGCCGCGCGAGCTTGGCCTTGGCACCGCCGAAATGACCCGCATCTCGGTGTTCATGGACGTCTTTTCCTGCCACGTGAACCGGGCGCCGGTGCGCGGCAAGATCGTGCGCATCGAGCATCGTCCGGGCAAGTTCCTCAATGCCGAACTCGACAAGGCGAGCCAGGAAAACGAGCGCAACGGCATTGTCATCGACAGCCCCAATGGCCAGGTGGCTGCCGTGCAGATCGCCGGTCTCATCGCACGGCGCATCGTCTGCTGGGCCGATGTCGGCGGCAATATCGGCGTTGGCGAGCGTTTCGGCCTGATCCGCTTCGGCTCGCGCGTCGATGTGTTCCTGCCTACTTCAGCTGTTGCACGCGTCGCCGTCGGCCAGACCGCGGTTGCGGGTGAAACCGTGCTTGCCGAATTCGGCGGCACCAGCCACGCACCGCTGGTGCGGGTCTCCTGAGGACAACGCTGGTGTCATCCTTCAAACCCTTTGAACCCCATGGCCAGGGCGGCCCGCGCATTCGCGAGATTCCGCTGCGCATGGTGCTGCCCAATCTGATCACCGTTCTGGCGATCTGCGCCGGCTTGTCAGGCATTCGCCTCGCCTTCGAAGGCCGCTTCGAATCGGCAGTCGTGATGGTGCTGCTGGCTGCCTTCCTCGACGGTATCGACGGGCGGCTGGCGCGGATGCTCAAGGCGACGTCGAAGTTCGGCGCGCAGATGGATTCGCTCGCCGACATCGTCAATTTTGGCGTGGCGCCCGGGCTCGTGCTCTATGCTTTCCTGCTCGACCGTGCCGGCCCGCTTGGCTGGATCGCAGCGCTGCTTTTCGCCATTGCCTGTGGCCTCAGGCTCGCCCGCTTCAACGTGCTTGATGAGGACCTCGACCGGCCGGCTTGGCAGGCGGAGTATTTTGTCGGCGTGCCCGCACCCGCAGGCGCCGTGGTGGTGATGGCGCCGATGTACATCTGTTTCCTCGGCCTCGAACCGACACGCACCGTTGCCTATGTCGGCACCGCCTTTGCTATTCTGGTCGCGTTCCTGCTGGTCAGCCGGCTGCCGATCTATTCCGGCAAGACACTCAGGGTCCGGCGCGAATATCTGCTGCCGGTGATGCTGGCTGCGGTGTTCTACGTGCTGCTTCTGACCGTCTATCCCTGGCAGACGCTGACGGCGTCCGTGGGCGGCTATCTGCTGTTTTTGCCGCTGAGCGCCAGCGCTTATGCGCGCCGGGCCAAGATCGAAGGTGCTGCGGCGTTAGCGGCGGCCGAAGCAGCGGCCGCCGAAACCACGCCAGACGATACCAAGCCGGAAGCTTAAGCGGCCAATCCAAGCTGGTCGAGCGCCATGCGGCGGGCGGCGACATAATCTGTCTTGCCCGAGCCGAGCACCGGAAGCTCGCTGACCTTGATGATGTCGTGCGGCACCATCAGCTCCGTGGCGCCGGCCTGCTTGCCGTAGAGGCGCAAGGCCTCGGGATCAGCGTTGCCGGCGGTGGTGACCAAAACGATGCGCTCGCCCCGGCGCTTGTCGGGCACGGCGACCGCCGCATGGCGTTCCTCCGGCCACAGCGCCTGCACCAGCATTTCGACGGCACCCAGCGACACCATTTCGCCGGCGATCTTGGCAAAGCGCTTGGCCCGGCCGCGAATGGTGATGAAGCCCTCGCGGTCAACCGAAACGATGTCGCCGGTGTCGTGCCAGCCTTCCAGCGGCTGCAGCTCGCCGGGACGGTCGGCGGTCATGTAGCCCATCATCAGGTTGGGCCCCGATAGCCAGAGCTGCCCGCCTTCGGCCACGCCTTCGATTTCTTCGAGCCGCATCCGCATACCAGGCAGCAAACGCCCGACAGTGCCGTCGCGGCTGTGTGTCGCCGTGTTGACGGCGACAACGGGGGCGGCTTCCGTCAGCCCAAAACCCTCGATGATCTCGGCGCCGAAGCGCTCGCGCCAGACGCGGCGCGTTTCGGCCCGAACCGGCTCGGCACCGGCGACGATGAAGCGCAGACTGGAGAAATCGCCGTCTTCGGCGGTGCGCGCATAGGCGGAAAGGAAGCTGTCGGTGCCGAACATGATCGTTGGCCGGATTTTCCGCGCCACGTCAGGGATGAGCTTGTAGTGCAGCGGCGAGGGATAGAGGAACAACCGTACGCCGGTGAGCAGCGGCAGGATGGTGCCGCCGGTGAGACCAAAGGAGTGGAACACCGGCAGCACGTTGAACAGCTTGTCGACCGGCGAGATGGTGATCCGCGCCTCGGCCTGCATGGCGTTGGCGACGAGGTTGCGGTGTGACAGCACCACCGCCTTGGGCGTGCCTTCCGACCCTGAGGTGAACAGGATGACAGCCGGTTTGGACGCATCTTGCTGATACAGCGCATGCCGCCATTGCAGCGCGGCCGCGAGCTTTTCGGCGGTCGAGACGCTGTCGCGCAGCTCCTCCAGCCAGATCATCCCGGCGCCGGCCTGTTCCGCGGCGGCGATGACATCGCCGAGGTCGGCCTTTTGGATGAAGGCGCGCGAGGAGACGATTGTCTTGATGGCGGCCGTTTTCACTGCCGAGGCGACGTTGGCGCTGCCAGCGGTGTAATTGATCATCGCTGCCACGCGTCCCGCCGAGATCAGGCCGAGCATGGCCAGCACCACGCCATTGGCATTGGGCAGCAGGATGCCGACGGCTTCGCCGGGGCTGGACAGGGCCTCGAAGCGTTTGCCGAGCACGCGCGCGCCGGTCAAAAGCTTGCGGTAGCTCAAGGCGCCGCTGACGACGTCCTCGATGATGGGCCGCGAGGCGCCGTAGCGGCTGGCGGCGTCGCACATCGAATAAAACACGCCCCGGTCGAGATCGGTGCCGGCAAGGCGCGCTTCGGCAAAGCGGTCGAACAAGGCGTTGGCGGTGGTGGTTTGCGAATAGCCGGCGCGCTGAAGCAGATCGGCCATGGTCATCGGCGCAAGGGCTGCGATCCTGAGGCGCGGGAACCAATGGCGCGGCGCGCGTTCAGCCGGGGTCAGCGAGAAGGGCAGATGTCGGGCGCCGCTGACGAAGACCGGAACGATCCGGGCGTCGGCCTGCATGGCGATGCGGGCAACGGCGCGAAACAGCCTGAACGACTTGACGTCGGGCTCGACGGTGTCGGGCAGGTAGACGGCGAGGCGGCCCTTGCCGCGCAGCACGCGCACCAGGCGGCGGCTGACGAAGACGTGCTCGGCGTTGAAGGCGATGGTACGGCCCAACTCGCGCCAGGGCTCCAGCCAATGGGCGCGGGCGGATGCCTCGTCGAGGATGTGCAGCGTCTGCTCGGGCAGCAGCGACAGCATCAGCGCTGGCTCAATGCGCGACTGGTGCGAGATGACGTAGATCACCGGCGTATCGGCGTCGCGCGCCTGGCGCAGGGCCGCATCGTCCACCCGGTAGATCAGCTTGAGCGGCAGATAAAGCAGCGCCTGGCGGAAGCGGATGCCGCGTCCATGCATCAAAACACCAGCGGCAAGCATCCATGCCGCGACGAAGCCGAGCACAATTGCACTGGCCAGGACCATGCCGCACCTCCCAATGCACGCAGCACCCACCGCGCGCACTGAAACTAGACGATGACGACGCAAGGTCAATGCGCATCGTCATCCCGCCATCCCCTTGGCCCCGGGACAGGAAAAAGCCGGTCTTGCGACCGGCTTAAGGTAAAGGGACGGGTGGAGGGGATGGGGGGATGGGGCAACCCGTCCTGAGCCTAGAACGCGGTGCCTTGGATTTGGTTCCGCAGGATCAGACTTTTTATGTTTCTTTTTCGCGCAGCGTGGCGGTAACTGGAATTTGGCGGGCGCTGGCCCAGTCGTACCAGGCGTGCGCAAACACGGCGGCCAGCACGATGGCGCCGCCAGCGAGGCTTGCGACCGGCGGCAACTCGGCCAGGAACAGCCAGGCAAAGAAGATGCCGAACGGCACCTCGGTCGTGCCGAGAAGACCTGCTTCGGCGGCAGGGATGCGGCGCGCACCTTCGGTCCACAAGATGGCGGCGAGCGCGAAGGCGAAGCCGAAAGCTACAAGCGGGGCAATGTCGGCTGTGGCTATGGCAAGTGGATCGGTGACAAACCAGGCAGGAATGACGCCGAGAAAGGCCGACACGGCGCCGGCCCAGACGACCGGTGCATTGCGGAAGCGGCGCACAAGTGCCGCATAAAGCGCGAAGGAGAGGGTCATCAGCATGGCGAGCGCATCGCCGAAGGCATGGCCACCGCCTAGCCCGGACGAGACCATGATCCCAACGCCAACCAGGCATATGGCGGCGGCAATCGCTGTCTGGCGCCGGAAGACCTCGCCGGCGACCAGCCATGCGAGCAGGGCGACGACAAACGGCACTGTGGCGTAGATGACAACGACATTGGCGACATAGGTGTTCTTGAACGCGGCGATGAAGGCGATGCTGGAAAACGTGCCCAATATGGCGAGCACCCAGCCTTGCCAGCCGAGCTCGAGGCTTTCGCCACCGCCGTCGCGGCGCCGCCACAAGACATAGGCCGAGATCAGTATGCCGCCCACCAACCCGCGCCAGCAGGTGATGGTCAGGGGATCGGCGTCGATCGACTTGGTGAGGATGCCGGCAAGGCCGAACACGGCCGCCGAACTGGCGATGAGCAGGGCGCCGAGCCTGTGCTGTGAAGCGGCGTTGGTCTCGTTGGTCATGCCACACCTCCAGTGAAGGAGCCTAGGGTCAGGACTCATTGATCCAGAAGATGATCGTCGCTGCGATGCAGATTGCGGAGAAGAAAGTGTGTGCGCATC